>NZ_JBVVQW010000025.1:0-61077 GCF_055811655.1 Mesorhizobium sp. WSM4809
AACCCATCATAAGGGGGAAAACTGTTACCTATCTATCCGGTTCAAACTGTTACCCATCTATCGGCTGGACACCGGCAGGCGGATGAGGGGCGGCGCCGGCGTTCGCTACCTGTCACTGATCCGTGGAGCGACCTGAGCCATGGCCGATATCGTCTTCCGTAATGTGACCAAACGCTACGGCAATACACTCGCCGTCGATGACGCCTCGTTCACCGTTAACGACAATGAGTTCTTCTGCTTCTTCGGTCCGCCGCTGTCGGGCAAGTCGACCATCCTGCGCCTGGTGCTCGGGCTGGAGACACCTGACACCGGCGAAATCCTGATCGGAGGCAGGCCGGTCAACGCGATGTCGCCGGCCGAGCGCAACGTGGCGATGGTGTTCCAGAACCTGGCGCTGTCCCCGCATATGAGCGCGCTCGAAAATGTCCGCTTTCCCCTGGTCGAACGCCGGGTCGCCGAGGCCGAGATCAAGCGGCGGGTCACCGACGTCGCGGCGAAGCTGCATATCGGCCATATCCTGCACAAGCCGCCGGGACAGCTTTCGGGCGGGGAGCGGCAGCGCGTGGCGATCGCGCGGGCTCTGGTGCGCGATCCCAATGCCTATCTGATGGACGATCCGATCTCGGCGCTCGACGCCAGGCTGCGCGAGGAAACGCGCGTCGAACTGAAGCGCATCCAGCGCGAACTCGGCAAGACGCTGATCTATGTCACGCATGACCAGGAAGAGGCGATGTCGGTCGCTGACCGCATTGCTATCCTGGAGGACGGCAAGATCAGGCAGATCGGTACGCCGGCAGAGATCTACGACCGCCCGGCCAGCACCTATGTGGCAAGGCTGCTTGGTTCGCCGATGATGAACATCCTCAGATCGGCGCGCGGCGAGGGCGGTGTCGAAGCGGCTGAAGGCACGATTCGCATCGACGACAAGACAGCGCCCGCCGACGCCGTGGAGATCGGGCTGAGGCCGGAGGACATCAAGGTTAGACCGTGGGCGGATGGGGGCCCGGGCCGCCCGGCGCGAGTGTTCGAGGTCGAGCCGCTTGGCGGCTATACCGTGGTGACGCTCGCTGCCGGGCAGGCGCGGCTGAAGGCATTGCTGCGCGGCCAGCCCGACATCCGGCCGGATGCCATGGTGGCGATATCCTGCGAGCCGGCCAGAGTGCATTATTTCGAACAGAGCGGCGGAGCGTTGGCACGATGACGGCCGCCGCAAGGAAAGAATTTCGGGAGGAAGAGATGGGAAGCAAAGGCTTCGAGCCGGACGTGAAGGTCCGCACGAAGGAATACAAGATCGGCTGCGTCGGCGCAGGCATGATCATGGCCGAGTGCCATCTCGCCGCCTACAAGGAAGCTGGGTTCCCGGTGGTGGCAATGGCCTCGCGCACCAGGGCCAGCGCCGAGAAGGTGGCGACGCGCTGGGGCATTCCGACCGTCCACGACACACCGGAAAAACTGATCGAGGACGAAAATGTCGAGATCATCGACCTTGCTTTCCCGCCCGACCTGCAGCCGGCGCTGATCCGTCACGCGCTGAAGCAGAAGCACATCAAGGCGATCCTGGCGCAGAAGCCGTTGGCCTTGTCGGTCGAGGAAGCGGTCAAGCTGCGCGACGAGGCGGCAAAAGCCGGCAAGATCCTCTCGGTCAATCAGAACATGCGCTACGACCAGTCGATGCGCGTCTTGAAGCAGATCATCGACAGCGGCGCGCTGGGCGACATCGTCTTCGCGCAGATCGACATGCACGCCATCCCGCACTGGCAGAGCTTCCTCGAGGACTATGACCGGCTGACGCTCGCCAATATGAGTGTGCATCATCTCGACGTGCTGCGCTTTCTGTTCGGCGATCCCGACGAGATCACCACGCTGACACGCAAGGATCCGCGCACGACATTCGACCATTCCGACGGCATCACCGTGTCGACGCTGCGCTTCCCGTCCGGTGTGCTTGCCGTGTCGCTGGAGGATGTCTGGTCCGGTCCGCGTCAGGATGGCTACAAGGACGACCAGCACATCAACTGGCGCGTCGACGGCAGCAAGGGGGTCGCGAAGGGCACCATTGGCTGGCCGACGGGCGCTGCCTCGACGCTGACCTATGCCTCGACCGAGACGACCGGAGGCGAGTGGGTCAGTCCGAGCTGGGACACGATGTGGTTCCCGCATGCCTTTATCGGGGTGATGGAGCAGCTCCAGCACGCGGTGAAGACCGGCACACCGCCGGCGCTGTCGGTCGCCGACAACGTCAAGACCATGGCGCTGGTCGAGGCGGGTTATCGCTCGATCGACGAGGGCCGCACGGTCAAGCTTTCCGAAATCGCTACCTGATCACCGCAACTGAAACACCAGACAACTGAATCGCTTACAGGGAGGAATTCACACCATGATGCAGGCAGGTATTTTCACGGGCTATTTCCCGTACGGCCTCGAAGAGACGGCGAAGAAGATCCGTGGCCACGGTTTCAACACCGTGCAGCTCGACCTTCATTTCAAGGATATCGACCTGTCGGCCGGCCAGATCACCAAGGATAAGGCCAAGAAGGTTCGCGACACGTTCCGTGCCCACGACCTGCCGATCTGCTGCATCTCGGGCTACACCAATGTCATTCATCCCGACCTCGCGCACCGCAAGGCGAATGTCGATCGGCTGAACGAAATCATCCGCAACGCCCGCCAGCTCGGCAGTCCTTACGTGATCTCGGAGACCGGTACCTACAACACCGAGAGCGAGTGGATGAGCGATCCCAAGAACAAGTCCGAAGAGGGTTTTGAGATGTGCCGCAAGGTGATCTCCGAACTGGCGCAGGAAGCCTATGACCACGGCTCAATGTTCCTGCTCGAAACCTACGTCAACAATGTCGTCGGCTCGGTCGAGGAAACGGTGAGGATGTTCGCGCAGGTCGACCATCCGGGCCTCGGCCTGCTGATGGATCCGACCAACTACTTCGAAAGCCACAACATCGACCAGATGGACAAGGTGCTGAACCAGGTGTTCGACACGCTGGCCGACAAGGTCAAGATCGCGCATGCCAAGGATGTCGCACGAGCCGGCGACGACAAGAGCGAGAAGCATGCGGACATCGGCGATGACGACGCGCTGGCCTCGCACACCTTCCGCGGCGTTGGCGAGATGGTCCTCAACGCGCCGGGCACCGGCTCGCTGAACTACGACCTCTATCTGCAGCGCCTGTCGCAGAAGAACCCGAACATCCCGGTGATCATCGAACACCTTTCGGAAGACGACGTGCCGAGGGCCAAGAAATTTCTCGACGACAAGTTCCGCGCCAACGGTCTCTGACCAGCTGTGCGCCGCCCTTTCCCGGCGGTGCATCCGGCTTGGAAGCAACAACAAGGGAGGAATTGCAGTGTTGAAATTCGGATTGAAACTGGCAGCGGCCGCGACTGTTTTCGCGGGCATCGCATTCGCCTCGCCGGTAATGGCGCAGGATGGCCAGAAGACGTTCTACCTGCTGTCGCATGGCGGCCCGTCGGATGCGTTCTGGCTGGACTGGAATGCCGGCGCAACCAAAGCCTGCGACCAACTCAAGGTTACCTGCAAGATTTCCTTCAGCGGCGGCGACATGGCGGCGCAGAAGGAGGCCTTCAATTCCGCGCTTGCGGCCAAGCCCGACGGCATCGCCACCACCTCGGCCCAGCCGGGCCTGTGGACCGAGGAAGTGAAGGCTGCCAAGGCGGCCGGGATCCCGATCGTGTTCTTCAACACAGACGATCCGGCGACCGGACGGCAGGCCTATGTCGGCGCCGATCTCAAGGAGGCGGGGGTCATCTGGGCCAAGTATCTTGTCGACCACAAGATGGTGAAGCAGGGCGACAAGGTGTTCCTGCCGGTGGAAGTGCCTGGCGCCAGCTATCAGCAGCTGGAGACCGAAGGCATCGCCAGCGTCTTCGATCCGTTGGGGATCAAATATGATGTGGTCGATTGCGGCACCGACCCGGCCGGCATCATTGCCAAGATGACCGACTATATGGTGGCCAACAATCCGCCGGCGATCATCGCGCTCGGCGATTCCGTCGCGGCCAGCGTCAAGCGGGTGTTCGACGGCGCCGGTGTGCCGGCCGGCAAGATCCCGGTCGTCGGCTGGGGCAATTCGAAGGAAACCGCGGAAGCCGTGAAGTCCGGCTTCGTCAACGCGGCCGCCTGGCAGTTCCCGTCTGCGCAAGGCTTCATGCCGGTGGCGCTGCTCGGGCTCGCCGCGTCGGGCGAACCGATCGGCTACGACATCCATACTTTCAGCCTCTACGACGCCTCGAGCGTCGAACCGATCCTGAAACTCTACGACACGAAGTGAAAACCGGTGCCCGCGGCGCAGGCCGCGGGTACCATTTCAAAGCATGGTTCAAGCAGTCATGATGATCGCCGCAGAAGACGAAATGCCTGTCGGAAAACGCAGCTCGAGCCTTATGCGCTCGCCGCAATTCTCCTCGCTCATCATCCTCATTGTCCTGCTCGCGGTGTTCGCCATCGCCGATGCCAATTTCCTGTCGCCGCTCAACATCTCCAACATGATGGCGTTCCTCCCCGAGCTCGGCATTATCGCGCTCGGCATGACGCTGCTTCTGACGGCGGGCGAATTCGACCTGTCGGTTGGTGCCGTGTTCGGGCTGGCGCCGGTCGTCGTCATGCTACTGGTGCAGAACGGAGGCGTCGATATCGGCATCGCGCTTCTGGCCGGGCTTCTGCTGTGCATCGCCATCGGCGCCATCAACGGGCTGATCGTCACCAAGATCGGCATTTCGTCCTTCCTGGTCACGCTGTCCATGCTGCTCGTGGTGCGCGGGGCGGCGCTCTACATCACGCAGGGCTTTCCGCTGAAATCCTGGGACCAGCCAGGCTTTTTCGTCACGCTGCTGGCCGGCAGCTTCAATGTCGGGTCGTTCCGGTTCTACACCTCGCTGTGGTGGTTCATCGGTCTCTCGCTGCTGGCGATCTACGTGCTGCGCTATGCCAAGCTCGGCAACTGGATCAGCGCCATCGGTTCCAACCGGAACGCGGCGGTGGCGCGCGGCGTGCCGGCGGACGCCGTCAAGGTGTGGCTGTTCATCCTGACTTCGGTCCTTGCGGGACTGGCCGGCATGATCAGCGCCTTCCGCATCTCGGCCGCCTCACCGGTGGCCGGCACCGGCTACGAGCTCGAAGTGATCGCCATGGTGGTGGTCGGCGGCACGGCGCTGACCGGCGGACGCGGCACGATCCTCGGCACCATCGTCGGCGCGCTGATGCTGCGCGCGATCCGCAACGGCATCGTGCTGATCGGCGTGCCGGGCCTCGCCTACAACATCTTCGTCGGCCTCATCATCCTCGCCATGCTCATCCTGCACGCTTTGCTGCAGAAGAACGCCGCAAGGGGCTGATCATGGAAGTTCTCCGGCTGCAGAATCTGCAAAAATCCTTCGGCAGCGTTCGGGCGCTGAAGAATGCGTCCTTTGCTCTCAAGGAGGGCGAGGTTGTGGCCTTGCTCGGCGACAATGGCGCCGGCAAATCGACGCTTATCAAGGCGATTTCCGGTGTGTTTCCGATAGACCGTGGCGACATCTATGTGCGCGGCGAGAAGGTCTCGATCCGCTCGACGCGCGATGCGATGGACCTCGGCATCGAGACCATTCACCAGGATACGTCTCTGGCGCCGGATCTCAGCATTGCGCGCAATCTTTTCCTTGGGCGCGAACCGGTCAAGCTGAAATGGCTGGGCGTGTTCGCGCCGCTCGATTTCGCCAAATTGCGCGATGCGGCGTCGGCGCTGTTGAAGCGCGTCGGCATCTCGAAAAAACTCGACGCCGATGCGCTGGTCTCGACGCTGTCGGGTGGCGAGCGGCAGTCGATTGCGATTTCTCGCGCCATGCAGTTCTCCGCCAAGGTCATCATCCTCGACGAGCCGACCAACAATCTCGGTGTCGAGGAAACCCATGGCGTGCTGCGCTTCGTCAAGGAGGTGCGCGACGCCGGTCATTCCGTGCTTTTGATCACCCACAACATCCACCACGTGTTCCAGGTCGCCGACCGCATCATCGTCATGCGCCGCGGCGAGATCGTCGCCGAGCAGACGGTTGCCGATACCGATCTCCTGACCGTGGAGAGCATCATCACCGGCGCCGACATGTCGGCCCTGCTGAAAGAGACGAGAGCGAAGTGAAGAAGTTGGCCGTCACATGGTAGAACTCTACGGCAAGACGCTTTCGCGCCGGCAGGTGTCGGAACGTTCGGGCATGCTGTCGCAATTTGCCGGCGTGCGGCTGATGACGCTTGGCGACGGAGTGGAACGCGGCATCCGCATGCTGGAGTTCCGTACCGGCACGGGGCTGCGATTCACGACCCTGGTTGACCGGGCGCTCGACATCGCCGACTGCGACTTCAAGGGCCAGGCGATCGGCTGGCATTCGCCGAGCGGTTTTCGCCATCCCGGCCTGCACGATTATGAGGGGGAAGGCGGGCTCGCCTGGGCGCGCTCGTTTTCAGGCCTGCTTGTCACCTGCGGCCTCGACCACATATTGGGCCGCGAAGAGGTGCCTGCCGATAGCTACAACTACCCGGGCAAGAAGACCGTGATCCATTCGCTGCATGGTCGCGTCGGCACCATTCCAGCGCGGTTGACCGGTTATGGCGAGGCCTGGGATGGCGACCGCTGCGTGCTTTGGGCCGAAGGCATCGTTCAGCAATCGGCGGTGTTCGGCGAGGATTTGCATCTGATCCGGCGTATCGAGGCCAATGTCGGCGGCAACGAGATCCGGCTGTCGGACCGCGTCGTCAACCATGGCTTCAATCGCACGCCGCACATGTATTTTTACCACGTCAATGTCAGCCACCCCTTGCTCGACGAGGGTTCGCGTTATCTGGCGCCGATCCGCGACGTCGTCTGGGCTGGCCATGCAGGCGAACGCTACGAGGCGCAGAAGGTCGGCTACCGCACCGTGCCGGCGCCGCGACTGGGCTTCAGCGAGCAGGTCTGGCAGCATGAGATGGCGGCCGACGCCAATGGCGAGGTGCCGGTGGCGGTGGTCAATGACGGCATAGGGCTTGGCCTGGAAGTGATCACGCGCAAGGATCAGCTGCCTTGCGCCTACCAATGGCAGAATTTCCAGGCAGGGCAGTATGCGCTGGGCATAGAGCCCTCGACACACCATGTCTTGGGCAATCTCGCGGCGCGCGAGCGAGGCGAGATGATCTGGCTGGAGCATGGCGAAGGCCGTTCTTACGACGCGGTGTTCCGGGTGCTCGACGGCGCCGGCGCGATCGCCGCGGCCGAAGCAAAGATCGCGTCGATCGCCAGGCAGCCGCAACAGGATTATCCTGTGCCGTCGGGCAATTTTCCGGGATTGGCGGACAGGGCATGATGCGAAACGAATGCTCCGGCTGGCGGGCCGGAAATCGGAGGTCGATGTGATGGAGAAAAAGCGTGACTACAGCCTGGTCGGGGAAAGCACGCGCATCGCGATCGAGACTGGTCTGGCCTCGGCCGAGTGGTATCACACCGATGTGCCGCGCAAGGCGATGAAAGAGCTGATGCAACGCTCGGACGGGCCGGCGATCCGCGACACGATCATCTGGATCGTTGCCATATTGGGCTCTGCCGCCGGGATCGTCTGGTTCTGGGGCACGTGGTGGGTGGTGCCGTTCTTGCTCGTCTATGGCGTGCTCTACGGCTCGTCCAGCGACTCGCGCTGGCACGAGTGCGGCCACGGCACCGCCTTCCGCACGCGCTGGATGAACGATGCCGTCTACCAGATCGCCAGCTTCATGCTGATGCGCAACCCGGTGACTTGGCGCTGGAGCCATGCCCGCCATCACACCGACACGATCATCGTCGGCCGCGACGCCGAGATCGCGGTGATGCGTCCGCCGGACCTGCTACGCGCCGCACTCGCCTTCACCGGCATTCTCGATTTCCGCTATTCGCTGCCGACGCTGGTGCGCAATGCGTTCGGCAGCATCTCGCCCGACGAGAAAAGCTTTATCCCCGAGATGGAACTTCACAAGGTGGTCACAGCCGCGCGCTGGCATGTCGCCATCTATGCCGCGGCGATCGTGCTGGCGCTCTATCTGTGGTCGTTCCTGCCGCTGGTGCTGATCGGTCTGCCGCGCCTCTACGGCAGCTGGCACATGGTGCTGACCGGCCTGCTGCAGCATATTGGCCTGGCCGATAATGTCACCGACCACCGGCTGAACACGCGCACCGTCTACATGAACCCGATCAGCCGCTTCATCTACTGGAACATGAACTATCATGTCGAACACCACATGTTCCCGATGGTGCCGTATCACGCGCTGCCGAGGCTGCATGAATTAATCAAGCACGATCTGCCCGAGCCGAACCCTTCGATGTGGCATGCCTATCGCGAGGTCTGGCCGGTGCTGCTGAAGCAGCTTCAGTACGAGGACTATTTTCTCAAGCGTGAATTGCCGCCGACGGCCAAGCCATACCGGGACGAGTTCCATGCGCTGACCGTTCCGGCGGCGGCGGAATAGAGTTGCAGGAGACGAGAGATGGCCGACTGGGTTGAAGCGTGCGGCGTCGACGATGTCGAGGAAGAGGATGTCATCCGCTTCGATCATGGCGGGCGTACCTTCGCCATCTATCGCAGTCCCGATGACGAGTACTTCGCAACCGACGGGTACTGCACGCATGAGAAGGCGCATCTGGCCGATGGGCTGGTGATGGACGACATCATCGAATGCCCCAAGCACAATGGCCGCTTCAACTACAAGACGGGTGTGGCCCGAGGCGCACCGGTATGCGTCAATCTCGCCACCTATCCAGTGAAGGTCGAGGCTGGCAAAGTGATGATCGAGATCGGCTGACCTGCCGCCGAATGCAACTGAGGGAACCCTGTTGATGAGCCGAAAAAGACCGACGGTGGCGGATTTGCGCGCCATGAAAGGCAAGCGCCAGCTGACCATGCTGCGTGTGCTGACGATGGACGAGGCAGAGGCCGCGGAGCGCGCAGGGGTCGACATCGTCTCGGTGCCGCCCGAACTGGTGCTCAACCCGCAATACCGGGACGCCGCACCCAGCCTGTTCACCATGCCGGGCGACAATTTCTACGAGATCGGAACGGCGGACGATTTCTTGCGCTGGGCTTTCCGGCTCTACAAGGCCGGCGCCGACGCGGTCTATTGCAGCGCCGGCTACGCCACGATCAAGCGGATGGCCGATGACAATATCCCGGTGATCGGCCATGTCGGGCTGATCCCGTCACGGGCCACCTGGACCGGCGGCTTCAAGGCGGTCGGCAAGACCGCCGACACCGCCATGGAGGTCTTCGCGGCGGTGAAACAACTGGAGGCCGCAGGCGCCATCGGCGCCGAGATCGAGGTCGTGCCGGTCGAGGTGGCCAAGGCGATCTCGGAACGCACATCGTTGATCATGCTGTCAATGGGAGCGGGCACCGGTTGCGATGCGCAATATCTGTTCGCCGACGACATCCTCGGCCAGAACCGGGGCCACATGCCTCGCCATTCCAAGGTCTATCGCAATTTCGCCGCCGAATATGATCGTTTGCAGGCCGAGCGCATCGCCGCGTTCTCGGAGTATGTTGCCGATGTCAACAGTCTCGCCTATCCCGAAAACAAGCATGTGGTGCATATGGATCCGGCTGAGCTCAGCCTGTTCATGAAAAGGGTCGACAGGGCGTGAAATCTCAAGACAATAATGCGACGGACGACGCCGCGCCGGTTCATATTCTTACGCTTTCCTGCGAGGACCGGCCGGGGATCGTCGCCGCCGTCACGGCGGAGCTTGCCGCGACCGGCGCCAACATCGCCGAAAGCAGCCAGTTCTGGGACCGGCAGACCAATCGCTTTTTCATGCGGATCGCCTTCATCAGCCCGCCAGGCTCGACCAGGGACAGCCTGGAGCGGGCCTTGAAATCAAGCGTCGACCGCTTCGGCATGAAGACCGCGCTCGTCGATCAGGGGCGCCGCCCGAAGATCATCGTCATGGTCTCCAAGTTCGACCATGCGCTTCTCCATCTGCTGTACCAGATCAGGGTCGGCTGGCTGAACGCGGAGGTTGCCGCCGTCGTCTCCAACCACGAGGATGCCCGCCGCTTCGCCGAGTTGGAAGGCATTCCCTATCACCATTGGCCGACCACCAGGGAGAACAAGGCCGAACAGGAACAGAAGCTGCTGGACCTGGTGCAGCGGACAGGGGCCGAACTGGTCATCCTGGCGCGCTACATGCAGGTCTTCTCGAAAGGCCTGTCGGACCGGCTGTTCGGACGGGCGATCAACATCCACCATTCCTTCCTGCCGAGCTTCAAGGGCGCCAAGCCTTATCACCAGGCCTTCGACCGCGGCGTCAAGCTGATCGGTGCGACGGCGCATTACGTCACCTCCGACCTCGACGAGGGCCCGATCATCGACCAGGAGACCGAACGCGTCACCCACGCGATGAGCGCCGAGGATTTCGTTGCAGTCGGGCGCGACATCGAAAGCCGGGTGCTGGCGCGCGCGGTCAAGCTGCATCTCGAAGCCCGCGTCATGCTCAACGGCCACAAGACCATCGTCTTCTGAGAAGCCACGTCAGGCCGGCCAACTGCCGCCGGCGAGCGCGGCGTAAAGCGTCTCGGCGTCGATACCGAGCGGCCGGTCCTCTTTCAGCATGGGGACGAGCGAGCGTATCGCCGTGTGAATTGCGGCGGTGCGTGGCGCCAATGTGAAGCCGTCGCGCAGGTCGATGGCCTGTGCGGCGGCCATCAATTCGAAGGCGATCAGGCGGCGCCACAGCGCAATCATCCCGGCGCATTTTGCCACCGCCAGAGGCGTCTGCGTGGCGTGATCCTCGACTCCTTCCGACACGGCCAGGAAGTCGAGCATCACCGGATTGGCCTTGTGGCGGATGGCGGCCAGGATCGACGTCACCGTCTTCTGCAGCGGTACGAGGCCGGCCGAGGCGCCGCCGACCGGCGACAGATATTTCGGCACGCCATTGCGGCCCGAACCGGTGAGCTGGATGAAGCGGGCTGCACTGGCCGCGGCACATTGGGCGATCGCCAGGCCGAGCGTCTCGAAGGCGAGCGCCAGCGAGGCTGTGTGGAAATTGCCGGTCGACAGCACCAGCTCATCATCGCCCAGCACCAGCGGATTGTCGGCGGCGGCGTTCAGTTCGATCTCGACAGCCTGTCTCGCCTGGCCGACCGCCTCGATCAGCGCGCCATGGATCGACGGCATGCAGCGGATCGACAGCGGGTCCTGCAAGGTGGTCGGCGCCGGCGCCTCGTCGCGGACGAGCAGATCGTGCAGCACCTTGGCTGCTTGCTGCTGGCCTGCCGCCGGACGCGCCATATGCAGGCGCGGATCGAGGATGGTGCGGTTGGCGCCAAAACCTTCCATGGTCAGCGCGCCGGCCTGCTGCTGCTGGGCAAGGGCGGACAGCGCATCCGTCACCGCAAGCGCGCCGCTGCCGGCGGATACCGCCGAGGCGTTGATCAGCGACAGGCCGTCCTTGGGCGCCAGGCTGATGGGGGCGAGGCGCGCCATCATCAGCGCCTTGGCTGCCGGCATGCGACGGCCCTGATAGTCGGCTTCGCCTTCGCCGGTGAGCATGCGGGCGAGTGCCGTCATCAACACCAGGTCGCCGGCGCCGATCGAGCCGAGCGACGGCATGACGGGATGGACGCCGGCATTGAGCGCGTCGACCAAAGCGACGAAGACGGAAGGCGACAGGCCGGAGCCGCCGACCGAGAGCATCGCGGCGCGGGCGGCCATGGTTGCCCGCACGGCTTCGACCGGCAGCACCTCGCCGACGGCGCCGCTGCGTCCTTCAAGCAACTGGCGCTGGAAGGCGCCGGCGTCGCCGTCGACCGCGGTGCCGAGATTGGCGCCGAGCCCGGTGTTCAGGCCATAGATCTTCTGGCCGGATGCGGCGGCTTGGTCGAGCACTTTTCGTGCCTTTTCCAGCCTGCCGATGACATCGGGTCCAATCTCCACCTTGCGCCCATCGCGGGCGACCGCAGCGACATCGTCAATACCGACACCGGTTCCGGTGAGGACGAGCGCGCTCATGCGAAGCGCAGCCGCTGGCCGATGCCTTGCACTTGGGCCTTGGCCAGCATCGCCTTACCCAGCGCAATGTCGGACAGCGACAGGCCGCGATGCCAGAACAGGATCGTTTCGGCGTCGCTTTCGCGCCCGGCTTTCAGACCGGCGGCGATCTGGCCAAGCTCGGCATGCAGCGTCTTCTCGCTCAGCCGCCCGGTCTCGACATGGGCGCGCAGCGAGCCGAACTTGCCGCCCTTGCACTGGCCCCAATCGTCGACGACGATCTTCTGCATAATATCGGTCAACGACAGTTCCACCGCGCTCATCGTGCCGTAGGGCACGACCAACGCGCCGGGCTTGATCCATTCCGTCTTGAGCAATGGCTGCGGCTCCGGCAACCGCGAGGCCTCGACGACAATGTCGGCGCCCTCGATGCAGCTTTTCCAGTCGGCGACCGCCGTCACCGTCTTGCCGAGATCGGCGGACAGTCTGGCGGCAAAACCGTCGCGGCTTTCCGGGCGGCGCGAATGGACGCGGATCTCGTCGAAATCGAAGAGATAGTCGAGCAGGCGGACATTCCAGTAGGCGGTGCCGCGCGCGCCGATATGGGCCAGCACTTTGGAATTCTTTCGCGCCAGATGCCTGGCGCCGATGGCGGTGACGGCGCCTGTGCGCATGTCGGTGATGACGGTGGCGTCGAGGATGGCGCGCGGCGCGCCGGTGCGCGGGTCGAACAGGTTGAGGATGCCGAATTCGGAAGGCAGGCCATGCAGGTAATTGTCGACATAGTCGCCGACGATCTTGACGCCGGCCGTGTCGAGCGGCGCGACGTAGCCGCGCAAGACGTTGAAATGGCCGTGGAAGGACGGGTCCGGCTCAAGATGGACGCGCGGTTCGACCACCGTCTGGCCCTTGCCTTGCGCCACCAGGCCAGCCTCGACGGCGGCAATGATTTCGCCATCGGTCATGGCAAGGGCGTCGATGTCGAGGGCATTGAGGTAGTCGATGTAGATGGGCTTCATGTTACGCGGACACTTTCCTCGACCACCCCGTTCATCCCATAGCAGGCCAAGGCGGGACACGAAAGTTTGTTGCGAGGTCTCTGGACGCCGCCGGTGAGATGCTGTTCAAACCGGTTCCGTCATGACAGCCGTTCCCGAGACCGCAACCTTATCCGAAACGGCCACCAATGCGCGGCGCGTGGCGCTGATTGTCGCCATCGCTTTCTTCATGCAGTTTCTGGATTCGACGATCATCTCGACCTCGCTGCCGCAGATGGGGGCTTCCTTCGGCGTGTCGGCGGTGGCGATCAGCATCGGCATCACGGTCTACATGCTGACCATGGCCGTATTCGTGCCGCTGTCGGGCTGGCTCGCCGACCGGTTCGGCGCACGTAACATCTTCCTGCTGGCGATCGTCCTGTTCACCCTGGCCTCGCTTGCCTGCGGCGTCTCGCAAAACCTGACCCAGTTCGTCGCCGCACGTGTCGTGCAAGGGCTCGGCAGCGCGCTGATGACGCCGGTCGGGCGCATCCTGGTACTGCGTAATGCGTCGAAGTCGGAGCTGCTGAACGCCACGGCACTGATCACCTGGCCGGCGCTGTTTGCGCCGGTGATCGGGCCGGTGCTCGGCGGCTTCATCACCACCTATCTGTCCTGGCACTGGAATTTCTTCATCAACATCCCGCTTGGCGTGGTCGGGTTGGTGCTGGTCGCCCGCTTCATTCCGGGCGATCGCGAAGCCGACCCCAAGCCGCTCGACTGGCCGGGTTTTTTCCTGACATCGGCGGGGCTTGCCTTGCTTCTCTATGGCCTTGAACGCATCGCGCACCCGGAGGACGGCGTTCTTCCGACGGTGCTGCTGGTCGTAGCCGGCATCGTCATCGGCTGGCTGGCGGTGCGGCATCTCAGGCGCGCGCCGCATCCGCTGCTCGATCTCTCCTCGTTCAAGGTGCTGACCTTCGCCATCTCGACGCTCGCCGCCGGCACCATTTTCCGGGTGGCGATCAACGCCACGCCATTCCTGTTGCCGCTGCTGTTCCAGGTCGGCTTTGGCCTCTCGTCCGTCGATGCCGGCTTGATGATCCTGGCCTATTTCCTCGGCAATCTCGGCATGAAGACGGTGACGACACCAACGCTGCGCCGTTTCGGCTTCCGGTCGGTGCTGGTCGTCAACGGCCTGATCGCTTCGGCGGCGATCATGGCATGTGCTGCGATCTCGCCGCAGACGCCACAGGTGCTGGTGGTGGCGCTGATGCTGATCGCCGGCCTGTCGCGCTCGATGCAGTTCACCGCGCTCAACACACTGGCCTTCGCCGACATCGATGCGGCGCAACGAAGCTCGGCGGCGACGCTGTCCTCGATGCTGCAGCAGGTGGCGATGTTGTTCGGCGTCGCGGTGGCGGCGGCGATCCTCAATTTGTCGCAGATCGCAAGGGACCGGCCGGCCCTCGATCTTGTGGATTTTCGAGTAGCCTTCCTGGCGATCGGCGCCATCGGGCTGGTGGCGGCGTTGCGTTTTCTCGTGCTGCCGCCAGGTGCGGGCGCGGAGGTTTCCGGCCACTCGCCGGGAAATTGAGATCGATTTTTCCGCCTGATGCGGAGATAAATTCCGTCTTGTCCTTTCGCCTTGGTGCAGCCTTTTCGCGAGTGGCGGCTATGGCGCAAGCAATTGCCAAAAGTGCAGAGTTTTCCGAGCATTGCGCCAGCTTCGGCAATCGACGCGTCCATTTGGTAAATATCGCTGCCGGCCGGGGTTCCGAGCGCGGATTCATTTGACGAACCGGCGTTGGGCCGATTAGCGTTCTTTCCCAGGGATGGCAGCGCTGCCATCGGGGCAAACGCAGACATGAACACGATCGGCTGGCCGAATTTCAGGAGCCTGAATCAGGAAGGCATTGTCTTTGCCATAGCGGTGGTGCTGTTCGTTACAGCGGCCATAGGCCTGCCGGGTTTCATCGATCCCAACAATCTCGTCGCCATTGTCCGCTCGGTGTCGGTGCTGGGCATCCTTGCGCTCGGCATGGCCGTGGTCGTCATCGGCCGCGGCATCGACCTCTCCGCCGTGGCGATCATGGCGATGTCGGTCGCCTGGTACCTGCAACTTCTGAATTCGGGTACGCCGGACGGGCTGGCCTTCGCCTACGTGCTGGCCGGTGTGCTGGCCATCGGCCTGCTCAATGGCTTTCTCGTCGCCTATGCCGACGTGCCGGCGATCTTCGTGACGCTGGCGACAGGCTCCTTCGTCTTCGGCTATGTGCGCTCGCAACTGATCACGCAGGATGCCGTGCCGGTGCCGCAGGGCCATTGGGTCGAGTTGCTCGGCGGCCTGCGCTTCCTCGACATTCCCATCGAGGTTTTCGTCTTCGCCGGCCTGGCCTTCCTGTTCTTCCTGTTCCTGCGCTACACCAAATGGGGCCGCTACATCTATTTCGCCGGCGACAATCCGGTCGCCGCCCGCAACATCGGCATTCCGGTGCGGCCGATGCTGGTGCTGCGCTATGTGCTCTCCGCCCTGGTCGCGCTGATCGCCGGCCTGCTGACGGCGGCGAGCCTGCATTCGATCAACACCCGGGTCGTCAACTCAACGCTGCTCTACGATATCGTGCTGGTGGCGGTGATCGGCGGCATCGGCCTGTCCGGCGGGCGCGGCGGGGTGCGCAACGTGCTGGTCGGTGCGGCGCTGATCGGCATCCTGCTCAACGCCATGACCATCATCGACATCCCGCTGCTCTACCAGAACCTGATCAAGGCCGCGATCCTGCTCGGCGCCATCATCGTCGACGGCATCATCAATCCACGTGACGAGCAGACCGCCCAGCAGGGCGATATTTAGTACCTGAACTGCAGCGGACGGTTGGGGCCGGCCGCTGATAACAAAACCAAACCAGAGGATGTGACATGAAACTGATCAGAACACTCATGGCAGCTGCCACGGCGCTTGCCGTCACCGCCTTCGTGCCGCCCACCTTCGCCGCCGACGATCCCGGCCCGGCGGCTTACGCGCAGGCGCTCAAAGGCAAGCGCGTCATGCTGGTGCCGCTGGCGATGGGCTTCGACCTGGCGCAGGGCTGGGCGCATTATCTGAAGACCGAAGTCGAGGCGTGGGGCGGCGTGTTCGAGACGCGCGATCCGAACTGGGTCGTCGACGCCGGCGCGCAGGCGATCACCGACGCCATCTCGTCGGACACCAGGCCGGATGTGCTGATCATCCATGCGCCGGACCTCAACTCCTATTCCAAGCTGATGAAGAAGGCGCAGGCCGCCGGCACCTACGTCATCCTGGTCGACAATCCCGCCAACTTCCCGGCCGACGCCTTTATCGGCAGTGACTGGGACCGGCTTGGCCAGCTCGAGGCCGAAGCGGCGATCAAGGGCTGCGGCCCGAACTCCTCCAAGAAGCTCGGTTTGGTGCAAGGCGACCAGGCCAATTCGTCGAGCCTTTACCAGTATGCCGGCATCATGAAGGTGCTGGAGAAGCATCCCGACTTCAAGGTGGTGGCAAAGCCCGATTCAAACTGGGATGCGACGACCTCGCGCAATGTGACGACGACGATGCTGCAGCAGAACCCGGACATCTGCTCGATCATCGATTTCTGGGATGGTGACGCCACCGGCGCGGCCGCCGCGATCCGCGACGCCAAGCTCGACGGCAAGGTGTTCCTGGTCACCACGGGCGGTGGCGAGAAGGCGGCCGATTGCGACAAGCTGCAGGACGGCACCTATGGCGCCGTGGTGATGACCGACCTTGCCCGCCAGTCGGGTGACATGAACGCCATCATCAAGTTCTTGCTGCAGAGCGGCCAGCCGGCCGGCACGTCGCACACCTACATCTACACGCTGGAGAAGGCGACGACCAAGGCCGACCTGAAGCCCGACAGCTGCTGGGACCTGAAGGCGCTGCAGGCACAAGCGGCGGCGAAATAAGCGAACTCTTCTCAACACCGATCGAAGAGGTGGCCGGATTGCCCGACCACCTCTTCTCTTGAATCCCAGATTTGCAGCAGTGACCTGATGTCCTTTCGCGAACGCCTCCAGTCCTGGCGCTACAATCTCGTGCCCGACCATGTCGTCGGCGAGATACTGACCAAGCGCTGGACCGACAATGCCATTCCGTTCCTGGCACTGGTGGCGACGCTGGCAACCTTCGGCTCGATCATTCCGGGCTTCTTCAAGCTGACCGCTTTGCAGGAATCCACCCGCCAGCTTGGCGAGTTCTCCATGGTGGTAACCGGCATGACAGTGGTTATGCTGGGCGGCGGCATCGACCTGTCGGTCGGCTCGATCTTCGCACTGTCCTGCTTCTCCGCCGTCTATGTCTTCTTCATCCTCGAACAGTCGATCTGGCTGGCGCTGGCCGCGTCGCTGGCCACCGGCCTCATCTTCGGCGCCATCAATGGCTATCTCGTTGGATATCTGCGCCTGCGCGCCTTCCTCACCACGCTGGTCACCTTCATCTTCGGACGGGCGCTGTTCGACATCCTGGTCACCACCTATGCCGCCGATGTGCAGCTCTCGACCGCGACATCGGATGTGCTCGACTTCATCGGCGACAGCACCTTCTGGGGGCTCTCCGTCTCGGTGTGGCTGGCGATCATCCTGGCCATCGTCACCCATATCGCGCTGACCCGTTCACGTCCGGGCTGGCACGTGCTGGCGGTCGGCGGTTCGAGGCGCTCGGCCCACAATGCCGGCATCCGCGTGCGCCGCACGGTGTTCATGACCTATGTCTTCTCCGGCTTCTGCGCCTCGATCGGCGGCTTCCTCATCGCTTGCCGGCTGAGCGGGGCAGGGCCGGGCACGGGCCTCAACCTCGAGATCATGGCGCTGACGGCGGCGGTGGTCGGCGGCGTCAGCCTTGGCGGCGGCCGCGGCTCGGTGATCAAGGGGCTGATGGGCGCCATCATCGTGCTGACCATGACCAACGGGCTGATCCGGCTGGGCTATGGCACCGGCACCAACCAGATGGTGCTGGGCATCATGCTGGCGGTCGCGGTGACCATCGACATCCGCTGGCTGAAGAACCGCCACAAGGTGCTGAACGAGGTCTATGTTGCGCCGGTCTATCTCAAGATGGGCGAGACGCAGTCGGCCGCACCAGGCTCCGGAACGCCCTACGAACTCGACAACCGGTTGTCGGCCGCAGAGCATATCGGGCTTGGCGAGCTGGAAGGGCCTGAAGACGTCATTCTCGACCGTGACGACAATCTCTATTGCGGCACGCGCCATGGCGAAATCGTCCGCTTCTTCGCGCCGGACTACGTCAAATCCGAGGTGTTTGCTCACATCGGCGGTTTCCCCCTGGGGCTGGCCTTCGACAAATCAGGCAATCTGATCAGCTGCGTCGGCGCCATGGGGCTCTACTCCGTCTCGCCGGAGCGGGAGGTCAAACGCCTGTCGGCGGAGACGTCGCGTTCGTGGACCTCGATCGTCGACGATGCGCGGCTGCGCGATCCCAATGACTGCGACATCGCACCCGACGGGCGCATCTATTTCACCGACTCCACCAAGCGCTACGACGCGCATGAATGGGCGCTGGATTCGATCGAGAACCGCGCCACGGGCCGGCTGCTGGTCTATGACCCGAAGGACGGCTCGACGAAGACGCTGCTCGACGGTTACCGCTACACCAACGGTGTGTGCATGGCGCATGACGGCAAGTCGCTGTTCTTCGCCGAAAGCTGGGCTTGCCGCGTGCATCGCTACTGGCTGGAAGGACCGAAGGCCGGCACCGCCGAATGCGTCATCCGCGACATGCCGGGCTATCCCGACAACATCAACCGCGCCTCCGATGGTAATTATTGGATGGCGTGGCTCGGCATGCGCACGCCGAGCTTCGACCTGTCGCTGCGCCATCCCGACATGCGCAAGCGCATGACGCGCCGCCTGCCGCAGGATGAATGGCTGTTCCCCAACATCAACACCGGCGGCGTGGTCAAATTCAACGAGAAGGGCGGCATCGTCGAGGCAATGGGCGACCTCACCGGCGGCGCGCATCCGATGGTCACCTCGATGCGCGAGCACAAGGGATATCTGTTCGTCGGCGGCATCCTCAACAACCGCATTGGCCGCTACAAGATCGCAGGCGCCGACCCGAACTGGACCAGTCCCGCTTCCTATTGGGGGGCGAAGCCATGATCCTCGATCCGGTGCTGGACCTGTTTCGCGGCAAGGCGGTCACCATCCCGCCGCTCGACGGCGCTTTTCGCCCCAACACGCGGCTGGATGATGCGCCGGCCTTTGCCGAGCTGACGGAACCAGACAATCTGCTCGTTACCGGTGACAGGCTACTGGCCTCCAGCGGCAACGCCATCCATTCGATTGCGGCTGGAGCGGAACCTGTCGTGGTCGAGACCTTTCCGTCTGCCGTCACCGCGCTGGCGCTGTCGCCATCCGGTGAACTGACGGTCGGGCTGGAAAGCGGAAAGCTGCTGATCGGGGGCAGCGACGTTTCGCTGCCGGCTGACCTCAGCTGCATCACCGCACTTGCCTATGCGGATGACGGCACGTTGTGGCTGGCCAATGGCTCGGCCGAGCACGCGCCGTCGCAATGGGCTGCCGATTTGATGAAGAAGGGTGCCTCCGGTTCGCTGTGGAAGCGAGACGCCGCGGGCGGTGATTTCCGCAAAGTCGCCGGCGAGATTGCCTTTCCCCATGGCCTGCATCCAGTCGGCAGCGATGTGCTAGTCTGCGAAAGCTGGCGTCATCAGTTGGTGCGTTTCGATGGCGCGACGGGCAGCCGCTCGACGGTTCTGACGCATCTGCCCGGCTATCCCGCGCGGCTGTCGCCTTCCGCCGATGGTGGGGCGTGGCTGACCCTGTTTGCGCCGCGCAACCGGCTGATCGAGTTCGTGCTACAGGAAACGCATTACCGTCAGGACATGCTGAGCCAGGTGCCGCCGGCCTACTGGATCGCGCCGGCGCTGGCCTCCAGCCGCAGCTTCCTCGAGCCGCTGCAATGCGGCGGCATCCGCACCATGGGCATCCACAAGCCATGGTCGCCGAGCCGCTCCTACGGGCTGGTGGTCAGGCTCGACCAGAAGATGCAGCCGCAATTCAGCCTGCACAGCCGCGCCAACGGCACGCGCCATGGCATCTGCAGCGTTGCGGAAAAGGACGGTCTTCTGTTCATCGCCTCCAGGGGCGGCGACTGTATCCTTTCCGTCGCCACGGGAGGTTTCTGATGGAACCGATTGTCCGTCTGGAGAATGTCACCAAGAACTACCGCGGCGTGCCCGCGGTGAAGAATGTCAGCTTCGACCTGCGCAAAGGCGAAATCCACGCGCTGCTCGGTGAGAACGGCGCGGGAAAATCGACGCTGACCAAGATCATCGCCGGTGTGGTCGACGCCACCTCGGGCAAGATGTTCCACAAGGGGCAAGAGATCGCCTACGCCTCGCCGCATGCAGCGCTTGAAGCCGGCATCGCCATGGTGTTCCAGGAGACGAGCCTGGTGCCGTCGATGACGGTGGCGCAGAACCTCTATCTCGGCACCGAAAAGTTCCTCAACCGGCTGCGCGGCACCTACATTTCGGCGCAGCAATTCCTGCAATCGCTGAACTTTCCCGTCGACCCGAACGCCATGGTGGCGACGCTGGGTGCTGCCAAGCGGCAGATGGTCGAGATCGCGCGCGCGGTGCACCACAATGCCGAGATCATCATCTTCGACGAGCCGACGGCGACGCTGACGCCGGAAGAAAAGCGGCACTTCTTCGCGCTGATCCGGCGGCTGAAGGCGAGCGGCGTGTCGATCGTCTTCATCAGCCACGCGCTGGAAGAGGCGCTCGATATCGCCGACCGCATCACCATCCTGCGCGACGGCGAGCTGGTCATCACCGACGACACGTCTGCTTTCGACCGCGACAGGATCGTGTCCGCAATGGTCGGGCGCACGCTGTCGGGGCAGATCTACCGGCAGCGCGACGAAGCGAAGCTTCGCAAGGCGGGCAAGAAGGTGCTGTCGGTGCAGGACATCTCGATGAGCAATGTCGTGCGCAACACGTCCTTCTCGATCTTCGAGGGCCAGATCACCGGCGTGTTCGGGCTGATTGGCTCCGGCCGGACCGAGACGTTCAAGATCGTCTCGGGCATCTACAAGCGCGATTTCCGGCGTGGCGGCGCCATTGAGCTGGACGACAGGCCGGTGCGCTACCTCGTGCCGAGCGAGGCGGTGGCCGACGGCATCGTCTATGTCACCGAGGATCGCAAGAGCGAGGGCATCTTCGAGACGATGGGCATTGCCGAGAACCTGTTCGGCGGGCTGCTGGCGGCGGGCCGCGAAAAGGCCTGGGTAATCAACGCGCAGGAAATGCGCGCGCTCTCAGCCGAATGGACGAAGACGTTGAACATCAAGGCGATCAACGACAATGCGCGCGTCGTCGAACTGTCCGGCGGCAACCAGCAGAAGGTGGTGATCGGCAAGGGGCTGGTGCAGCAGCCGCGCATCGTCATCTTCGACGAGCCGACGCGCGGCGTCGATGTCGGCGCGATCGCCGAGATCCATCAGATCATCAACCGGCTGGCCGACGAGGGCCTGGCCGTCGTCGTCATCTCGTCCTACCTGCCGGAGATCATGAACCTGTCCGACCGCATCCTGGTCTGCCGCCAGGGCCGCATCGTCGAGGAGTTTTCGCCGGCCGAGGCGACGGAGGAGAAGATCATGTACGCGGCGGTTCACTAGGTTTTTTGGCGGGTGGTCGGTGGTCCACATACGTTGGCAATTTGGCGAAGGCTTCTACCTCATCGTCATCCTCGGGTCTCCGCGACGGCGCTTCGCGCCTGCTTCGCCCGTGGATGACGAAGTTTAGGTGCCTCGGCTAATCTTCAACGCTATTGCGGGCCAAAAACTGGGTCAAAGAAGCCGGTTAGCCGCCTTTGCTCGAAACTTGATTCAACGAACCAGTTCATCGATCGAAGCGAAAGGACCACACCATGGCCACAGCAAGACTCCTGACCGATGCCGAAGTCGAAAAAATCCCGGCCGTGAAAGTCGTCTTCGACGACATCCGCGCGACGCGCAAATCTGATTTCGTCAACAATTTCTGGCGCGGGCTGGCCAATGATCCTCCGGCGCTGAAGCGGATCTGGGAACAGTTGAAGGTGGTGATGGTCGCCGACAGCGCCATCGATCCGCTGACCAAGGAGATGATCTACATTGCTGTCTCGACCGCCAATGGCTGCTCCTACTGCGTCCACTCGCACACGGCGGCGGCCCGCGCCAAAGGCATGACCGATGCGCAGCATGGCGAGCTGGTGTCGATCATCGGGCTGGCCGGCCAGACCAACCATCTGGTGACGGCGATGCAGATTCCGGTCGATCCGCAGTTCGAGGTGAAGTGAGGCCTCACACCGGCCGGTAAACCTTCTCCGCCGTGTTCCAGAAAATATCCGCCTCCGCCGCCGCACCATGCCTGGCCACCGCATCGCGGTGCGCCTTGATCAGCTCGGCGTGGCTGGTCCAAAGCTTCTCGATCGGAAAGTTCGAGCCGAACATCAGATGGTCGGCGCCCAATATGTCGATCGCATTGTCGACGATATACGCGATCAGAGCCGGGTCGTTGCGATGGACGAAGGTGCCGAGGCCGGAGAGCTTGGCGTAGAAGTTGGGGGCGGCTGCAAGCGTGCGCAGGCCTGCCTTCCAGGCTTCGGTGGTTTCCGGCTCCATGCCGGTCAGCATACCGGCATGGGTGAGGATGAAATTCGTCTCCGGGTTTTCGCCGACCAGCGTCAGGCCGTCCTTCATCTGAGCGGGGAAGAGCTGCAGGTCGAAGGAGAGGCCATAGTCCTTGAGCCGCACCACATTGGCGCGCACATTGGGGTCGATCACCTGGTCGGCGGAGGCGGCGAAGCGGAAGGCCGGGGTCTCGTGCCAGTGCAGTTGCATGCGCACGCCGCGCAGCAGCTTGTATTTCATCAAGCGATCGATCTGCGGCCTGATATCGTCGACGGTCATGTCGGTATAGCCGACGATGGCATGCGGCCAGCCGGTTTCGTCGGATGTCTTCTGCAGGAAGGCGACTTCCTTCTCGAAGTCCTCCTTGGCCCAGTTGGTCTGGACATAGACGGCCTTTTCGACGCCTGAATCCCTCTGGTCTTCGAGAAATTCCCCGATCGGGTAGTCGCGCCGGATCGGCTCGTAGGGACCGAAGATGCGCGGCACCATCGGCCCGACCAGCCAGGGCTGGTCCTTTTGGCGCCAGATGTGGAAATGCGCGTCGATGGCTTTCTGCATCACGAAACCCTCTTCCAGATTGTCGCCGCCGCTGAAGCAGGGCGGGCGAGCGACAGGATGAAATCGGTGAGGCTTTTCACCGACGAGCCATCGACGAGGTCGTCCAGGTCAGGCAGGATGGCACGAAGTGCAGCCGTTGCCGGCCGGAAGCGCGGGTCGCCGGCTAGCGGTGTGGCCAGCGACAGCCGGAAAGCGCGGGCGCTCAGCCGTCGCATGGCTGTCTCCAACTCGCCATGATCGCCGCGCTCCAGCGCGTCGGACAGGATCACGACCGTGGCACCGCGTGCAAACGACGAGAAGCGCGGCACCGAGAGGAAGGCGAGCAGCGTCGGTCCCATGCGGGTGCCGCCGTCCCAGTCGTCGACCTGGGCAGCGGCGCGCGCCAGCGCCTGGTCGCGGTCGCGGATGCGCAATGCCGTGGTGATGCGCGTCAGCCGCGTGCCGAAGGTGAAGATTTCGGCGCGGTCGGCACCTTGCACGGCGGCATGTGCCAGCTTGAGATAGTCCGCTGTGTGCAGCTTCATCGAGCCGGACACATCGATCAGCAGAAGCAGCTTGCGCGGCACAGTCTGGCGGCGGCGCAGCAGCGGCGAGGGGACGTCGCCATCGGCGCTGACTATTTCCCTCAGCGACCGGCGCAAATCGAGCTTGCCGCGCGAGTGGGTGCGTACGGTGCGGAAGGAGCGCCGGGCTGGTAAAGCGGTCGAGAGTTTGCGACGAAAGGCGGTCAGCCTGTCATCGTCGCGCTGGAAGTCGCGGGTACTCAACTGCTCCAGGGCCGAAGAGAGGTCGCCGCCCTCTTGGCTTTGTTCGGCCTCGAGCCGTTCGTCGTCGGCGCCGCCATCATCCTTGATGCGAGTTTCCTCGTCGGCGTCGCCTTCGACCACGGCGGACGTATTGCCATAAAAATGGCTCTGGAAATGCGCCTCGAATTCGTCGCGGCGGTCGGGCGGCGGCGCCAGCGTGGCAAGGGCGGCCTCGCGGATGTCTGCCATCGAGCGCGGCCCGAGCAACGTCACCGCCTGCATGAAACAGGAGACCTGCTCGGGGGCGATGGCGAAGCCATAGCGGCGCAGCAAGCGGCCGAAGCTGAGGAAGGGCGCAGCGGCGCGAGGCAAGCTTGTTTCCCGCATCATTGCGTGGCGCCCCCCTCTGTCCTGCCGGACATCTCCCCCTCAAGGGGGGAGATTGGCAGGTTCGACGCTTCGCTCTGTTCGGCGACGTGAGCGATTAGCGAAAGCGGGGATGACATCCGATCTCCCCCCTTGAGGGGGAGATGCCCGGCAGGGCAGAGGGGGGCGCTCTCCCGCCAGCATTGCAAAATGACCTCCCGCGTCACGCCAGCGCCTCCTCGACGATCCGGCCAAGCCCCGGTGCGATGTAGGAAAGGTCTTCCTCGTCCTTGATCAGCACGCCGATGGCGCGGCGAAAGGCTTCAGGCCACGGGCTGCCGCCTTTCTCCAAGATGGTCGCCGCATTGGCCCATTCGACGGCCTCGGCGATGCCGGGGGGCTTGGCCAGTGGGCGGGCGCGAATGGTCTGCACGGCCGCCGCCACGGCGCGCGCCGTTGCTTCAGCCACATTGCCGGCGCGCAGCATGATGATGGCGGCCTCGCGCTCGGCGTCGGGATAGCCGATCCAATGATAGACGCATCGGCGGCGCAGCGCTTCGGCGAGCTCGCGGGTGCGGTTCGAGGTCAGGATGACGATCGGCTGTGCGGCGGCGCGGATGGTGCCGCGCTCGGGAATGCTGATCTGGAAGTCGGAGAGGAATTCCAAGAGCAGCGCTTCGAATTCGTGGTCCGAACGGTCGATCTCGTCGACCAGCAGCACGCGCTGTTCGGGCGCCTTCAGCACCTGCAGCAGCGGTCGTGCGATCAGGAAACGGTCGTCGTAGATGTCGATCTCATGTTCGCCGGCATGGCGGATGGCAAGCAGTTGGCGCTGGTAGTTCCATTCGTAGAGCGCGTGCGCGGCGTCGATGCCTTCATAACATTGCAGCCGCACCAGATCGCGGCCGAGCAGCTCGGCGATCGCTTTGGCCGCTTCCGTCTTGCCGACGCCCGGCGCGCCTTCGAGCAGCAGCGGCTTGCCCAGCCGGATTGCCAGGAAGATGGCGGTCGAAAGGCTTTCATCGGCCAGATAGCGCGAGGCGGCCAGATGCTGCGCCACCGCCTCCGGCGAGGTCGCTGATGTCTCGGCGCTTGTCCCGGTCATTTCGGCCCTCAGTTCGCCGCTTGCGCCTTCAGCGCGCGCAGGATGCGCTCCGGCGTGATCGGCAGCGTGTCGATGCGCACGCCGACGGCGTCGAAGACGGCATTGGCGACCGCCGGGATCTGTGGGTTGGCGCACATTTCGCCCGGCCCTTTGGCGCCGTATGGTCCGTCCGCCGATGGCCGCTCCAGCACGATGATCTCGGTCTCGGCGAGGTCGCCGGGACCCGGCATCAGATACTGGTTGAAGTCGGTGCCGCCATGATCGCGGTTGGGATAATAGGGCTCGGTCGTCTCATAGAGCGCATGGCTGATGCCCATCCACGAACCGCCGACCAGCTGCTGTTCGACCATTTTCGGGTTCAGCGCGCGGCCGATCTCGAAGACGTTCTTCACCGTCAGTACGGTGACCTCGCCGGTTTCGTCGTCGACCTCGACCTCGGCCACGGTGCAGGCATGCGCGTAGCAGGTCGACGGCTTCATCGCGCCGGTTTCTTTCTCGGGATAGGAGCGCGGGATCAGGAACATGCCGCGGCCTGATATCGAGCGGCCGCGCTTGAAATGTGCCGACAGCGCGACATCGAAGATCGAGATCGATTTTTGCGGTGCGCCCTTGACCAGGATGTTGCCCTGGCCGTCGGTCTCGAGGTCGGATGCATTCACCTCCAACTCCTCGGCCGCCACTTCCAGCATCACCTGGCGGGCTTCCCTTGCCGCCTGGATGACGGCGTTGCCGGCGCGGTGCGTGCCGCGCGAGGCGAAGGTGCCCATGCAGTGCGGGCCGGTGTCGGTGTCGGCGGTGTCGACGACGACACGGTCGGTCGGCACGCCGATCGTCTCGGCGCAGATCTGCGCCATGATCTGCTTCATGCCCTGGCCGAGATCGACCGATGATAGCGTCAGCATGAAATTGCCGGTCGGCGTCGAATGCACCAGCGCCTGCGTCGGGTCGCCGCCGAGGTTCATGCCGGTGGGATAGTTGATCGCGGCAACGCCGCGTCCACGCCTGATCGCCATCTCAAGCTCCCTTCACGTAGGATGACATCGCCATGTATTTCTCCGCCACCGGCCAGTTGGCGGCGCGCGAGGCTTCCTGCATGCACTCGATCAGCGCCGCGCCCTCGGTCGGCTGGCGGTGCGCCTTCATGTCGCCGTCGCGATAGGCGTTGATGAAGCGGAATTCGAGCGGATCCATGCCGATCAGGCGCGCCAGCTTATCCATCTGCACCTCCAGCGCGAAGTCGCCGATGGTGACGCCGAAGCCGCGCATGGCGGAGGAGGGCGTGCGGTTGGTGTAGACGCAGTAGGTGTCGATCCAGACGTTCGGGATGGTGTAGGGGCCGGGATAGTGCCCCGCGCCCTTCTGCGCGCCATAGGGCGAGTGGCGCGAATAGGCGCCGGCATCGGTGTAGCCAGTGACCTTGCGCGCGACGATGCGGCCGTCCTTCATGACGCCGTCCTTGATGACGACCTTTTCAGCGGCGCGTGGCGACGAGATCTGCATCTCCTCCTCGCGGCTGTAGATAAAACAGACTGGTCGTCCTGTTAATTTTGCGCCGAGGATGGCGATCGGCTCGACGATGACGTCGACCTTGCCGCCAAAACCGCCGCCGACGGTGCCGCCGACGAAATGCAGTTTGCTGCCCGGCATCTGCAGGATGATCGAGGTGTTGTCGAGCGTGAAGAACATCGCCTGCGTGTTGGTGTAGCAGGTGAAGCGGTCATTGCCCTCGGGTGCCACCACGCAGCCGGTGGTCTCGGTCGGCGCATGTTCGATCGGCGAGGACTGGTAGCTCTCCTCCAATATGTGGTCGGCGCCGGCGAAGCCCGCCTCGACGTCGCCGAAGCGCACCTTGCGGCACTCGCCGCTGTCGTAGAGATAATAATTCTGGCCGTGATATTCGTTGACCAGCGGCGCGCCAGGCTTCAGCGCCTCTTCCATATCGAAGACGGCCGGCAGCACCTCATAGTCGACCTTGACCTTGGCTGCGGCCTCTTGGGCGGCCCGCTCGGTTTCGGCCAGCACCGCCACTACGGCCTCGCCCTTCCAGCGCACCTTGCCGTCGGCAAGCACCGTTTCGTCCTCCGGCCCGACCTGGATCAGGATCAGGATGGTGTAGACATTGTGCGGCACGTCCTTGGCGGTCAGAATTTTCACCACACCCGGATGCTTTTCCGCTTCCGACGTGTCGATCGAGCGGATGCGGGCATGGTGATGCGGGCTGCGCACCATCTTCAGGTGCAGCATGCCGGGGAAATTGCGGTCGGCGAAAAAGGCGGTCTTGCCGGTGACATGGCCGGGTGAATCGGAGCGCGGCCGAGGTTGGCCGATCTCGTGCAGATCATCCTTGCGGACATCGGCGAAGTAGCTCTTGCGCAGTTCCATTCTTTTGGACCCCTCAGGCCGCGTTCTGCTAATTGGCGCGGGCGGCGGTCAGCACCGCCTGGATGATCGGTTCGTAGCCGGTGCAACGGCAGATGTTGCCCGATAGCGCCTCGACCACCTCGTCGCGGCTGGGGTTGGGCGTGTGGTCGAGCAGCACCTTGGCCGCCATGATCATGCCCGGCGTGCAGAAGCCGCATTGCGTGGCGAAGGTGTCGAGGAAGGCGCGCTGCAGCGGGTGCAGCACGCCGCTTTCCGAAAGCCCTGAAGTCGTGCTGATGGCCGCCCCATTGCAGGTTTCGGCCAGCGTCAGACAGGAGAGCCTGAGTTCGCCGTCTATGATGACCGAACAGGCGCCGCAGGTGCCTTGATGGCAGCCGCCTTTCGGCGAGGTGTCGCCGATCTTGTCGCGCAGCGCCTGGAGCAGCGTCGTGCCGCTGTCGATGAATTCGGCCTTTTCCGAGCCGTTGAGCGTGAATTGAACCGGAACCTTTGCCATGTTTTCCTCCCAGCGCGCCTGCCCAACCAGCGGACAGACGCGCGCCCCCGAACGAATATTAAGCGAGCAGCAACCGGCCGAGATGAACCGGCAGGACTTCGGCGCGATACCAGGCGCTGGCGATCGGGTCGGTGATCGGCGAGATGCCATCGCCGGCCGCGGCCAAGGCCGGCGCGATGCCGTCAGCGGTCAGCGTTCGGCCGATCAGCGCTTTTTCCGCCGCCCTGGCGCGCATTGGCCGATCCGCCATGCAGCCGAGCGCGATCCGCGCCGAGGTCACGGTGCCATCCGGCGACAGTTCCAGAACAGCGGCTATGCTGAGCACAGAGACGCCCTTGGGCTTGACCCTCGACACTTTCAGGAAGCGGAAACTGTCGGTCTTCGGAAGCGTGAAGCTTACGGAAGTGACGACGGCGCGGCTGCCGTCCCGATTGGCCAGAAAAGTCTCGATCGGCGTTTGCCCGTCATCGGTGCCGACCGTCGCATCGAGCGCCAGCAGGGCAACGGCGAAATCGCCATAGGGGGCCGGGGCAAAAAGATTGCCGCCGATGGTCGCCATGTTGCGGATGGCCGGGCCGCCGACGGCGCGGGCGGCCTTGGCGAGCGTGCCGAGCTCCGGATGGCCGGCGATCGCCGCCATCGTCACCGAAGCGCCGATGCGGACTTTGCCGCCGGCAACAGCGATGGTGGACAAAGACGGCTCGGTCGACCTGACAAGGCCGGAAACCGAAACATCGCCTTCATTGGCCGCGCGGACGACCAGCGTGCCGCCGCCGAGATAGCGTGTGCCCTGGGCTTTCAGTGCCGCGTTCGCGTCTTTCACCGTTGCAAAGGTCTGCAGTGCCAGCGCCATGGTTTGGCTCCTGTCAGCTCTGGCCGGCGAAATGGCTTTTCAGGGCGTTGAAGCCGCCCTGAAAGACATTCGCGCCCATGCCCTCGGCCAGCTTGTCTGCCTCCTCGGGCGCGGCGTCGAAGCTGGCGGTCCATTCGGCGTAGGTGCGGTCGCCATCGGTCACACGCCGCAGCTGCAGGGTCGCCTTGTGATTGGTCAGCGGTTGCGGCGTCTCGAGGATGGAGTAGCTGACCAGGAAATTCTGATCGGAGAAGTCGAGCAACTTTTCGCGCAGGCGGGCGCCGCTGGCGAGCTGGAAATTGCGCACGCAGCCGATCATGGTGGCATCCTTGCCGTCTTCAATGTGGCTCTCCACCATGCGCGGATGCCAGCCCGGCAGCCCGTTGAAGTCGCGTATGCGCGCCCAGACCTTTTCGACCGGCGCGTCGATGACGCTGGATATGGTGACTTTGGCCATTCAAATGTTCCCTTGCAAAAACGATCCGGTGCAAGGGTAGGGCGGCCATTTCAGCGACGCTTATCAATGCGTCTTGAGCGTGTATCAAGGAGTCTGAAAAACAGTCGACCTTGACTAAACGAGGACAGGCTCAGGCAATCGCCCGCGCGGCCTCGCGGTAGAGCGTCGGCGGCACGCCGACATGGTCGCGGAAAAAACGCGAGAAATTGCCCTGCGTGGTGAAGCCGAGATTGCAGGCGACCGAGATCAGCGGCTCCCGCGACCATTGCAGCTGCCGCACCGCTTCCTCCATGCGCAGCGTGTTCCAGTAGACATTGGGCGTCAGATTGGTCTGTTCCTTGAACAAAGCGAAGAAATGCGGTCGCGACAGGCCGACGCTGCGCGCCACGTCGTCGAAGCAGATGCGCTCGCAGACATTGGCCTTCATCAGCTGGATTGCCTTGCGGACACGGAAATCCTGCATGGTGTTGATGCGGACACGGGCCTCCTGCGGCGCCGAGGCGTCGGCGGCGTCGAGCACGCTATCGATGAAACGCTCGATCTCGTAGTTGGCGATATCGTCGACGCTCTCATTGTCGCTGAGGTGGTCGAGCAGATTGGCGGCGGCCTGATGCAGCCACGGTTCCAGCGTGATCGCGGCTTGTGAAAACAGCGGTGCCGACGAAGGCAGGTCGCGGCGGCGCCGCGCCCAGTCGGGATCGATGTAGAAGGCTAGAAACAGACCGGGCGTCCCGTTTTGCGACAGAACATGGCTGTGCGGCTGGAAGGAGTTGATGCCGGCGGCCGTTCCAGGTCCAAGCCGGACGGTCTCGCGGCCGATGGTCATTTCGCCGGCCGTACCTTCCAGCCAGATGATCAGATGGGCCTCGACATGGGCATGGGTGACGAAGTCGCTTGCGACATTCAGGATAGATACATGTCCGAACCGGCCCCAGTAGAGCCTGATCGCTTCCGTCATGGGTATATCCTCCCGCAGACGACTGGCCTCCCTTCGTCTGCAACAGGGATTGTGCGGCTGAGTTCGGGGCCGCGTCAAGACGCGCGGGGGCGGCGAGGGCGAATGACGGCCGATGCGGCAGGATTTTCAGACTGAGCGATAGGTTTCCTCTCCTCCCACAAGGGAAGAACGCCCCTCAAACCGAAGCCGTCATGCCGCCATCGACATACAGTGTATGGCCGTTGACGAAAGACGATGCGTCGGACGCAAGGAACACGGCGGCGCCGATCAGCTCGTCGACAGCGCCCCAGCGTCCGGCGGGCGTGCGCTTTTCCAGCCAGGCGGAAAATTCCGGATTGTCGACCAGCGCCTGGTTCATCTCGGTGCGGAAATAGCCGGGCGCGATCGCATTGATCTGCAGGCCGTGTTTGGCCCAGTCGGCGCACATACCCCTTGTCAGGTTGCGGATCGCGCCCTTGGTCGCGGTGTATGGTGCGATGTTCGGCCTTGCCAGTTCGCTCTGCACCGAGCCGATGTTGATGATCTTGCCCTTGCCGCGCGGGATCATGTGGCGGGCGACCGCCTTGCCGACATGGAAGGCGCCCGACACATTGGTCTTGAACAGGCGCTCCCATTGCTCCTCGGGAAAGTCCTCGAGCGGGGCGCGGAACTGCACGCCGGCATTGTTGATGAGGATGTCGATGGCGCCGATCTCGGCCTCGATGCGGGCAATGTCCTCGTTGACCGCCTGAAAATCGGTGACGTCGAAGGTCGAGGCGTGCACCTTGAAGCCGGCATTGCGCAGCTTTTCGACGGCACCGCCGATCCTGGCGGCGTCGCGGCCGTTCAGCACCACGCTTGCCCCATGTTCAGCCATGCCCCGAGCCAGCGCGAAGCCGATGCCCTGGCCGGAGCCAGTCACCAGCGCCAGCCGCCCCTCGAGGCTGAACAGGGAGTTGGCCATCAAACCGTCTTTTGTTTGACCATGATCTCCGGACAAACGGTTCCGTTTGTCCGAGAAAACCGGTTTCCACTTTTCGGGATCATGGTTCTAGTCACTGCGGCGGAAATTGCGGATGCGGTCGAACAGCACCGCCAGCAGAATGGCGCCGCCGATGAACACGCCTTGCCAGAAGGCATTGATGCCGAGCAGGCCGAGACTGTTGCGGATCACCTCGATCAGGGCCGCACCGACGATGGCGCCAAAGGCGGTGCCGACGCCGCCAGCCAGATTGGCGCCGCCGATGACGGTTGCGGCGATTACCTGCAGCTCCATGCCGGTGCCGAGATTGGTGGTGACGGCGCCCAGCCAGCCGGTCTGGATGATGCCGGCAATGCCGGCGGACAGCGCCGAGATCATGTAGACGGCAACCTTGATCTGGCGCACCGGAACGCCGGTCAGCGTTGCCGCGTGCTCGTTGCCGCCAATGGCGAAGATGTGGCGGCCGAACTTCGTCCAGCGCAGGATGAAGCCGGTGATCAGCGCCAGAAGGATCATGTAAAGCACTGGATTGGCGATGCCGAACACCCAGGCGCCGCCGCCCAATGACAGAAGCTTGGCGTGGTCCGGCCCGAACTGGAAGACGACGGTGTTGTTGGAGGCGACCATGGCGAGGCTGCGGGCGATCGACAACATGCCGAGCGTCACCACAAAGGGTGGAAAGCCGAGATAGGCGATCAGCACGCCGTTAAAGGCGCCAATGGCGAGCGCGGTGGCAATGGAGGCCAGGATGCCGACCTCGATCGAGTAGCCGGCATGCATGGTGACGGCCAGCACCATTGACGACAGGCATAGTACCGAGCCAACCGACAGGTCGATGCCGCCGGTGATGATGACGAAGGTCATGCCGAGCGCGATGATGGCGACGAAGGTGATGTTGCGGGTGATGTTGTAGAGGTTCTTCGAGGTGGCGAAGGCGTCGGTGGCAAACGACAGGAACACGCAGGCGAGGATAACGGCGATCACCACCCAGAAGGTCTGGCTGGCAAACACTCTCGCGGCCAAGGATTGCTGCTTGTGTTCGATCGGCTGGTCAATTGTCAGTGCCATCGTCGACCTTCATCTGCTGTGCGTGGTGAAATTCGCTGAAATCAAACCTGTTCGATGGCGCCGGTGATCAGCCCGGTGACTTCCTCGGGCGAGCTCGACGCAATCGTCTTGTCGGCGACCTTGCGGCCGCGCCGCATGACGATGACGCGGTCGGCGACGGTGAAGACGTCAGGCATTCGGTGGCTGATCAGCACGACGGCGATGCCCTGATCGCGCAAATGGCGGATCAGGTTCAGCACTTCGGCGACCTGGCGCACTGAGATCGCCGCCGTCGGTTCGTCCATCAGCACGATCTTGGCCTGCGACAGCATGGTGCGGGCGATGGCAACCGCCTGGCGCTGGCCACCCGACATCTGCTTGACGAGATCGCGCGGACGGGTTTCGGACTTCAATTCGGCGAAGAGCTGGCCGGCGCGCTTGTACATCGAGGCATAGTCGAGGATGCGGAACGGCCCGACGCCGCGCCGCAGCTCGCGGCCGAGATAGACATTGGCGGCGGCGGTCAGATTGTTGCAAAGCGCAAGGTCCTGGTGGACGATCTCGATGCCGTGCTGGCGGGCTTCCGCCGGCTTGTGCAGGATCAATTCCTTGCCGTCCATGTGCATGGTGCCATGGCTCGGGCGGAAATTGCCGGCGATCATCTTGACCAGCGTCGACTTGCCGGCGCCGTTGTCGCCCATGAGGCCGACCACCTGTCCGGGCTCGATCGACAGCGAAACGTCGTTGACAGCCTGGATGGCGCCGAAATGCCTTGAGATGTTGGTGAGTTCGAGAACCGCCACCAGCCTTTGCCTCCCCTTGATTGCGACCTGCTGCTGTTCCCGGCATGGATGCCGACGCTGCTTAGGCCTCGCTCTCCCCGGCTCCTCCCGAAGTCGGCGTTAGCGTTCTTTTACGCAAAAGCCGGCGCACGTCAATCAATTGTCGGACGAATTGGGCCAGGACTATTTTAAAAATCCGTTTTGTAGGACAAATAGCATTGACGTTGGCGCCAAGCCGATATTAGCTAAGCGTCGGAGGAGATTATGTCGATCCCCGCTGGCGGTTCGCCGGCCGGAATCGGCGGAGGTTTGACGGCCCAGCATCCGGCGGCACCTGTGTGTGAGCTGATCTGAAGCCGAATCTGGAAATGCTTATCGATCTGTCCTGGCGACACGAGCGCTCGAAACGACCCTCGGTCATCACGCATCCGGTCGATCTGTATGGCGGGCACGCCGTGTCCGTTTGTTTCAAGGGAGGACTGACATGAGGAAGACACTTTTGCTCGCCGCCGTCGCCGCAATGGCGTTGGGTGCCGGGCCGGCTTTGGCCAAGAAACAGCTCGTCATTGTCGTGAAAGGTCTCGACAATCCGTTCTTCGAGGCCATCCACCAGGGCTGCGAGAAATGGAACAAGGAAAACGCCAGCTCGGAGTATGAATGCTTCTACACCGGTCCGGCGTCGACTTCGGACGAGGCCGGCGAGGCGCAGATCGTCCAGGACATGCTGAGCAAGGCCGACACGGTGGCGATGGCCATCTCGCCGTCCAATGCGCCGCTGATCGCGCAGACGATCAAGAGCGCCAATCCGACGATCCCGATCATGACGGTCGATGCCGATCTCAGCAAGGAAGACGCAGGTCTTCGCAAGACCTATCTCGGTACCGACAATTACCTGATGGGCAAGAAGATCGGCGAGTACATCAAGAAGGGCAAGCCGAATGGTGGCACGATCTGCACCATCGAAGGCAACCCGGCAGCCGACAACATCCTGCGCCGTGCGCAAGGCATGCGTGACGCACTGTCGGGCAAGGAAGGCCTTGCCGCACTTGCCGGTGAAGGTGGCTGGACCGAAGTCGCCGGCTGCCCGGTGTTCACCAATGACGACGGCGCCAAGGGCGTACAAGCGATGACCGACATCCTCGCCGCCAACCCCAAGCTGGACGCCTTCGGCATCATGGGCGGCTGGCCGCTGTTCGGCGCGCCGCAGCCCTATCGCGATCTGTTCGGGCCGCTCAAGGACCGGATCGCCAGCAACGACTTCGTCATCGGCGCCGCCGACACGATCGGCGACGAAGTGGCGATCGCTCGTGACGGCCTCGTGACGGCTCTGGTCGGTCAGCGGCCGTTCGAAATGGGTTACAAGGCACCGTCGGTGATGATCGACCTGATCGAAGGCAAGGCAGTCGCCGATCCGGTGTTCACCGGCCTCGACGAGTGCACCAAGGATACGGTCGACACCTGCATCCAGAAGTAGGTTCTCGATTTCGGGGCGCCCGGTTGCGGGCGCCCCGTCATTCCTGAACGGAAGCGATAATTCCCGAACGGACGCAATGGTTGGGGCAACCGGCTCCGGCTTTGCCGTGCCCGTGATCTGGATTTTTCGGCAACGAGATCGGCGCCCGTGCGGTTCGGCTCAATCCGGACGACAGACGGTCGACGCATTGGAACGTGGATGCCGGACGAGAAGTCAAGCAAGCAAACCGACCGGGCCAAGGCACAAGCCAGCCACGGCCCGGCTGTCATGCGCAAGGCCGGTGCCGCGCATTTTGCGGGAGCGAGCGTCCATGTCTCGCTGGCCGGCGAGATTGGCCTGCGGATCGTGCGTGGCGACTATCCGCCCGGCACCATCCTGCCCAACGAGTCCAGATGGGCCGAGATCTTCAATGTCAGCCGTTCGGCGGTGCGCGAAGCCATCAAGATGCTGATGGCGAAAAGCCTGCTGGCCTCACGCCCCAAGATCGGCAGCTGGGTCGAGCCGAAGGAGCGCTGGAACCTGCTCGATCGCGACGTGCTGGCCTGGTACGCGACGGCGCCCGACCGCGAGGCGTTCCTGCGAACCGTGCAGGAGTTTCGTCATATCATCGAACCGGAAGCGTCGGCCTTTGCCGCCATACGGCGCAGCGACGAGCAAATGGCGGAAATCAGCCAGGCCTGCCGCGAGATGGGCGAGGCCTTGAGCCTGCAGGAGCGTATCCGCGCCGATACGCGCTTTCATCTGGCCATCCTGCGCGCCTCCGGCAACGACCTCCTGGTGCCGCTCGGCGTGCTGATCGAGTCGGCCCTCGACCATCTCTTCGCATTCACGACACAGCAGGTCGCCGATCAGCGCCAGGCGCAGAAGCTGCATGAGGCGATCGAAAAGAACATCCGCCTGCAGCGCCCAGCCGCCGCGCGCAACGCCGTGCACAAGCTGCTTGCAGATACCGACGATGGGATAGGGCGGTGGAGGCGGTGACCGGCGCCAGGGTTGGGTAATCGGTCAAATGGTCTGCTTCTTGCCATCCTTCATCGGCATCAGGTCGACACCGTTCACCCCAGCGATATGCGTAGCCAGCATCGGCACGAATTGCTCGGCCGGCCCGGTTGCATGGGCACCGGCGAAGGAGTTCTTGGTGGCGTTGCCGAGCGGATTGGCAATACCGGCCGCACCCGCCATCGATTCCAGATAGGTCAGGTCCTTGAAGGCATTGGCGATGGTGAATTTGTGCGCGTCGCGGTCACCTTCCAGCGTCCAGCGCATGAAGGTCTGGTAGAAGCCGCAATCCATGCGGCCATTGCGAATGACGCTGTCGAAGCGCGGCGGCGAGATGCCGACCTTCTCAGCCAGCGCCAGCGCCTCGGAATAGATCGCGGCGTAGCCGAGCGAGATGAAATTGTTGAGCAGCTTCATGCGATGGCCGTCGCCGGTGTCGCCGATATGGACGATGCGGCCGGCCCAGGTTTCGATCACCGGCTTCACCCTGGCAAAGAGGGCGTCCGGCGCGCCGACCATGGCGTCGAGCGTGCCTTCCCAGGCTTCCTTCGGCGTGCGGCTGAGCGGCGCGTCGACAAAATCGATTCCGAGCGCCTTGAGTTCCGCTGCCAGCGCCACCGTCGAGACCGGATCGGAGGTCGAGCAGTCGACGACGACCGAGCCCTTTTTCAAGCCCTCCTTGAGGCCGCCGGGGCCGCGAATGATGGCTTCGACCTCGCGCGAACCGGTGACGCAGATGAAGACGATATCAGTTGCCGCCGCCACATCGCGCGAGGTCGATGCTTCCGTGGCGCCGCGGCCAAGCAGGTCTTCCGCCGGTTTGCGGTTGTTGCGGCCGAGGAAGGTCAGGCTGTAGCCCTTGTCGACGATGTTCTTGGCGATCCCGTGGCCCATAAGGCCAAGCCCGATGAAGCCGATCTTTTCGCTCGCGGCAGTCGTGTTCATGTCTTCAAGTCCTGTTGCAATGATTGATGTCAGGCGCTGCCGTTTTGCAGGCGAGGTGGTTGCGGATGGCGATATTGTCTGACAATACACATAAATTCCTGAGGATGTGGAGAGCAAAATGACGAAGCGGATCATGTTCACCGGCGGCAGCGGCAAGGCCGGACGCCATGTCGTCCAATATCTGGTCGAGCAAGGCTGCCAGGTGCTCAACATCGACACCAAGCCGCTCGACAATCCCAAGGTGCGCACGCTGATCACCGACATCACCGACAGCGGGCAGGTGTTCAACGCACTGTCGAGCTATATGGGCCTGCATGAATTCGACCCCTCGCTGCGCCCGCAGCCGGTCGATGCGGTGGTGCATTTCGCTGCCATCCCGCGCATCATGATCACCACCGACAACGAGGTGTTTCGCATCAATGCGCTCGGCACCTACAATGTCATCGAGGCGGCGGTGAAGCTCGGTATCCGCAAAATTATCATCGCCTCCAGCGAGACGACCTATGGGCTTGTGTTCGCCAACGAGCCGCGCGATCCCAAATATTTCCCGCTCGACGAGGAGTATGATGTCGATCCGATGGACAGCTATGCTTTGTCCAAGGTCGTCAACGAGAAAACGGCGCGGGCCTTTGCGCAACGCAACGGCACCGACATCTACGCCCTGCGCATCGGCAACGTCATCGAGCCGCACGAATATTCGCTGTTTCCGAAATGGTTCGCCGATCCGGGTTTCCGCAAGCGCATCGCCTGGAGCTATGTCGACGCGCGCGACCTTGGCCAGATCACGCTGCGCGCCATCGAGAAGGACGGCCTCGGCTATCAGGTGTTCAATGCCGCCAATGACGACACCTCGTCCGACCTGCCGACTGCCGAACTCCTGAAGCGGTTCTACCCCGGCGTGACGGTCAAGGCCGAACTCGGCGAATACGAGACGCTGCTGTCGAACCGCAAGGCGCGTGACGTTCTGGGCTTCCGCCCGGAGCATAGTTGGCGCAAATACGTCAACCAGTCCTAGGCATGTCGACATTCAGGTGATGCCGGCCTGCGAATGACAGCTTTCTGCGCTTCCGGTTCTACCGCGTTGCGGTAGAACGGTGCTCACGTACCCAAAAGTACGCTGCGCTCCGGTTCTCGAAATCCATCATTCTCGGCTCGGCCTGACCTGAATATCGACATGCCAATCAAGCGGCGGATCGGGGCTGATCTGTGCACAGCGGGCGGCTTTGCGGTGCAAGCCGCTTGCCGCGCTTGACAGCCTGCTTAATACGGACTTTCTGGAACCCATGCGGGACGCGAAGCCGAACAAGGAAAAATCGTTGGGGAAAGCGGCCTCCGGGGACCGTCCGGGCGGCGTTCGCCGCGCGGACGCCGCGCGTATTCCAGGCTCCAGCGTCCACGCCTCGCTGGCCAGCGAAATCGGCCTCAGGATCGTGCGCGGCGACTATCCGCCCGGCACCATCCTGCCCAATGAAGCGAAATGGTCGGAGACCTTCAGCGTCAGCCGCTCGGCGGTGCGCGAAGCCATCAAGATGCTGATGGCCAAGAGCCTTTTGGCCTCACGCCCCAAGATCGGCAGCTGGGTCGAGCCGAAGGAACGCTGGAACCTGCTCGATCGCGATGTGCTTGCCTGGTACGCGACGTCGCCGGATCGCGAAGTGTTCCTCAAGACGGTGCAGGAATTCCGCCACATCATCGAGCCGGAAGCGACCGCGTTTGCCGCCATGCGAAGAACCGACGAGCAGATGGCCGAGATCAGCCTGGCCTGCCGGGAGATGGGAGAGGCGACGAGCCTGCAGGAGCGGACCCGCGCCGACACGCGCTTCCATCTTGCCATCCTGCGGGCTTCGGGCAACGATCTTCTGGTGCCGCTCGGCGTACTGATCGAGTCCGCGTTCGATCACCTCTTTGCCTATACGACGCGGGAGATCGACGATCTCAACCACGCGCAGAAGCTGCACGAGGCGATCGAGAAGAACATCCGCCTGCAGCGCCCCGACGCCGCGCGCAATGCAGTGCGCAAACTGCTCGCCAACACAGACGGCGTCATCCGCGCCCGGTAGAGCCTGACCGGCCGCCGCTAGTCATCCTTGTCACGTCCGAAGGCGCTGCGCAGTTCGTCCTTGGCGTCCTCAAGCACTTTTTTGCGCGCGGCAGGCAAGTTCTTGCCGGCGCGGTTGATGTAAAAATTCAGCATCGACATGGCGGATTGGAAAGGCTCGGCCTTGCGCCTGTGGCTGTGTTCGGCGGATCGCCTCAGCGAGGCGGCGATCTTCCTGGCGTCGTCGGATTCGAAGACGTGATCCTCAAGATCCATTGCGTTGCTGTGCTCGGTCACCTCGGCCGACCATTTTTTCCTAGTGGCGGTCATCGCTGGACTCCTTTGCAGGGGTGGGTTGCCGGGAAAACTCTGCACATCGGCATCGGTTCCGGCCTGGCTCTGGAGCCACGGATTTGCCCGCTGTGGCGCTGCTGCGGCCTGAGAATGCGCCGATAGTGGCGCAAACGGCAGCCGATCTCCGAGACCGCCGACAGGAAACGCCTTGACCCGAACCGACAGCATCCAGCCCGGCCCCGGCATCGACAGCTCCTATGCCTGGATGCGGCTTGCCATCTCGATGCTGCTGGCGACGATTGGCGCCGTCGGTATGTGGGCTGTCGTCGTCGTGCTGCCCGCGGTGCAGGCCGAGTTCGGCGTCGACCGCGCCGCGGCGTCCATGCCTTACACCGCGACCATGGTCGGTTTCGCCGCCGGCAACGTGCTGGTCGGCCGCGCCATCGACCGGATGGGTTACTGGATCCCGGCGCTGCTCTCGTCGATTGCGCTTTCCGCCGGCCTGCTGCTCGCGGCGCTGTCCACCTCGATCCTGCAATTCACGCTTGCCCAAGGAGTGCTGATCGGTGTCGGCACGTCGGTGATCTTCGGGCCGCTGATCGCCGATATCTCGCACTGGTTCAACCGTCGTCGCGGTGTCGCGGTCACGGCGGCGGCGGCCGGCAATTACCTTGCCGGGGCGTTGTGGCCGACCATCATGCCGACGCTGATGAAGGCGGAGGGCTGGCGCTTCACCTATGCGGCAATCGGCATCTTCTGCCTGGTGACAATGGTGCCGCTGGTGCTGATGCTGCGGCGCGGTGCCCCGGCGGCGGCCGTCGCGGGTTCGCCCGGAAGCCGGTCGGTGCAGCCGATCTCGCTGTCGCCGGCGGCCTTGCAGGTGCTGCTGGTCGTCGCCGGGCTCGGCTGCTGCGTGGCGATGTCGATGCCGCAAGTGCATATCGTCGCCTATTGCATGGACCTCGGCTACGGCGTGGCGCACGGCGCCGACATGCTTTCGATCATGATGGCAGGCGGCGTCGTCAGCCGGCTGGCATCGGGCTTCCTCGCCGACCGGATCGGCGCCGTGCGGACATTGATGATCGGCTCGGTGCTGCAGTGCCTGTCGCTCCTGTTCTATATCCCGTTCGACGGGCTTGCCTCGCTCTATGTGGTGTCGCTGGTGTTCGGCCTGTCGCAGGGCGGCATCGTGCCTTGCTACGCGATCATCGTGCGCGATTACATGCCGGCCAACGAGGCCGGCCAGCGTATCGGTATCGTCATGATGGCGACCATCTTCGGCATGGCGATCGGCGGCTGGATGTCGGGCTGGATCTACGATTTGACCGGTTCCTACGCCGCCGCATTTCTCAACGGCATCGCCTGGAATTTGCTGAACCTGGTGGCGATCGGGCTGCTGTTCTGGAAAGCACGGCGCAGCACAGCCGTGATGGCCTGAGCTCACCGTGCCCAATGGTCCGGGATCTGCGCGGCTTGACAACCACCCAAGGCTGCGCGACGCCGGAAGGCGAATGGGTGCGGCAACAGGCCGGTTTGGCATGACGACGGTGGCAAAGACCCCGAATATGGTTCCAAAGGCGCTTGGCTGCACAAGCCCGTCGCCAGGAGTGCGTCCTTGACCAAGCCGCGCTCGCGCCGGGGCGGCGGCCGCCCGACCATCGCGGATGTCGCACGCAAGGCCGGCGTCGGCGCCATTACCGTGTCGCGCGCCTTGCGCGAGCCGGAGCGTGTCTCCGAAGAATTGCGCCGCCAGATCCAGGCCGCCGTCGACGAACTGGGCTACGTGCCGGACCCGAATGCCCGGGCGCTGGCCTCGGCGCGCGCCGAGGTGTTCGGCGTGCTGGTGCCGTCGCTTACCAACAACGTCTTCGCCGAGGTGGTGCGCGGCATCTATGACAGCCTGTCGGCCAGCCCGTTCCGCATCCAGCTTGGCAACACCCATTATTCCGGCCTTGAGGAAGAGCGGCTGCTGCAGCTGTTCGGTTCGCAACGGCCAGCCGCGCTGATCGTCGCTGGCATCGATCAGACACCGGCCTCGCGAAAGCTGCTGGAAAGTGCCGGCTGCCCCGTGGTGCAGGTCATGGAAACCGGTCCAGATCCGGTCGACATGATGGTCGGCTTCTCGCATCTCGATGGCGGCAGGGCGGCGACCGAGCATCTGATCGAGGCCGGCTATCGCCGCATCGGCTTCATCGGCGCACGCATGGACCCGCGTTCGCAGCGGCGCCTTGCCGGCTATCGCGCGGCGATGGAGGCCGCGGGCCTGTTCGACCCGCGCCTCGTCACCACCACGCCGGTGCTGTCCAGCGTGTCGCTCGGCCGCGAGATGTTCCGCGACGCGCTGGCCAAGGTGCCGACACTCGACGGTGTCTTCTGCAACAATGACGACATCGCGCTCGGCGTCTTGTTCGAATGCCATCGCGCCTCGATCGCGGTGCCGACGACGATCGGCATCGTCGGTTTCAACGATCTCGACATGATGCAGGTGGCGTTTCCTTCGGTCACCAGCATCCGCACCCATCGTTATGAGATCGGCCGGCGTGCCGTCGCCATGGCGCTGGCGGCGATCGCCGGCAACAGACCGGAGCAACGGATCGTCGACCTCGGTTTCGAGCTCAAGCGCCGCGAGAGCACGGCGCGTTGAAACGCACAGGAGCGACTGTGCGAATGCCGGTTTACACGCCAGTTTGGTAGCGCTACCATCCTTGTTTGACAGGCGCATGTGGGAGAGATAACGCCTGTTTATTATACATAAGCGACAACTGATACTTGTTTATTATGGATAATATGATAGTTTCAGCTTTGCTGACGGGGACAAGGGGAGGAACCGGGTCGGCCATTCACCGACCAATGAAAGCGTGGCCAAGGCAGGAGGTGCCGGGCATCGCGCGAGACTTCGCAAAGTCAAATAACAAACAGAACTGCAATTGGGAGGAATATCGATGATCAAGTCACTTGTTGGTGGCATCGTTGCCGCCACTGCATTCGTCATGTTGAGCTCGTCGGCGATTGCTGCGGGCCCCGAAATCGTCAAGGGTCCAGCGGCCGAGCCGGATTGCTTCGCACCCTGGGCTGCGGATACGCAGTTCTTCAAGTTCCCCAAGAAGGACGGCCCTTACCGCATTGCGCTCGCCAACGGCTATATCGCCAACACGTGGCGTATCCAGATGGTGCAGACTGCGAAGGCCTATGCAGCCCAGAAGGACGTTGCTGCAAAGCTGAAGGAATTCAAGGTCGTCTCGACCGGAGAAGACGTGCCGGCACAGATCTCGGCGATCAATAACTTCATTGATTCCGGCTATGACGCGATCGTGGTCAACGCCCAGAACCCGACCGCTTTCGGGCCGGTGATCAAGCGCGCCAAGGAAGCCGGTGTCATTCTGGTTGCCTTCGACAACATTCTCGACACCAAGGACGCCATCAACGTCAACGTCGACCAGAAAGGTCTTGGCGAGCTGTGGGGCAAATGGTTGGTCACGCATGTGCCGAATGGCGGCAAGGTGCTCGAAGTGCGCGGCGTTGCCGGGACATCGGTCGACACCGACCGCCACAACGGTATCCATGAGGCTCTCGACGCGTCCGGGAAGAAGTGGGAGGTCACCGAGGTGGTCGGCAAATGGGATGACGGCGTGGCGCAAAAGGCCTCGGCCGACGCCATCGCAACCAACGGCCCCTTCGACGGCGTGACCGGACAGGGTGGCGACACCGGCATCGTGCAGGCGATGATCGATGCCAAGCATCCCTTCGTGCCGTTCGGCGGCGAGACCGAGAATGGCTTCCGCAAGTTCTGCGCCGCTCATGCTGCGGACGGGCTGAAATGCTCATCGGCCGGCACCGGTCCGGCCCAGGTGGCGGTTGCCATCAAGACGGCGATTGCCGCACTCGAAGGCAATGTCGTTCCGCAAGCGGTCAAACTGCCGCTGGCGATTGTCGAGGATCCGAACTTCAAAGCCGGTCAGGATTTCTTCCCCGACCAGTCTGACAATTTCTTCGTCGGCAACTCCTTCCCGACCTGCGGCATCAATTTCACGGCGCAGGAAATCATGGGCCAGACCAAGGCGGACCAATAGGCAGCATACAAGGCGCCGCGGGATCTCCCGCGGCGCCGGCCATTCGATATCCCTGGTCGTCAAAAGTGCCTCGGGAGGGCCGATGGACGGTATGGTTCCGCTCTTCCGGATGGAAGGCATATCCAAGCGCTATGGTGGTGTGCGGGCGTTGGAAAAGGCCGAGCTTTCGGTCTCATCCGGCAGCATTCACGCCATTCTCGGCGAAAACGGCGCCGGCAAATCGACGCTGATCAAGGTTATGGCGGGCGTCGTCGCGCCCGACGAAGGGCGCATGACGCTGGATGGACGCGAAGTGACATTCGCCTCGCCAGGCGCGGCCAACAAGGCCGGTATCGTCTGCATCTTCCAGGAACTGTCGCTGGTTCCCGAACTCAGCGTTGCCGACAACATAGTCATTTCCGATCCGCCGAAGCGTTTTGGCATGATCGACCGCAAGGCGCAGCGCCGCATCGCCGAGGAGGCGCTGGCACGCGCGGGCGCCGCCGATATCCACCCGCTGGCGCTGGTCAAGGACCTGCCGCTGTCACGCCGCCAAATGGTCGAGATCGCAAAGGCGCTGGCCAGGAAGCCGCGCATCCTGATCCTCGACGAGGCGACCTCGGCACTGACCGCGACCGACGTTGCCAAGATCTTCAGCGTGCTCAAGCGATTGCGCTCGGAAGGGCTGGCGCTGCTTTACATCTCGCACCGCATGAACGAGATCGCCGAGCTTGCCGACCACTGCACGGTGTTTCGCAACGGCCGCAATGTCGCCAGCTACAAGGCAGGCACAAAGAGCGACAACGAAGTGGTCGAACTGATGATCGGTCGCGAATACAGCCATATCTTTCCGCCCAAGCCGGCGGCGGTGCCTGCCACCGCAGCCCCTAGGTTAGAGGCCCGCAAGCTCTCCTGGGCCGACCGGCTGCACGACATCTCGCTGACCGTCAGGGCAGGTGAGGTGGTCGGCATTGGCGGCCTCGACGGTCAGGGCCAGCGCGAATTGCTGCTCGCCTTCTTCGGCGTGCTGCGGGGCCTCAGCGGCCAGATCCTGATCGACGGCAAGCCGGTGTCGATCACCAGCCCATCCGTTGCGCGCGACGACGGCATCGGCATGGCGCTCATCCCCGAGGACCGCAAGACCGAAGGCCTGATGCTGCCGATGACGGTGCGCGAGAACCTGTCCTTCGCGGCGCTCGACCGGCTGTCGAAAGCCGGCATCATCGATCGCGCCGCCGAGCAGCGGCTGATCGACGACATGGTCGGCCTTTTGGCGATCAAGACGGCAGGCCTCGACATTCCGGTCGGCGCGCTTTCGGGCGGCAACCAGCAGAAAGTGGTCATCGCCAAATGGCTGATGCGCCAGCCGCGCATCATCCTGCTCAACGATCCGACGCGCGGCATCGACGTCGGCACCAAGCAGGAGCTGTACCAGCTGATGCGCAAACTGGCCGACGCGGGTGCTGCGATCCTGTTCTACTCGACCGACTATGATGAACTGATCGGCTGCTGCGATCGCGTGCTGGTGCTCTATGACGGGGCGGTCAAGCGCGAGTTGGTCGGTGCCGAGATCACCGAGCGGGCGCTGATATCAAGCGCGCTCAACATCCATGGCGAGGAGAGCCCGGTGGGCCTGGGAGCAAGCGCGTGAAAGATTGGCGCTACTGGCTGGCCGAGCAGCGCGGAACTCTGCTGGCGCTCGGCATCTTCATCGTCATGTTCGTCATCTACACCTCAAACCATCCGGCGGGCTTCACCGCCAATGTCGTGCAGACGGCGTCGAACAAGGGCGTGCTGCTCGCCTTTGTCGCCATGGCGCAGACGCTGGTGGTGATCACCGCCGGCATCGACTTGTCCGTCGGTATGATCTTCCTGCTCACCAACTGCCTCGCCTCCTGGCTGGTGGTCGGCACGCCGATGCAGACGACGCTCGGTGTCATCGCCGTGCTGGCGGTGGGGCTGCTGTGCGGCGCGATCAACGGCGCCATCGTCATCTATGGCCGGCTGCAGCCGATCGTCGCCACCATTGCCACTGGCGCCGTCTATTACGGCATCGGCCTTTTGCTGCGGCCATTTCCGGGCGGCTCGGTCAATGAGGATCTGGCCGATGCGCTGACCGGCCGCGTGTTCGGCGTGGTACCGGCAAGTCTCCTCGTGCTGCTGGCCGTCGTGCTGGTGATCTGGGTGCCGTTCAGCCGCTCGGTGCTCGGCCGCGCCGCCTACGCGGCAGGCTCATCGGAGACGGCGGCCTACATGTCCGGCGTGCCGATCCGGCGCGGCAAGTTCGCCGCCTACACGCTGGCCGGCCTGCTGGCGGCGATCGGCGGACTGTTCCTGACTTTCTTCACCTATACGGGCGAGGCGGCCTATGCCAGCGGCAACTCCTACACGCTGTTTTCGATCGCAGCCGTGGTGCTCGGCGGCGTCTCGCTGTTCGGCGGCAAGGGCAGCGCCATCGGCGCCATCTTCGGCGCGCTGGCCTTCCGCACCATCGGCGACCTGTTGTTCGTCTTCGATTTCGATCCGCTCTGGCAGCCGCTGTTCCAGGGCGTTATCCTGCTGGTCGCCGTCAGCCTCGGCGCCTTCGCCCTGTTTCGGGTCCGCAACCGGCTGGAGTGGTTCCTGTGAGCGAAACGACGCTTGGCGGTATTGCCGGCCGCATGCCCAGATTCATCCGCCGCGCCGATCCGGCGGTGCTGACGGCCTTTGCCTGCATCGTTCTCTTGCTGTTCCTGGGCAGCCTCTATTCCAGAAGCTTCCTGTCGCCTGAATATCTTCTGCAGCAGCTCAAGGTGGCTTCGTTCCTCGGCGTCATCGCAACCGGCATGATGCTGGTCATCCTGCTCGGTCAGATCGACCTGTCGGTGCCATGGGCGGTGGCGGCGGGCGCCATGATGGCCTGCGCTGCGGCGGCGTACGGCCCGGTCGGCGTGGCGCTGGCCATTCCGTTCGGTATTTTCTGCGGCATGCTGATCGGCGTCGTCAACGGCATCGGCGTCGCCTATCTGCGCATCCCCTCGATGATCATCACATTGGCCACCAACGCTGTCGCGCAAGGGCTGATGGTGGTCTACACCGGCGGCTTCTCGCCGCAGGATTCGGCAACGGGCGCGATGCGCTACCTGGCGACCGGCTTCGCCATTCCGGGCGTGCCCAACGCGGTCATCATCTGGGCGCTGATCGGAGCCGCGATGGTGTTCGTGCTGACCCGTACCAGCTTCGGCCGCACCGTCTACGGCATCGGCAACCGCGAACGCGCGGCGTATCTCTCCGGCATCGATACGCGGCGCGTGGTGATGGTCGCCTTCGCCGTCTCCGGCGGGCTCTCGGCTTTCGGCGGCGTGCTTCTGGCTGGCTATGCCTCCAAGGCGGCGCAGTCGATGGGCGACGCTTATCTGCTGCCGTCGATCGCCGCGGTGGTGCTTGGCGGCACCTCGATCCTGGGCGGGCGCGGCTCTTATCTCGGCACTGTCGCCGGTGTCATCCTCATCACGCTGCTGCAGTCCATCCTCTCCGTCATGCAGATGCCGGAGGCGGGGCGGCAGATCATCTATGGCGTCGTCATTGTCGCCATGCTGCTGCTCTACGGCCGCGCGCCGGCAAGCCGCTGACCGTGGACGGAGCGGCAGCACAGGCGCCGACGAGCGCCCCCGGCTCGGTGCCGGCCATCGTGGTGATGGGCGTCGCCGGCTGCGGTAAGTCGGCCGTCGGTATTGCGCTGGCGGCCGCGCTGGGCGTTACCTTCATCGAGGGCGACAGGCTGCACCCGCCGGAAAACGTCGCACGCATGGCAAGCGGCGAACCGCTTACCGATCAACTGCGCGAAGGCTGGCTCGACGCGATCGGCGAGCGCATCGCGGAGTCTGTGGGCAGCGGACAGGGCGTGATTGCCGCCTGCTCGGCACTGAAGCGCAGCTACCGCGACCGGTTGAGCGGCTTCTGCCCGGAAATCGTCTTCCTCTATTTGAAGATCGACCCTGCCACGGCCAGGCAGCGTGTCGGCAGCCGCAAGGGCCATTTCATGCCGGCAAGCCTGGTCGACAGCCAGTTCGCCATCCTCGAGCCGCCGGCTGCGGAAGAGCGCGCCTCGACACTCGATGCCACACGCCCGGTCGGTGAGCTCGTCGCTGCCGCGGTCCGCCTGATACGCCGGTCATGAGCCTTCATCTGTGCCGATTTCGGTGCCGTCCTGGGCCTCGGTCAGCCGCTGCCGGCGGGACCACGTCAGCATCTGCTCGGGGTAGAGCCTCAGCGCTTCCAGCAGGCGGTCGCGCTTGAGCAGGATGTAGTGCGCCTGCACAGCCATGTTCTTGGCGCCATCCCTGGCGGTGTCCTTTGCCGGGGTGACAGACGCCTCCGGCGTCAACTCGGGGCTGAGCACGGCCTGGTACTCAATGAAGGGAACCACTTCGAAGGTCGACATGGCAAACAGGGCGGTTCGGCCCCTGGCGGCAAAATTCGCCGGCGCCGAGGCGAGATGCGTCCAGCCGCTTTCGCCCATGGCTGCCTCGGTGAAAGTCGTGCCGGCATGGACGGTGTTGGTCATCGTCACCACGCCATTCTGCTTCAGGATCTTCTGGATGCGGATGGTGACCTGATAGGCGTCGTCGCGATCAAAGACGACCCGGCTTTTCAGGAACCGGTTTTCGACATTGACTAGCGGCGGGTTGAGGAAACGCAGGCCGAACGCGCTTTCGGAAATACCGTGGGTGTTGACGCTCACCTGATGCGCCTCGACACCGGCCTCGTATAGCGCGCGCTTGCCGATGATGGTCTGGGCGGTGAATTGATCGCACCAGAGGATGGCGCCGTGGCCGCGCTGCAAGGCCGACCGCAGCCCCTCCAGTCCCTCCAGCCGGATCGTCGGCGACCAGCGGCCAGCCACCAGATGTGCGGCAAGTTGCAGGCGGCGCCGATGGCGCGCCGCCAGCAATCCCTCGAACAGCTTGCGTGTATCGATGCCATCGCCAAGCACCGCGCGTGTCGCGGCCGCGTAGGCCGGGAATTCCTTGCGCATATGGCGCTTCAGGCGAAACCTCGATATGCGGCCGCAGATCGGCGCCCACCAGCGCACCGGCAGCGCCGCTGCCACCACGAGATAGAAGACGGACAGCAGGCCTTCCCGAAGGTCCTTGTTGGAAAAGCGGCGAAGCCGGCCGGGGTGAACCAGCTTGCGGCTGAAGAAGCGCACGTCCTCCGCCCGTTCCGGGACGAAGACGTCGGCGATGATTTCAGTGCGGAAACTGGCTGCCGATGGCAGCTTGCGGGCGGCCTTGCGGGATTTTGCGAACCACCACAGCCTCATCGGTCCAGCCCGTTCTTCGACCCCCGCTTTACTGCGTCGGCTTGGGACGTGCAAGGTCATGTCCGCGCTCAAGATTTCTGCAAATTCCGCTTGCCCTATATCTGGGCCAGGCGCGTTGCTTACGTCATCGGCATCCGACACAAGAGGATTATCAGCTCTTTCGTGCAACGCGAGCTGGCGCCCGCGACGCCGGACCGCTTATCGCTGACCGGCAGTCGCTATTCCATATACGGCGTCAGCACATCTTCGATCCATTTCATGAATGCGCGGACTCGGCGCGACAGATTGCTCCGATGTGCAACGACGAGGGATACGGCGAGCGCCCGTCGACGAAAATCGGGTATGATCTCGACAAGCGCTCCACTCTCCAAGTATCGGCCAATGCCCAAAAGTGGCGCCTGAATCACACCAAGGCCGGCGAGGGCGGCGGCTTCGTAGGTCTGCGCGCTGTTGACGTGCAGCGCACCTGGCAACTGAAGCGTCGCGTAGCTGTCGCCGTCCGGATATTCCCATCCATAGGGTCTCGCGCCCAGCACCGTCGAAAAGTGAATTGTCCTATGTTCCTGACGCTGGAGATCTTCCAGCGACCGAGGGACGCCATGGCGCGCCAGATAGGCGGGGCTGGCAGCGTTGGCCATGCGCAACAGGCCCAACGGGCGGGCAATCAGCGTCTCGTCCCGAATGGGTCCAAGCCGCAATACACAATCGAACCCCTCTTGAACCAGATCGACTTGCCGATCCGTACTCGACACCTCCAGCTCCAATTCGGGGTGCGCCGCCATGAAATCCGGCAAGGCCGGCACGATCGTTGTGCGCGCCACTTCGGTCGGAAGGTCGACCCGCAAACGCCCGCGAAGCGCCACGCGATCGCCTGCGAACATCGAGTGCAGATCATCGACTTCAGCAAGCAGATCGCGGGCACGGGCATGAAATGCGCGTCCGTCTTCCGTCAACCGCACGCTGCGCGTCGTCCGGTGCAGGAGCCTGACACCGAGATCTTCTTCCAGCTTCCGGACCGCCGTTGAGGCTCTCCCCTTTTGGATGCCCAGGCTGTCGGCTGCGCGGGTGAAGCTCCCCATTTCCGCTACCGTTATGAAAATGAGGATGGGTTCGAGATTTTGCATTTTCGTGCCCCGGTATTGTTCCCCAAAAAGAGAACAGTCGGTTCATTTCATCGGTGTTTATCACACCTGCGGGGCACAGTAAGCTTCGAATATGGGATCTCCCCATCGGAGAATGACAAGTGTCCGAAACTGTGAACCTGCATCAGACACCGGGAACTATGACCTTGCATCGCGCCCTGTGGGCCGGCCGGATAATGAGCGCGTTTGTCGTTATCGCTTTGATGGCAGACGGCACTGTTCAGCTTTTCGCGCCGGCACGGGTCGCGAGCATGTTGCAGGAAACCGGGTTCGCGATGGATCTGACGCGCGTCGTGGGTCCGATCATCCTCGCCTGCGCCATCCTCTACGCCATCCCGGTCACCGCCGTCCTCGGCGCGATCCTGGTGACGGGCTTTTTGGGAGGTGCCATCTGCGCCCATCTCCGCATCGGTGAGTTGGGATCGCCGCCGGAAATCATTTCCCTGCTTCTGGGCGCGATGACCTGGGGCGGCCTCTATCTGCGCGATCCCCGTATCCGGGCCATTCTGCCGCTCATCCATTGAACCAACAGGGGCAGTTCTGTCCCTCAACATCAGGAGAAAACACATGTTCTTAGTAATGGGAATCACCGGAAACGTGGGCGGCGCGACGGCAAGGCATTTGCTAGCGCTAGGCAAAAAGGTGCGCGCGCTGGTCCGCGACCGCGAGAAAGCGTTGAGCTGGGCGAACCGGGGCGTGGAGCTGGTTGACGGCGATTGGAATGATTCGGCAACCATCGAGCGGGCGCTCGAAGGCGTCGAAGGCGCGTTCGTCATGCTGCCTCCTGTCTGGGCGCCTTCGCCCGATTACAAGGAAGCAAAGGGCGTCATTGCAAGCTATGTCGAGGCGCTCACCAAGGCAGCGCCGCCGCGAGTGGTTGCGCTTTCGTCGATGGGCGCGAACAGAACCAGCGGGCACGGGGTGATCGCGGCCTTGTCCCTTCTGGAGCAAGGTTTTCGCGACCTGAGATCGCCAGTTGCTTTTGTGCGCGCAGGCGGATTCTTCGAGAATTTTCTTTTCGGGTTGCAGGTCGCGCAGGGCGGAACGCTGCCGGCTTTCTACAATCCGACAAACCGGAAATCGACCATGGTCGCGACGAACGACATCGGCGCGGAATTCGCAACGCTTTTGACCGGGCCAACGTGGTCAGGGCAGCGCATCGTCGAGCTTGGTTCGATGGTCAGCGCGGATGAAGTCGCGGAGCAGTTGGGTGAAGTCCTGAACCTCGACGTGAAAGCCTTTGCAATCCCGCGTGCAGGGTGGGCGGAAGCGCTCGAACAATTCGGCATCCCGAGGGGCCACAGCGGACCTGCCGAAGAAATGTACGAGGCCGTGAATGCAGGATGGATGGACCTCGGTGTGGCGGGTACGGAGCATGTAGCGGGTACGACGTCCGCACGCGCTGTATTCGAGGCTGCGTCAAATGTGAACGGGTAGGCCAAAACTGCATGGGGTTTTCCGTGATTTCGAGCTTCGAAACCCGAGATTCGGAGAACTCCCTCCTTCAACGCACGAATCTCACATCTGTCTGAGCGCGGTCAGCTTGCAGTGGTTTATATCTGCGACGTCAGTTCAACCGGGAAATCGTCATTGTCGGCGTCGCGCATGGCGGCAAGGCTGCGATTGTCCAGCACTTCGGCGATCGCCTGCCGCACCTCCAGCATCATGTGGCGGACCTGGCAGGTCGCCTCGTCGCAATCCTCGCAGCGCTGATACTGCGTGCGGCTGGCGCAAGGGATCGGCGCCAGCGGCCCATCAAGCACGCGCACGACGTGGCCGATCTTGATTTCGGAGGCCGGCCGGGCGAGGCGATAGCCGCCTTCCTTGCCCTTGCGGCTCTGAACGAAGCCGGCATTGCGCAACTCGCCAAGGATGGCATCGAGGAATTTCTTCGGGATGTTGTTGGCCACCGCGATGTCATTGACGAAAGCCAATTGGCCGGCCGGCAGGCCGGACAGATGCACTAGGGCCTTGAGGCCGTATTTGCCTTTTTTCGTCAGCATGCCCAGATCAACCCATTGAAGCCCCAACCACTCGCATCTGGCGACTGTTTGTGTGCAAATAATGACGTTTTCGCCGCGCGATGATGTTTCGCGAAAACAAGCCGCCGGATTGCAGTTAGGCACAAACGCGTTGATTCTTTGTAACGTTTTGCACTGAGAAGGCGGATATTCCGCTGATAACCAGGTTTTCGGCGTTCAAAACGAAAAAAGCCGGCAGGGCGCCGGCTTTTCCGTCAACTGCGCAGATATCGCGGCCTTCAGCGGCTGCCGTAGGTCTGGTCGAGCAGGCCGCCAGCGGCGAAATGCTCTTTCTGCACTTTGTCCCAGCCGCCGAAGACGTCTTCCACCGTCAGCAGCCGGATATCGGGGAAATCGGCCTTGTATTTTGCCGCCACAGCGGCGTCGCGGGCTCTGAGGCCGTTGCGGGCGGCGATGTCCTGGCCCTCCGGCGTGTAGAGGAAGTCGAGATAGGTCTTGGCCAGATCGCGCGTGCCGTGCTCGTCGGCAACCTTGTCGACGATCGCGACGGGGAATTCGGCCAGCAGGCTGACCGTCGGAGTGACCTGCTCGAATTTGCCGTCGCCATACTCCTTGCGGATGCCGCGCGTCTCCGACTCGAAGGTGATCAGCACATCACCGATCTCGCGCTGCACGAAGGTGGTGGTCGCGGCGCGGCCGCCGGTGTCGAAAATCGGCACGTTGTTGAAAAGCTTGGTGATGAACTCCTTCACCTTGGCCTCGTCGCCCTTGAAGGCTTCCTTGGCGTAGGCGGTGGCCGCCAGATAGGTGTAGCGCGCATTGCCGGAGGTTTTCGGATTTGGGAAAATCACCTGCACGTCGTCGCGCACGAGATCGTTCCAGTCCTTGATATGCTTGGGATTGCCCGCGCGGACAAGGAAGGACGGCAGCGAATAGAAGGGCGAGGCGTTGTCGGGAAAATCCTTTTGCCAGTCGGCCGAGACGAGGTCCTTCTTGACCAGGAAGTCGATGTCGGTGACCTGGTTGAAGGTAACGACATCGGCGCCAAGGCCCTCGGCGATGGCACGCGCCTGCGCCGAAGTGCCGGCATGCGACTGATCGACCGTGACGCCCGGATGCTGCGCGATGAAGGCCTTGTTCACCTGCACGAACAGTTCGCGGCCGACGTCATAGGACGCATTGAGCAGTTTGTCGGCCGACCAGGCTTGGGAGGATGCAAGGAACAGGCCTGCGACGGTGGCAAGCCCGAGGAAAAATCGTCTCATGAAAACAGGCTCCGATGCAATTTATGGTGGGACCATAGCCGGGGTGCGTGGTGTGCGACGAGGCATGCGCCGTAGGTTCGTGGCCTCATCGTAGGAAAATATGTCGCCTAAGTCGATGAATGTTGGAATTCTGTTCCAGGAGAATGCTACCTTCGTCGGAGTTTTTCTGCGCCTTGTTTTGCGGCGCTGCATGGCATATACAAAAGGCATATACAAAAGAGCTGCACATGCCCCAGAGCCGACATTCAACAACGCCGCCCAAGGAGGCGAAGCTGTTTCGCAACAACCGCAGCCAGGCGGTGCGCATTCCTGTCGAGTTCGAGCTTCCCGGCGAAAAAGTCCTGATCAGCCGGGAAGGCGATCGTCTTGTCATCGAGCCGGTTCGCAAACCTGGCCTCACCGCGTTGCTCGCCCAGTGGGCGAAAGAGCCGCCGCTCGATCCTGAAGATGACTTCCCCGAGATCTACGACACGCCAGTCAAATCCGAGGACATTTTCTAGATGCGGTTCATGCTGGATACGAACATTATCAGCGACATGATCCGAAACCCGGCTGGCAAGGCCGCGAGGGCAATGTCGCGCGAGGGAGATGACGCCGTTTGCACCAGCATCGTGGTCGCCTCGGAATTGCGATATGGCTGCGCCAAGAAGGGATCGGCCAAGCTGTTCAAGAAGGTTGAAGACTTGCTGGCCGAGATTCCTGTCTTGCCGCTCGATGTGCCGGTGGATGCCGAGTATGGCGGACTTCGCGCCGAGCTTGAAGCCGCGGGCCAGACCATTGGCCACAACGATCTTTTTATCGCCGCTCATGCCTGTGCATTGGGCACCACGCTGGTGACCGCCAACACGGGAGAGTTCAACCGGATCAGGGGCCTGAAGGTCGAGAACTGGCTGGCGTAGCCATAGACCAGAGGATCAAGCCGCCGGAAAAAGCTTCCAGCGTCCGGGGCGGAACGCCACCCGGCTTTTCTGCGCCGCGGGGTGATCGACCGGCAGTTCGATTTCGACCCGCTGGCGCTCTCCGCCGATCTCAAGCTCGACCCGGCGCGTGCCGGCGACGCGCCGGCTGGCGGCGACCGTGCCGGCGATGCAGCCGCTGCAGCCGTCCAGCAATTCGACATCGTGCGGGCGGAAGTAGAGCGTCGCATCGCCCGAGGGCTCGTTGGGCGCGGCAAGCCCGATCGGACGGTCGGCGAGCCAGATTTCGCCATTCTCGACCTTGACGGGAAGCGAGCTCGATTCACCGATGAAGCCGTAGACGAAGGGCGAGTTCGGCGTGTCGTAGATATCGTCGGCGGTGCCGACCTGCTCGATGCGGCCCTGGCTCATCACGACGACGCGGTCGGCAAGCTCCAGCGCCTCTTCCTGGTCGTGGGTGACGAAGACGGTGGTGTGGCCGGTGGCGTCATGGATTTCGCGCAGCCAGCGGCGCAATTCCCGGCGCACTTGCGCGTCAAGCGCGCCGAACGGCTCGTCGAGCAGCAGCACCTTGGGCTCGATCGCCATGGCGCGGGCTAGCGCCACGCGCTGCCTCTGGCCGCCGGAGAGCTGCGCCGGATAGCGCTTTTCGAGTCCTGAAAGCTGGACGAGGTCCAGAAGCTCGGAGGCGCGACGGCGGATCTCCTGCGCCGGCGGGCGCGACGGTCCGTGCCGGACCTTCAGGCCGAAGCCGATATTGTCCGCCACCGTCATGTGCCGGAACAGCGCATAGTGCTGGAAGACAAAGCCGACATTGCGCTCCTGGATGGACTTGTGCGAGGCGTCCTCGTCGCCGAAGAATATCTTTCCCCGTGTCGGCCGCTCCAGCCCGGCAATCAGCCTGAGCAGCGTCGTCTTGCCGGAACCGGACGGTCCCAGCAACGCGATCAGTTCGCCCGACTTGATGTCGAGCGACACGTCGTGAAGCGCCGGAAACCGGTCAAACTCCTTGCGCACGTTGGCAACGCGAACTTCCATAGTGGTCCCTTTGTCAGTGCCCGCGTGTCGCGGCGATCTCGGCGCCGTAGCGCATCTCGAGAAGTGTTTTCAAGACCAGCGTGACGAGCGCCAGGCCCGCAAGCAATGAAGCGACGGCGAAGGCACCGACGGCGTTGTACTCGTTGTAGAGGATTTCGACATGCAGCGGCATGGTGTTGGTCAGGCCGCGTATGTGGCCCGACACCACCGATACCGCGCCGAACTCGCCCATGGCACGCGCATTGCACAGGAGCACGCCGTAGAGCAGCCCCCATTTGACGTTGGGCAAGGTCACGTACCAGAAGGTCTGCCAGCCATTGGCGCCGAGCGAAAGCGCTGCCTCCTCGTCGCCATTGCCTTGCTCCTGCATCAGCGGGATCAACTCGCGGGCGACGAAGGGGAAGGTGACGAAGATTGTGGCCAGCACGATGCCCGGCACGGCAAACAGGATAACGATGCCATGCGCTTTCAGCCAGGTGCCGAGCAGCCCCTGGGCGCCGAACAGAAGCACATAAACGAGGCCTGATATGACCGGCGAGACCGAGAAGGGGAGGTCGATCAGCGTGGTCAGGAAGGCCTTGCCCTTGAACTCGAACTTGGCGATCGCCCAGGCGGCGGAGATGCCGAAGACGATGTTGAGCGGCACCGAGATCGCCGCCACCAGCAGCGTCAGCCGGATCGCCGAGCGCGTGTCGGCACTGCTGAGCGCTTCGGTGTAGGCACCGATGCCCTTGGCGAAGGCTTCGTTGAAGACGATGATCAGCGGCAAGAGCAGGAAAATGCTGAGGAAGGCGAAGGCGACGGCCATCAGAGCCAGGCGCGCAGGGCGGCTTTCCGTGACCGCCGCCGACTGGCTTTCATGATGCGGTTCGTAGGATTTGATCTCCGGGTCAGCCATAGCGCTTGCGGCTCCATGACTGTGCGAGATTGACGACCAAAAGCATGATGAACGACAGAGCGAGCATGATCGCCGCGATCGCTGTCGCCGCCGGATAATTGTATTCCTCCAACCGAATGACGATCAGCAGGGGTGCGATTTCTGATTTGTAGGGCAAGTTGCCGGCGATGAAGATGACCGAGCCGTATTCGCCGACGCCACGCGCGAAGGCGAGGGCGAAGCCGGTGACGATGGCCGGCGCCAGGCCCGGAAACAGGATGCGGGTGATGATCTGGAAGCGATTGGCGCCAAGCGTGGCGGCGGCTTCCTCCACTTCCTTGTCGATCTCCTCCATGATCGGCTGCACGGTGCGCACGACGAAGGGCAGCCCGATGAAGATCAGCGCGATGACGATACCGAGCGGCGTATAGGCGACCTTGATGCCGAGCGGCATCAGCAATTTGCCGATCCAGCCGTTCGGCGCGTAGAGCGTGGTCAGCGCGATGCCGGCCACAGCCGTCGGCAGGGCGAAGGGCAGGTCGACCATGGCATCGACGATGCGGCGGCCGGGGAAACGGTAGCGCACCAGCACCCATGCGACCAGCGTGCCGAAGACGACGTTGACCGCAGCCGCGACGAAGGCGGTGCCGAAGCTGATTCTCAGCGCATTGATGGTGCGGCGATCGGTGGCGATCGCCCAGAATTCAGGCCAGCCAAGGGCGGCCGAGCGCCAGAGCAGCCCGGATAGCGGGATGAGGATGATGAGGGTGAGGTAGGCAAGCGAGAAGCCGAGCGTCAATCCGAAACCCGGAATTACGCTCGGCTGCCTGAATCGCCACCCCGCCTGGGCGGGTGCTGTGGTCATGTCGTCCTGAATATCGACTGCTTACTGGGGCTTGTAGATCTGGTCGAATATACCACCATCGCCGAAATGATAAGGCTGTGCTTTTTTCCAGCCACCAAACTGTGGATCGTCGATGGTTACGAGCTTGATCGGCGGCAGCTTGGCGAGGTCCTCGGCCGGCACCAGATCGGGCTTGGCAGGACGATAATGGTTCTTGGCGATGATCGTCTGCGCTTCTTTGGAATAGAGCCAGCTCAGATAGGCTTCGGCGACCTTGCGCGTGCCCTTGGCATCGACATTGGCGTCGACCACCGCCACCGGCGGTTCTGCCAGGATGGAGGTCGGCGGGTAGACGATGTCGAAATTATCGGCACCGAACTCGTCGAGCGCCAGATAGGCCTCGTTTTCCCAGGCGATAAGCACATCGCCAAGACCCTTTTGCGCGAAGGTCACGGTCGAGCCGCGCGCGCCGGTGTCGAGCACCGGAGCATTGGCGTAGAGCTTGCCGACGAATTCCTTGGTCTTGGCCTCGTCGCCGCCGTCATTGGCGTTGGCGTAGGCCCAGGCGGCGAGATAGTTCCAGCGCGCGCCGCCGGAGGTTTTGGGATTGGGCGTAATCACCTGGACACCGTCCTTGACGAGGTCGCTCCAGTCGTGAATGCCTTTGGGATTGCCCTTGCGGACGAGGAAGATGATGGTCGAGGTGTAAGGCGCTGAATTGTTTTCGAATTTGGTGCGCCAGTCCGGATTGATCTTCTTCGCCTTCGAGACGATGGCGTTGATGTCGCCTTCAAGTGCCAGCGTCACCACATCGGCGTCGAGGCCGTCGATCACGGCGCGGGCCTGGGCGCCCGATCCGCCATGCGACTGCTGGACGGTGACGGTCTCTCCGGTCTCGGCCTTCCAATGCGCGACGAAAGCTTCGTCATAGGCCTTGTAGAGCTCGCGTGTCGGATCGTAGGACACGTTGAGAATGGTGGTATCGGCAAACGCGAAACCGAGCGTGCCGAACTGGACAGATGTGGCGACCAGTGCGCCGAGCAGTTTCCTGAAATGAGGTTTGGTCATTTCTGCCTCCGTTGAACCCGCGCCAAATCTACCGAATTGGTAGAAATTAGATGCATTCAATGTTGCCTTTTTTGCCCCTCTTGAGAAAATGTTCGACGCTATTTCGCCGTTAGGAGAAATATTTTCCTCTTGCGGCCTAAGGAAGAATCCATGGCCCGGCCACTCAGCCTATCTAGCAAGGGGCGGTGCCGAGGCAAGGTGTGGAATTTGGTCGGGTGGATCAATCTGCGGTGATGGGAAAGTCGAAACGCTGTCTGGCGAACGGTTCGCTTTTCAGCGTGAAGTGCCACCATTCCCTTGCATAGTTCTTGAAGCCGCCGGCGCGCATGGCGTCGACAAGCATCTTGCGGTTTGCCGCCGCTTCACTGGCAAGGCCGCGGTGGGCGGTTTCGCTCATCGGATCAAAGCAGTCGAAACCGGTGCCGAAATCGAGCGTGTCGGCATCGCCCGCGCCGCAGGCCTGGTTCGGGCTGGACCTGCGGTCCGTCCGGGCGACGGCGACATCGACGGTCGAGCCACGTGAATGGGTCGATAGTTCTCCGACATAACCCTTGGCGATCAGCTCACTGCGCCTGACCTTCGGATACCATTGTGGATCGGGCGACCCGCCATCGCGCGTCCATTCATTCATGTCGGCGACGGCGCGGGCAGGGCGGTAGCAATCGAACAACACCAGGGTCAGGCCTTTGGCGGCGATCGTTTTCTGGACGGCGGACAGTGCCTTTGCCGCCTGCTCGGTGAGGATGCAGGCCGGGGCGTCATAGCCGTCCACCTTGCGATGCAGAAAATTGTCCGATCCGGCGTAGCGTATGTCCTGGCGGATCGAGGGATCGACATCGGCGAGCCGGACGAAGCCGGCGGGCAGGGCATCGGCCAAAGCGGGGAGGGTGGTTGCCGCGACAAGGACTGTTGCTGCCAGTGCCGAGGCTGCCGACAAGAACGGATTGCGCGAGGCACCCCCCTCTGCCCTGCCGGGCATCTCCCCCTCAAGGGGGGAGATTGGCAGCTTTGCCGTTGCGCCCTGTCTTTGACGATTGGCGAAAGCGGAAAGGAAATCCGATCTCCCACCTTGAGGGGGAGATGCCCGGCAGGGCAGAGGGGGGTGCCTTGGAACAACCATGGGCAAGTGTCTGCTATCCTCTGCCTTGGAAAGCTAAGCCTATGAATCGCTTGCAGCCGTCTATTCGACAAACACCTTCACACTCGCCGCACGCCCTGCGGCGTCGATGACGGTCAGCGTCGAATAGCCGGCGCCGTCGGGCTGCCAGGTCGCGGTGCGGCGACGATCGATGCCTGCCAGCGGCTTGCCGTTGGCGAGCCAGCGGAACGGCGCACGGCCGCCTTGCAGCTTCAGCACCAGTGGCGAGGCGTCGGCCGAATTGGTGCCGAGATCGACGCGGGCGCCGTCAGGCGGGAAGATGATGGTCGGTGCGGGTTCGCTCACCGTCGCCTGCACCAGGCCATCCGACCCGGCGCCGAAGCGGGCGAGCGTCACCGGCAGGTCCTCGCGTCTGGGGCTGAACATGCCGGGCGGTTTGCCCGGCAAGGGGACGGTGGCGAGGCCCGAGCGGACAAAACCCTCGAACAGGATGGGAGCGGCCGAGACATAGCCGGAAAGGCCGGGCACCGCGCCGGCATCGGGGCGGCCGACCCAGACGCCCAGCACGTAGCGGCCGTCGAAGCCGACCGACCAGGCGTCGCGGTATCCGTAGGACGTGCCGGTCTTGTAGGCGATGCCGCGCTGCAAGGCCCCCTCGGGCGGCTTGACGCCTGACAATATGTCGATGATCTGCCAGTTGGCCTGACCGTCGAGGATGGTGGCGCTGGTGCGCTCGGCATCGGCAGGCTCGGTGCCGTCATGCAGCGTGTGCGTCTTGCCGCCATTGGCGAGCCCTGTGTAGAGCTGGACGAGGTCGCGCAATGTCACCCCGACGCCGCCCAGACCGATGGCCAGGCCCGGGGCTTCGTTGACCGGCAGTATGGGGCTGACGCCGGCCTGGCGGAAGCGCGCCATCAGCCGCGTTGGCCCGACCGCGTCGAGCACGCGGATCGCCGGCACATTGAGCGACAATTGCAGCGCTTGCCGGATGCTGACATCGCCCTGGTAGCCCATATCGAAATTCTTCGGCCGGTAGCCGGAGAAATCGACGGGGCTGTCGTCGATCAGCGTTTCCTGCACCACCAGGCCCTGTTCGAAGGCCAGGCCGTAGATGAAGGGCTTCAGCGTCGAGCCGGGCGAGCGGACGATCTTTGTCATATCGATCCAGCCGGAGCGGCTGGCGTCGAAGAAATTGGCCGAGCCGACTTCACCAAGGATGTCGCCGGTGCGGGAGTCGGCCAGCACCATGGCGACCGAGAGGCGGGGGCCGAGCTTGGTGGCCGCGTCCCTCGCCACCTGTTCCAGCCCCTCCTGGACGCTCTTGCGGATCGTCAGCTGCAAGGGCTGGCCGGGGACGGCCTTGGGCAACATCGCATAGGCGGCGTGCGCGGCGAGCGCCGGCAGCGTGCGGCGCAGGTCCGAGACATCGTCGAGGGCGGCCCGTGCGGCCTCGCGCTCGCCGAGCAGGCGGGAGGAGACCATTCGGGTCAGCACCCGGTCGCGGGCGGCGTGGGCGATCTTCAAATTGCGGTCGGGCCGGCGCTTTTCCGGCAGTTGCGGCAGAGCGACGAGCAGGGCGGCCTCGGAAACGGTGAGCCGTTTCGGCTCCTTGCCGAAATAGGCGAGCGAGGCGGCGCGCACGCCTTCCAGATTGCCGCCATAAGGCGCCAGCGTCAGGTAGCGTTCGAGGATCTCGCGTTTCGACAGCCGCCGCTCTATCTGGATGGCGCGCAGCATCTGCTTGACCTTGGAGCCGAGGCTGCGGCTTTCGCGCGGCTCGATCAGCCGGGCAAGCTGCATCGAAAGCGTCGAGCCGCCGGAGACGATGCGGCCGCTGGTGGCGAACTGGCCGGCGGCGCGGGCCAGCGCCAGCACGTCGACACCTTCATGGTCCCAGAAACGCTTGTCTTCGTAGGTGACCAGCATGTCGACGAACTGCTTGTCGACCTGGTCGAGGCGGGTTTCGAGCCGCCAGTAGCCGTCCGGCGTGGCGAAGGCGCGCAACAATTCGCCGTCGCGGTCCTGGACTTCGGTGGAGACCGTGAGTTCGGCTGGAAGCGGGGGTGGGAAGGCACGGTCGAGCGCCCAGAGGGTGGTGGCGGCAATTGCGGTGAGTCCAATGAGGGAGGCTCCTGCAACGGCCGTGCGACGAAGGAACTTCTTGGAAAGCATGGCGCCGCCCCTCATCCGGCTGCCGCCACCTTCTCCCCGTATAGTGACGGGGAGAAGGGTGCTGTCATGGCCGTTGGCGCTTTTCCCGCAAAGTTCAAAGTTGGCGAAAGCTTTGTTGCAGGCTGTCCAGCCGATAGATGGGTAACAGTTTGAACCGGATACATAGGTAACAGTTTTCCCCCTTATGATGGGTTCGCG
>NZ_JBVVQW010000026.1:0-59586 GCF_055811655.1 Mesorhizobium sp. WSM4809
AACTGAAACGCCTCGGCTTCCAGTTGATTGACGGGATCGACCTCTCCGAGGAGATGGCCGAAAAGGCCCGGAAAACCAGCGCCTACCGGCACATCCAAGCCAAGGTTGATCTTAACGGGCCGCTCTCCGACTGCTCCAGTGCGACCTACGATATCACGGTTTGCTGCGGCGTCTTCACGGTCGGTCACATCCGACCGGACGCACTGCACGAACTGGCTCGCGTCACGCGTCCTAACGGATTCATCATCGTAAGCACCCGCAAGAGCTATGCGGAGGCTTCGTCCTTTGAAGGTGAGGTGCGTCGTCTGGAGGATGCGGGCGTACTTCTGACGACCCAGCGTCTAAACGACGGCAAATACATCGCGGAGGAGGGCGCACATTACTGGGTTTTCAAAGTGCCCGATAGGGCCTGCGCACCAACGGAGAAACAGGTATGACTACACTACCGCAAATCTCACTGGCGAAACTGACAGCTGATGCAACGCGAAACGAAGAGCGCGAGCGGCTACGCCTAGCCTGCGAAGAGTTTGGGTTCTTCTATCTTGAGCACGGAATTCCGAAGGAACAGATCGCAAAAGCGATCCAGGCTTCCCGGCGGTTCTTCTCGTTGCCACAGTCGACAAAGGAACGTTACGGTCACTCCGCCCAATATGTGTACCCCGCCACCGCCCGTGGATACAGTCCGTTAAACGGCGAAACACTACATCCCGAGGCCGGCCCTGATCCAAAGGAGATGTTCGACCTCGGAATCGAGAATGAAGGTGACCGGCGTCCGTTTGCTGGTCGGACACGCCTTCCGGATGAAGCGTTAGCTCCTGGTTTCGCTCGAAGCCTGCTAGCTTTGCAGGCGACCGTGGTCAACGAGGTTGTGCCGCAGCTCGGGACCGCGCTGGCCGACTTGCTCGATATGGAAGAGGGCTGGTTCCGGCGCCATTTCAGCCCACCGACGGTACTCCAGCGTGTGATCCGATATCCCTCTACTGGCGGCACGGCCGGAAAGCATACCGACAACGGGTTCTTTACGCTGCTGCTGCAGGAGGAACTCGCCACGCGCTCCTTGCAGGTGTGGTTCGGGGGACGCTGGGTGCCGGCGCCGAGCTTGCCCGACCGTCTCGTTGTCAATCTGGGCGACATGCTTCAGGCTTTAAGCGATGATCAATTCAAGAGCACGCCCCATCAGGTCGTGCACACCGGTCCAGCCGAACGAATTTCGCTTCCCTTCTTTATCTATCCCGACATTGACGCTCGCCTGACTTCCCGGCAGGGAAAGCACACCTTTAGCGTCGCGGAGGTGATGTTACAAAACTTCGATTCGATCTGGCAAACCGGAAGCGGCGCCGGCCGTGCACGAGAGTTGCGGTAGCTCGTTCGTTTCTCGATGTTGCCCCAAATTTGCGGCAATGACGCACCGCAGCCCGCTTGGAAGAACTCTACGGCATCATGGTCGGGTTCATCGAAACGATAGCTCGCAAAGACAACGCATGCGGCGAGACCCTCAGACACATCTGGCGAACTGGCTTATACCGTGTCGACTCCATGCGGTTCCCGGATGGAGGGTCAAACACATTTGACTGGCTAGCTGTGGCCCCTCCCGCGCCTCCATTGGAGCCGTTCCCGATATCGAAAGTTTCGCGATCGGGTATCGCTGTGCTCGTAGAGTAGAGGAGCAATTATGAGCCTGAAAAAATTCATGCGTGCCGTCATACTCACTGGACACGGCGGTCTCGACAAGCTGGTGTATCGAGAAGACTGGCCAGTTCCGAGGCCCCGCGCGGGGGAAGTGCTCATCGCGGTCGGCGCATGCGGCTTGAATAACGCAGATATCAACACGCGGACGGCTTGGTACTCCAGGCATGTTACCGACGGCATTTCGCCAACGACTGGGAGCGCGGGATTTCCCGAGGCTCAGTTCAACGCAGGCAGTTGGGGAAGCTCTGCGATAATTTTCCCGCTCATTCAAGGCTCCGATGTGGCGGGCAGGATCGCCGCAGTTGGTGATGGCGTGAGTGCTACTCGGATTGGTGAAAGGGTCATCGTGGATCCGTGGCTTCTCGGTTCGGGAGACTGGATGAGTCCTTCAAGCGCCATCTACTTCGGATCGGAACGCAACGGCGGCTTTTCTGAATTCACGACTATACGCTCCGAAAACGCGCTTCGCGTTGACTGCAATTTGTCTGACGCTCAACTCGCAACGTTCCCTTGCGCCTACGCCACGGCGGAGAATTTGGTCGCGCGCACAGGCCTGAGACCTGGAGAAACCGTCGTCATCGCCGGCGCCTCGGGGGGCGTTGGAACTGCTGCCATCCAGTTGTGCCGATTACGAGGAGCCCGGATCATCGCCATTGCATCACGGTCCAAATCGAGCGTTTTGAAGAAGCTTGGTGCCGATGCGGTGGTCGATCGCGAGACACTGGAACTGTCTGATTCGATCCGAACGGCGGCGGGCGGCGACGTCGATGTAGCACTCGACGTCGTAGGAGGTCGTATCTTCCTCCACCTCGTCCGCGCCTTGCGCCAAGGTGGACGCTATTCGAGCTCTGGCGCCATTTCGGGGCCGATAGTCGACTTTGACCTCAGGCTACTCATCTACAAGGACCTTCAACTCTCCGGCGCGACCATCGTGCCTCCAGGAACGGCAGGGCGATTGATCGACCTGATTGAACGTGGTTTGCTTAGGCCTCTTGTTGCAGCGGAGTATGCACTGCCGGACCTTGCAAAGGCTCAACAGGCTTTCATGGAAAAGCGCCACGTTGGGAACATCGTTGTCACTGTCTGACGTAATCTGCGAGCACAGGAAATCTGCTGCGCATCAGCAGAACGCGCAGCGCACGATCAGCGGTCCAGAACTCGGGTCGTGGTGTATAGAGACGGTTGTCGAGCCGCGTGATTATTTATTCGTCCGATGCGCCATGTGGTGCCAATTTAATAGTAAAATAAGAGGGTAGCCACCGAAATTATTGTCTTTGAAATTCGTATACTTGATTGAATTCCTATAGTCCAGTAGAGCGCAAGTTCTTCGATAATGTGCAGCTCTGGTATTCCTAATCCGAAGACGCAAAAAGGCTGCCGTGGAAGTCATCCACTCCTCTCGCTACCGGAGAACTACCGATGCAGTATCCCACCGATTTGACAGATGCCTTGGAATTCGTTTGGGGCGAGGGTATCCTTTCGCCGGGCGGGCCGAAAGCGGTCGCGCAGATGCTGGAGGGCATCGACCTTTCCGGCCGCCGGGTGCTCGACATCGGCTCCGGCCTGGGCGGCATCGACATGCTGTTGGCGACGCAGCATGGCGCGGCCACAGTCCTCGGCATCGATGTCGAACCGCAGCTGATTGAATCCGCCCGCGATCTGGCGGCGAAGAAAGGGCTTGCTAAGCGCATCGCCTTCCAACTGGTCATGCCCGGTAAGCTCCCGTTGAAGGATTCCAGCTTCGACGTTGTTTTCTCCAAAGATTCGCTCTTACACATCGCCGATAAGCGGACGCTCTATGCAGAACTCCTGCGCGTGCTGGCGCCCGGTGGATGGTTCATTGCCGCGGATTGGCTTTGGTCGGAAAACGCCGCCGAGAGCCCAGTCGTGATTGCCTGGCTCTCGAAGCTGCAATTAAAATTCGCCTTCACGCAGCCGGCGGAGGCTCTCCAGGGTCTCATAGACGCCGGTTTCGTCGAACCCAAGGTCAGCGACTACCGCCGTGAGATGCAGGAGGCCAACCGCATGGAGGTTGCCCTACTCGAAGGTCCGGCGTGTCAGAAGCTGGAGGCAATCGTCGGGAAGGACGTAGCCGATAGCCGGCTCGCCAGCGCGAGGGGCCGCCAGGCCGCACTGGACTCCGGCTGCCTCATTCCCTGCCATCTGAGGGGCCGCCGGCCGACCTAGATGCCGGTCCGGAGCGGAGCGGCTATCAGATGCCAGTTGGCGACTGGTAGTGGAGGCGTTGGAGCGATGAGGATTGTGTCCCGGTCGTCGACGAGGCCGGATTTATTATAAGAAAGGCGATCGTTCCGTTGGTGTCGTGCCTCAGCCGTGGGGAGAGCACTCGCTGTGACCGTTGTATCGCAACCTATGTTGCGGCGATGGGCGGCGACGAAGTAGGACTGGCTGTGTGTTGATATCATCCCCAATGTTGATGCCCCAGTCGGCTACTCAGCCATCTAGCTCATGCGAACAAATGTCAGCCGGTCTAAGCTCATGGAACCGGTGACTTGTCAGATTGACGCTGCAAAGTAAATTCGTGAGTTCCCGGTTATTTCCTCCGCAATGAAACTTGCCGACGGGCCACACTTTTCGGATGACCCGAACCAACAAGGGATGACCTGAACGAATATGAAGTTGGTAACGATCCTAATTGGCGAAGGATTTCCGCTTCTCTCGCTGTCGCTCGTCACCGAACCATTGAGGTTGGCGAACCGAGAAAGCCATCGACCAGTCTTCCACTGGCGCATCCTGAGCATAGATGGGATGACGCCGCGGTCGTCTTCGGGCCATTCACTGGAGATCCAAGGCGGACTGGATGAACAAGCGACGGATGCCGTGATCCTGCTGGCCTCCTACGCCCCGGACCGTATGAAGACCGATGCGGTATTGAATTGGCTGAGGCGCCGGGCGCGGTCTGGTTGCTTGATGGGCTGCGTCGATACCGGAGCTCTCATCTTCGCCGAAGCGGGCCTGCTCGACAGGCGGCCTGCCGCCGCACACCATGAGGCGATCGTCGGATTCCGTGAAAGTCGTGGTGAAGCCTTCTTCGCCGATCGCCTGTTTGATCTCGACAATGACCGCTGTTCAAGTGCTGGCGGAGTCGTAACGATGGACATGACCCTGGCCATGATTGCCCATTTCGAGAACAAACGACTCGCACGGCGCGTCGCCGAAATCCTGAATTATCGACCTCTGGAATCGGGACGGGCGGATGGATCCTTTGGGTTTGACTGGTCGATTCCACGCCTCGACCGGGAGCTCGCGAAAGCTATCGACATGATGCTTGGGAACATGGAATCGCCGCTTTCGATCAAGGAGATCGCCAACCGCCTCGAGGCCAAGGAATGGAAGCTCCGTCGGCTCTTCCAGCGGCATCTTGGGCGATCGCCGCAAGCGTACTACCTTGAGCTACGCTTGGATCGGGCTCGCAATCTGTTGCGGAATTCAAAGCAGCGGGTAGGCAACATCGCGCTGATGTGCGGGTTCCCGGCAAGTGAAAGCCTGAGCCGTGCCTATCGAAAGCGGTTCAAGATGGCTCCGAGCCGCGACAGATCGCTCTATGGGTCAGCCGGAGAGGAACGGTGACCTTCGCTTGGAGACTTGAGGCCGTGTCATCGAACCAGGAAGACAGACAATCGCCCAGGCAGCGCACACCTGGTGTGACCCCAACAGTTTCTCAAAAAAAGGCTTCGCCGAAAGGAATGGAAGGTATACCTCGGTAACAGTGTTGACTTCTGCGTGAGACCAAGCCTGCGGACTGTGCGCCAGCCGGTTCAACAAGACCATCTGGAACTCCAGGGGAAGGTCTAGGGTGCGGATTGCAGCGGCGCGGGATGTTCGGCGAGCCCGTATGCTGCCTTCCGCTTGGTCAGCCTCAACAAATCCCACCAGTTCGGGGTGAGCGATAGCGAGCCAAGCGAGAAGCCCGGCCACCTACTTGGTAGATCTTTGTTCAAACAGGTCATATTTTTGTTTGTTGGGATCAAACGCAGTGTTGAGCTAAACATTAAGCTCCGGGCAAGCTTCTTCTTATCGGAAACCAGATGACACAGCCGCTCGACGCCCTCTTCCGCCCCAAGTCCGTGGCGTTCATAGGAGGCAGCAATCTGAATCCCGCATTGAAGTACCACCGCGACCTCGGCTTCTCAGGGGACACCTGGGTGGTGAATCCCAAATACGAGACCCTGCAAGGATTTCCGTGCGTCCCCTGGATCGAGGCGCTTCCGCAGGCGCCTGATTTGGCTTTCATCGCGATCCGTCGCGAAGCCGCGCTTGAAGCGGTTAGATCCCTCCGTATCAAGGGCTGCAGAGCAATCGTTTGTAACGCCGCCGGATTCGCCGAGACGGGAGTTGACGGTATCAAACTGCAGGCGGAACTCGTCGCTGCGGCTGGCGAAATGGTCATGCTCGGCCCCAACGCCGTCGGACTGGTCAACTTCGTCGATCCGATGGCAGCCATGATGGATCAGTTCGGGCTTCACTCGGTCGAAAAGGGCGTCGCCGTCGTCAGCCAGGGCGGTGGCCTGCTTTGCGACGCAGTATTCTCCGATCGAGGTCTGCCGATCACGCATCTCGTCGGTGGCGGCAATCAGGCAGTTACCGGCGTGGAAGCCTGCGTCGACTACCTGCTCGAGGATCCACGCGTTACTGCCATCGGCCTCTCCTTCGAAAGCCTTCGAGATGTCTCGGTTCTCCGCAAGGCCGCCGCGAAGGCGCTCGAGCTCGGCAAGCCGATCGTCGCCATCAAGTTCGGCAAGACGCCTGCAGGCGCGCAGGCTGCAGCTTCCCATACCGCGTCGATGACCGGTGCAGGGGCTGCCTGGGATGCCCTCTTCGACAGGCTTGGCATCATCTCCGCCAACTCGGAATCGGAGTTCTTCGAGACGCTGAAGCTGTTCCATTCAGGGCAGGTGCCAAAGGGACGCAGGGTTCTCGTGACCGCTGTGTCCGGGGTGCTAGGCGTGATGCTCGCCGACCACCTCAGTGCCGCGGGATTCGAGCTTCCTCAGCCGACCGGGGACCGGCTCGCCCGCCTGCGGGAAGTCCTTCCCTTGATGGCAACGCCTGGCAATCCACAGGATGTCACTATGGGCGCCTGGAACGATACGGAGCGTCAGACGGCCATCTACTCAGCGCTACTCGACGAAGGCTACGACGCTGCCCTGATGGTGCAGAACTATCCTCGTGAAGGCATGTGGGACATCAGCGAATACGCCGCGCAGGTCGAAGCTCTCGGCGCGGCCTGCATAGGGCGGGACGTCGCAGCCATGCAGTTGGCCCCCATGATCGATTGCTTCCCGGCCCACGCCCGCGATCACACCCAAAGCCTCGGCCTTGCCGCCATGCAGGGCCTGGAGGAGTGCATGCGTGCGATGTCGCACGGTGTCTGGTGGCGCGAGCGCCGCGAAGAGCTAAATGCCGCAGGTCTGGAGCGGCTGACCGCGGCAACGCCGATCGTTCCTGAAGCCGGCACCTATCAAGATGAGGCGTCAGCCAAATCGATGCTGGCAGGGGCTGGAGTGCGGGTTCCCAAGTCGACAGTCTGCAATTCCGAGAAGGCCCACGAAGTCGCCGCCGAAATCGGCTTCCCGGTCGTTCTCAAAGCTCTCGACTCCCGCCTCCTTCACAAGACAGAGGTCGGTGCGGTTCGCATCGGCCTGTCCTCGACTCAGGACGTGCGGGACGCGGTCGAGAAGATGCGATCGGACATGGGTCGCCTCGCACCGAACATTCCATTGGGCCTCGTCCTCGTAGAGGCGATGGCGGCGAACACCGTTGCCGAGGTCTTGGCTTCCGTGACTTACGACCCATCCGTCGGTCCCGTCATGATGATCGCCGGCGGCGGAGTGGAAGCCGAGCTCTGGAACGACAGCACTTTGGTCGCCGCGCCTTTCCGACGGGAAGAACTCTCGCGTGCCTTGGACCGCCTGAAGGTGGCCGAGCGCCTCAAGGGATGGCGGGGCCGTCCCGCAGGCGACCGCGAGGCGCTGCTCGACACGCTCGAGGCCCTAGGCTTCTTCGCTATCGCCGAAGGCGCGGAGAAAATCGAAATCAACCCGATCCTGGTCGGCCGAGAAGGCGCGCTTGCCGTGGACGCGGTTCTGAAGCTTGCACACCGCAAGAAGTGTGTTGCCTAACACCCAAGGGGGAAGTCCATGCAGAGTATCACGCCTGAAACCACCGACTACAAGCACCTTATCTACGAGGTAGACTCCGAGCACATCTGCTGGCTGACGCTGAACAGGCCGGAGAAGCTGAATGCGATGAACCTCCGACTTATCGCCGAACTACAGGCGGGCCTTATGCGCGCCGACCGGGACGAAAATGTCAATGTTATCGTCATCCGCGGCAACGGCCGGGGATTTTGCGCCGGACACGATCTTGACGAAGACGCCGCGGAGGATCGCACGTCGATCTACGAGTATCGCGCCCACTACATCCATCAGTTCGAGGAGTTCACCACTCCCTGGACCGTCACCAAGCCGGTAATAGCCTCGATCCATAAGTACGCGATCGGCAAGGGGTTCGAGCTCTCGCTGTTCTGCGACGTCTCGATCGTCACCTCCGACACTCGAATGGGCTACAATGAGGTACGCTACGGCGTGTCTGGGCACTGCATGTTTCTGCCTTGGGTGGTGAACATGAAAACCGCCAAGGACCTTCTCCTGACCGGCCGGGAGCTAACCGCCGCCCAGGCGAAGGAAATGGGCTTGGTCACCGAGGTGGTCGAGTCGGACCAACTCGCGGAGTCAACCCGTCGGAAGGCTACCCTGATGGCGCGTATGCCGCGCGAGATGCAGCGGATGCACAAGATGTATTTGAACCGCGTCTACGAGATGCAGGGACTCAGGACCGCGACGGACTACTACCTCGAGCAGGTTGCCATCATGGGCGCACAGCCTGTCCCGGAATACGCTGAGTTCAGCCGGATGACCGCCGAGAAGGGACTCCGGACCGCCCTCGATCACGCAAATGCTCGTTACGACGGGTTGGACTAATGGACTTCTCGCTGAGCGAAGAGCAGGAGATGCTCTCCAGGACGGTCCGCAACTTTTGCGAAACCGAACTCATCCCGCACGAAACGTTGCTGGAGCGGACGAGTGAACTGCCGCGCGAACTGGAACTCGACATCCGCCGCAAGGCGATGGCGCTCGGACTTCACGCCTGCAATATGCCAGAAAGCGTGGGCGGAGCCGCACTGGACTGCGTTTCCTTCACACTCGTCGAGAAAGGGCTGTCACGGGCATCACTGGCTTTGGCCGAATGCGTTCGTCGACCGAACAACATCCTCGCGGCGTGCCAGGGAGAGCAGATCGCCCACTTCCTCGAACCCGTGATGTGGGGCGAGAAGCGGGAATGCATCGCCATGACGGAGCCTGACGCGGGCTCCGATCTCAAGGGCATGAAGACCCGCGCGGTCAAGGACGGCAGCGACTGGATCATCAATGGGACGAAGCACTTCATCTCCAATGCCCAGAATTCGGATTTCGTGATCTTGTTCGCCGCGACCGGGGAAGAAGAGACGTCGAGTGGTCCCCGCAAGCGCATCTCGTGCTTCCTCGTGGACCTTGACACTCCCGGTCTCGAAGTCGGTAGGGGCTATGACCACATGGGGCACCGCGGCTATTACAACAACGTCCTGAACTTCGACAGCGTCCGCGTGGGGGACTGGCAGATGGTCGGCGGCGAAGGCGAGGGTTTCAAGGTGGTGAGTGACTGGCTCGGACCGGGCCGCCTAACCGTGGCGGCGGTATGCGTTGCCCGTGCGGAGCGTGCTTTCGAGGTCGCTGTCGACTTCGCGGCTCAGCGAAAGCAGTTCGGGCAGCCGATCGGCAAGTTCCAGGGAATTAGCTTCCCGCTCGCCGACATGGCGATCGACATCCGCATTGGCGACCTTTTGCTGATGAACACGGCGTGGAAGGTAGACCAGAAAGCCCCGACGATCGCTGAGGACTGCGCCATGGCGAAGGTCTGGTGCTCCGAGATGCTTGGGCGCGTGGCCGATCAGGCCATCCAGACCTGCGGCGGCATGGGAGTAATGGCCGACCTGCCGCTCGAACGGATATACCGTGACGCTCGCGTCGAGCGCATCTGGGAGGGAACCTCCGAGATACAGCGTCACATCATAAGCCGACAGCTCATGCGTGCGAAAGGAGCCTGAACATGACGGCGAACACGATGACGGCCGTGCACCTCGTCGGTCACGGCGGCCTCGACAGGCTGGTCCTTCGCGACGACGTTGCCGTTCGTCTGCCTGGTCCCGGCGAGGTTCTCGTCAACGTGACTGCGGCTGGCGTGAACAACACGGACATCAACACGCGCACAGGCTGGTACAACAAGCAGGTTAGTTCAGGCACCACGGCAGAAGGCGGCAAGAGCGGTTTCGGGGTGGCCGAGAAGGGCATGGGTGACTGGGAGGGCGGGCTCACGTTCCCGCGCATTCAGGGCGCCGACGCCGCTGGCTACATAGTGGCCATTGGCGAGGGCGTGGAGGCGGGCCGGATTGGTGAGCGTGTCGTCTGCGATCCTTACATCCGCGATCCGGAAGATGTCGAAGGACTCGACAGCGCTGGTTTTTTAGGGGCCGAGCACGACGGCGCATTTGCCCAGTTCACTACCGTCCCATCGGTCAATGCCGTCTCTGTCCCGAAAGACTTTCCGCTCTCGGATGCGGCTCTTGCGACTCTTCCATGCTCGGGCGGCACAGCCATGAACATGCTCTCGATCGCCGGTGCGAAGGCAGGCGATCTTGCGCTCGTCACAGGCGCCTCCGGTGGCGTCGGCACGTTCCTGGTGCAGATCCTTAAGGCTCTCGGTGCGACCGCCATTGCCGTCGCGGGCAAGACGAAGATGGCGGACGTTTTCGAACTGGGCGCCGATCAGGTGATCGACCGCGACACACCGGACCTCGTCTCCGCGGTGTTGGAGATCACGGGCGGGAGGAAGCTTAGCCTCGTGGCAGACGTGGTCGGCGGCGATCAGTTTCCCGATCTCCTGAAGCTGCTACGCCGTGGCGGCCGTTACGTGACCGCAGGAGCCATCGGCGGCCCAAAGGTCAATCTCGATCTGCGGACGCTCTATCTCAAAAACCTATCCCTGTTTGGTTCCACGGTCTACCTGCGCGACACGTTCCCGCGTCTGATTGATCTAGTCGTCTCCGGCCAGATCAAACCTTTCAGTACGAAGTCCTGGCCGCTGGATCAGATTCACGCTGCTCAGTCGGAGTTCTTCGAGAAGAAACACGTCGGCAGCTTCGTCCTCGTGCCTCCCAAAGTGGAGAGTTATAAGTGAAGATCACCGGACCGCGGCCTATCGGTTTGTTCTCAACAAGTGGAGCATCGAAACCCGCTACCCAAGTCCCTATCATGGAGAGGTGTGTGTGAGCTCGTTGGTTAAGACCGAAAGGCGCGGCCGCGTACTCGAGATCGTTCTCGACCGTCCGAAGGCCAACGCTATCAACGCCGCGACGTCTAAGGAGCTGGGCGAGGCGTTCCGCACGCTCAACGAAGACGACAGCCTCTCGGTTGCTATCATCGCAGGGGGCGGCGACAGGTTCTTTTCTGCGGGCTGGGACCTCAAGGCGGCTGCCGAGGGCGAAGCGGCGGACGCCGACCAGGGCATCGGAGGGTTCGCTGGCCTCACGGAGTACTGGGGCCTGAAGAAGCCCGTCATCGCGGCAGTGAATGGGCTGGCACTCGGCGGCGGGTTCGAGCTTGCGCTGGCTGCCGACCTGATCGTCGCGGCCTCCCACGCGAAGTTCGGCCTCACGGAAGCCGCCATCGGTCTAATAGCCGATGCTGGCGGCGTGATCCGTCTTCCGCGCCGACTTCCACGGCCCATAGCAATGGAGATGTTGTTCACCGGAAGGCAAGTCAGCGCGCACATGCTGGAGAGCTGGGGTCTGGTGAATGAGGTCGTGCCCGCAGGCCATCTGATGTCTGCCGCGCATAAGCTTGCCGATCGGATCGCCGCATCGGCGCCTCTCTCGTTGCAGGCGATCAAAGAGATCGACCGAGCGACCGAAGGCCACGGCGAACGGGAAGCCTACCGGATAATGCGCGAGGCCGATCTGCCCGTGTATCGGCGCGTCTATGCAAGCCAGGACGCAGCCGAAGGAATGGCAGCTCTATCGGAGAAGCGCGCGCCCAACTGGAAAGGACGCTGACAATGGCAGAGGCCTATGATGCCCCATTGCCTTGGACAGGCGATATCGAATCGCCGCTTACGCTGTTCCGGGCGAAAGTCCGGGAAGAGTGGATCGACGTCTTTCAGCACGTAAATGTCGCGCATTACCTGACCATAGGTGACCATGCCAACTGGGCTTTCTGGAACTGGCTGAACGGTCCTGACAGCACGATGGAAGTCCGCAATGGCCATGAATACGTCATTGTCGAAAACCACGTCCACTACATAAACGAGCTGGCGTTGGGTACGCCGATCCATGTGACCACGCAGCTCATTGGCGTGGACAACAAGCGCTTCGTCCTCTTCCACCACATCTGGAAGTCGAAGACGAACGAGCTGGCAGCCACGAACGAGGTAAAGTGTCTCGGTTTCAACCTGACAGATCGGCGGCCAGAGAACTGGCGGCCTGTCGTCGCAGGGAGGCTCGAACTGGTTATGCACTCCCAGACCGGACAGGAAGTTCCCGCTGTAGCCGGACAGGGCGTCGCCCTGAAGAATAGGTGATCCGATGCGCATCGAGAAGATAACGCTCTACTCCGTGCCGATCGACGTTGGCATGGAGCTCACGCGGTATGTGTCGAGCCAGTCAATCAATCCGGCGCTCGATATCCTCGTGGTGAAGATCGAAACCGATGGCGGTCTCGTCGGCTGGGGCGAAGTTTCCTCGGCGCCACCTTACTATCTGCCGGAACTATCGGCAGGCGCTCGCGAAGGCATCCGACACGTTTCCCCGGTGGTGCTGGGCCGCGATCCGCGACAGGTCGCGGCCATCTTGAGGGACGTGTCCGCAGCTCTCAGAGGGCACGGCAACGCCAAGACAGCGCTGGAGATGGGGCTGTGGGATCTCGCAGCGAAGGCACACGGCCTTCCGCTCATTGACCTCTGGGGCGGACGCGTCTCGTATTCCGTGCCGGTTCTCGCTGTGGTCCGCATTGGAACGCGCGACCAGACGCTTGCCGCCTTCGACAGGGAGCGTAAGAGGGGATACTCGCGCTTCCAGATCAAAGTCGGGGCAGGCGAGGTAAATGAGGATATCGAGACCATCCGGATGGTCGAAGAGATAGCGCTTCCTCATGAGCGCATCTGGTACGACCCGAACCGCGGCTGGCTTGTCGATGACACGATCCGCGTGATCAACACGTTGCGCGAGCTCTCGCCTATGATCGAGAATCCCTGCGATACCTACGAGGAGTGCCGAACGGTCGCCCAGCGCACCAGTGTCCGGATCATGCTCGACGAAGTGCTTGACAGCCCACGGCGCTTTCTCGAGGCGGTGGAGAACCAAGTTTTGGACGTCGCCTCGCTGAAGACCTCCTGCATTGGCGGTATTGAGGCCACCCGGCAGGCGATGTCGCTTGCCAGCATTCTCGGAGTGCCTGTCCGGATTGAGGACTACTACGGGTCGGGAATCTTGCTCGCCGCGGTGACGCACCTTGCGCATACGCTGCCACGCAATCTCGTCTTCGGACTGTATGACTACGTCAGCGATGACCTTCCCCTCGTGAAGAACCCCCTTCGTGTCGTCAACGGAGAAATCCGGCTTCCCGACAACTGCGGACCGGGGCTTGGCGTCGAAGTTAACGAGGCGATCCTTGGTGATCCCGTCGTGGTTCTGGGGGCCAGCAGGCATCACGGGACGGCTCCGGGCAGGGATCATCCAGCAGCTGTCCAATCCGATTCCGGGAGTCATTCATGACCCTACTAGAGCACCGCAGCAGTCCGGCGTGCTATCGCGACCGGCCCGCTGTACACTCCAGCGGCCTGGCGAGCTGCCGGCCGAAGACAGACTGGAGGCCTACCGGTCAACTTCGCCAATGCTCGCGTAACCGCATGCACCTGACAGGGTCAATCATCCCGATCGCCGTCTAGGGCGCGAGCCTGTGCATCGTGTCATGGAGGCAGGAGACGTAGTCATGATCCCGCGGGTCATCCACTCTGGCACGGACGAGTGTCCCTGTGCATATCACCACCTCCGAGATCGGTGAAGAGATCATGATCGTGGCTGGAGACGCCCTCGGATGAAGACAGCCCTGACAGGCATCAAGGTAATCGACATTTCTGTCAACGCGCCTGGACCGTTCGCGTCGATGGTGCTCGCGGACATGGGAGCGGAAGTCATTGCGGTCGTAAACCCGATGCAGGCGAAGCCAGACTATGCGGGAGCCGCCGACGACCCGATGCTCGCCGGACGCGGAGGTCCAAACGACGCGTTGGCCAGGGGCAAGTCGCGGCTGCCGCTGGACCTGAAGTCGGAAGAGGGGCGTGTCGACCTCCTGCAACTCGTTCGAACTGCGGACGTCTTTATCAGCGAGATGCGTCCAGGAAAGCTTGAGGCGCTCGGACTCGGATGGGACGTTCTCGGCTCGGAGAACCCGCACCTCATCGTATGCGAGATCAGAGGCTACGGCAGTAAGGCACCGCATGCGACGCGGGCAGGCCACGACATCAATTACCTAGCGATGTCCGGCGCGCTCTCCTTGATCCGCGACCGGCAGGGCAAGCCGGTCGCCCCCCAGAACATCATCGGCGATTACGCGGCAGGGGGTACCCTCACCGTCTGCGCGATCCTGGCCGCACTGCTCGAACGCTCGCGCACGGACCAGGGGCAGCGCATCTGCCTCTCGATGACGGACGGCGTCCGTTATCTTTTGTCGGACATCTCGGCTGCGACCGTGCTCGGCGGTCACCTGGAGGAATCCTGGCGTGAATCCTTGAGCGGCGGGATGCCTACCTATGACACCTATGCTACCTCTGACGGCCGCTGGCTCGCGGCCGGTGCGCTGGAGCCGAAGTTCATTGCGGAGATCGGGCGGAAGCTCGGCTGGCCCGAACTAACCGGATTGATGGAGCGCAAGGAAGGCTGGCCGGAGGCCAGAAGAGGCCTGACGGAGCGTTTCAAGGCTCGAACGCTGGACGATTGGAGCAAAGTCTTCGCGGATAGCGACGCTTGCGTGACACCGGTCCTTTCACTGGCGGAGGCGCATCCTGACGGCATGCCAGAACTGACTGACGTGGCGGGAGAGCGCGCGATGGAGTAGGAAGCGACCGAATGATCGCAGGTTACTATCCTCACGCCGCGACCGCCTATTGCTGCAGAAGCCTCCGTGGTCTAGCCCCCCGATCGACAGAAAGAGACGGCACCATATTATCGGTCGCAATTGGTGGAACATTAAGTAAGGACAATGACGAAAGGCATACCGCGCTTGTTCGAGACACTCCTGGAAAAGCTGTCGGAGAGTGTCGACGAAACAGATTTCCGGCAAGCCTTGGCCAGCGCTGTCTCGGGACTTGATCTACTCACGTTCGCTTATCTATCCCTTCCGTCGCGACCTTCCGGCGAGCCCAAGCTGATCTCCAATTATCCGCCCGATTGGACCGCGCACTATTTCCGAAACCAGTATCAGCGAATCGATCCCGTAATAATGCGTGCGCGCCTTGCCGGTTGCCCCTTCCTATGGGATTCGGATCTTCGTGGCGTTGAAATATCGCAGGTTCAGCAAAGGCTGTTCGTCGAAGCTGCAGAGTTCGGCATCTGCTGTGGATTGACGATCCCCATTGTTGATCTCAGGGGACGTGCTGCGGCGATGACCTTTGCCGCGCGTGAGCCGTCCGGTTTGCTGCGCGTTGCCGAGCGGTATGAGCAGGCGCTCCAATTCATGGCAACATGCTTTCACGTTCATGTCCGCCGCAAGCTCTCGACCGGTCGAATGGTGGATGGCATTCTGCTGACACCACGTGAGTATGAGTGCCTGCAGTGGGCGGCGCGCGGCAAGTCCGCCTCCGACACAGCCTGCATCCTAGGCATCAGGTCGCGCACTGTCGCTTTTCATCTGGACAATGCCAGGAGCAAGCTCGGCGTGCGCACAAAAGACCAAGCGGTGGCGCTGCTGGCCTCCTCACGATCTTCGATTCTCTAAAAAACCGACCTGCCCTGGGTGCCCTATGCTGGGCACAAGTCATTTCGGCGTTGGTACACTGGCCCCGAGCCCAGGCGTCATTGCTGCCGGCCTGTGATGCAACTTGCTGCGTCCGGTGGATTGCAAGCTGCCTCCGAATCGACAGTGGTTGCAATGGTTCAAGCGGCGAGGACTTCATCAATGTTTCCCGCGTGTGGCCCTGTCTCTGGCGAGCGGAACAAACGACGTCGATGGCGCACCGTTCTCGATCGCGGTGAGTGGGTAAGCTTCGTTTCCTCTCGCAATGAGCATGCCACATCCCGCGTCCATGGCTGTCTTTGCTGCCATCAATTTTGTCACCATGCCACCCGAACCGTGACAGGTGTGGGAATGGCCCGCCATGGCCTCTATCTCGGGGGAAATACATCGCACCTCTGTAATCAGACGAGCCAGCGGATTGTTGTGTGGGTCTTCGGTGAACAGGCCATCTACGTTGGAAAGCAGAACGAGAAGGTCGGCGCCTACCATCTGTGCGACGCGTGCCGCCAGCCGGTCATTGTCGCCAAAGCAGATCTCTGCCGTTGCAGTCGTGTCGTTCTCGTTGATGACAGGTACGACGCCAATTTTGAGAAGTTGTTCAAGTGTCGACCTTGCGTTATGGCGGCGATGCTTGTTCTCCATAACTTCGCCGGTCAATAACATCTGTCCCACAGCGAAACCATGGCGCTTCAAACTCTGTTCGTAAGCAAGGATGAGCCGAACCTGACCGATCGCGGCGGCCGTTTGCTTCTCCTGCATTCGCAGCGGTCTGCCCAGACCGTCGAATTGAGCAGATCCGAGCGCGACTGCACCGGACGTGACGATGATCACCTGCTGCCCACGTGAGAAAAAGCGCACTACATCCGCAATCAGCGTTTCAAGCCAGCCAATGCGCATATCGCCAGTCACTTCATCGACGAGCAGTGCCGAGCCAATCTTGACCACTAGCCGCTGAGCCGAAAGTAATTGGATCGATCTTGTCGCTGCTGCCACTGGGTCTAGCTGCAGTGACAATGAAGACATGATTTCCACTCTCTTCTTGGCGATACACGAGCGACAGGGCTCTGTGGTGCACAAGCACAAGCAGCGTCAGACCTCTTTTTGACGGCCCGGAGTTGCGGCCACCCTCTACATTTTGGTGAGGAACCTAGCACCCTTGGCGATTGGCGCTCATGAAGCTTGTATAAACTTATGTAGCGGCAATTCACGGTTTCATCACCGAGAGGCGAACATGACGCGCTCCGCACTGAAGGGGATTGGAGGCAGCTTGAACGGGACTGATGAGGCCGTTCTCGATACGACCGGCAAGCACGGCGGTGGGCCGGTGCTTTCGCCAGTGGCGATAGATGGTCTCCAGCCGAATGCAAGTGAGGCGGATGCCTATGCAATGCCGCCGAATCCGCTGGAGCGGCTTCGCTCTGGCAAGCTTCTACTGTTATTTCGTTGGCCAAGGAGCGAACAAAAGTGATCGCAGTCTCGTCGCCCCGCTTAACCAGCAATTGAGGCTTGGTATCATAAAGAATAGCATCCAGATGGTACGCGCGCTCGGCAACATGCATCCATCGCCGACCGGCTTAGCCGTGCTCATTTGCCTGTGGCGTGACGGAGCGCACAGCTCGTTCATCCAGCGGCGAACAGTTCCTTGTAGCCGGTCGTCACCATCCAGTTCGCCCGGTCGATATGACTACGGACAGCGTTGCGGGCGCGTACCGGTTCATGGACGGGGTCGATGCCGAGGATGAGATCTGCCATCTCTTCTATGCTAGCATTGTCGGCGCAGGCGTCGATAATCCTCAGATAGATATTGAAATGCTCCCGGTCATAGCTCGTGAGGCTCTCCGACCAGGGAACCTCGTCGCGCAGTGCTGAACTCTGAGCCCCGTCCGTTCCCGTTGATCGATCCATCTCTGCCGCGAAACCCCGCATGTTGATCGCTGGATTCAGGACAGAATATCCCAAAATGGGATTATCTGGAACCAGGATTAGTGGCTGAGCCGGTCTTTATCCGTCCGGTTCGCCTAGATGCCCAAATCTCTCCGATCTCCCCGCCACCAGAGGTTCCTGGACCAGCTGAGATCACTGCGCAAGGCCAAAGGCCTGACCCAGGAGCAGCTGGCCGAGAGGCTTGGCCGTCCCCAATCCTTCGTGGCCAAGTACGAGGGTGGAGAGCGGCGTCTCGACGTCATTGAATTTCTCGACGTAACAGCAGTGCTTGACGCTGACCCGTGCGAGATTCTGTTGAGCCTGCGAACGTAGCTGGGCCAGCGCGCCTCCCGGAGCCACCGGTTGCCGCGCCTCCAGCCCCGGTTTCTTCGCAATCCCAAGCTCCCGCCCCTGGCGCGGGTCGCAGGCGCGCGCAGCTCTTCTTTTTGGGCCTCCCGATGGCGCAGACAGGCGGCACTCCCTTCTAGGCCCGCCGAGGCGTCCCGCAGCCCTTCGCCACTCAGGGTCCTTCACTTTGTTCGGTTCTTCGGGTGCAGTCCGTCTTTTTCCGGTCGTAACTCGCCGCCCTCGATCGGCAGCGGAGACAAAATGATGCATGCAAGACGGGAGCCAACCGCCAGCGGAGACACAGGTGAGGGCGGGGCTCTGACGCCAGGCTCTACCAGGAGATCACAAACCGTCATCATTGGCCCAGCTGTAGCTCGGCACCCTACCGTGGATGCCGGGGCAAGGCAAAGGTGGCTCAGGCGGCCGAGGAATGTTTCCCAGATGCCAGGCACCGGGTGCTGCAGTAAGGAACCGGCAGCGCTCACCCGTCGCTGAAGTGCGCACCTGGTGGTGTCGAGGAGGTCCGTGCTTGCTTGCACAGGCGCATAAGCTCAGACATGAAGCCCGGGAGACCGATGCCGGCAACGGCTGCCTTCAGCGTTCCGTCAACAATACGAAAAGCTTTCTTGGTCGACCGCCACTAAGCACTTCCATTTCAGGCGGCCAGTTGAGGCCGCCTTAAGTGTGAGGAGGGTTCTTGGCCCACCGCAGGATGGTGCTCGCCCTTCCCTTGCAGGGACAACCGCAAAAAGGAGCGCGCGATGCCCAGCCCGAGGCGCCCTTAATTCCAATCGGCTGTGAGTAAGCTGCCTTCGCCTTCCGTCGTCAGAAACGATAGGTGAGACCTGCGCCTATCAGCCATGGATCGAGCGCCGCTTTCCCGGTCAGCTTGGCGCCGGCCACCGTAACATCGAAGTCTGGCTTGAGAAAAAGCTTCTTCACGTCGAAGTTGACGCCCCAATGCTGGTCCACCATGTAGTCGAACCCGACCTGCAGTGCGGTGCCGAATGTGTTCTTGACCTTGAGATCATCGGCGCTGCCGGCTTTCTGATGATAGAAAATCGTATAGTTCACGCCCGCGCCGATATAGGGTTTGAAGGGGCCGAAATCGGTAAAATGGTACTGCAATGTCAGCGTCGGCGGCAACAGCCAAGCCTTGCCGATGTTGCCAAGCCCACTAATCGAGCCCTGGCCCGTGATATTGGCATATGTGGTGCCGAGGATGACTTCGGCGGCGATATTGTCCGTGAAGAAGTACGAGACGTCGAGTTCCGGAATCACGGTGTTCGAATAGGAAAGACCGGAGCCGGGAACCGCACTAACGTAGCCCGAATCCTCAGTAATAACCCCCAAGGCGCGCAGGCGGATCTGCCAAGGGCTAGCCCATTCCGACACCCAGGCACCCTCGTCGGGGTCGCACGGCACCTCTGGGACGTCAGCCGCGACCGCCTGCTGTCCGACCAGGATAAGGGTGGTGGCCGCTATTACACCGCGCGCCAAGTTTGTTAGTGTCGTCGCCATAATATTCTCTCCTTGCTCGTCAGAAATAGTAGACTGTTGCGAATATTAATTATCCCGCCAAGCCCGGCCTGCACTTGGTCAAGGTGAGGCCTTTGCATTTGCATCTTTGTCGCAACCAAACCTATACTCACTGGTTTTTCGCGTGCTTTGTCGGGTTCCCGGTCGTCAATGAGGGCTCTCCGCTTGCCAGCCGATGGCGCTGCTAAGGAAATTGTCGCATAGGGCGATGAATGCGGATCGCTCGCCATGCCATGACCAAGGGCACCGCAAAGCAGAAACGTGTCAGGGTCGAGCCAACGAATGTGGCCTTTGGCATCTGGAAGATTGAAACCGTCAGCGACACTAAGTCGAATTCAGAATGCACGACCGCGTCACTGCCGCCGCGCGAGAGCCGCAGAATGGCTCTTTTCCGTTTCTCCGGCTCGATGGACGCCCCGCCCCAGATCCAGTCCTCTCCGTCGCTAGCCGCGAGGGCATCCAGATCGAGCAGTAGCTCCCATTGGGGATCCGTCGTCAGGTAGACGGCAAGGGTGGTCCGGCGCCAGAGTCCGCGCGGATTTCCGGCATCTCGCCAGAAATTGTAGAGGTACTGACCCCGGCGCGTGACGAGGGGAATCCTATCGGGGCGGTCGATTGCCGCCATCAGCGCCGCCCGGTCACGCTCGAACTGCGTTCCACCGAGATACTTCAGGGTCCTCGCCGACTGGCCTTCCGTCCACGCAAGGACCCGTTCGCCTTCTACATCTTCAAGCCAAAGATGGGGGTCGTCGTCGGGTGCATTCACTGTTGGTCGGAAATCGAACTCGGTCATGTCCCGATAACCGGACGAGTGAAAGCGCAAAGGTTTCGGTACGCGCGGGAATGCTCAGTGTTGGCGGGCGCGCCCGCATCTTCGAAAAGCGTGATCATCAGAGGGTTCTACTCAGTCGGCGCCAGAGTGCTCTTGCGCACAGGACTGCATCTGTCGTGCCAACTGAGAAAACGCTTCAAAACAGTGCGATGACTCTAGTAGCGCTGTGTCGCATGTCCGACATCGTCGAGTATGCGACAACGGGCGCACCGCGTAATCGCCGGATCAAGCTCGGGCGGCAATTTCGGCGGCACAATGCAGAACTCAAGAGTGAACCTCACAATGAACTTGGCTGGACCGCAACACCTTCGCGCCAGAACGCTTCCGGACCAATTGGCAAACGACACCACGAGTCGATTGCCGCCTTGAGCGAACTGAGAGCGTCTGGGGTCCACGCCGGAGCGGCAAAAACTCGGAAATCCGGAGGGCTCCTTTTGGCCCACCTGGATGGTTGATCATCCTCTGCCAACACGCGCATCCCGGCCGCCGCGCTCCACGTGCACACCGTTCGCACGGCGTGAGCACCACCGCAAAGCAATCGCCCACGGGTCCGCTGAACTGTCGGCATCCCTGTACATCTATACAGGCTGCCATAGCCTGAAACTTGGCCTCCAATGGTGGGAATTTCCCCCAGGAGACCTTCCATGACTAAGCTTATAACGCCGGCGCTACGACAATCTGCCCACAATCAGCGTTCAATCCACCGCCACGCCGCTAGATCTTCAAGGAACGTCAGGAGAGCAACGCAGGATTCGACTATTGTTATCGAGCCAATTCGTTTGGGGTGCTCAGGCCGTGCTGGCTGTCACTCCGCTGGTCCGACGGTCTCGCCGCTATTTGCCGGCGTGTTCTGCCCTCCACAATGCCGATGGCACACGCTTGGACGAAATGCATCCATCGAGTTCTGGTGGTCCCGGAGCCGGTGCTTTGGCAGGCGGCAAGTTTCGACCTCACCTGGGGCGGGCAGGGGAGCAAAATCATGCCTGCAGTCCTCGTGAATGGCGCCGATGAGTTTGATTGGCGCGATGAAAGATCATACAATTACACCTCAGCTCTGACGCCGCGCGAATGGGCCTGGGAGTTTTTACGCCGCAATCCAGCATTCCAGGCTGATGTGACCGCTGCAAGCCAGCAGGCCAATACTTTGTCCTTCCGGCCTTTTCTCGATGTGGTCGCGGCGGCCGGCGACCTGTCACGCTGGGGTGTTCTGTTTCGCCGAGTCTTATGGGTGCAATTCGGTCATATTCTGGTCTCCGCTATGGTGCGCTCATGTGCTGCCGGTCATTGCAGAACGGCTGTCCGTGTGGTCGGCGACAGCGTCGTTCGAGCTCTCGGCATTGCCGTGCCGTGCGACAGTCCTGCTGGCGCCCGACAAGAGCCAGCATGTCCTTCTTCGCAACGCGCAGCATACGCTCCAGCTCGCCGTCTCTGGCGCGGATATCTTGCACCCCGTTTGCCTCCGTACCGAGGCCATCTGGCCCGCGACGCTTTCGAAGCACCGGCTAAGGGCGCTCGAGTGCCTTAATGGTCTAAATGTCGGTCAACCGCTCCCTGCCCGCTCATTCCCGCCAGAAAAAAGGGGTCCCCGTTTGACCTTCGTTCTTCGTGCGCTCGACGGCTCAATTGCTGGGGCGTCACATCGCGAGCTCGCCGAAGCGCTGATTGGTCAACGGCGCGTCCATGCCGACTGGACGGATCCTCGCGACCATCTGCGCGACCGCATTCGCCGCGCTGTCTCTCGTGGCCGCGCCCTCATGCATGGAGGGTACAGGGGTTTCCTTCATTGAAAAGGGACAGTCCGCCCTCTGCATCAGCCGGCGAACAGTCCGGAGCTAGACCGGGGTCGCCACCAGTGCGCCGGCTCGACATGGCAGCGAACGGCCTTGTGGGTGCACTCTTGCTCAAACGTCGGTCGACGACGAGAGGCACGTTCGGCATCGTCCGATAGCCGACAATGTCGAGTCCGCAACGTAGCGGAATCTGCCTCTCGGGCCTTTTTAACTTCTTTTTGTCTTGGCACGGTACATGCACGCTCGGCAAAACGCGCGGACTGAGTGGTTCCCCCCGCCACGAAGGTCGCGGACTTACGCCACCTCCCAAGGCGTACCCGGCCCGGCAGCGAGCTCAGTCTCCTGCCGGGCATGCGTGTAACGGTCGGGACTAGAGCAAGCGCCCAGTCGGTATTGGGTTGCGTTCGGCTTATCGGTTCACGATGGTCTGGCCCAGATCGGCAAGGCACTCGACCACGTAGTCGGGTCTGAACGGAAACCGCTCTATGTCAGCCCGTTTGGTCACCCCAGTAAGCACAAGGGCCGTCTTCAGGCCCGATTCCAGCCCAGCGAGCACGTCGGTGTCCATGCGGTCACCGACCATGATGGTATCGACAGCTCGCACTCCCAGTCGGTCGAGCGCGTTGCGCATCATGAACGGGTTCGGCTTCCCGACGAAATAGGGCTGACGGCCGGTGGCCTTTTCGATTAGTGCCGCGACTGCCCCGCACGCCGGATGGGAGCCCCGCTCGGTCGGGCCAGTCGCATCCGGATTGGTGGCGAGAAAACGCGCGCCCTTAGCCACAAGCTCGGCGCCAGTTGCGATCTGCTCGTAGTGATACGAAATCGTGTCTCCGAGGACCACGAACTCGGGGGCAAACTCCGTTATGCGGCAGCCTGCCTGCCGCAGAGCCTCGACCAGGCCATGGTCGCCGATGACATAGGCAGATGATCCGTGCTTTTGCAGTTCCATGAACCGCGCCGTGGCGAGCGCCGAGGTGTAGATGTGCTCTGGCTGCACGGCGAAGCCGACCGCTCTTAGACGCTCGGCATGATCTTCGGGCGTGAAGCGCGAGTTATTGGTGAAGATCTGAAACGGCTCACCCCTGGCAATTAGCCCGGCGACATAGCCGACGGAACCAGCAATCGGTTGGCCGCCCCGGACCAAGACCCCGTCCATGTCGAGCAGATGCGCTGTAGTCATTCGATCTCAACCCTCAATGTCTTCGTGCATGCAGGGCCTGGGCACGTCTGGTTTCACTGAATCTTCTCCAGGCGAGAATGCCGGCGACTGTACCGATTGAGAGCGATGCGCGAAGGGCGCTCAGTTGGCGGTGCGGCAATTAGGAGGCTGCGGCGTAAACGTGTCGGTGGCACCCGCTCACCGTGCAGACGCCCTGCATCGTCGGCTTGACGACATTCGCTGCGTTAGCGCAGCTGATGGACAATAGCGTCTCTAGTTCCAGTGAACCGCTAGCCTGGCGAGACGTGCCGCTTGGATAGGATGAGCAACGTCCGCTAGCGGCGCATTGCCTCCTGGCCGTAGAGGCGGTTCACGTAGCTGGGCGTCTGGATCTCACTTAAGGCGCACAGGCCGCAGGTCGCGGTGAACGACCCCGAAACCAGCCGACAGAAGGTTCGCCAAAGCTCGATCATGCCTTTGGTTCATTTTGCGCCTGAGGTATCCATCCACATAGAGATCAGATGCCGCCCATGCAGAGGTATTTCATTTCGAGGTAGTCTTCGAGCCCGTGGCGGGATCCTTCTCGCCCAATGCCGGACTGCTTCATGCCGCCAAAGGGCGCCGCTTCCGAAGACATACGCCCGGTGTTGATGCCAACCATGCCATATTCCAATGCCTCGGCAACGCGCCAGACACGCTTCAGATTCGAGGCATAGAAATAAGCGGCGAGACCGTAGATCGTGTCGTTGGCCTCACGCACAACCTGATCCGCATCATGGAAGCGAATGATCGGGGCGAGCGGCCCGAAAGTCTCCTCTTGCGCAACCGCCATAATGCTGGTGATTTCAGTGAGGACTGTGGGTTTGAAGAAGGTCCCATCCTTGCCGATGCGTTCGCCACCGCATCGAATTGCGCCACCCTTGGCAACGGCATCTGCGATGTGGGACTCGATCTTGGCCAAAGCATGCACGTCGATGAGCGGTCCGACGTCCACTGCCGGAGCGAAGCCGTCGCCAACCGACAAAGACCGGACTTTCTCCACGAATTTTTCAACGAACTCATCGTGAACGCTCGATTGAACGTAAAGACGGTTCGCTGAAACACAGGTCTGCCCGGCGTTGCGGAACTTCGCCTGGATCGCGCCGTCAACCGCAGCGTCGATATCGGCGTCGTCGAAGACGATGAACGGCGCATTGCCGCCGAGCTCGAGGCTGACCTTCTTGATCTGGTCCGAACACTGGCGCATGAGCAGCCTGCCAACCTCGGTCGAGCCTGTAAAGCTGATCTTTCGGACCTTCGGGTTGGAGCAAAGTTCACGTCCGACGCCATCACCTTCAGACGCATAAATTAGGTTCACCACGCCGTCGGGAAAGCCGGCTTGGTGGGCGAGGGCGAACATTGCACCTGCCACGAGCGGCGTCTGTTCAGCAGGCTTGAGCACGATCGTGCAGCCCGCCGCCAGGGCCGGCGAGATCTTGCGCGCCACCATCGACGCCGGGAAATTCCATGGCGTAATCGTGCCGACCACACCGATGGGCTGCTTGATCACCAGCATGCGACGGTCTGTCGACGGTGCGGGGATCGTCTCGCCATAGATGCGATTGGCTTCTTCGGCGTACCATTGCAGATACGCAGCCGCGTGCGAAATCTCCGACTTGGCTTCGGCAAACGGCTTGCCCATCTCTGCAGTGAGTATCGCGGCAAGATCATCGGCGTGTTCAATGATCAGCTCATGCCATCGCCACAAAACGTCACTGCGTTCTCGGGCGGTCAGCGCAGCCCAACCAGGCTGCGCTACATAGGCCTTGTCGATCGCAGCGCGTGTCTCCTCCACGCCCATGTCGGGAAGTGCCGCCAGGACCTCACCGCTCGACGGATTGAGGACCTCGAATGTTCGCTCGCTAATCGGCGTGCCGAGCGCCGGCAGGCGATCGATGGCGCCAAACAGGTCCGGGGATTTCAAGTGGCGGATCATCGGCAGGCACAAGGGCAATACCGGATTCCTCTCAAATTCGGCTGATATGTATGTCGACAGGGCGTCGGTGGTACTCCGCACCTTCGGGTGCTTATAGGGCCTCGGTCAGACGGCTGGTAGACCATTGCACTCAGCTCGCCGCGAGAATTTTCAATTCTTCTGTCGATGACTCGCGGTTCTCGACAGTGCAACCTGAACAACAGGCATCGGCTTCCCCACCGCGGCCAGCGCTGCGGATCAAGATCGGAGTCCTCGGGTCAATGCGAAGGTGAGGTTGAGATCATAACGATCACTGAGCAAAAACTGGGGTGGAGCTTCCTTCCAAAAAGTTGCTCTGCACGGTTCCTCCAAGCTTCTCATGGGCACCGTTTGAGGCTCGTGTGGAAAGACCGATCGGTCCGCCGGCCCTAGTAACTAGTAAAGTGGCGACTCCGAACGGAAGCCGGCTCCATCGCCGCTTGTGCGAACAGAGCACTGGCCTGCATCGCACATGACCTTGAACGAGTTAGAGAAGCGGCTTTTATACGATAAAGACCTAAATACCCAACGAAACGAACTGCCATGGTTGTGGGGCTGTGGGACGGCGGGCGAGCGTTATCCTTACGGCCACCGAACCGCAAGAGTGCGCTTCGACCACAGCAGGTGACGATCCCGAGTGGAAAACAGCACTCCTCGTCGGGGCTGTGGAGTCCAGTGTCCCGCCATCTGCGTCTGGCACTTCGGCAAGTGCCGTCTTGACCGATATTGTCATTGCAGCCGGACCCGTGTCTCTCGCCCGTCGCCTCGGTACAAGCGCTGACGCCCCTCGGGCTACTTATTGTGCCTGCGAGGCGCTCCTCGATCTGCCGATCAGGTCCAAGGTGAACAGAGATCCTAACTTTCGCGTTTTATGGGAAAGTTGGAATCCTTGTTTGCCAATGGTTAGCCACTCAGCATTTACGCAGTTCCGAAGACGATCAATGCGGACCTTGGCAGAGCGCGAGACTGCTGGTTGTCACGGGGCTGGGGCAAGCCCCGTGCCAATGCCCAAAATGGCGGGCTCGGCCGAAAGCAGCTTCTTCGCCGCCGCCCTGACCTGGTCGATCGTCACTTGTTGGATGAGGGCCTGGCGGCGCTGAATGTAATCTATGCCGCGCTTGTCAAGTTGCAACGCGAGAAGCGTGGCTGAAATGGATCTGGAGGAACCCAGATGGTTGATAGCAAAGGCGCCGATCAGATGCTTCTTGCTCGCATCGAGCTCGGCCGCTGTTGGGCCCGTGTCCGCCAGCTCCTTGATTATCTGTCTTATCAGGCCGAGCGTCTCGGCCGCCCTGTCGGCGCGCGTCGACGTGGCCACGACAAGCGTGTTGGAATGCTGGTGGCTTTCCAAGCTAGAGGAGACACCGTAGGCAAGGCCGCGCTTTTCGCGCACTTCCCGGTACAGCCGTGAGGTAGATGACCCACCCAATATATCGTTTATCAACTGCGCAGCATAGAATTCCGGCTCGGTGCGCCCGATGCCGGGAAAAGCCAGCCGGAGCGAAGTCTGGGACAGGGCGTATTCGACCCAGGTCAACCGGCCGAGCTTCGGCGTGACATCAGGCACCGGCGCAAGCGTCTGTTTCGGGGGTAAATCGCCGAACAACTCGTCGAGCCTTGCGCTCAGGGACTTGGCATCTATGTCGCCCACGACCGCGACGTGCAGCCCGCCGCTGGCGAAAGCGGCCTTGTGGAAGGCGCTTAGATCGGCGGGCGTAATGCGGGTCAGGCTTTTCTTGGTGCCCTCGGGCGGCCTCGAATACGGGTGCGTGCCATAGATACTGCGCCGCCAGGCATCCTCGCCGATCGCGTGAGGTTCGCGCTCGTTGGCGATGATGCCGGAGAGAAGCTGAGCGCGGATTCGGTCAAGGGGTTCCTGATCGAAGCGGGGCCTGTTCAACGCGAGCCTGATGAGATCGAAAGCGGCGTCCTGGCGCAGGGAAAGCATGCGCACCGAGCCATGGATGCCATCACGCCCCGCGTGAAAGCCCATCTCAGCGCCGGCATCATCGAGCCGCACCTGAAAGGAGTCGCCGCCGTAATCGCCTGCGCCCTCGTCGAACAAGCCGGCCATCAATTCGGCAAGCCCCTCTTTACCGGCCGGGTCTTGACTGGTGCCGCCGTCGAACACGAACTGGAGCGTGATGATCGGCAGCGTATGGTCTTCTACCAGCCAGGCGGTGATCCCCTGTTCAGATTTCACCTCCTGGATGTTCAGGGCAGCACGCGCGGTAAGTGCCGGGAGAGTGAGGAACAAAATGGCAAGGCAAAGCACAGCCAGCGAAGAGGCGAGGCGCCAGCCTTGTCCAAAAGGAGAGGGCAATGCCTGTGGAATGGCCCTGCGGTAGAGGTTCGTCATCATGTCAATTTTCCTTGGGCAGGAGATGGCCGGTTGTCGAATGGTCAGACACGAGGTAGCGGGCCGCCACGGCCTTAACCTGATCGGCCGTGACCTTGCGGAGGCGGTCTGGCCATTCCTCGACGTCTTTCACATTGCCGCCCGTGGCAAGCGTGGCGCCATACAGGCGGGCGACGGTGCCCTGCTCGTCATGGCCGAAGATGAACGAGCGGATATAGCGGTTTTTCGTCTGCTCCAGTTCGTCGCTGGTGACGCCGTTGCTGGCGATGCGCGCTATCTCGGCGTCGACGGCAGCCTCGACATCCGCAAGCTCGGCGTCGCCGCGCGGCCAGCCTCGGATGCTGAACTTGCCAGCATCCAGCATGTTGCCTTGGAAATCAGCGTAGGCCGCGGCGGCTATGCCTTGCTCGACAACGAGCTCCTGGTAAAGCCGGCTTCGGTTGCCGCCGCCGAGGATCTCCGCCAGGAGGTCCAGCGCTTCGGCTTCGCCAGGCTCGGCGGTGCGATAGGACGGCACGACCCAATGTCTGGAGAAGAGGGGGACCAAAACGCGGTCGTCGCTCAGCGTCAATACGCGCTTGGTGTTCTGCACCGGCTCGGAGGCGCGCTCACGCGGCGGCAGCTCAGGTCCACGTGGGAGCTTGCCATAAATCCTCTCGGCAAGCGCCCTCACGCTCTCCGGTTCGACATCGCCCGCCACAACCAGCACGGCATTGTTCGGCCAGTAGTATTTGTAATAAAACGTGACGGCGTCGCTGCGATTCAACTTCTCGATCTCGTGCATCCAGCCTATCACCGGGATGCGGTAAGGTTGGCTCTGCCAAAGCGTCGTGACGACCTCCTCATCGAGAAGCGCCTGCGGATTGTTGTCGACCCTCAGGCGACGCTCCTCGCGGACCACGTCCCGCTCGGTGTCGATGACGTCATCTGTGAGGGTGAGATCGCGCATGCGATCAGCCTCGTAGCTCATCATCTGCTCCAGTGCCGAAGGCGGCACTATTTCGTAGAAGGCAGTATAATCGTAAGAGGTGAAGGCGTTGAGCGAGCCCCCGATCTCGGCCACCGCGCGGTCCAACTCGCCGGCGCCGTGATTGGCCGTCTCTTTGAACATCAGATGCTCGAAGAAATGCGCGATGCCGGATTTGCCCGGAGGCTCGTCGGCGCTGCCGACCTTGTACCACAGCATATGTTTGACGATGGGCGCGCGGTGATCGGGTATGACGACAACCTCCATGCCATTTTCGAGCAGGAAATTCGTTGCCTTGATGCCATTGGCGGCCGCCGCAGGCTCGGTCGTCAGAAATGCCATCGCGGTCGCATAGAGTGCACCCCGCAGACAGACAGACGGTCGCTTCGGTTTTAGTGAGGGGGCGATGGACAAGGCTCGAACGGAAGTGAGTTGTCCGTCACTTTCAAGGTGCTGCGTCCCTGGCGCCCTCACGGGGAGAAGGCGGATCGGTGGGCAGCGCCGGTCCAGACAAGCCCTGACAATGCTGCCAGGCCCCGCTCGTGTGGCAATTTTGAGTAGGCCGGCGAAAGATGGGACGGCATTTCTCTGTTTGGGGATCATGGGACGACTCTCCTGCGCGTTTGCATGAACCCGCGCACGAGCCGTGCCAGATGAGGAAAGCCGTTTCGGCGATGCGATCCACCGGAATCTGTGTTGCGGTACCCCTGACATTGTCCGACGTCAGACACCGCCTGGGAGCGCTTCACGTTTAAGAGTTGCTAGGTGCATCCTTCGCAGAGGGGCGCGAACATGGTGACGTTAGCGCGCAGTTGCTGGTTCATCAGCGTGCTCTTGCTAACATCGGCCGATCGGTGGTCCCTAACACGGCTCCGAACCGGCGATAGACGCGGTTCTTGAATTTACCGGAGCGTTGCAGAACTTGTGTTTGCCATTCGGAGCGCCAGCGGGAGACGCTGTCTGCGACAGGCGGTCACGATGGAGCTCTCGAGCCGATTTGCGATTTGACCGGGGCTTTTGCTATTTTCGCTTTTGCTGTCCCTAAAATCTCGGATATGAAGCGGACCTGGCTTATAGCCTGTCTACATTGGATGGTTACAAAGGAATACGTTATGGCGACTGGAACGGTGAAGTGGTTCAACAGCACCAAGGGATTCGGTTTTATCCAGCCTGACAACGGAGGTCAGGACGTTTTCGTACACATTTCCGCTGTCGAACGAGCGGGCCTTTCGACCCTCAATGAGGGCCAGAAGATTAACTACGAGGTCGAACAGGACCGCCGTACCGGCAAGTCCTCCGCAGGCAGTCTCAGCAAAGCTGGCTGATCTTTTTCTGCTTCTGCCCGGCAAGAGCCGGGCAGAAGGGCCACTGACCGCGCCATATGAGCGGGCAAGAACACGGACTCCCGGCGACCGGGCGGGGGATTGCGGCAATCTGCTAAGTTCTGCTGAAACAGATTTTTGCAAGCGAAGAGAGCGGGTCCCAGCCCTCTTATTGTCTACAATAGTTCTTACCTAGCAGATGCCGACAGCGACAAGCGCGTATCAGAACGACTGAGATCAAGCTGCGGGCTTCTTGTGGGCCGGGTCGCTTCACACCGATCACTGCTATATGTTCGGTCATGAACCGCGTGCGTGTGAATGTGGGCTTTGACGCATTATCGATCGAGTGCGCCGGGGAACGAGCAATTCAGCCAGCCTCCAGCCATCGACACCTCCGCAATCAAGAGGGCAGGGTACATTGGCCCTGAGGGGACCTGGACCCATCAAGCCTCGCTGGACCTCTTGGTGACCGAGTTGAACTCACCCGTTCGGCGACGGATTGTTCGAAGCATATGAGAATGGCTGCGTCGACATTGCATGCGTCCCAGCTACGACCTCGCTGGTCGGCACTCCCTACCTCGACCAAATTCTGCGCTTGACGTCTCCCACGATTGTCGCCGAGTACCCTAAGATCCTGAGCTACAGCCTGATGGCCAGCAGAGATGCGAATTTCTCGATGATCACTAAGGTGGTCGGCCCACCCCGTGGCCCTGCAGGAGGTGGCCGGGGTGGCTCGACAGAACATGCCCCACGTCGAGCGAGAGAGCCGTGGGGGAGCGACATATTTCGTGGCTGAGCAAAACTCTCCCTCGATAGCGGCATTCGGTCCTGCGCTTGGTGCCAAGCTGTATAATCTGCAGATATTGCGAGCAGGAATTGAAGAAGGCCTGCATAACGTTACGCGTTGGTGGGTGCTCGGGCGCAGGAGCCCTGCGCCAACAGGATTTGACCGGACAAAACTTCACCTCCGCGTTCCGGAGCAAAATCTTAGTTGTGTCCTGACCAGGTTCTCGAAGCACAATTTAGCCGTGCTCACTGTCTACCAGCGTCCGATATGCGAGCGGCTGGACAGCCATCAATTTGTCCTCGATGTCGCAGGGCAGTTTTGACGCACCCGGGCCTGGCCGCATTGGCGGAGATTGGTGGCCTGAGAATTCTCGGATCCTACCCAGTCGCTATTAGCTGGCTTAGGCTAGTTTCCGCCATAGTCCCAAAACTGTTGATCCTCATTACTGACGAACAGGGGACCGCCGCATCGAGTTTCATGCGATGAGCACGAGCGTGCCTCGGGAAGTGGACGAGATCATCGCGCCGACGATCTTTCGTCGACCCAATTTCTTGCCTGCGAAACGGTGGTATTCATAGGCACGGAGTCGACTCATCGGGCGCGAACCCGTCACCGTTGTCACACTATGATCCTACGGCAAGCTCGCCCATTCGGGAACGTCAAACGCTTAATCCGCGCAGGGCGCCGTGACGGGGGCCTGCGGCGGCTTTACGAGCAGGCCGTTTGGCATAAGCGATCGCTTTGGCCCCCTCATGCTTGGCTGTGCTATGGGACAGCCCGGTCGAGAAAAGCATCGAATGCGGCAGCAACAGCGCGAATTACGAAGCGATGTTCCTGACGCACCCGGATGAAACCCTTCTCGATGTCCATTATCCCATCCTCGGCCAGCTTCGCCAGGCGTTCAGCAGCCGAATCGAGAAGGCGAGTTGGATCGAATCCATAGGCCGCACAAATTGCCGGCACATCGGCCTGCAAATCGCACATCAGCCGCTCGATGATTGTGGCTCGCGCGCGGTCTTCATCTGTGAGTCGGTAGCCTTTTGACGTTGCCAGACGGCCAACTGCTATGTGCCGGATGTAGGACTCACGTGTCACCTCGTTCTGGACGTAGCCCTCGCCGACCCGCCCGATTGAGGACGCGCCGAAGCCGATCAGGGTTTTGCAGGTGTCGGCCGAGTAACCCAGCGAGTTACGCCGTAGGCGACCGCTGGTCTGCGCCAGCGAAAGTTCGTCGTCCGGCAAGGCGAAATGGTCGAGGCCGATCTCACGGTAGCCGGCCGCAACCAGCGTCTCTGCCACGGCGGCAGCCTGTTCGGCGCAGGCGACGCTGTCCGGCAGCGCAGTCTTCTCGATCAGGCGCTGATTTCTTATCACCGATGGAATGTGGGAGTAGGCGAACACCGCAAGTCGGCTGGGACGCATGGCGACAGTCGCCGCCGCAGTCTGGACGCAGGACTCTAGCGTCTGGTTCGGGAGACCGAAAATGAGATCGAAGTTGATGCCGCTCACGCCGTGCCGGCGCAGCTTTTCGACGGCAGCGGCCGTCTGCGCCTCGCTCTGGACCCGGTTGATCGCTTTTTGAACGATCGGATCAAAGCTCTGCACCCCCAGACTCGCGCGGCTTACGTTCGCTGCTCCCAACGCTTCGGCGATCTCGGCTGTGAAGGTGCGCGGATCAATTTCGACGGCGATCGTGGCGGCTTCCCTGAACGCGAAGCGGTGGCGCAGGAGTTTTATAGTGGCCAGGAACTCGGCTGCCCCGATCAGGGTCGGGGTTCCACCGCCAAAATGCACGTCGTTCACCACGAGCCCCTGCTGCACTTTCTCCGAGACCAAACGAATCTCGTTACGCAGAATCTCCACATAGTTGAGGATCGGCCCCTGATTGCGGGCAATCGTGGTCGGGAAGCCGCAAAACCAGCAAATCGATTGGCAGAACGGAATGTGGAGATAGAGCGACACCGAATCGTCAGCAGGCAGACCTCTTAGCCAATCCTCATAGCTTTCGGCCCCGACGCTGGCGGTGAACTCCGCTACAGTCGGATAGATGGTGTACCAAGGCAGGAGAGCCTCGCGATATTCTTTCAGGATAGAGGTCTGCAACGGTTTCCGTCCCAAGCTGAAAAGTTGGTCCTTTTACCCCTGCGGTCTCCTGTGTCTCTGCGCTATGTCAGTTCCATTCCGCTTCGCGGCGTGTAATCACACCGTGCCAAGGGAAAAGGCGGGATTTTGATCCCGCCTTTTCGAGTGTTTCGCTCACATCTTGCTGATCGAGCCGCCAGCCCCACAACGGGTCTGGATGGAGGAAGTCACGCTGGTACCTTCTTTCTAGACCGCTTCTCGGGCGTCGAGACCTCAGGCTCTTTCGGTTTGCGGCCGAGTCCCATTGTCTTGGCCAACGCAGAGCGCGCAGCCGAGTAGTTCGACGCGACCATGGGATAGTCTGATGGCAGACCCCATTTGGCGCGATATTCGTTGGGGGTCAGCCCGTAATGGGTCGCCAGATGACGCTTTAACGATTTGAATTTCTTGCCGTCCTCAAGGGAGACAATGTAGTCCGGTGTCACCGATTTCCTGATCGGGACGGCCGGCGTCAACACCGTCGGCTCTTGTGCCGAGACGCGACCGGATGCCGTGCGTTTCAAAGCTTCGTGCACTTGGCCGATCAGGGTAGACAGTTCGCCCACCGGCACGGGATTGTTGGAAACATAGGCTGAGACAACATCCGCGGTAAGGTCGATGAGGTTGTTGGCGTTTTCAAAGTCTTCTTCTGGCATGAAACTCTCCGGTGGATTGGTCTGCGGAGCGGTCGCTTCTAGGGGTGATTTCCGATGAAAGCAACAAATCTCCCGACAGGATTGTTCATTGCTCGTCCAGGACCGAGGCCTATAGCGCCACTCCACGCTGTCGTGTCACTAATCTGCGCGGTAATCGCTGTCCATAACTGCGCCGGTATCCGCCGTTCAGCCCCGATCGCGTCGGTCTGAATTGCAAAGAAGGACGCAGAAAGCTTGTAGACCTGAGCCGTGCATGCGCCGGGGGCAGAAACTTTGCCGCATGAAACAGGTGGGCGTTGCGGCAGCATGTGGAGACGGGCAACGGAACCGACCAACCCTCAGGCGCACAAACAGCGATTGCGCGCGCCCACCATTGGAACCGTCATCGCGCGAGGAATCGCAAACACTGTTCCGCCGCTCGATTCTCTTGGTCGGCAGGCACCATTCCCTTGATCCGCTGATCTAGCGCAGGGCGTTCCCGGGCCGCATGTGGAGAATGGTTTCCGTGCACATCGTAAGGACTCCATTTATGAAAATTCTATTTCCTGCGATAGCTGTTGCGCTGGTCGCAGCCACGGCTTTTGCTGCGCAGTCCATTCCACCAGACCTCAGAGAAACGGCACTGGCCATCTTCAAGCCCTTGCCATCGATACCGGAAGTCACCAACAACCCGAGCACGCCGGAGAAGATTGCCCTCGGCAAGGCCCTGTTCTTCGATCCACGCCTCTCGTCCTCAGGCGTCTTCTCGTGCAACTCGTGCCACAACCTGGCCACCGGGGGCGACGACAATCGTGAAACTTCGATTGGCCATGGTTGGCAGAAGGGGCAGCGCAACGCGCCGACGGTGTTTAACTCTGTCTTCAACAAATCGCAGTTCTGGGACGGTCGCGCCGAAGACCTGAAAGCTCAGGCCAAAGGGCCGATACAGGCCGGTGCCGAGATGGCCAACACACCGCACCAAGTGGTCGAGACGTTCAAATCGATGCCGCAATATGTGGAGTGGTTCCGTTCAGCTTTCCCGCGGGGGGCCGAACCCATCACCTTCGATAACCTAGCCATCGCACTCGCAGATTATGAGGCGACGCTGGTCACGCCCGCCCCCTTCGACGCCTATCTCAATGGCGATGACACCGCCATCGGCCCAGAAGCGAAACAGGGCCTGGCCCTTTTCATCGAAAAGGGCTGCTCATCCTGCCATTCCGGTGTCAATCTTGGTGGGGACGGTTATTATCCATTCGGCCTCGTTGAGAAGCCTAGCGCCGACATTCTCCCCGAGAACGACAAGGGACGATTTGCCGTCACCAATTTACCAGAGGATTCCTATGTCTTCCGCGTGCCGTCGCTGCGCAATGTAGCAATCACCGCGCCATACTTTCATTCGGGCAAGGTCTGGGACCTGGGCAAGGCGGTCGCGATCATGGGCACCACCCAGCTTGGCCAAGAGCTGACCCAAATCGAAATCGATCGGATCGTTGCCTACCTTCATTCGCTGACCGGAAAGCGACCGGAGATCACATATCCCATCTTGCCGCCTGAAACGCCCAGGACACCTCGGCCTCGATCCTAGGCATGGGGGAAGAAGACGATCACGTCGGGGCCGTCACCATTTGTTGCCCGATTTGGGCGACCTGCCACGAGCGTGGTCGGATTGGGCCGCGATACCCCCACGGTTGAGCGGCGCACGTTGGAGGGGTGCCATTGCGTTGCACCAGCCATGCTCCCGCGCGAGGAGATCGTCGGCAGGCGAAGGTGTCCCGTCACCACCTTCGCAAAATCACGCCGGCCGTCGCCCTACCAGTCCATCACCACCTTGCCCGAACTGCCGCTGCGCATTGCATCGAAGCCGGCCTGGAAATCGTCGATGCCGATGCGGTGCGTGATCAGACCCGAAACATCGAGCGGACCCTGCACCAGCGCGATCATCTTGTACCAGGTTTCGAACATCTCGCGGCCGTAGATGCCCTTGAGATGCAGCATCTTGAAGATGACCTTGTTCCAGTCGATCTCGAAGCCGGTCGGGGCGATGCCCAGAATGGCGATCTTGCCGCCATTGTTCATGGTGTCGATCATGTCGCGGAAGGCCGGTGCGGCGCCCGACATTTCAAGGCCGACGTCAAAACCCTCGGTCATGCCGAGCGCCGGCATGACATCGCGCAGCTTTTCCTTGGACGCGTCGACGACATGCTGGACGCCGAGCTTTTTCGCCAGCGCCAGCCGCACCGGATTGATGTCGGTGATGACCACTTTTCGCGCGCCGACGCATTGGGCGACGAGCGCGCCCATGATGCCGATCGGCCCGGCGCCGGTCACCAGCACATCTTCGCCAACCAGATCGAAGGAGAGTGCGGTGTGGACGGCATTGCCCAGCGGGTCGAAGATCGCGGCGATCTCGTCGGGCACATCATCGGGGATCGGCACGACATTGTGCTGCGGGATCGCCAGATACTCGCCGAAGGCGCCAGGACGGTTGACGCCGACGCCGAGCGTGTTGCGGCACAGATGCCCTCGCCCGGCGCGACAGTTGCGGCAATGGCCGCAGACGATGTGGCCTTCGCCCGATACACGCTGGCCGACCTTGTATTCGGTGACCGCTGCGCCGAAATCGGCAACGGTGCCGACGAATTCATGGCCCGTCACCATCGGCACCGGCACCGTCTTTTGCGCCCACTGGTCCCAATTGTAGATGTGCACGTCGGTGCCGCAGATCGCCGTCTTCTTGATCTTGATCAGCACGTCGTTGGGGCCGATCTCCGGCACCGGCACCTCTTCCATCCAGACGCCCGGTTCGGCCTTGGCCTTCACCAGCGCCTTCATCATGTTAGACATACAGGTGCTCCTTACAACTTGGTTGGTTCCACTCCTCCCGACTGCTCGGGTAGCCTGCATGACGAAAGATAGGCTCGGGGAGCAGCTGTGTTTCTTGGACCGATCGTAATGTCCACGGGGGCGTTTGTGTCGAAGCAACACACCACCGCGAGCCGTGCGCGCGTGAAAAGCTCTGTCCCAGCGAACTTCAGCAGGAGCGGAGCACACGCCGTGCCAGATGCAGCCGGCTTCAATTCAAGCGATGAGGAATGGTCGCAGCTTGCGGCTGAGCGGTATGGCTATTTTGTCGTCCGACACATGCGACGCAGTCAATCGACACCGACGCTCTTGATGGGTCGACCTCGCCGCCGATATCTCGATAGTGCCGGTGCACGGGGGGCATCGTTCGCCCTCGGTGAAGTGTCTGTTGACCGCTGGCTGTGTGAGAGGCAGAAGCTCACGGACAAAACCGCCTTCCTCTATTTCGTGGTCGAAATCATCCGTCCTCGGACCAGAATCGGCGTCCCAAATCCTGCCCCGCCGCTCAGCCGTCCAGCGGCCTTCGGCTGGACGACAAGGTTGGACTCGCAAGCGTCGACCGACCTCTTCGCGGCTTTTCGATGCCGTCCTTTCCATCTTAAATTATCCGCGAGGCCCGCTGGTCACATATTTGACGGTTACAGTGGCTCAGCGGCCTGCGACTGCACTTCCTCCCGCAGCGCGCAGGCTGCGGCGACCATGTTGATGAGGGCAGGGCGGACCTCTTCCCATTTCCTTGTTTTGAGGCCGCAGTCCGGATTCACCCACAGTTGGCCGTCCGACAGTCGCTCGCGAGCAAGTTGGGCGAGATGCAAAATCTCGCCGATCTCGGGGACACGTGGCGAGTGAATGTCGTAGACGCCGGGACCGATTTCGTTCGGATGTTTCGACTTGGTGAAGGCCTCCAGCAGTTCCATTTTGGAGCGCGACGTCTCGATTGAAATCACGTCGGCGTTCAGTTCAGCGATCGAGTCGATGATCTCATTGAACTCCGAATAGCACATGTGGGTGTGAATTTGGGTCGCGTCCTCTACACCCGTCGAGGCGAGCCGGAAGCATTCGACAGCCCAGCCGAGATAATGTTTCCAATCGGACTTTCGCAGGGGCAAGCCTTCGCGAAACGCGGCCTCATCGATCTGGATCACCCTTGCGCCAGCTTTCTCGAGGTCGGCCACTTCATCGCGGATGGCGAGTGCGATCTGGCGGCAGACCTCGGCGCGGGGTACGTCGTCGCGCACAAAACCCAGTTAAGAATCGTCACTGGGCCAGTGAGCATGCCCTTCACCGGCTTTTTCGTCAGCGACTGGGCAAATTGCCACCAGAGAACCGTCATCGGATTGGGCCGCGATACGTCGCCGAAGATAATGGGAGGGCGCACGAGCCGGGAGCCGTAACTTTGCACCCAGCCATGCTGGGTGAAGGCGAGGCCGGACAACTGCTCGCCGAAATGCTGCACCATATCGTTGCGTTCGAACTCGCCATGTACCAGCACGTCGAGCCCGATCTCCTCCTGCCAACGAACGGCGCCCTCAGTCTCTTTCTTCAGGAAGGTCAAGGTAGTCGATATAGCTCAGCCGACCCTTCGCATGAGCGGAGCGTGCCCTGCGCACCTCGGGCGTCTGCGGGAAGGACCCGATGGTCGTCGTCGGGAACAGCGGCAGGGCGAGCGTGTCAGCCTGGACTCTCGAGCGCTTGGCAAATGCGCTCTTTCGTTGCTTCATGGCGCCGTCAATGCTGCTGACGCGCCCGCGGACGAGCGGATTATGGCCTTTGTCGACATTGCGCGCGCGGCGGCCGCCTCATCAGAAGCCTTCAGCCCGCCTGTTACGGCCTCCCTGCCTTCGGACAAGGCTTGGGCCCTGGCCGGTCCGCAACCCGCGGTGTCGCCCTGCGTCCCGCGCGCCATCGCGAAGTAGATGTCGAGCGGGACCTCGCCGCCCGTCCAGCCGTAACGAGCTGGGACGGCGCCGACCATTGCTGCGGTGTCGAGCACATGGTCATACAGTGAGAAATCGTTCGACGGAATTTTCGACACGCCGCGGTCGTGCTGTTCGCTCCAGCTGGCGGCACGCAACGCCTTCGCCGTCGCCAGAAGGTTGGCAGCAGAAGATTTTCCGGACCAGTAGCTTTCGAGCGCGAATTTCAGTTCTCGCCGGCGACCGATACGCGGCACGCCAAGCGTTGCTATGGGAACTTGCTGGGAGACATTCATTCCATACCCCGATGGTGGGGCGGGGAAAAGGAAGGCGCTAGCAGGCCGGCATCAACGCCGAGCTGCCGCGGCCACCAGACACCCCGCCCGTGGACGTTGTTAGCCGTGGCAGGTCTTGCGGGTCACAGCCTCTGCCCCGTCTTCCCGGGGCAGTTCGCCCCAGTGACATTGATGGGTTTGGCTCGCCGCTTACAGCAGGGGCAGCGCCAGCATTGCACCGGCTTCCCACTTAGCTCCGCTACGGCAGCGCCTTGCGGTGCAGCCCACTTTCTTGTCAATGCCGTATAAAGAAATGTTTATGTGTTTATGTGGATTGTTCGCTTGCGGCTTGTTTCCATGTCCCCGTAGAGCTGAGCCTTCTGAGCGACTTTCCGGTGTGTGCAGACTGTGGCTCGCCCCTCGGGCAATCTGCCTCTTGTACGATCCCGTCTCAAAACGACTTCGTCAAAGGGCGCGTGTTGGCCATTCATCATCGGGCGGCAGTACTGGCCCGAAGTGCGACAACGTTCCTGAGCCTCAACAATCAGGAATTTTGAGAAAAACCGGCATGCTTCTCGGACTGGTACGTTCGATTTACACGCGCTTGTCTGGACAGCCTGCACAACGGAAGGTGGGCAATACGTGGCCGAGATGCTGCCCTACAACAGCCCCGCCTGCTCAGCCTCGCGGCGCAGATTCTGCCGGGGCCTCGGGCCGATCTGCTGGATCACCAATCCGGCGGCCAGCGAGCCAAGGTCGCCGCAGGTCTGCAGGTCACGGCCTTGCGTGTAGCCGTGCAGGAAGCCGGCGGCATAGAGATCGCCGGCGCCCGTCGTGTCGACCAGCTCCTTTATGGCCGTCGCTTGGATGACCACGGTCTCGTCGCCGCGCACGATGACCGAGCCTTTTTCCGAGCGCGTCACGGCTGCGATCTTGCAGTCCTTGCGGATCTGGGCGAGCGCCTGGTCGAAGGACGAGGTCTGGTAGAGCGACTTGATCTCATGGCTGTTGGCGAAGACGATGTCGACGGTGCCCGAGCGCATCAGGTCGAGGAACTCGTCGCGGTAGCGGTCGACGCAAAACGAATCCGACAAGGTCATCGACACTTCGCGGCCCGCCGCGTGCGCCAGCTTGGCCGTCTGCCGGATCGCCTCCTTGGCCCGCGGCGGATCCCACAAATAACCCTCGAAATAGGTGACCTTGGCGCCCGACGCCTTGTCGGCCTCGACATCCTCCGGCCCGAGCTCGACGCAAGCGCCGAGATAGGTGTTCATCGAGCGCTCGCCGTCGGGGGTGACGAAGATCATCGAGCGTGCCGTCTGCGGCTCGCCCTGAAGCGGCTTGGTGTCGAAGGCGACGCCCTGGGCATGGATGTCATGCGCATAGATCTCACCCAGCGCGTCGTTGGAGACCTTGCCGAAGAAGGCGGCGCGGCCCCCGAAGGAGGCAACGCCGGCCGCCGTGTTGCCGGCGCTGCCGCCGGACGCCTCGATCGCTGGGCCCATGCGGCTGTAGAGCAGTTCGGCGCGCTTAGTGTCGATGAGGTTCATCGCGCCCTTGATGATGCCGTTGGTCTCGAGGAATTCCTCGTCGCACTGGGCGATGATGTCGACAATGGCATTGCCGATGCAAAGCACGTCATGATCCGGCATCAAAATCTCCGCCAAAAACCCGAGCCGGCTTCTTGCCACGCCTTAGCGGGTGTTTCTTACGAGTGTGGAATCGGTCGCTCTATGCCGACGCGTCCAATACCGGCGCCTCACGCGGCTGCCGGTCCTGCCTCACGCAACAGCTCGTCAGCTCTGTCCGTCTTTTCCCAGCTGAACTCCGGCTCTTCGCGGCCGAAGTGTCCGTATGTCGCGGTCTTGCGGTAAATCGGCCGTAAGAGATCAAGCGCCTTGATGATGCCTTTCGGCCGGAGATCGAAAAGCTCAAGGACGGCGCGCTCGATCCTCTTTTCATCAATCTTTGCGGTTCCGAATGTATTGACGAGGACAGAGACCGGCGCGGCGACACCGATCGCGTAAGCAAGCTGAACCTCGCACACCTCCGCAAGGCCGCTGGCAACGACGTTTTTTGCGACGTGCCGCGCCGCATAGGCGGCCGATCGATCAACCTTCGACGGGTCCTTGCCCGAAAAGGCGCCACCGCCGTGACGCCCCATCCCGCCGTAGGAATCGACGATGATCTTGCGTCCGGTAAGCCCGCAATCGCCGCGCGGCCCACCGACCACGAACCGGCCTGTTGGATTCACCAGGAATCTTATCCCCGTCGTATCGAGATCCTGAGGCAAGACCGGCCTTATAATCTCCTCAATGACGCCTTCGCGCACCGTGGCTTGTGAGACCTCCTCGTCATGCTGCGTCGACAAGACTATGGTATCAAGCGCTACCGGGCGCAAACCCTCATAGCGGACGGAGACTTGAGATTTAACGTCCGGGCGAAGCCAGCCAAGGCGTCCGGTTTGGCGCACCTCTGCCTGTTTTTTTGTCAAATCGTGAGCAAGTTGGATTGGCAAGGGCATCAATGTTTCGGTCTCGTTGCACGCGTACCCGAACATGAGGCCCTGATCCCCTGCTCCCTGATCGAGATCCTGCCCTCGTCCCTCGTCGACGCCCTGGCTGATGTCGGGCGACTGCTCGGTCAAGGCCAAAATCACGGCGCAACGCCGGCCGTCAAAGCCGATCGCATCGTCGTCATATCCAATGTCCAAAATGATATCGCGGGCAACTTGGCTGTAATCGATCTGCGCGTGGCTGGTGATCTCGCCAGCCAGAACGACCATCCCTGACTTCACCAACGCTTCACAAGCAACTCGGGCCTTAGGATCCTTGCGAAGGATCGCATCAAGCACGCCATCTGAGATATTGTCGGCCATCTTGTCGGGATGTCCCGCGCCGACCGATTCGGAAGAGAACACGAATTGTCTGGTCATGGAATGTCCTCGCTTCAAACGTTGGAATTGATGTGACAGTTGATCCGGCCGTCTTACCTGTCGGAGATGCCAGGCACGTCGAACGCAGCGCAGAAATCGGCAACGTCTCTGCGTACTGTGGCATGCACGTCCGAATCATCGGGCTGGCGGCAAACCAGGTCGATGAAAGCGGCAATCTGCACCATTTCCGCCTCGCCCATGCCCACAGACGTCACTGCTGGCGTGCCTAAGCGTATGCCGCTGGTGAGCGCGGGATGGCGCCGGTCGCCCGGCACCATGTTGAAGTTCGTAATGATCCCTGCTTGCGACAAGCGCTCGGCATAGTCTTTCCCAGACAGCGGCCGGTCCCTAAGATCAAGGATCAGCATGTGATTGTCAGTGCCCCCCGTGACGAGTTCATAACCTCGCTCCAGAAGGGCCTGGGCCAGAGCCTTGGCATTGTTGACGATGTGCTGACCGTACACACGGAAGGATGCATTGCCTGCTTCGTGCAGAGCGACAGCTAGCGCGGCAATCGTATTCATGTGCGGTCCGCCCTGGAGGAGAGGGAACACGGCACGGTCTATGCGTTTGGCCAGATTGTGTTTGCTCTTGGAATGGTAGAGCGCCTGATAGCGGTCTTCATTCCTTGACAAGATGAAGCCACCGCGAGGGCCGCGGAGCGATTTGTGAGAGGTGCTGGTGACAACATCGCAACGGCCAACAGGGTTTGGATGCACTCCTGCGACAACGAGGCCGCTGATGTGGGCGATGTCGGCCACCAGATAGGCGTTCACCTCCGAAGCAATGTCGGCCATTGCCTCATAGTCAAAGATACGCGGATAAGCAGTTCCGCCGACCCAAATGAGCTTCGGTCGTTCCCGTTTGGCCGTCTCGCGCAAGCGGTCATGGTCAATCTGCTGCGTCTTTTCGTGCAGCCCGTACGGAACTCGCTGGTAGTCAGTGCCGGAGAAATTCACGGCCCAACCGTGCGTCAGATGCCCCCCGCCGGGGAGGGTCAAGCCCATCATCTTGTCTCTCGGACACAACAGCGCTCGACAGACAGCCTGATTGGCCGGCGAGCCGGAATAAGGCTGCACGTTGGCGTGTTCACAGCCGAACAGCGCCTTCAATCGCTCTATGGCGAGGTTTTCAAGCTCATCGACAATCTCGTTTCCGGCGTAGTAGCGCGCGCCGGGATATCCCTCGGCATACTTGTTGGTGAAAATAGACCCGGTCGCTTCCAGCACCGCGGAGGACGCGAAGTTCTCCGAGGCGATAAGTTTGAGGGTCGTCCGCTCCTGGCGCTCCTGTCTTAAAAGCAGCTCGTGAACGCGAGAATCTGCGACAGCCAGGTGAGGCCACTCGCAAGTGTCAAGCTCCGCGATCGCGCCGCCAGTCGAATTGTTCATATCAGCTTCGCGCTCCATTGAGACTAAGTTTCAGGACAAGCAGGCGGCCACCTTGGACCGCGCGCCCTGTATCGCCACCAGGCGCTGTAGGTCTTGTCTGTGATGGCCATCGCCGTGGGGCAGGAGATCAACCAACAATTGAACCAAGCCGCCGTCCGAGCCTCCTGCTTCGAGGTGGTACGAAGGCCAGGGGCGCTGTTCGTTGCCGAGAAGAAAGCCGGCTCTGGCGAGCTGGCGGACGTGTGCGACCACGTGCTCGCGAGACAGACTCAGAACTTCTGCTAGCTCGCAGACGGTCAGGTCCGCATGCGCGCAAAGCCCCAGGATTCGAAGTCGATCAAGATGAGCCGCCGCCTTTAGGCGCCTGACCAGTGTCATCATCGGCTGGCAAACTTCCTCCATTTGGCGTCCTCCCACTCTTTCAGAGGCAATCTTGTCGTCCGACAAGGCCAATACGCCGACCGCATCGCAGATCGTTTTCCGATATGCCACGGTCTCGACCCGCGGCCCAAATGATAGGCTCAACGTACATATTCTGAGCGGTTTAGAGTGCTAAAAGTCCGCGATTTTCTTTGAAGGATTGTTGCGGCACGTGCATACCGGATGCGCCCCAGCACAACGGCGGCTGCGCGGTAAGGCCGGCTTGCGAAGATGCGGCGTACGGCCGAGGCCTTCATGCGCCGGTCGCCGCGCGATGGGACGCTCAGCATCGCGGGGATGAAATCCATCTTGTCCATGGCTCCGATCTCTGTCCCGGTGGACCACATCCCAAGGGGAAACCGATATCCTGCTCGAAGGCGTCGCCGTCCACGGCGAGCTCAAAGCATGGCTGCGGCGCGGCTGACGATTGGCTTCCATTGATTCTCAAAGGTGATACAAATCCTCAGACTGTAACCCCTTAGTTCCGAGATGTCGTATCAGCCAGAGCCCGCTGCCCAGCGCCAAATCGCCCACGCAGTTCTGACAGTGCGCGGAATCGCGCGTCTCGCGGAGCTGCGCAACGCCGGCGTAACAGCGGCCACGATGAGTCGCATGGAACGGGATGGGGAGGTGCTCCGGCTCGCACGCGGCATCCACCAACTCTCCGATGCGCCGCTCGACGCTAATCATAGCCTAGCGGAGGCTGCCAAGCGCGTACCCAAAGGCGTTGCCTTGTCAGCCCTGGCATTCCACCAGCTGACAGATCAGCTTCCGAGACAGGTATGGCTGGTCATCGGCCAGAAAGACTGGGCTCCCAAACCCGAGGCACACCCATTCGCATCGTGCGTTTTACCGAAATCTGCTCAACGACAGCGTAGAAACTCATGTTGTCGAGGGCGTGACCGCAAAGGTCTTTGGGGTTGTCAAAACAATCGCGGACTTTTCCGATATCGCAACAAGATCGGCCTGTCGGTGGCGATCGAGGGCCTCCAGGAAGCGCTTCGCCAGCGCAGGCCACGCCCGGCGAAATTGGCAGGCAGGCTGAGCGTGGCGGTGTCGCCACGGTCATCCGGCCGTATATCGAGGCGCTGACTGCCAATGGCTAAAGAGATCAAGAACATCGGCGCCTCAGTGCGCGCACGTCTGCTGCAACTCGCCAAGGTAAGCGGCCAGACCTCGATCTGGCTCTGACCCGCTTCGCCCTCGAGCGGCTGCTTTTCCGGCTTAGCCAGTCACCCCACGCTGACTGCTTCGTGCTGAAGGGTGCGATGCTGATGATGAGCTGTTCGAATGATCCGCACCGCGGCACACGCGAACTTGACCTGCTAGGTTTTGGCGATCCGAGCGCGGAGACGATGCTGGCGACGTTTCGGGAGGTCCTGGCGCAGGACGCTGGCGATGGCGCGTTTGGCCATCTCCATTGCATAACAATGGGCGCAGCCTGCCGTAACGATCAACCATCCTGCGACTGAGTTCCAAGCGGAGTCCACTCTATCTGAGTTTCAGTCATACCGTGCCGAGCATTCCTGGACCCGCCGCCGCATCAAACCAGTCCGCGTATCGGATTGACGACCTCGAGCCCGGCAAAGTGTTTTTCGTTATCCGTTACCAGCACGCACTCGTTCGCTCCGGCGACAGCGGCGATGATCATGTCGAGCCCGCTGCGCGGCTTGCCAGCCGCTTTTCCTCCTGCCATCAGCCGCGCCCAGATCAGCCCGGCCTTGTCGTCGAACGAGAGGATGCGGCCCGCAAACAGCGCCTGCGGCCCCTCAGGCCCAGAGAACCATTTGTCGAGTGCGTCGCGTTTTTTCCCGCGCGGCTTCTCCAGAACCCCGCGAAGAATTTCCGCAACGGTCAGCGAAGCGATAAACAAATCCTCGTCACGCTGACTCGACATCCATGCCAGGAGCGATTCCGACGGCTGCGATTTGACGACATTGCTGATGATGTTGGTATCGAGGAGGTAGCGTGTCACAGGTCGATCTTCCGTCCCTCTTCATGGGAGCGGGAAAGATCGAGGTCGGCTCCCACCAGCGGCGAACGACGCAATGCGGCGAGGATCCCGCCAGGCTTGGGTGGCTCGCCCGCGATGGTCTGGCTGACAGCAGCGCGCAGGCTAGAGGCATCCGGCCCATCTTCGGCCAGGCGGCGAGCCAAAGATCGAATAAGGTCGCGATCGGCATCGCGGCCAAGCACTTCGAAGCGCGCCAAGCCGCGCTCGCTAAGGCGAGATCGATAGCTTTGAATGGCGCGTCTTTGCGAGCTGCCCATAGTTGCCTCCGACATATTTCCAGTAATATAACCAGAACGCAGGGTTTGATCAAGGACGACGGTATTTTTTGTCGAGCGTCGAGCAGGCCGCCGGGCGGCCGCGAGGTGCAAAATCGTCCAACCGGTCGCGATAGTTGACGAAACCTCCAAATATTTTTTCGGCGATTTTCCCTAAAATCAAAAGCGTGACTTTTTGACGCCTCAGGGTCGGAATGTTCTCGTTGCCAGAAAACATTTGGCAGTAACTTCAATGCGTTCGTTGTTTTAACAACCGCGTGACCTTCGTTGAGGGGCTTCGATCCGGCTCCTGTTCCGAGCGGAGGACTATCCCCGCTGACATGCGAGAAGCGGTCCGGATCCCGCCGGAGGCCGGCTCTTACCTGCGCCGTGATTACAGCGCTCAGTCCGGCACGTCGGGCCTCAAGCCATGCACCGTCAACTCGAGGAGAATGGTCTCGTTGATCCTCGCCAGTCCGATCGGCGTGTGCGGCCGTCCAAATCGATATGGCCTCGAAGTCAGCCATTGCTGGACGAGCCGGTTGGCCGCTTGAGGTGGAGATGCTTGGGCAGGTCGGCGCTGGCGAGCGCCTGACCGACGCTGTCGTTGCTGATGTCGACTACCTGGCTCAGGCCGTCGAGGAGACCGAGCGCTTGCAGAACGCCGGCATAAATGCCGACGCTGACGTTGGTTTCTCCGGACTCGACCCTTTGCAGCGTCGAGCGAGACGTGAAGGCGCGCTCGGCGACGACGGCCATAGGCAGCCGTCGGCGTCGACGGGCATCATGGATGTCCGCCCCAAGCTTGCGCAGCGCGCGCCGCACCGCAGCAGGAGGATTGTGTGGAGTGGGCATTCTGTCACCTTGGTGCTACAGATTCACCCATTATGTAGCACGAAGATTACAAATCTAGCCTTGAGGCCCCCATCTCAATAAAGAACCAAGGTTCTATCTTACCGCCGTCGTGACGGCATCGATCGGGACCTCGACGTCGGCGATCGCGGCGACCGTGGTTTTCACGTCAGCGGAGCTCGCTGGGCCGACCGTCGACGTGAGTGAAAGGGCCGTCTGTCTCCGTCAGTATCCGATCGATGGGCAAGTCGCAGACGAGAGAGCGGCCACGATCCGAACGGTCATCTCGGCATTGACGGAGGAATAGCAGCCGAGCGCCACGTCGAGCCAGTTTTGCTTAAAAGCGTGGCGAGCGGCCAGAGCCCCGTATCACGATTCACTAAGGCTCAGGTGTTCAGGCTCCGCGCTTCCGACCAGGCTCTGAAGCTGCACCTCCCAGACAATAGGGTTTCCCTTTGCCGTATGGAGGCGGTCAGAAACCCAACGCTTTGGCCAGCATCGGTTCAAGAACCAGATCCGGCCGACCTCCCTTTTCGCGAAGCTCCATTGCCCTGATGATCTTCGTGCCTTCGTGGCTGTGCTTCCAGTCCCGAGACGCTTCGGCCGCGACGATGAGGTAGTCGGTCTGGCCGCAGACGGTGTCCTTCCAATCACCGCCGCGTTCGCAAATCATCGCCGCGATTGCCTTTCGCGGGCCGATGGCGAACTTTCCCGTGAGGACGAACATCCGGCTCGGAATCACGAACTGGCTTGCATCCTCCAAGGCGCCGTCAATGACACCCACATTGCCGAAGGTAGGCAGCCCCGTGTCTGTCGCGCTGTCGCCGACAAGACGGGCAATCCACCCGCATATGTCTTCTGCCTCGTCGGCGGTTATGCGACCGTCAGCAAAAGACCTTCTGGCAGTTTCTCCGAGAGATGCCACGCGACTGTCTCTGCGCAGGACCACACTCGAGTCCAACCTGGACAGCAGTTTTTCGACCTCTGCTGGCGTAATGGAGTTGTCGCAGGCGATACCGGCACAGAATCCGTAGAACTCGTTGACTTCGTCCTTGTCGTCAGCGGTGACAAACTCCCGTGAGCGTATGCCGATTATTGTTTCAAGGACGGCGTAGATTCTTCAGGCGCGTTACCCCAAATATCCAGATCGCGAATGAGCTCGGCAGCATCATCGTCGTGAAGAAGGGACAGGAACTGCTCAGCTTCGACCCTGAGTGGAGGCATCTCCGCCCACTCGACCCGCTCGCTGGCCATCACGCCCTTCAAGAACCCGAGCCAGTACCCCAACGCCTTGCGGTGATTTGCCTGCGCATGGACTCTACCGAGCGCGGCCCCTTCGTGTTCGAGTTTACCGCTCCTTCCGCGGAACACTTCGACCATTGTCGCCCCCCTCGACTCTACTTTTCGATTGTAGCAGACATCACAACACTCATCTATCCGCCGACCAGAAAACGCGTGCCGAAACCGGAAGGCTTCCCCTTAGCTCCTTGCTTTCGAAATGGCAGGGCTATCTTGCCACCTCCAGGAACGGCGTCTCGCCCGAACGGCCGGCCAAAGAAGACGCTCTGGACTCACCAAGAATCAGGCCGCCTGAACCCGGTCCGCCTCCGACGCGCTTTGTCCCTCGCGCAGCCGTGCTCGTCCTCAAGGGAACGCTCCGCTCAAGCCCTTGCGGAGAGCGCGCGCCTGCGCTTGACAGGACGCGCGACGGCGGCTCCGGGGATCAGGCTTGGTTCCAGACCGCTTCGCGCGGGAACCTAAAGCTCGCAGACCGCTTTCGCCCACTACGCCGACACTGTTCTGCCCCTGGCGCTGCCGTGCCTTGTCACTTTGTTTGCATCTGCCGAATTCTCGCGTATCCTGCGGCTGCGCATGTGAGCACAAGGTGGCGCCTGGCGCTTCGACGAGCCACTCCAGCAAGAACCAGCGTCGGCATGGCGACCGAAAATGCTGAGGCAAGAGACCGCCACTCCAGAAGGAAACGTTCGTCATGGATTCCCATGCCGTTATTGCGTCCCTGCCAGTCGCCGGGGCCGACCGTACCGTGCTTATCGAGGCCGCCAACGCCGCGTTCGAAAGGGTCATTGAGCGGATTGAGCCGGCCAACGAGAAGCTGACTCGCACCCTTTGGGACGCCGAGTCCTATGTTGATAATGAAATCACGGCAGACATGTTGCCTATTTCCCGGGACGAGGCTGCGTACCTCGTCGATGTGTTCGTGGTGCATCATGTCATCGGACTAGCTGCCGCAGCAGACGAGGACGCCGCTGAATCCCGACCGTGAACCTCCCATGAGGCAGCTAGATCTGCCTGCTGTAATCTCGCGGGCCGCGCGATCAACGCAGTGACCCTTGCCGCCACCTCTTCAAGGGTGGCGGTGAGCCGGTATATCTGGGAGGCGGTGGCGGCCAGTTCCGGGCCGTAGCGGTGACGAGATATTCCGGTTCTGGCTAAGGGACTGGAGATGCTTGGCCGTCTTCGCGCGAAGGCGCAGGGCCGCCTCCAGGGCGTGCTCCGTGCGTCTCGACAGGTCGTGCTGCAGTTTGCGGATCTGATTGGAATATGCCCACGATGGTGCAAAGCGCGGTCGGGTTGGAGTTCATTGGCATGCCGAGTAGCCGCGCGATGGAGTGGCCCTTCCGACGGCCTCTCCCCAAGACTTAGACTACTAGGGAGACGGCGCCGCCACTTCGTCCTCCATGTCGAGCGATTTTTCGACTGCCTCCGGATTCCGGGCGATGGTCCAAAGCAGAGTATTCGCCGCTGCATCCGGTTCCGAGCGACCTTGCTCCCAGTTTCGAAGCGTTGCCAGATCGAGGCCATACCTCACGGAGAACGCCTCCTGGGACAGCTTGGTGCTATCCCGAACTTCGCGAACGCTTATCGGCCGCGGCGCATGAACCTTCGCGATCACTCCTGCGGACGAGAGTTCGTCCTTCAGTGCCCGCAGGTCGTCGACGCAAGGAACGGTCACGAACGCCTTGCCCTGATCGACCATCTCCGTGAGAACCGCATGGGCCGTCCTCAGCGGCAGCTGTCTCCTGACGAGAACCCTGGCAGCCTCAGGAGTATTCGCGCCGTGTAGAAAGCTGAGGCTCAGCCGGACGGGAGAGCCTGACGACACCTGGACGACGTCCCGGGTTCGCACCCGTTGTCCGAACCGCTCCATGAACTTCGATGTAGTCGACATTGAGCTTCTCCGCGATCACTCGACCGAGCTTGCGCAATTTGGACCAACCCCATTGGACCTGGGCATCGCCCCCAATATGGAGGTCACGGACAACAAGATGGTTGCTGCCCATCTCCACGTCCCCCAATAGCTGAAGCACGCCATCGGGCGTGACGACATCAAAGAGGAGGCATGGGTCCTCCGAAATTTCAGCGTCCACAATGAGTTCGATATCATCGGGCTGCACACGCGTTCCCTACGCAAATTGCTTATAGAAAGTATGTCAGGTGCTGGCGAGGGTCAAGGCCGCACCGGTCTTCGAATTGGCGCGGTGCTAGCACTCCCGAATCGCGCCAACTTGGCGCTGCCGGGCCGCTCGGACGAGGTGAAAACTCACAGCTGCGAGCTTGGCCCGCGAGCGCGTGCGATCCCTCCTTTTGGAGGGCTTCAGCAACGCAACCTCCGGGGCTGACAACAACCGCCTTCTATTTGGGGTCTTTGAAAAAACACCTTGCCTGCTATGTTGTTTAAAATCGTTTTTTGTTAAACGGAATCTGCGGAAACCCCGATGACGAAGACGGCTGTACGTACGCGTCGCGGCCAAGGATCCAAGGGCAAGCGGACGAGAACCCTTTCCAAACTGGCTGAGAAATTGCAGATGCGTCGCTTGGCCAGGATTAACGCCGTTCTGCAGAGGGCGGAAGAATCCGGCCTGCGCGCTGAGAAGGACGGCAGGATTGCGGGACGGGTGAGTGCTGATCTCATTAAGATGGCCAAAGCTCGAACTGGATTGACATCTGATGCCGAGCTCGTCGAATTTGCGTTGGCCAATGTGGCTCTGAAAGACGACTTCGGCGAGACCTTCAGGAAAACACGGGGAACTGTGGATCCTACGCTGAAGCTCGAATTCTGAATTGGCCGATTTCGACTTTGGTGCGGCCGTAAGATGGTCGCGATTTGATTCCCAAAAACCCTCGAGCCGCGGCCCCGACATGGAGCTGCCGGTCATCGGCAACCTCGTCGGGCCTGAAGTTGCGGGCGAAGGCGGTAATGACTCGACCAACTTCCGCAGCCGCCTTACCCGGGATGCCTCATTCATCCATGCAGGAAGGCTCGAAGACCTGCGGCAGCCTGATCCCGTTCCAAAAGCTCAATGCCAGACGGCCGGTTTGGACAGGCAGGCCGCGTCATAATTTGGGTGGAATATAGCGTCCAGATTTGGGCCATAGCCCATCTTGAACTGTTTCTTTGCAATCAATATGATAAGAGCCAATTCGGTCAGAAACTCGAAACTTCTCTATGACAGGAGCTAATGCCATGGAAGGGGTCACGCGAGCGGTTCAAATGCGTACGAAAAGAGCCAAGGAAGGTGCTTTGCTCACTTCGAAGGAATTCGTTGGCTCTGGAAACCGTGCGGCAGCCGATCAAGCTCTGAGCAGACTTGCGAAAAAGGGCGAACTGGCGCGCGTCTACAGGGGAATGTACACGCCCTCTAGAAAAACGCCCTATGGATATGTGCTGCCGGAAGCGGAAGCCGTCGTGAAGTCGTACGCCTCGTTGGCAGGTGAGAAGGTCGTCAATTCCGGTGCTACGGCGGCGAACCAGCTGGGCCTGACGACACAAGTTCCGGTTCAAAAAGTCTTTCTCACGACCGGAAAGTCGAAGAACCTGAAACTTGGCCGCCGCACAATACGCCTCAAGCACGGACCCGCTTGGATCACGAGCCTGCCAAAGAACAGGTCGGGCGAGGCCATCCGGGCAATCGCGCACCTTGGCCGAGCTAACGGTGTCCACTACGCGAAATTGCTCAAGAACAGACTGACCCCCGAGGAATGGACTCGCGTAGTCGCTCTCAAGGCGAAAGTGCCCGCTTGGGTCCATGCGGCGATCTCGAAAGCATAAAATGAGCGGTGAACCTTCTTCGATTTGAAACGTAGCCTGCAAAGAGACGCTCTTCTGGCCGCTTCGGAAACATTGGGACGCGAGCCGCATATCCTTGAAAAGGACATCATGGTCGTCGCGACGCTTGACGCTATCTACACATCCGCAGTCAAGGACCTCCTGGATTTCAAAGGGGGAACATCGCTTTCCAAAGTCTATCGGCTGATCGACAGTCTCTGAAGACTTGGATCTGACCTATGACATGACAAAGTCCTTGATGGTGGGAACGTTGACGAGGACGGCATTCCTCCGAGCTGATCGCAGGCGAGCAAGCTAACTGAGATGGTCAGGAAGCGCTTGCCGGGGTGGATCAAAGACGAATTCGCTCCGACCGATTGATAGTCGGCGAAGACCTTGTGCGCGATGGTCTTGCGGAGGTTCAGCCCGTCGAACGGAGCGTCGGCCCGGGTGCCGCGGATCAGGAACGTGTGGCTCTTTTCTTGCGGCTAGCCCGCTATGTCACGGGCGCGAAAATCGCGGCTGAAGTCTTGTCCCCGGTGACCTTGGCCACGGCGTCAATCCGAAAACGCGGCCGATACCGTCCGGTCCGATCCAGTTTGGCGAACGGCCGGGCGAATTGGCAATGGGCGCAGCCGATGCGGGCCGGCCCAGAAAACCGATCTTGACCGCGATCCCCGCGCCAGCCGCCGCTGCCATCGACTGGCGCCGCGAAACCCTGCCCCTTATGCCGTCTCCCCCAACGGCCCATAACCCGACCCCACACCCTGCCGGCTCGCCTTATCCGTATAGTCCCGACTCGGGGCCGGTCCGTTTTTCCGTCATTCCGTCATTCCGGCATGCCGACAAACGGAACGGCCTTGCCAGATCAGGAAAATCGCCGGGTCCTTTGCATCACTCGCAAGATTGAAGCGCATGACTCCTGCTTCGGATCCGAATGTCCTGATGCACACGTTTTTCTGTTGTGAGCCCTTCGAAGGAGATGGTCGAATTCTATGTGGCCGGGCGACGCCGGCTGGCTTGCGGTTGTATGTCGCCCGGCGCCCCGGAGAAACAACATTGCGAGTTTTTCCCTTCCTCAATCCGACGTCTGATCGGGCGGCTGTTTCACAGCCAAGCTAGCCCCCACGTGCAGAGCTCCCGACAAACTCAGCAGCGCTGCGCGGTTTCTTAGGCGTCCAGTCACGTTTGCAATGCGCGTGTTGGAATCGGTGAATCTACGACACATTACCGTCACGTTTTGGCCACGAAGTCGCCGCAATATCCCACGACATAGCCGGCGTTGCCTGAGACGGTTCGGTCCGGCACCGGCTCACCCAAGCCCCCCCGCCCAAGGGCCTGTGCCGGATCGAACCACTCTCTTCCTTGAGGGACACAGGTCCGAACCCCGAATGCGCTCAGCAGAAGTAAGCTGATCCGATTCATTGACGCGTGGTCTCCCAAATTGCACAGCGCGGCAAAGACCTGCCAGGCAACAATGGTTTGAGGCGCGCCTCGGCATCAGGCGAGAGGCAACTCCGGCCGGCTCTACGATGCCTTCGATGTGAGAGGCTCCTTCAAAGTAGCAACCTGATGCTGGTCGCTAAGCAGACTTTCCTACCCGTCGCCGCTGTCGATGCTCCATCATAGTTGGTGTCCTCAACCGTGCCTGATGATCCAACGATCTCGTCGATGTTGCAGTGATCGTGGTAGATATCGGTCACTGTGCCTTGGTTCTGGCTCTGGCTGCAGGTGGCTCCCTGTTCCCATAGGTTGCGGTCGAACTAAGTTCGAAGCGCGTCACAGGCTTTCACACGTGAAAAACGCTGACCGCCATGTTGCTCTCCGCATCCGGTTCGCCCAGGACGTGAAATGCCGCTTTGTAGGATCGACCTCTAGCGATATCAGGCCTGCGTCCATCTTCAGACCAAGTCGACAGCGCGACCGACGCAATGATGCCTGTTATGTTCATTCCTGGGATTCCCCTCTCGGTCTATCGAGGTTCCGTGCAACGTTTGAGGATCATCTGCTGCACCAAGCGTGCCAAAAGAGAAAAGCTTTCAACCGCACGGTTGCGGGCCGCCCGTATCAGTCGGACCTCTGACATTGTTACAAAGTCGACACTGTCGTTCTGGCTGGGCCATAGGCTTGAGATCTTCGGTCGCGACCACGCGAGCCAGAGCCAACTCGGCGACGAGGCGCGGGGGCATCGGCAAAAGAGGCAACACGTACCGTGCACACCTCCTTGGAAAATACTTCTTTGCGGTCGGATGCCATTCGAGATCTGGCGTGACTGTTAGCTTGGATCGTTTACCTTGGCATCGCGCAGAAATATGGGTGGTGAGGGCGTGCTAAGGCGACCGCGACGGTAAGCTGAAGCGTTTTGAGCCTTGATAAGGCGTCCATTCAGGCTGTGCTTAAAAACAGGCATTGTGTCGGCCAGGATGGCTGCATTCCCGCGGTCTACCAATGGCGTCTGACAAGCAGAGCGCGTCGGCGCCACTTGCACCCTCATCCACCGAACGGTTGGACCCCATCGTAGGACCATCCACAGTTAGCCCGGACAGGAACGCGAGAAACTGACCGTCTTTGGGGATTGAAGGTTTCTGTGAGTCCTGCACCGTCCAGGGGCGCGGAAGGCGAGGGGATGTTGCAGCCAACGCAAGTTAGTCGGTGGCACGCCTGCATCAATGCGGTTGGGGCGCAAAGCCGCGCGGCAATTGCACTGGTCACGGTGGCGCTGAAGTATGCCGTCCGTCTCGAGTGGCTGCGCCAGGCGGCTCCCGTTGAGAAAATCCCGGCACAAAGGCATTGAAGATGTCGCGATCGCCCAGCCGACGGTTGGCTCGCCAGGGGCTGGTGCTGACGACCGCGGCGCATCGACGACAGGCGGCCGCGTCGCGAACGGAGCGGCATTGCGCGATGCCGTGCTGCCCGCCCGCGCGCGTTTTCGCCGTCGGACCTTTGCTCTTCGCCTGGCGCCGGTTGGGCCGGGGGATTGCCACTTGTGGCCTGCAGCAGGAATGCCTTGGCGATGGCATGGTACACCGATGCTATTGGCGCGGCGCTGCGCAAATTGCCGGTCAGGTCTCGACTGATTTCCTTGCCGAGGGAGCACGACAGCTCGGCCGCGGCTGATCAGCCGGAGTGGGCGATGGTCCTCATCGAAACCCTTGAGCATGCAAGCCTGCGCCCAAAGGAGAACCTACCGCGGGGATATCATGCCGGGCTCTTGCAAGGACCGGAAGGGGAGGCGAAGAGTCGGCGACGGCGCGCCATTCATGTCCTCTGGCAGACCCCACTCATCGCATTTGATGCCAGCCTTATCATATTTCCTTGGCTCGGGCGGGCTCTTGGCAGACCCACAGAGCTGGGAACCCTCTGCCAGACTACAACTGTAACATCATATCGGTTCAGCAGGTCAAGCTTAGGTGGTAACCTCATTGGGTAGAATAACGACTTTGGAGGCCGAGCAATGGATCGCGACAGCAAACGTGCAGCTGGAAGTTCATCCCGCGAGGGGAGGAGGGCCGAGCAACGGCGTAACCACGATGGCCTTCCAGCCGGGCCACTGACCAATGTTGCAGAACGGCTAGTAACCGCTAACCCGCGCGAGACAGCACGCGATCTTGGGAGCTTCAAATCCGCCGAGAGGCAAATGCGACGCGCCGTTCAGGACATGGCCCCCGGGCAAGAGTCTGACCTCAGCAGATTTGATAGGCGCAACAACCAGCTCGGAGGATCAGCCAACGCTCTGGCCGACAGATTGACGGACGGATTGGGGTTCAACTCGGCCGATGTAGCATTGTTCCAAGTCCATGCGGCTAGTAACGTAGCCCATTTTCTGGGACCCCAGAAGCAGACTGCTCTTATCAATCGCATTGGCGACATGGATCCAATGGAGAAAGCTCTAGGGGTTATGTTTGTGGCGCAAAACTTCAGTAAATTTAATGATGAACATAAATCTCGTATTTTTGACCAGGCGATGGAATTGGCTGCTGATCCTAATCAGCACCAAATGGTCAAGGCGACCGCCCAAAATGCTGTTGTCGCCGTGTATCATCAGTTAGACCCAAATCAACAAGCGCAAGCTAACTCACTTCCCCACCTGCATGGCCTGTTGCAGAACATGCCTCCGCCGCAACATGCAGCGGAGGAACGGAATGCGAATTTGGACGGCCACATAGCAGATATTGCGGCTTCAGTCCGTGATACAGTAGGCCCGCAAACCTCCCATCAGCAGCTGCAGCGGGGTAGTCAAGTCGGGCAGTCCATAAGCCGCGCCTACAATCACGCCCGCGAGGATCTAATGGCTGCCTCCAGAAGCAGAGATCGCTCCGGCCGTTGAGGTCTTGGCCATGGTAAGTGCGCCTTCTCCCCGACGGCCTTGCCATTTCCAATGCGCTGGCCGTAGATGTACCTGCCTTAGCGTAACTTTCAAAAACCACGTCTGCCGGGTTGTGCGACGCAAGCATCGCACAACCCGCTGAGGCATCGATCTGTCGAGCGGCGACGTCGCTCCGGTGTCTGAAGCAAGCGCAGCAGCATTAGCAACGGCTAATCCGGCGATGGAACAATGCCTTCAACAAAAACGACGCCCCCCAACATAGCCGTTAGCATCGCGTGCTCACTCGCCTTGGGCTTCTGCGCGGCAAGTCTGTACGCAACGTTCCGCCATGGGGGTAGCGGCGAGGCTTTGATGACGTTTGACATCCGTGCCTTTTGGTTCGAGACGCCCTTCTATCTGGGTTTCGCAACCCCCATCTTTTATCGGGGCATAGGTATCGTGCTCGCAACGTCGGCGGTCGTCTTGCTGATTCAGCAGATCGTATTGCGGCGCAAACTCGAACATCACGGGACGGCGCGCTGGGCGCGAGTGGATGAAATGCGACACACGGGTTATCTGCGACGATACCGTGGCGTGGTAGGCCCCGTCTTTGGGAAGACGAGTGGCCCTTTCTGGCCTGGTTACTACCTGACCAATGGCGAGCAGCCTCACAGCCTTATCGTTGCACCGACCCGTGCTGGTAAGGGCGTCGGCATCGTCATCCCAACGCTACTTACATTCAAAGGCTCGGTGATAGCTCTCGACGTAAAGGGGGAGCTCTTTGAGCTTACCTCGAGAGCGCGCCAGGCCGCCGGCGCGGAGGTGTTCAAATTTGCGCCGCTGGATTCGGAGCGGCGCACGAATTGCTACAACCCGCTGTTGGACCTCATAGCGCTGTCTCCACAGCAGCAATTCACCGAGGCCCGCCGCTTGGCGGCAAACCTGATTACGGCGAAGGGGGAGGGCGCGCAAGGTTTCGTCAACGGCGCGCGAGATCTCTTTGTCGCGGGCATCCTCGCCTGCATCGAGCGGGGCACGCCAACAATCGGCGCCGTCTATGATCTCTTCGCCCAGCCGGGGGAGAAGTTTAAGCTCTTCGCGCGACTCGCCATGGAGACCCGGAACAAAGAGGCACAACGCATCTTCGACGACATGGCGGGGAACGATACAAAAATCCTGACCTCCTACACGTCCGTCCTTGGCGATGGCGGCCTCAATTTGTGGGCGGATCCCGCTGTTAAGGCGGCAACAAGTCGCTCGGATTTTTCGGTCTACGATCTTCGCCGTCGCAAAACGTGCATCTACCTTTGCGTTGGTCCGAACGATCTTGAGGTGGTCGCGCCGTTGATACGCCTGTTCTTTCAGCAAGTCGTTTCAATTTTACAGCGGTCGCTGCCTCGGCGGGATGAAAAATATGAAGTTCTGTTTCTGCTCGATGAATTCAAGCACTTGGGTAAGCTGGAGGCGATCGAGACCGCAATTACGACCATCGCGGGCTACAAGGGTCGCTTCATGCTCATCATCCAAAGCCTCTCGGCACTGACGGGGGCCTATGGCGAGGCTGGCAAGCAGAATTTTCTCAGCAATACCGGCCTGCAAGTGTTCATGGCCACGGCCGATGACGAGACTCCAACCTACATTTCCAAAGCCATCGGTGAATACACGTTCGAAGCCAAATCGATTTCCTACAGCCAAGCGCGAACGTTCGATTGGAACATTCAGAATTCGCATCAAGGTGCACCGCTGCTGCGTCCCGAACAGATTCGGCTGCTCGATGACGACTACGAGATTGTTCTCATCAAAGGCCTGCCACCATTGCAACTAAGAAAGGTGCGATATTTTTCGGACCGCATCCTTAAACGCATCTTCGAAAGCCAGACAGGCGCCCTCCCGGAGCCGGCACCCTTGATGCAAGCAGACGAGGGGCTCCCGGCAGAATCTCAACCCGATGAGCCGCTGCGTGGATTGGCGCAGGACTTTGACGATACAGTTTGATGTGAGGCTAGTGTGGACCCGCGAAATAGTAATCCATCCCGGGTAGCAGCTTTGTCGCAGGTGCAGGACGCCGGCTTGGAAGAGGGGCAATCGGACCAGGCACGGCAAGTGGGCGATGAGCAGCACCTTGCCGAGGCCCGGAGGCTGTTCCATCAAGCTGACGAGTCGCCAACCAATCCAGAAGAGGTTCTGCGACTGGAACAATTGAGCGAACGGCTTGAGCGACGGCAGGATGATCAAGCCGCCTCGTTTCTTCTCAGCGAGCCAGGGATGCACGCTGGACCGGCTGACCTCAACAGCATCATGGCCGACGCTTTGGCAGCGGCCGGCTCTAGGCACGCCGGAGTTGAGGCCGCCCCGCCAGCATTAACTGCCAGCCAACAGCAGATCGGGCCCTCGCCGGATGCGCTTGACCAGGGCACCCACTGGCCAGGCCGTTGGGTCATCGTCAACAATGAACATTCCACGGCGCTGGTATGGCGAGCGGAGAGCCAGAGGGGCCTGAATACGCCGCAAGCCGCCGCCATTCAGCAGCCGCCGAGCGAAATCGGCAATTCAGGCGGCCGCGTGCCGATGCAGCCCTCCATGCAGCAGTTCGGGGAATTGCCATTGGAAGGGGTACCCGTTCAAGTGACAAGGGCCGAACACATCCGAACGCTGCATGGTGAGGCCGCGCCCTCCGCAAGGTTTGAAGCGCCCCCCGCTGCGATCGAGCACTCCATAAACGTCTCGTTCGCCCTCCCCAACGGCTTCTCCTATGGGACTCAACGCGTCCCAGACGCGATGCTCTCTTTCGCGCCTGACCCCTTGCCGGATGCGGGCCAGGCCCGGCAAGCGAGCTTTGAGCAGCACGTGGCGGAGCCGCGCCGAGCCGAAGCTGTCGCGAGTGGCGCCGGTGCTACCGGCTATCCCCATCTGTCCGACGAACACCGGGACCTTATCGATAAAGCGGTCGCCCACGCTGCGGCTCAGCAACACTATAGCGAGAGCACGGTGCGAATATACTCGAATGCGCTTCGCCGATTGGCGAATGATCTCGGCGCTCGTGGCCAAGCGACTGATCTAAGAAATCACCAATCCCTGGTCGAACACGTCGGTGCTTTCTTTCCGAAAAACGGTGATATAAAGACGGCGTTGAACGTCCTGCGTGCGTATCATGAGCCGGGTTATTCAGCGACTGCGCGGCCGGCAGTGCCCTCAAAGGCAGACGCGCATATCTTGGAACAAGTGACCAGTGACACCAGCTTGGCGTTAGGCAGCCGTGGTGTCTATGGTCGTAGTCTTCGCAAATTTTCTGAGGCGCTTGAGAGTCGGGGCCAGACGATCTCTGGGCTGGATCACGATTCGCGGATCGAATTCGCCAAGAGGTTGTTTCCAGGCAACCGGAATCTCTTCTTCGCGTTGCAACGTGTCCGCGATGCGGAGCCCGTGTCTGACGGGCTTCCCGAGGCGCTTCGGCCGCTGTTCGATGATCGAGCTGACGAGCCGCCAACCAATCCAGACAAGCTCCTGCGAGTGGAACATGGGTTCCGCGAAGTGCTTCAGCAATGGCAGGATGATCAAGCCGCCTCGTCTTTTTTCAGCGCCCCAGGGATGCCCGCTGGACCGAATGACCTCAACAGCAGCGTGGCGGACGCTTTGGCAGCGGCCGGCTCTGGGCACGCCGGAGTTCAGGCCGCCGCCCCGCCGGCGTTAGCTGCCA
>NZ_JBVVQW010000027.1:0-52610 GCF_055811655.1 Mesorhizobium sp. WSM4809
CAGCCCTGTTGCGGCCTGTGAAAAGGCAGAGGACTGAGAGTACGCAAACCCTCGCAATCGGGCGGCAGCTGAGCGAAGCAAATACGTCATCCACCAGGCAAGACTCCAACCAAGCCCGCGCGGACCTCATGGCTTCCTCCCGAAGCAGAGAGCGCTCCGACGCGGGGCGTTGAGCTCGATGGCGGATGAGGCAGAACAGCTCTTTTTGGCAACGGTGAGGCTGATGCGATCTCCAGACCGGTTGCTCTCGCCATAATGATCAGGCTGGCATTGTTGCAAGGCGATTGTAGGGCTTGGAACTCGCCGATCCTCAGTCAGGCGGCGCTGAGACGGAGCGCCGACCTCAATTAGATCGAAAACGATATCCCTCGCGACCGCATCGGCCAATGAACGCGGTGCGACGCGTCAGGAAACGGCCGCGCTATTGTGGCCGATCTTAACCTTGGCTGCGCGAAAGCTCAGCCTGATCGGTCACAATTCCAAGCTCGCCCGGTCAATAGGCGCTCTCACGTTGGGAAGGTGTTCCGCGCTTCATTAACGAAGGCCGCATCGAGATCAACAGCAACACCATCGAGCGCTCGCACTCAACCACAACGCTCTTCGCTGGCTCGAACGGCGGTGCCGATCGCTGATCAAAACCCGCAAGCCCAATCGTGTCGAGCTACTCGGCTATCTGGCCGACGTCCTCAGCAGCACCGTCAATAGCCGTCCCAACAGCCAGATCCACGACCTGCGCCTTAAGCCTACACCCGGACGCCCGAGCTAAAGGCTGTGGCCTGAGAACTCCGCTTTCGCTTGAGCCTCGTTAGCCAATCGCCAGAAACGCCCTGTCACGCGGCCAAGGTGCCTCCGTAGCTAACGTCTACGTCAGCGTTGAAGAAGTACCCCGCACCACGACACGTTTTGACCAGGCGAGGATTGGCCGCATCAGCCTCGAGCTTTCGGCGCAAGCGCAAGATCAGGACATCGATACTTCGATCGTAGACCTCTTCTCCACGCACACGGCTCGCGAGCAAAAGCCGTTCTCTGGATAGTACGCTGCGGGGGTTCTCCAGGAACGCGATCAAAAGATTGAACTCACATGCGGTAAGCTTGACCTCGCCACGCTCTGCACAGATCAGCCGCCGCTGCTTGACGCTGAGCTTCCAGGCTCCAAACCGAAATGAGCGATGATCTTTGGTTGGCGGACTGGCAATGCGCTTGCGTAGCGCTACGCGAATGCGGGCCAGGAACTCGCGCAGCCCGAAAGGCTTGGGGATGAAATCGGTTGCGCCGAGCTCCAGTGCAACGACTTTTTCCGCCTCATCAAGCCGGTCGCCGCTGATCACTATGATGGGTAAATCCGATTTGGTCGCCAGATTGCGGACGATGGCAAGCCCATCCTCCCGGCCTAGATTGAGGTCAACCACCACAAGGTCGACAGGCTCATGGGATAGAATGTAGTTAAATTGCTTGCTATCGTTGACTGCGGTCACCTTCAAGGCATGCATCATAAGATACTCGGCGATGAGGCGCCGCATTGCGGCATCATCGTCAATGACAAGAACATGTTTCAACGGCTCACCTTCAATCTTGAATCCCCTTGAGTCTAAAACCGTTGCCGAGCAACCATCTGGCACCGACGCAGAACAGCTGCCCCTTGCTACCACTCGCCGTGGCGTGCGGCCAATGTGAGGCCGTTGCTCGTGCTGGTCTTTTCATCCACAGCCAATTGACGGCAGCAAGGAAGCCCGTGGCCACCAGACGGATCCAAGCGCCGGCATGACCCTGCCGTGGGGTCATTCGCTTATCGCTTCGAGCTCACATGCAGGCCTGCCAACACCACTCGACTTCGACGGAACGGACGCCCAGTTGCCTGCCACGTCGTTGCTTCGTCGCGTTTCTGGCACGTGCGGAGCTGGATCTCGAAATCCTGCCGCTCGTGCGTCCGGCTCGGACGCAGTGGAGCAGCGCGGCGTTTGATTGATTGCAAAGGCGGTGGGCGCAAGAACGGCCGTGTCGCTACATTGGCCTTGGGCGAATGGAATAGTCTCCTGCCAAGCGGGTTCTTTCGAGGTGGCCGGCCGCGCCAAACCCTGGTTCGGGCGCCCGGCAGTCCGGTTGCGGCTACTGTTCGAGTTAACATTTCTCAGTTGAATGCACACACTCCCTTTGAGCCAGTCACTATGCTTACCGATTGCGCCGTCGGACGCCGCCGATGGCGTGCGGTCTTGTGCAGATGGAACTGTACATAATCCTCTGTTGGCGGCCGGCCGAACAGCTGCACCAGGCTGCGCTGTGCCGCGATGTCTTCCAGTTGACCATTGCGCCGCGGATTTGCGCCTTCGAGCCAGCTTCGCGGACGAGCTCGCCGTGTCGATGTACCTGACCGTGTAGGGCCGCGCATGGCTGCTTCTCAAAGCAAATGGCAGCATACGGCAACTTTTGGGCAGCTTGGCGCCTTCGTCGGTCTCCCGTTCGACTGGCCCACGGCACGCGCAGTCTGGACAACCCGCGGAGCTTCCATCTTGCCTTTGACCAGGCGCCCGCAGAAGATCCATCATCCATGACGCCGAAGCCGCGGCTTACGGTCCAGGAGCAACGGACGACCGGGACGGGCAATCCGCACACGACTCATCGTATCCGGCTGATCGGACCCGGGCCACCCCGCGCATTGCGCGAAATGCTCACCCACGCTGACACCAACAAGCTCTTTGTTTCAGTTGAAGCCGAAAAGCTGAACTTGAACATCACACAGTAACAAACCTCCCCGATAAGCGCGTGCCGGACAAGGCCAGAGCCCGCACGGCGGCTTGGAAAGGTAGGTGATAGGAAATGTTTATTGCAGTTTGGCCGCTGGCCATTGTCCTGTTGACATCCATGTCGCTCCCAGCCGAGCCCGCGCCACTTTCGCCCCGTGAGTTCCGCAGCCTATCGCGCAAATGCGCTCCCTGGGTTGCGCCGTCCACCCTCGCCGCGATTGCCAAGATTGAAAGTGGCTTTGAAACGCTGGTGGCTCATGACAACACCACAGGCGAGCAGCTTCGCTGGATAGACCAGCTGGAAGCGACGCGGGGCATCAAGGAGCGACTCGAAGCACAACATTCTGTCGATGTTGGATTGATGCAGATAAACAGCAAGAACTTTCCCACGCTAAGTCTCACGCCGGAAAAGGCTTTCGAGCCCTGCGCCTCCCTTTCGGCTGCCGCCCACTTGCTTGAAAGCCGGTATGCCGGCGGCGCGACTGCTCCGGCGCAGCAACTGGCGCTTCGCCGTGCCATCTCGGCCTATAACACGGGCGACGTCACGCGTGGCTTCGCCAACGGTTATGTACGCAAGGTCGAGTCGGCCGCAAAGGACATCTCAAGTCACCTTGAGCCAACGCTGGAGTCGACCGCTCGCGATGCGCCACCTCTTGAGGCGCCCGGTCGCAAGGCCGTGCCGCCTCTGCTCCAACAGAGCCAACAGGCCACTAGAAAGCAGCCCAACCAAAATTCGTGGGACATCTGGGGCTCCTATCAGCCAAACCGCTCCAGGGCCGATCCCTCCGGTCCGACAGGCAGCCAGGCTGCGGAAGAGCGGGAACCCTCGAACCCGAACAAACTCGTATTCGATTGAAATCATGGAGATACAATGATGAAGCCACTCAAAATACTTCGTGCGCTTAAAACGCGTGTTCCTTCGCCTTTTTCCATGTTGCGCATGGCGGCTGAATATGTACCGGCCGCTGCTGCGGGCGTCGCGTGGACGGTCTTCTCCAGCGGGCCAGCCGCGGCCCAGGTGACCGGAGGGACGGATCCTGCCACGATGGTCCAGAATATCTGCACCTTCATCCTTGGCCCCTTCGGACAATCGCTGGCTGTGCTCGGACTCGTGGCCATCGGCATCTCCTGGATGTTCGGTCGTGCTTCACTTGGCCTCGTTGCGGGCGTGGTTGGAGGAATCGTCATCATGTTTGGCGCCAGCTTCCTGGGCAAGGCGCTCATAGGCGGCGGCTGATGAGCGACCGGTTGGAAGTGAGCACCCTCTATGTGGCGGCGACACGCCCCGCCCTTTTTCTGGGGGTGCCGCTAACGCTGGCCGGAGCGCTTATGATGTTGGCGGGGCTCGTCATCATCATCCTTAAGAACCCCCTTTATGAAGTCGTGCTCGTGCCACTGTGGTTCGGAGCACGGCTGATTGTTGAGCGTGACTATAACGCCGCAAGCGTCGCGTTCCTCTATTTGCAGACCGCCGGCAGAAGCGTGGACGGGCCGGTCTGGGGCGGCGCGAGCGTCAGCGCCAATCCGATCAGAGTGCCGAAACGCGGAAGAGGAATGGTGTAATGTTTGGCGCCAGTGGCCGGACCGAGAGATCTGGCGAGATCTATCTTCCGTATGTCGGTCATTTAAGCGATCAGGTTGTCCTTCTGGAAGACGGATCGATCATGGCCATGGCACATGTGAACGGGCAGCCGTTCGATTTGGAAGACGCTGAGATGCGCAACTCGCGCTGCCGCGCGTTCAACACGCTCTTTCGCAACATCGCCGATGACAATGTCACGCTGTACGCTCATCTTGTGCGAAACAACGATGTGCCGGAGCCGGCATCGCGCCAGTTTCAAAGTGCGTTCGCTGGCAGTCTGAGCGAGGCCTATGAGAGCCGGGTGCTGTCAGGCAAGCTGTTTCGCAACGATCACTTCCTCACTGTCATCGTGTTCCCCCGTACCGCAATCGGCAAGATCGGCTGGCGCATTGCCAAATCCCCCAGGCGCAATGACAACGATCTCGCCGCACAAATACGAACCCTGGAGGACCTCTGGCAGATCATTGCTGGGTCACTCGGCGGTTACGGTCTGCGCCGGTTGGGTGTTCGTGAGAAAGGCGACGTGCTCTTCACGGAAATCGGTGAGGCGCTTCGGCTGATCATGACTTGCCGGTTTCTCCCGGTTCCGATGGTTACCGGCTCACTTGGCGCTTCGATCTACACTGACCAAGTCATCTGCGGAAAGCGGGCGCTTGAGATTCGAAGACCCGGGGATAGCTCCGTGGGATCATTGTTTTCGTTGCGTGAGTATCCGGCGACGACGCGGCCAGGAATGCTAAATCCGTTGCTGTCCGCCAACTTCCCGCTTGTGCTCAGCCAGAGCTTTTCCTTCCTCACTCGGCCACAAGCTCATGCGAAGCTCAGCCTTAAGTCCAGCCAGATGACGAGCGCCGGCGACAAGGCTCTCACCCAAATCAATGAACTTGCCGAAGCAGAGGACGCACTGGCAAGTAACGAGTTCGTCATGGGTTCACATCATTTGAGCCTGTGCGTCTATGCCGAAAGCCTCAACAGCCTTGGAGATCGCGCAGCAAATGCCCGCGCAAGGCTGGCCGACACGGGCGCCGTTATTGTCCAAGAGGGTATCGGCATGGAGGCCGCGTACTGGTCCCAACTTCCGGGGAACAAGAAGTGGCGCACGCGCCCCGGGGCGATCACCTCGCACAATTTTGCCGGGCTTGTCTCTTTTGAGAATTTTCCAAGTGGTTCCACTTCCGGCCACTGGGGCAAAGCGGTTGCGCGCTTTCGCACGAACGGTGGAACTTGTTTCGACTACATCCCGCATGAGAATGACGTCGGTATGACGGCGATATTCGGACCCGTCGGCAAAGGCAAGACGACGCTGATGACGTTTATCCTCGCGATGCTTGAGCAAAGCGTGGTGGATCGCGATGGTGCGATCGTCTTTTTCGACAAGGACCGGGGTGGTGAACTGCTGGTGCGAGCCACCGGAGGGACATATCTAGCGTTGCGCAGAGGCGCTCCGAGCGGCTTGGCCCCCCTGCGTGGACTGGACAACACCTCCGCCTCGCTGGACTTTCTGCGCGAGTGGCTGATGGCCCTGATCGAGAGTGACGGCCGTGGCCCGATCTCGCCGGAGGAAAGCCGTCGACTGGAGCGTGGCATTGTTCGTCAACTTTCGTTCGAACCCGTCATGCGCTCAATTGCGGGCCTGCGCGAATTCCTGCTGCACGGCCCCTCCGAGGGCGCAGGAGCACGGTTGCAGCGCTGGTGTCGAGGGAATGCGCTTGGATGGGCCTTTGACGGCGATGTCGATGAAGTAAAGCTGGATGCCTCCATTACCGGCTTCGACATGACGCAGCTCCTGGAATTTGAGGAGGTCTGCGCGCCGGCCGCCGCATATCTTCTGCACCGCGTGGGCGCTGTTGTCGATGGCCGTCGGTTCGTCATGAGCTGCGACGAATTTCGCTTCTATCTGCTCAACCCCCAGTTTTCGGCTGTTATCGACAAGTTCTTGCTTACCGTCCGCAAGAATAATGGGATGTTGATACTCGCAACGCAGCAGCCTGAACACGTGCTTGAATCGCCTCTCGGAGCCAGTCTCGTTGCGCAATGCATGACGAAGATTTTCTACCCATCACCGACGGCGGACCGGGTTGCGTATGTCGATGGCTTGAAGTGCACCACGCAGGAGTTCGAGGCAATCCGCCAGGGAATGGCAATTGGCAGCCGCAAGTTTTTGCTCAAGCGCGACAGCGGGAGTGTTGTTTGCGAATTCGATCTCGGCCAGATGCGCGAGCATGTAGCCGTACTCTCGGGGCGTGCCAACACCGTGCGCTTTGCCGACCAGCTTCGTGACCAGCACGGAGATGCCCCAAGTGCGTGGCTCGATGAGTTCATGGCTCGTTACCACGAAGTTCAAGACTGACGGAGGACTATTCATGAGATTTGCCAAGATTGCAGCGACGGCGCTCGCTGCTTCCTTTCTGCTTGGCACACAGGCCCGGTCGCAATTTATTGTCAGCGATCCGCTAACGGAAGCACAATCGGCCTTAACCGCGGGTTCCACTGCGGCAATCCTTATAAAGTCGGCCCAAACGCTCGCTGCTACGATCGAAATGGTGGATATGCTGACGTCGTCATTTGCTGTCACGGGACTGTTGGGCGCACTCAACCAAGGAAATCAATACCCATCCAGCAATAGGCTGGAGGAGCAGATGTTTGATGGTGGGAAGCCAGCTTCGACCATGGCGTGGAACATTGCGGGGGACTCAAATCGGACAGTCACCGGCTCCGATGCAGAAGCGGAACTGTTAAAGGCACAGATCTCTGGTGCCGCCAATACCGCAGCTCTCGCAGCCGACACTATGGGCGTAATGGACAGGCGCCTTAAGAATAACGCCGACACGCTTGGTCAGCTTTCCCGCTCGGGAAATATCGTGCAGGCCACAGTGACCAACGGTCTGGTCCTCAAGCAGATTCACGATGCGATCATTCAGAATGTCCAGGCCACGAGTCTGCTGACGATGGCCACTGCACAAGCGAGCCTTCACGCCGCGGAGGAGGCTGCCACGCAGCGTCGCGAACGCCGGGACACCGCCAAAATGTTCGGCAGCCTCCCGTGAACCACGCAGAGTTCATCCGGCTCAGCTGCGCTGATCAGGGACAAATCAGGCTCAGGCCATGAATTTCAGGATTCCCGCGCCATTCACGGCCATACACACGATCTTTGATGTGGCCTTTACGTCAGGGCTGCACAACGTGCTTGAAAAAATCCAAGAGGCGGTCAGCGCGCCTCTGGTTGCGTGTGTGACGCTTTGGATAATAATCCAAGGCTGTCTGGTCATGCGTGGTCAAGTCGATGCGCGCGGGGGTATCTCGCGCGTAATCATGGTGTCGATTGTCGTTGCCCTTATCTTAGACCAGTCCAACTACCAGCATTACATTGAAGCGTTCTTCGACGACACGATACCAAGGTTTGCTCACCAGATAAGTAGCAGCGACTTGCCATTCGTCGATATTCCCGGGAAGCTCGACTTGATGTTTGCTTCAAGCCAGTTTGCGTTTCAGATGATTGCTTCCGAAATTGGGCCTATGAACGGCCAGGACATACTTGCGTTCGAGGGAGCGCAATGGATTTTCTACGGCTCGATGTGGACAGCGTTCGAGATCTACGATGCCGTGGGAATTCTGACGAAGGTGCTCTTGACGATCGGCCCTTTGGTCCTTGTAGGCTATCTTTTCGATCACACGCGAGACATGGCCACCAGATGGATCGGCCAACTGCTCTCGTACGGGCTGCTGCTTCTCCTCCTCAACATCGTTGCAACGATAGTTATCGCTGCCGAAGCAGTCGCGCTGGGGGGCATGATTATCCTGATCAAAATGTCGTCCACGACAGCAGCCAAGATCATCGGGCTTTACGAGCTCGACATGCTCTTCCTGGCTGGCGACGCTCTGATCATCGCGCTTCCGACGATCGCCAGCAGCATCGCCGGCGGCTCTTGGGCAGGCGAGAATCGATCTCTGAACAACCTCAACCGCTACTTTGCCAAAACGGCGCGTCATTAATCAATAACCGGTGCCAAAAACATGAAACGCTATCTACTGTTGTCAATCCTCGCTTTGGCGGCCTGCAAGACAACCGATCGGCTTGCGACCTGCACGGGTACGCCATTCCAACTGAACGCCGGACAATGGGAAACCACTCCTGAGGATCTTCAAGTCGAGTGCGCGGAAGAGCCCAAGTGAAATTTCCTGAACATGCTCTTCTGGTGGAGAGAGAAACGCTAGCCGCCCACTACAAGAAGGTGGAAGCGTTTCAAACTTCGCGAGCGAAGTCTGCGGGGCGCCTGTCAAAGGCCCTTGTAGCCTTTGCGGCAGTGGCGGTCCTAGGAAATGTTGCCCAGGCATTTACCATCGCTGCCATGGTCCCGTTGGCCAAGCTCGTACCTGTGTTCCTCTGGGTGCGGCCGGACGGGACCGTTGACAGCGAAGTGTCAATCTCTCGACTGCCCGCAACTCAAGACCGAGCCGTCATAAACGCTTCGCTGTGGGAATATGTACGCCTGCGCGAGGGCTACACGGCAGATACAGCCCAATACGCCTATGACCTCGTATCCAGTTTCAGCGCACCGGCTGTGCAACAGCAATATCAAGATTTCTTCAACTATCCCAATCCCACCTCGCCGCAGGTCACGGTTGGCAAGCGCGGCAAGCTCGAGGTCGGGCATATTTCATCAAACGACATCAGTCCCGACGTTCAGCAGATCCGATACAAACGTACGCTTGTTGTCGATGGGCAGACACCGATAGTGACCTCCTGGACAGCTACCATCCGCTACGAGCGCTTGACGGGTCTGCCTGGGCAATCGAGGCTCACCAATCCGGGAGGTCTACTCGTCACCTCCTATCAAACCTCGGAAGATACCGTATCGAATCTGGGCGACGTGCAGCCATGACAAAAAGAGCATTTCTGGCGCTGGCCTGTTCACTCTTCCTCACGATGGAAGCGTGCGCCGAAGACACGCCGCTTGCCGGCAAGCATGATGCGCGGATGCGCTACCTGGCTTACCGTCCCGACGAAGTGGTGCGCCTATCGACCGCAGTTGGGGCAACGCTGGTTGTCACATTCGCGGCCAACGAGACCGTCGCAGCCGTGGCCGTTTCCAATAGCAAGGACCTGGCTGCGCTCCCGCGCGCCAATTATCTCTTTTTCAAGGCTAGCCGGATGCTGTCGCCGCAGCCGGTCGTCGTGCTGGCCGAGAGCGAGTCCGGTACACGCAGATACGTCTTCAGTATTTCAACAAAAGAGATGCCAAAACTCGATGAGCAGCAACCAGACCTATACTACAGTGTGCAGTTCACCTATCCTGCTGATGAGGCTGCTGCTCAGAGAAAGGAAGCAGAAAGGCGCTGGAGTCTTGGCCGAGCCCGGGCGAAAGTGCTGCAAGACGAGAGAGTTCAGGATTTGTTGAATCGGCCCGCCGCAACTGCCAGTCCAGACGAAAGCAATTTTCACTATGTCGCAAAGGGCGATCGATCACTGGCGCCGCTGGAAGTTTTCGATAATGGCTTTACGACCGTATTTGGCTTCGCAAGCAATTCCCGCATACCCTCCCTGTACATTATCAATCCCGACGGCAAGGAAGCCGCTGCCAATTACACGGTCAAAGGCGACTATGTTGAAGTATCCGCCGTCGCCCGGGAATGGCGTCTGAGAGATGGCAACACGGTCTTGTCCATTTTCAACAGGGCTTATGACCCTGTGGGACGAGCGCCAGGGACCGGTACAGTGACACCCGACGTGTGGCGCGTTTTGAAAGGCTCGGGACGATGAATGAAACCGGCCCGCAGGCGGGACATGATGTCCATGCATCCGTATCGATGGTCTCGGAGCCGGCCCGCCGGCATGTTTCGGGATCACAGAAGTTGGTCGTCGCTGCTCTTGTTCTGATCTCGTCTCTATCGCTCATCTGGCTCGGAGGTCGTTCCAGCACACAAGACGAACCATCTCAGCCAAACCCGCCAATTGTCGCCAACGCCGAGCCATTCCGTCCCGTGCCAATCGAGGTTGCTCCAGAACCTCCAGAACCTCCAGCACCGGCAGAGGCGGCGCAGGCGGCAGATCTTGCGCCATCCACGCCGCCCCCAACGGCGCCAGCTGATGCGCCGCCAGAGGAAACACCAATTTTCGCCTACAGTAGCAGCAGTCAAATGCCCAAAGACGGTCAGCGGAGCGAAGACGACCATAAGGATGCTCCCACGACACCGGATGAGATTTCAAGCGGTGGCGATCTGTCAGGCCGGTTGAAGCCAGATATACAGGAGTCGAGCCGGGCCACACTTTTGCCGCACCCTGATCTCGTGATTACTCAAGGAACGATCATTCCATGCATTTTGCAAACGGCGGTCGACACAAATTTACCCGGCTATGTGAAGTGCGTCTTACCTAAAGCCGTCCGCGGCGCCACCAACAATGTCGTGCTCTTGGATCGCGGGACGACCGTGATTGGCGAGATCCAGCACGGTCTCCAGCAGGGGGATGCGCGTGTCTTCGTGCTGTGGACGCGCATCGAAACACCTGACCATGCCCTCGTTTCGATAGCATCGCCGGGCGCTGACGAGCTCGGCCGCTCCGGAATGCCTGGCACGGTGGACAATCACTTCCGGGAACGCTTTGGCGGAGCGATTCTCATGAGTGTCATCCAAGGCGCGTTTCAGGCGGCTGGTCAATATGCGGCCAGCTCTGGCGGAGGAAGCGGCATCAACAGCTTCCAGAGCAATGGTGGACAAGCCGTCGAGACGACATTGAGAGCGACGATCAACCTTCCCCCAACCTTGAAGAAAAACCAGGGTGACGCCGTATCCATCTTTGTGGCTCGGGACCTCGACTTCTCCGATGTATACGATCTTAGAGCGACTGCCGTGGCGCCGTCCCCCCAACATCGCGAACGCCGGAGAGACAACAATGCAATCGGAGGCTGATCCTCAATTGCGTTTGCTTCTCGAGCCCGTTCTGCAATGGCTTGAGGAGCCAAGGACCGAAGAGGTCGCTATCAACCGGCCTGGGGAAGCCTTTGTCCGACAGGCCGGCGTGTTCACGAAACACGCGCTGCCACTGTCTTATGTCGATCTGGAGGACATCGCGATCCTCGCCGGAGCGCTGCGCAAGCAAGATGTCGGACCCCAAAGCCCCCTCTGTGCGACTGAGTTGCCGAACGGAGAGCGGCTGCAGATCTGTTTGCCGCCCGCTGTACCCTCAGGAACAATAAGCCTGACGATACGGCGTCCCTCAAGTCGTGTGACCGAACTCAAGGAAGTTTCTTCTCGCTACGAATACTCGCGTTGGAATCAATGGCGGTCACGAAAAGAGCGCCAAGAGCGGCAGGACGAAACGATTCTTCAGCACTACGACCATGGCGACCTGGAGGAATTTTTGCGAGCCTGCGTCTGCGGGCGGCTCACGATGCTGCTTTGCGGACCAACTGGAAGCGGCAAAACGACAATGAGCAAGACTTTGATCAACGCTATACCCCCGCATGAGAGGTTGATCAGCATCGAGGACACGCTCGAACTTGCAATCCCGCACGAGAACCATGTCCGCTTACTCTATCCAAAGGACCGGGCAGGCGCAGGTACAGTGACGGCCGAGCAACTGTTGCAAGCCAGCTTGCGCATGCGCCCTGATCGAATATTGCTTGGCGAGATGCGCGATGATGCCGCTTGGGCTTACCTTAGTGAAGTCGTCTCCGGCCATGCAGGATCGATATCAACGATTCATGGGGCTGATCCGGTCCAAGGTTTCAAAAAGCTCTTTTCACTCGTCAAGAGCAGCGCGCAAGGAGCCGCTGTGGAAGACCGCACGCTTCTTGACATGCTGTCGGCTGCCATTGACGTCATCGTACCGTTCCGTACCCAAGGCGACGTGTATGAGGTGGGAGAGGTATGGCTCGCCGCCGATGCCCGGCGACGGGGAGAGACCGTAGCCGACCTTCTCAATAAGCACTAAGGAAACGTCTCGGGATCGATAAGTCGGTGATGTGACGCGTCATTGTTCTGCTCCAATGCCCTTTTGACGGTCTTCTCGGATTGCTTGGGTAGCCCGATCGAGTCGGCGGGATCATGCCATCATCATTGTACGAACCGCATGCTGCATTGTCCGGGACGAAACCGGCTTCGCTAGCCAAAGGACGAAGGCCTGATTGGCAGATGTGACCGGCATGGGGTCGATTTCGCCCACGACTATGACAGGCACCGTCATCAGGGTGGGGCATACGGATTCGGCCTGTCCTCGCTCCAGGAAAGGCATTTTACCCAAGATCAGCAGGTCGGCTGCCTTCCCGCTCTCGGTCCAGCCGCAAAGACTTTCGAAGGTCGCGAAGCCGACGGGCTTATAACCCAGCGCGGCGATCTTGTCCTTGTAGATCTCCAACTCTGCTGGATCGGGCTCCACGACTGCAATGATTTCTCCGTTGCCAAGTGACCCGTCGTATCGACCGAAAGCGATGTCTGCGCTGACTGGCTTCTCCTCGCAGGCCGGTAAGTAGATGTCAAACCGCGTCCCTTGGCCAACAGCCGAGGTGACGTCAAGGCATCCTGCGAGCGCGCTCACGTGCCTGTCAACCGCAGCAAGACCCAGCCCGGTCCCGCCGACGAGAGAGCGCGTGGTAAAGAAGGGCTCAAAGACATGCGGAAGTATCGAACTTGCGATTCCTGGGCCATCGTCGCTGATGGAGAGGAGAACGTAATCTCCAGGTCTCAAGGTGCCCTGAGCCAGCGGCTTGGTTTGGCACACCTGAGCGCGGGAAACGCTAACCTCGACACGGCCCTCGTTCAAGACAGCCTCCGACGCGTTCTTGCACAGATTCATGAGGATCTGCTGCATCTCGGTTGGGCTGCCCTCGACCATCGTTTGCCACTTGTTGATCTTGAAGTTCAACTGAACATCCGCACGAACTGTAACCCGCAGCAATGACGCGAGATCCATGACAATTTCGGAGACGTTGAAAGGCACTGCAACGCGCTTTCGGTTTCGGCTGAGCGACAAGATCTGGTCAACGATCAGCTTGGCTCGGTGTCCAGCTAAGATGATTTGGTCGATGTGGTTCCGAATTCTGGAGGGGCGACGCACCAGACCTTGGGCAATTTCTGAATATCCGATTATCGCGCCTAAAATATTGTTGAACTCATGTGTGGCGCCGCTTGCGATCGTGCCGACGGTCCTCAGCCTTTCCACATGCTCCCATCGACTCACCAGAAGGTCGCGTTCGGTATTTACACGTTGCATTTCAAGATGGTTGCTCAAACGCACAATGGCACTGGCAAGAACCCGCAGGTCGTCTGCTGAGGGGAGTGAGCGATCTCGTTCAAAAACAAGGATGCAAACCACAGCCTGCTGATCGGAGGCCCTGCAAGCAACAATTTGACAAACACCGGAAGTACCTAGGGCGGTCCGAACCATTTCCGCCGCCGAAACGACGCGAAACACTGGTCGTCCGGCACGGACAAGTGAAACGACTTCCTCAATAAGCGCCACGTTCCAGACGGGTATGCACGTGTTCGCCACAAAGCACTCAGTCTGCCTGCTGAGACTCGGATCCACCAGAGCAAGCGCGCATTGATGCGCATCGAAAACGCGTTGCATGACTCTAAGCGCTGCTTCGGTGGAAAAGCGCGCCGCGGCGTTCTTTGCTTTGCTATCGTTAAAGCGAGATTCGATCTCACGCATTGCCTCTTCAAGCTGCAACCGCCTTTTCAGCCGGTTCATCCGCAGATGCTGCCTGGAGGAACGAATGATCGCAAACAAGCAGAGGCATATGGACAGCAAGCCAAAGGAAAATCGCGTACGCTGCGCTTGCGCGCTGGCCAAGTTGTAGCCTTTCAGATGCTCTCGCTCCAGTTCGGCGGCCCTGGAGGACGTGTCGAGGGATGCGATCTGATTGGCAGCTTGGTCCAACCTCCATAAACAAGTCAGGAGACTGCGGAAAATGCCCAAAGCATCCGCGGCAGCCCGGGCCTGGCTCGGAGCAAATCGGTCGGGAGGCTGATCCATCTGTGATGCAAGGGTGAGCCCCGGTTCGGCCGAAAACGCGATCAGCTTAGACAGTGCAACCCTGCGCGACGATGCCCCCCCAAGGCGACCAAGCGAGCGAGCAAGATCTGCAAGAAAGTTTTGCACAAGCTGATCTTGCTTGACCAAGGCTGAGACGGCAGCCTCTTTGTTTTCGATCGACTTTATGAGCTGCGCGCGCAATTTGGATTGCCCGGAGCTCTCATCGGGCGAAACCTCGGGAGGGCGTTGCAAGTTTTCACGATTCCTTTGCAATGCCTGTCCGGTAGAAGAAACCGACCGGAAGTCCAAGACCATATCCGTCCGGGCGCGGGCGACGTCGCGCCGGAGTAATGCATCGTTGATCTGAATCGTTCGCAGTTGGCTTAGGATCGCGTCGTTGATCTGCGGAGGCTGCCCCTGCGTCCCGACCAAGAGCGCAGTCGAGGCGGCTAGGGCGATTACAATTGCTTTGTCGGAACTGAGCCGTGTTTCCCAAGGAAACGGCGTTTGATGCGCGGTGCACGCCTTGCGAAGGTCCAACCCGCAGTCCAGCTCGCCACGGATTCGGTAGGCGGCCGGATGCTGCTGGAATAAGAAAGCCACGCCTACCTCTCCCCTTATGAGGACGGTTCAACACCGTTGCCAAACTTGGTTTTGGGCCGCTTCCAGAACGGGAATGAGCGTCCAAAGGACCCCCGCGATGCGGAGCACATCGTTGCGATCTTGGAAGCAGATGAATACAACGCGCAGGCGGTGCTTTGCCCCTTCGCGGCTTCAGGGACCCTCAGCTGAGGCCCAGGATGAAGCGCCGATTGGGTGAACGGATAGGGCGCGCGTTCCGGGGATATAGCGAGGTAAATCGCTCCATGTCTGCTGGGTCGACCTCAACCGGTTCCGTCGCCACCATCCAGTCGACGTTTTCCGTGCATGGTGGTGATGTCAAGGATCCTTCATATGTCCAGTAGCCAAGCGAAGCCGGCAGAAGCCCGTTCGGGTCGACATTGTCGACCGCTGCCTCTTCGCCCGACGTTGCTGGAAATGCTGCAGCAAGCCTGGCAAAACTGGCATTTGTCGCGCCTGGCGTCAGAAACACGCCCAGCACACCCAGAGTATCGCTGTTGCGGTCCTTATGGACAAAATGCGCTTCCATCGGGAAAGTCTTGCCTGCGACGTGGTGCTCGCTTGGCGCATGGAAGTGGAACTGTAGCAGCTCATAGACACGATCCCCCCGAGTGAGCGTGCTGCCTTGCGGCAGGTTCGTTTGAATGGTGTGGCCGTTGTTAATCATCCTGCCGCCACCCCTGTGCCAGCCTATGGCGATGTGGGGTATATCCGCTTTGACCGCGCCCTTGATATCGACCGGCGATTGCTGCATGCCCGCCGAGCAGACCAAATTCGTCTTGTCCAGCTGCCCCCATTGTTCGGGTCCGACCGGGCCTGCATATCCCCATTCGGTGCTGGCCGCCCGCGCGGCTTCAGCGCAAATAGGACACGCACCCAGCGCAATGAACCCCTTGATCAGATTACGACGGTGCATATTGGCTTGGCTCCTCTCAACACGTCAATTTAGCGCTGGCCGAGAAACTGCGGTCGAGGCTGTGGGCGACGTCGTCGCAATTTGCAGCCGAACAGTTCGGTCCGCCGCCATCGCTGCTTCGGGTTGACCGACATAGGACAGTCCCGCGGCCGTGCTCGCCACACATACGGCGTGCAGTGATTTTCACCCGGCAGATGGTCCCAGCTACTTGGCCGAAGCCATTGTCTCCACGACGGCCGATTGCCCTTGCGTCGCAGATCAGATGGTCGCCCCCACCGAAGATCGCCTCGGCACCCTGGCCGCACTGGGCAAGCGATTCCATGCAACGACTCCGATGGCGCCCATCACGCCAAGTGACGCTTCATATTCATCATTGGACAGCCAGAAAAATCGATTGCTTCGATAAGAACATCCACGACATGGATGCATTGATGCCAGTTTGCGGTGCTGCTGAGGACACCGGTTGACATCGGAGTGTCCGCCATATCTCGGCGAATGCGACATCAGGACCCCGAGGCTTGCGCCCCTCTGGGCTGTCCGCTGCGTGGTCGGCCATGTTCATGGGCAACTCAGGTTCTTGGTGAACTGTACTGATGTTGCAAAGACGCCCGCCGAAAGCTGATCCTGAACCACTGAGGAAACTTGACGAGTGCCTGGAGGGAACGTCCAGGTGTCTACCGTTCTTGCCGTGCCGGCGAAGCTCGAGATATCGAGCAGCTCATCGTAATGGGGGTAGCACAACCGGGATTCATATGGGCCGAAAGATGTTCCGGACCAGCTGTTGAGTGGCATTACTGAGCGCTCGGTGGGAGCCTCGCTGAGCAGGCTATGAAGTCCAGCAAGGAATTCCGGGCATGATCTTCCGGGACGACGTCTTGAACATCGCAAGGCCGGACACCGAGGTCACCACTCGGACCCCCGACATTCAGATTCGTTGCGCTAGAACGAGCTTTGGAATCGCAGTACGCCGCCGAGGCTGTCCGCTTTGCCGTGTGTCGGATTCATGCCGGAACGGCCGACGGCAGTGAGATTGGCGTAGTGGGCATAGTCGACTTCGGCTGTGACTGTGAAACCTGGAATGGCCATATATGCGACGTTTGCAGCCAGTCCGGAGTTCCTGAGCTGATCACCAGAGAGCTGGAGGTTCAACGACGTTTTCTCGTCGAGCGTGTAAGTGGCACCCATCCACAAAGCCCAGTCGCCGCTCCAATTCTTGTAGAAGCCGCGACCATGAGCGGCTACTGCCTTGGTTGGGTCGTCGTTGAGATTGCCAACGGAGCCGTAGCCGAACATACCGAATAGCGACAGGTCATCTGTGACATTGACGTCGATGCGGACCTTGCCGGCCAAAGCGTCGTAATTGCTGTCACGAGCGATGACGCCGGTGATTGCGCCCCCGGCCTGCGTCTGTCTCACGCCTAGGACGACGTGGGGAACATGGCTGTCGAGAGAACCGACCTCACCCGCCCCTTGTTCAAGTGAAACCAGAGCTGAAAAGCCATTGGCGAAATCCAAGTAGTACTGAGCCACGTTGGTATCGAAGTCGCCATACGGAACAAGTGCGTTATTGAGGACGTTCCCGGTGTATCCGATAAATGTATCGAAGGCCGATTCGTCCTTCCCGACTCGGAGACCACCAAGCTGGATCCAGGCGGAAGCCAACTTGGCGCCACCTTGGTTCTGAGCACTGTCCGGACCCGGATAAGGGTTGCGGTTGCCGAAGTTCAGGCGGCTTTCAGTATAGGTCTTCAGTGGTCCGATTTCGATTTCCTGGCGCGTCCAAGTCTTGAACGTGAAACGCGTGTTGTTTCGCCAGGTGCCCTGAGCCTCCCCGGTTCTCGCACTGGATGTTCTTGCCCCCTCATGCGAACGGACATCGCCGATGCCGACGTCGTATCGAATGTAGCCGCCGATGCGCAGGCAGGTGTCGGTGTTGGGGACATGGAAGTAGCCCGGACCGTAGACGTCGCAGATCTGGACGTATTCGGTCCGGTCCGACGCGGAGATTTCGTCCGCCGCGCGAGCCACCGAAACGGAGATCAGGGCCGCAACCGAGCCGAGAAGAAGGCTGCTTACGTTCATTCTGTATCTCCATTCAAAAGGGGATCGCGTTCTTCATTGCGATCTGAGGAATGCGGAATACCCGCTGAATAGGGTGAGTTGCCGTCTGATATTGGCATAAGGAAATCGACGTCTTGTCTGGCGCGAGGACGTACTGCTTCGACGATGGTGCGACACACGGAAGAAACGCTGTGCTGGGTTGCCTTCTGCCGACGAAGGTGAGGATCGACCAGCGTCCGGCTTAAATAGACGTCACAACGCCTACCGCCCCGCTTCCACACGGCTGTTCGGCCAAACTCTTCGGGCACACGGGAGGGGCAGCCCTTGTGAATCAATCGCCATAATCATCTCCGCTGTTAGTGGGCTAGCAGGGTGCGTTCCATGCGGAGCAGCAAGCGACGTGCCATTCCGACGAGCCGGCTTCGCGATAATTTAAATTGGCCGCTGCTGCTCGTGGCGCTCTCTTGTCGGCGCAGGCTGAGCACGAGAATCAGAGTTTGGGACAAATTCGTATGTTTGGAATCTGACACTTTCGCCCGATGCCGACAGCCTTTGCCAATACCGACGCATTCCGGCTTAGATGCGCTCGACAGTGACCGACACATTGCCTCCCAGAGTCTGGACCCGACATTGCGCTCGCCCGCAAAAAAATGCAGCCTGACTGTGATGATGATGGCGGAACGACTGGGCATCGCAAAGAGCACCTAATTGAAGATCGAAAAAGGAGACCCCACGGTGGCTATGGGTGCTTACGCCATGACCTTTTTTGTTCTGGGCTTTGAAGAGGCTCTGACTAAGATCGTCGACGCCCAGCGGAACGAACAAGGCCTGCTCCTCGACGCCGAACGTTTGCCCAAAAGCTCGCAGACTCGAGAGGGTGGTCGCCACATGGCGAGAGGAGGGGCGGGCGCTTGGGATGACCCACCAAGAACTCGATAGCTCACCGACGCGTTCGAACATCGCGAAAGGCAAGCCGCCCAAATTGCGCAGCAATGACACTGAACGCGTTCTCGTCCCGGGGCCGCCCTTCACCCGCCGTCTCCGGCGCCGAAAGCTCGAGGGCCATGCGTGCGCTTCGCCAGGTGCAATTCAAAACGCTTGGTCTCGACAGCCCCGTTTCTGGCTGCCATGCAGCGAGCGGGACCCTCTTGCCCGCTATCCGGGCTGCACAACTGGCTGAACCGCCCGCCGAAGGGCGAAAGCCGGCGACCACCAGCCCTCAAGACCAATGCGCTTCTGCCGCCTTGCGGATCGCCCAGAGAGCGCAGTTCCCCGGCCTCTGTCTCACGCCTAGGACGACGTGGGGAACATGGCTGTCGAGAGAACCGACCTCACTCGCCCCTTGTTCAAGTGAAACCACAGCCGAAAACCCATTGACGGTATCCATGTAGTACTGATCGAATTCGCCATACGGAACAAGTGCGTTATTGAGGATGTTCCCGGCGTATCCGATAAATGTGTCGAAGGCCGATTCGTCCTTCCCGACTCGGAGACCACCAAGCTGGATCCAGGCGGAAGCCAACTTGGCGCCACCGTTGAAGGCTTGGTTCTGAGCACTGTCCGGACCCGGATAAGGGTTGCGGTTGCCGAAGTTCAGGCGGCTTTCAGTATAGGTCTTCAGTGGTCCATTTCGGTTTCCTGGCTCGTCCAAGTCTTGAACGTGAAAGGCGTGTTGTTTCGCCAACTGCCCTGAGCCTCCCCGGTTCTCGCACTGGATGTTCTTGCCCCCTCATGCGAAGGGACACCACCGATGCCGACGTCATATTGGACGTAGCCGCCGATGCGCAGGCAGGTGTCGGTGTTGGGGACATGATAAGCCCGAAGCCGGAATGCGTCGGTATTGGCAAAGGCTGTCGGCATCGGGCGAAAGTGTCAGATTCCAAACATACGAATTTGTCCCAAACTCTGATTCTCGTGCTCAGCCTGCGCCGACAAGAGAGCGCCACGAGCAGCAGCGGCCAATTTAAATTATCGCGAAGCCGGCTCGTCGGAATGGCACGTCGCTTGCTGCCGTAAGCACCCATAGCCACCGTGGGGTCTCCTTTTTCGATCTTCAAATAGGTGCTCTTTGCGATGCCCAGTCGTTCCGCCATCATCATCACAGTCAGGCTGCATTTTTTGCGGGCGAGCGCCGAAAGCTCGAGGGCCATGCGTGCGCTTCGCCAGGTGCAATTCAAAACGCTTGGTCTCGACAGCCCCGTTTCTGGCTGCCATGCAGCGAGCGGGACCCTCTTGCCCGCTATCCGGGCTGCACAACTGGCTGAACCGCCCGCCGAAGGGCGAAAGCCGGCGACCACCAGCCCTCAAGACCAATGCGCTTCTGCCGCCTTGCGGATCGCCCAGAGAGCGCAGTTCCCTGGCCCCACACGCGGGGCAATTCTTGAGAGAGCGCCGGCCGCATACCTCGTGTATTGCCTGCGGCTTTCGCGCTCCTCGAACTCGACTGGCCCCGCAAATCCAATGCCCGATGCGATCACTCTTGGAGCACGTCACCTGGGAGGGCGAGAAAAGAGTGTCGCGGAACGGGTACGAGCTGCCTCAGTCGTGCGTTCGATGGAAAGCACTGTGTGAGGCGGACGCTCCCCATCATGCAGTAACAGGAGATGATCACCGATTTCCTTATCCGCTGCCGTGAGCCGATGATTCAGGCGAAGAAAATCCATCCAGGTTGGCGTGCGGAATGTCTCTGTCCAGATCGAAGGCGTTTGAAGATTTCGCTGCAGTGTCCAGTTACGCGCACCAGCACGGCTCTGAACATGCCGCCTTGCGCGCATGTAGCCCAGAAAGGTCTCGATATTCTCTTCGGATATACGATACTCCACTTTCACCACTATGGGGCCACTTCTGGGCTTTAAGTCGAGTGCCAGCTCAGGCGGCCGAAAATCCGAACTTTCCTGATCTGTTTCCTCCCATGGACCGACCGGAAACAGTATCCCCGCAGCTGCAACCAGCAAAAGAGCGCCTGCGGCGCCCTCCAAGGCCCAGCCTAAGGAGTAGTTTTGTGCGACAGTACCCCAGATCCAGCTGCCAGCCGCCATCCCACCTGCGCTCAACGCGTAGTAGATCGACAATGTGCGGCCGACCACCCATCTGGGGCTTGCCAGCTGCACCGACACGTCGATGCCAGTCCAGGTGATGAGCCAACCCGCGCCGCCAAGTGCCAGCGAAACGGCCGCCACGGGAACCGACGATGTGAGTGCAAGAGAAAGGCAACATACTGCACAAGCGACGGAGGCGAAGGAAACCAGCCTGTTTTGAGACGTGATCCGCCTCAGATAGCTATTGCTCATGCCCGCGATGAAAGCACCCATGCCGAAGCCGGCCAGCAAGATGCCGTAGATGATGGGTCCGCTTTTCAGCTGGTCCCGGACAAGCAGAGGCAGCAATGCAAGGATGGAGATGCTTGCCAGGCCGAAAAGGGTCGCACGAGCAATTGCTGCCCTGATCTCCAGGGACATCACCGTGAAGCGCACTCCGTCATGAATTGCCATCGTCATTCGTTCACGAGGGAGAGGGGAAGTGCGAACATCCCATCGAGTGCGCCATATTGCGGTTAGCGGCGCCAGATCACTTAAGGCTGCCAAGGCGAAAGCGGCCAGCGGTCCAAAGAACGCCAAGACCACGCCCCCCAAAGCCGGACCGAGGCTGCGCACAATGTTGTATCCGACGGACATGAGGGTGACCGCGGCCGGGATATCCCTTTTGTGCAGGATATCGCCAACAGAAGCGTGCCAGGCCGGATCATTCAAGGCAAAGCCGCAGCCGGCCAGGAAACCCAATCCGAGAATTAGCCAGGGGCCGGCAAATCCGAGACCCACAGAAATCATCAGCGTCGTTGACGCCAAGGCTATCAGGCAGTGTCCCGCAAACATCACCCATCGGCGGCTGAAGTTGTCGGCAATGGCTCCTGCCAGGATCGAAAGGAGAAATACCGGCAAGGTGGATGCAGCCTGAACGAGTGCAACCATCAGATCCGAAGCGGAAATCGTGGCCATCAGCCAGCTGATGGCGACCGTTTGCACGAGCCAGCCGAGGCTGGATATTTGTGTGGCCGTCCAGATCGAGCGAAACACCGGATTTCGAAAGGGAGCGAGCGTTGTTGAGGCAGGCAGATGGGTATTGTTTTCGGACTGCATGATGATGCCTTAGAGGGCCGCTTATTCAAATTCTCGGCTGCACTGCTGCCGCTACAATGTTGATCTATGCACCGGAAGGGCCGACCTATCGACCAGGATGACCCGTCGAGGCTGTGCATGAGCTCTGTCGGCTCCACTCTCCCAGGCTGGCGCCGACAACCCTTGCGGCAAGATAACATTGCCGATTGTGCTGATCGACAGAATCGCCTGCAACTTTGATCGCTCTCGCGTCACCGCGCCAGCGCCCGTGAAGCTTGCCGGCGACCGTTTTTTGGCAGACCCGTTTGCTCGTGTCATCCCTGGCCACTCCCTGTGCATGACCGCCGTGCGGCTAAATTCCTATGATGAGGGCGCCTCCGCTGAGACCGGCACCGGCTGCCGCAAGAAGAATCTTTTCACCGGGCCGAAACGGCTGTGCCCGATGCGAAAGCGAGAGCGAGAGCGGGATGGTCGCGGCGGAAGAGTTGCCGTAGTCGGCGATCGTCTTGACGATCGCTTCATCATCTATTCCGAGAACCCTGCCGACCGCATCGAAAATCCGCGCATTGGCCTGGTGTGGCACGAACCGGTCGATGTCTTGCGATCCCATACGGGCAGCAGAGAGGGCATCCTGCGAGCAGCGTGACATCATCTCCACGGCCTTGGCGAACACTTCGCGGCCGTCGGCGATCGTCATCCAGGTCTGCTCGAGCTCCAGCCCGTCGTGGAACGGTGTGTTGCTTCCGCCGGCGGGAATCTTTATCAGTCCGTGGCGCGAGCCGTCCGAGGCCAGCGCGGCGCCGAGGATGCCTCGATCCGGCTCTTCGCACGGGACAACCACCACGGCGCCGGCGGCATCGGCAAACAGCACCGCGCTTGCGCGCTCGGCTGGATTGATGCGGCGGCTGAGGATGTTGGCGGCAATGACCAGGCTCGCTTTGCCATGCAGGCGGGTGTATCCGTCCGCGAACATCAGGGCATAGATGAAGCCGGCGCAGGCGCCTGTCAGGTCAACAGCACCGGCGTGACCCAGTCCGAGCCGATGTGCGACCAGCGGTGCACTGGGCGGCAGAAGGTGGTCGGGCGTAGACGTCGCGAGCAACAGCAGGCCGATATCGTCACGGTCGACCCCGGCATTTGCCAGCGCCATGTCGCCGGCCCGCGCGGCAAGGCCCGATAATGTATCTTCGCCCGTTGCCCAGAAGCGCGAGCGGATTCCGGTGCGCCGCTCGATCCAGCCGGGTTCGAGCCCGAGACCATCTTCGATTTCCGCATTCTCGACCTTGCGCGCCGGCGCATGATGACCGAAGCCCAGTATGCGCGACGACCGGCTCATGACCGCGAGCCGAAGCGTTCGCCGGCCTCCTCGATGGCGTCATGGAGCCCGTCCAGCTCGTCTCCGGTGATGCAATAGGGCGGCAGAAGATAAAGGACATTGCCGAGCGGGCGCACGAGCAGGCCGCGCTCGAGGAAAAAAGCGCGCAGCTTCGGCCCGATCTCGGCAAGATAACCGGCTGAGCCGGTGCGCAGATCGAGGGCGCCGATCGTGCCGGTCGCCCGGCTGTCGGCGAAATATGGATTGTCCCGGAAGCGGTGAAGCCCGGCCGCCTGCTTCGTGCTCAAGGCGGCGATCCGCTCGGCCACCGGCTCGTCACGCCAGATCTCGACATTGGCAAGTGCCGCCGCACAGGCAATCGGATTGGCGGTGTAGGAGCTCGAGTGGAAAAAGGTCTTCCTGCGGTCTTCGGAATAGTGAGCCTGGAAGATGGCATCGCTGGCGAGCGTGGCTGCCAGCGGGACGGAGCCGCCGGTCAAGCCCTTCGAGGTGCACAGCATATCCGGAGAGATCGACGCCTGCTCGCAGGCGAACATGGTTCCAGTGCGTCCCCAGCCGGTCATCACCTCGTCGGCGATCAAGAGCGTGCCGGAAGCCTCAGCGATCCTCTTCAATTCGGTCAGAACCCAGGCCGGATACATCAGCATGCCGCCGGCGCCAAGCACGAGCGGTTCGATGATCAGCGCGGCGGCGCCGCGGTCACGAGACAGGACCTCGAAACGATCAAGCGTTTCCTGCTCGCGCCCCGCGGTCGGAAAAGGAATGATGTCGACCTCGAACAAAAGCGGTTCGTAGCAGGCATTGAACACGCCCCGGGCGCCGACGCTCATCGTGCCAATCGTGTCGCCATGATAGCCGTGTTCCATCGCGACGATGCGCGAGCGCGGCGCGCCGATGTTGCGGAAATAGCCGAGCGCCATCTTCAGCGCGACTTCAACGCAGGTAGAGCCGCTGTCGGAGTAAAAGACCCAGTCGAGGCCCGGCGGTACCATTTCGATCAGCGCGGAGGCCAATTGCTCTGCCGGCTGATGGGTGAGGCCGGCGAAGATCACCTGGTCAAGCATCTCGGTCGCAATCCGGATCGCTTCCATGATCCGTGGATGGCGGTGGCCGTGAGTGACCACCCACCAGGAGGAGATTGCATCGAGGATACGCCTTCCGTCATTCGTCTGTAGCCAAGCGCCTTCGGTGCGGATAACGGCCGGCATGGGCGGCTCGATCGCATGCTGGGTGAATGGATGCCACACGCGCGACCCCGACATCACTCGCCTTCGGCAATCTGAGCGAGGTCGAAGCCGGCAATCATCGCCTTTCGCAGAGTTTCGCGCGTGAGCGGAGCCAGGAGTGGCAATCTGCCGAGCTGACGCACCGCGCCCAATTCGGTGATTGTCCTTTGCGTATCGGCCGCCTCTTCACCGACAAAGGCAACGCCGATCAGCGGGATGGAGCGAACCCGCAGGGCTTCGATGGACAGCAGAGTGTGGTTGATCGTGCCGAGCTCGGTGCGGGCGCACAGGATCACCGGCAGCCGCCATTCAGCGAAGATGTCGATGAATCTTGTCTGTCGGTTGATCGGCACCATCAGTCCGCCAGCACCTTCGATGACGAGCGGTGTGGGCAAGACTGGAAAAGCAAGATCGGCAGCCTCGATCGAGACACCGTCGATTTCGGCAGAACGGTGCGGCGACAGCGGGCTCCTCAAGCGGTGGGCCTCCGGCAGCACGCGCCCTGATGGCAGGCCAGCGAGCCGTTCGACCACCTCACTGTCGGTCTCCTCATCGAGACCCGATTGCACCGGCTTCCAGTAGAAGCCGTCAAGCAGGCCTGCGAGCCCCGCGGCAAAAACCGTTTTGCCAATTCCCGTATCTGTTCCGGTGACCACGATGCGCTTGCTCATGCCGTGGCCAACACTTCGGCAAGCGTCTCGACCATGGCCGAAATGTCAGCTTTGCCGACATTGAGCGTCAGCGAAATGCGCAGCCGCGAGGTACCCTCCGGCACGGTCGGCGGACGAATGCCGCGTATGTCGAAGCCGCGGGCCTGCAGAGCCGCCGCGATCGCCATTGTGCGCGTCACCTCCCCAATGGAAAATGGCTGAATTTGCGAACCGCTGGGCTTGGCTCCGCAACGCTCGGCCAGTTGCCGGCCTGCAAAGGCAACGTGCTCGTGCAACCGAATACGGCGCATCGGCTCGTCGACCAGCATTGCGAGCGCTTCGCGCGCCGCCGCTGCCATGAGCGGCGATGGCGCGGTGGCGTAGATAAACGGCCGGCAGCGATTGACGATATAGTCGCACAGTACTCCCGGCCCGGTGACGAGCGCGCCGGATGCACCCAGCGCCTTGCCGCATGTATGAAGGGCCATGATGTTGTCGCGGCCCTCGAACGCCTGGGCCAGCCCGCGGCCCGCCGATCCCCAGACCCCGGTGGCATGTGCCTCGTCGACCAGTATGAATGCCTCGTGCCGATCGGCAAGCTCGACCAGGCTCTCGATCGGCGCCCGGTCGCCATCCATGCTGTAAAGGCTCTCGACCCCGATCCAGATGCGCCCGATGCCGCCTTCGGCGCGCCAGCACCGGATCGCGTCCTCAAAAGCATCAATGTCATTGTGCGTCACCAGCCTGAACGCGGCGCGTCCAGCCCGCGCCCCTTCATGCATGCTGGCGTGCGCCAGTTCATCCAGGATCAGCAGGTCGCCTTTTTTCACAAGGGTGCTCAGCAGGGCGAAGTTGGCGACATAGCCGCTGCCGAAGAACAGCGCCCGTTCGGCCCCGAAGAACGCCGCCGCATCTGCCTCCAATGCCTCATGCTCCGGCGCGTTGCCGCGCAGAAGCCGCGATCCGGTAGCGCCGACCAGGGTGCCCCGCTCGATTGCGGCCGCGACTGCATCGCCAAGTCTCTTCGAGGCGGCAAACCCGAGATAGTCATTGGAGGAGAAGTCCAACCCGACCCGCGGCGCCAATGTGCGCAGCCGGTCCTTGCGGGCCAGCCCCAGCAAGGTGGCTTCATAGCGGGCGAGCGGTGGCTCGTTCATTTCGCCTCGCATTGCATCGGTTCGATGCCGAGACGTCTAAATAAACGAGTATCCTTGTCCTCCCCGGGATTGTCCGCCGTCAGAAGCGTGTCGCCAACAAACACGGAATTCGCCCCGGCAAAGAAGCACAGCGCCTGGGTCTCGTCGCTCATCGCCGTCCTGCCGGCGGAGAGCCTGACATACGACTTCGGCATCATGATGCGGGCGAGCGCAATGGTGCGGATGAAATCGATCGGCTCGATGGGTTCGGCATCGGCAAGCGGCGTCCCCTTGATGGGGATCAGCATGTTGATCGGCACGCTTTCCGGCGGCTCGGGCAGGTTCGCCAGCGTTACCAGCATATCGATGCGATCGGCCTTTTCCTCTCCCATCCCGACAATGCCGCCGCAGCAGACCTTGATCCCAGCCTCGCGCACGCGCCCAAGCGTTTCCAGCCGGTCGGCGAAGGTCCTGGTTGAAACGACCGTGCCGTAATAGCGCTCGGACGTGTCGATGTTGTGGTTGTAGTAGTCGAGACCGGCCGCCTTCAGGCGCTGCGCCTGGCTGAGTTCGAGCATGCCGAGCGTCATGCAGGTCTCCATGCCAAGCGCCTTCACGCCTTCGATCATGGCGAGCACTGCCTCCATGTCGCGCTCCTTCGGACTGCGCCAGGCAGCGCCCATGCAATAGCGGGTCGCGCCAGCATCTCGTGCCTTGGTCGCCTCCTCGATGACATGTTTGACCTCCATCAGCTTCGATGCCTTCAGGCCGGTTTCGTGATGCGCAGACTGGCTGCAATAGCCGCAATCCTCCGGGCATCCGCCGGTCTTGATGCTGAGCAGCCGCGCCAGCTGCACCCGGTTGCGATCGAAGTTCTGGCGATGGATGGTCTGGGCCAGGAAGAGCAGATCGTTGAACGGCATGCCGTATATAGCCTCGGCCTCTTTGCGGTCCCATCGGGGCAGTGCTGCCTCCATCGACTGCGTGGCACAGTTCGAGTCGCACTCCTCGTTCATTCCCATCCTCATCGTCAAAAACCTCTATTGTTGACCAGCGAGCGCACTCACGAGTCCGTCCAAATGGCGAGCCCCGTCCGATGGGCTGGTCGGTGAGCGCAATATCGGAATACCGGGTATTGAAGGTGAGCCGCATGAAACCTGCTTTTCCGAGCCTCTTGTCTGCGCGTGCAGCCCGAGCGCGTTGCTCCTCATTGTGTTTCCCTTAGTTCAAATGAGTGCTGATGTTCCCACGACACGGCATGTCCAGGCCAATGTCGAGAATGGGCGCGCTGTGTGTCAGCCATCCGACCGAGATGAGGTCAACTCCTGTCGCGGCAATCGCCGGAGCCATTTTCGGTGTCACCCGGCCGGAAGCCTCGGTGATGGCGCGGCCACCGACCATTGCCACGGCGCGGGCAAGGTCCTCAAGCGACATATTGTCGAGCAGCACTGCGTCGACGCCCAGCGTGAGCGCTGTATCGAGTTGCTCAAGAGTGTCGACCTCGACCTCGATCTTCACCATGTGCCCTGCGGCGGCGCGCGCCCGCTCTATTGCCGTGCGAATGTCGCCGGCGATCGCGATGTGGTTGTCCTTGATCAGCACGGCGTCGTCGAGCCCGAAGCGGTGATTGGCGCCGCCGCCGACGCGTACCGCATATTTCTCCAGAGCCCGCAGGCCGGGCGTCGTCTTTCGCGTGCACACGATCCTCGCCTTGTGGCCACGCACGGCTTCGACCATCGCCGCCGTGGCCGTGGCAATGCCGCTCAGACGGCACAGAAAATTGAGCGCCGTGCGCTCGGCCGTGAGCAGGCCTCGCGCCGGTCCGCACAGCATGGCGATAGTCTCGCCCCCCGCGACATCGCTGCCGTCAGCGCGCCAGATTTGCATATCGATCGCAGGTTCGACGAGCATGAAGGCGAAAGCGGCCAGATCGAGCCCGGCAACGATCCCCGTCTGTCGCGATTTGAGCACCAACGTGGCCGTGCGATCACGCGGGATCACGGCGTCGCTGGTCAGATCGCCGCATCTGCCCAGGTCTTCGAGCAGAGCACCGCGCACGATCGGCTCGATCAGGGTTGAGGGGAGGGGTGAGAACGAATTCATGTTAGGGTGCTCCGTATCGGTGCCCGCCAGCTGAGTCCGATGGCGGTCTGTATTGCGCTGCGCAGTGTCAGCCGTGACTGGCGCGCATGCGCATCGCGTCCGGGGAAATCGGAACGACAGTGCGAGCCGCGGCTCTCTTCGCGCCGCAGGGCCGCAATGGCGATCATCAGCGCGACCAAGGCGGGGTCGGAGGCGGCACTGTCGTGAGCAGCAATCGGCAACAGGGCCGCGACGCCGTCGCGTAGCGTCTCGCCATTGCGGATGATGCCGAGCGCGGCGGAGACGACTGGGCGGATGCCGGAGGCGTCTGGCCGTTGAGGCACGAATGCGGAACACACGCGCTGTCGCCGGGTGTGTGATACGTCGGCGACGCTTTCAGCAACCCAGGCCGCTGTGACCACCGCTTCGATAAGCGAGTTGCTTGCAAGTCGGTTCGCGCCGTGCAGACCGGTGCATGCGACCTCGCCACATGCCCACAATCCCTCGACGGAGCTGCGGCCGGCAGCGTCTACAGCAACACCGCCCATGTGATAATGTGCCGCCGGACGCACCGGGATCAGGTCGGTCGCGGGATCGATGCCGGCCTGGCGGCACAAATCGGCGATTGCCGGAAAGCGCTTGTCAAATCTGAGGCCCAGACATTGCCTTGCGTCCAGGAACACACGGCGCCCGACAGCGAGCTGGTGCCAAACCGCGCGCGCAACCACGTCGCGAGGCGCAAGCTCGCCCCCTGAGGTTTCAGCGAGGAAACGCTCTCCTTGCTCGTCGACGAGCACAGCACCCTCGCCACGCACCGCTTCGCTCACCAGCGGCATCGGCCGCCGCGGACCCTCGAGGGCGGTCGGGTGGAACTGCACGAATTCCAGGTCTGCGAACTCCGCCCCGGCACAGGCGGCGAGGGCGAGTCCCTGTCCACATGAGCCAGGCGGGTTTGTCGTATCGGTAAACAAGCCGCCGATGCCGCCGGTCGCCAGGACCGCGCGGCGCGTTGGCAAGGCGATTGCGCCCGTGCACCCGGCCGCGACCACGGCGATGATCGCACCGTCTTCCACGATAAGCCGGCGGGCCTCCACGTTCTCCAGGATAGTGATGGAGGCTGTGCGCCGTGCCGCGGCGATCAGCGCGCGGACCAGCTCGCGTCCCGTGGCATCGCCCGCCGCATGCACGATCCGCCGCTGCGAGTGCGCCGCTTCAAGCCCGAGCCGCAACGCGCCGTCAGCGCGTCGGTCGAATGCCACACCGAAGCGTTCTAGAGTCCTGATCGCTTCGGGTGCAGCTTGGACCGTTCGCCGCACCGTCGTCACGTCGCAGAGGCCGTCGCCGGCTGCGAGGGTGTCACAAAGATGAAGTTCGGGACTGTCCTCGCCGCCGACACTTGCCGCAAGACCGCCTTGAGCGAGTTCGCTGCTGGCGCCGGTTCCCAGCCCCGCATTGGACAGAAGCACAACCGGTTCCGGCGCCAGATGAAGCGCCGTCATCAGGCCTGCCACACCGGCGCCGATGATGACCGGCGCACCGCCGATGTCATGAACGTCGAGGCTCATATGGAAAGCATACGCTCGACTGAGCGGCGCGCGCGCCCTGCAATCTCGGGATCGATCCGAACCTCATGCCGGTTCTCCTCGAGTGCGACGCGAATATTAGCCAGCGTGATGCGCTTCATGTGCGGACACAGATTGCAGGGGCGGATGAACTCGACCTCGGGATGCGCGACCGCGACATTGTCGCTCATCGAACATTCCGTTAGCAGGACGACGCGCGGCGGTTTCTCCCGCTCGACATATTCCAACATGGCCGCCGTCGAGCCGGAGAATTCCGCCTCTGCCACAATCTGTGGCGGGCATTCGGGATGGGCGAGCACGATGACCCCTGGATGCGCGTCGCGCAGTTCCCGGATGTCGGCCGACGTGAATCGCTCATGCACTTCGCAGTGGCCCTTCCAGGCGATGATCTCGACCTCCGTCTGCGCCGCCACGTTTTTCGCCAGATACTCATCGGGCACCATGATCACACGCGGCACGCCGAGCGATTCCACAACCGCCATGGCGTTGCCCGAGGTGCAGCAGATGTCCGACTCCGCTTTTACAGCCGCCGAAGTGTTGACGTAGGTGACAACCGGGACCCCCGGATAGCGCTGCCGCATCAGGCGCACGTCTTGTGCCGTGATCGAATCGGCCAGCGAGCAACCGGCGCCGAGATCCGGGAGGAGGACGATCTTGTTCGGATTGAGCAGCTTGGCCGTCTCGGCCATGAAATGCACGCCGGCAACCACGATGATTTGCGCCTCGACCGTAGCCGCCTTGCGGGCCAGTGCGAGGCTGTCGCCGACAATATCGGCCACGCAGTGGAAGATTTCCGGCGTTTGGTAATTGTGCGCAAGGATGACCGCATTGCGATCGCGCTTCAGCGCCAGGATGGCTTCAATGTCGCTGGTGAAGGCCGGCCATTCGACCGGCGGGATCACCCGCCGGACGCGCTCGTACAGGGACGCAGCCGTAGGTAACGCCCCAGTCATCAGCGCCTCCGATTATATTCGATCTGACAATAAGGGGAATATGTCTACCTTGACTATAAGTATGTCAAGCCCGCGCGAGCGGCAATTTTGTCCCGGCCACAGCCCTGTCGTCGAGAACGGCATGGCGGAACCGATAGAGCTTTGCCGGCCGCCCGCCCGTCTCGAGGGAGGTCTCGCCAGTTTCCTCGACCAGCTCTTGCTGCTCGACAAGTCTTCGGAAGTTCGGCTTGTTGATGAGCCTCCCGGCGAGCGCCTCCACGGTCCGCTGCAGCTGAAGCAGCGTGAACGATGGCCTCATGAGCTCGAACACCACCGGCCGGTACTTGATCTTAGAACGGAGCCGCGCAATGCCGGTCGCCAGGATTCGTCGATGGTCGGCGATCATTGCCTTGCCAGATACCGCCGCAGGTGCGACGTCCCGTCCGCCACCAGCCTCTTCGATCAGGGCAGATTCATAGAGCAACTCATAGCGTTGGAGCGTGAGTTCCTCGTTCCAATTGCGGTCGTCGAAAGCGAAGGCAATCGCGGCGCGCTGCCGGCGTTCGCGTCGCGTGGTCGCATCGCTGGCGCCGTCAGCCCACTCGATCAGACGTGGTCGTAAAATCTCGAGCACCACGGGCGTGCCGGAGCGATGGTCCTCCCAGGGAAAATACTCGTACCAACTCCGCCACCCACAGTTGGTGGAGCCCGTTGCCTGGTCCTTCCGAGTGAGTGCCAGATAGCTGATTGAGATGGCGCGTTCCTGGCGCTCGGCCCCTATGCGGTCCCGATCGGCGAAGGTGTAGAGCTGCTCGATGTACCCCAGCGGGTGGCCGGTCTGTTGCTCCACCCAGCCCCTCAGACCGGATTGCAGCGATCGATGCTCTAGCGCATATGGTCCGGACGGAAGCGTGTCCGCATTCCCGATGGTGAGAAGGCAGGGTTCACTGTCGTTTACGGCGACGACAACGGCGATCAGGTCCACTTTTGCTTCGTCGGCCTTGACCGCAGCTCGGCCTTTTTTGGTTCCTTTTGCCTGATGGTCCATGTTCGCGATAATGAGTCGGCCCCAAATGCAGGGTGATTGAATCGATTGAATTTAAGCGTTGCTGCACGAACGTCAACACCGCACAGCTGGACGTCTTTTTTAGCTCTTCGCACTCGCACAAAAATATGCCAAACGCGACACCCGCGGCGGGTAACGCTAGGGAAGGATGCGTCGGGTGAGCGCAACTGGTGAGACAAAGGCGATGACACCGCCGGATGTTCGAATGCGGAAAGGCCAGACTCCACTCGTCTGCCTGACGGCCTATACGACGCCGATCGCCAGATTGGTTGATCCCCACTGCGACATCGTTCTCGTTGGCGACAGCGTCGGCATGGTACTGCACGGCCTCTCGTCGACCCTGGGCGTCACTCTCGACATGATGATCATGCACGGTCAGGCGGTGCGCCGCGGTCTGGTACGGTCGTTAATGGTTGTAGACCTGCCATTCGGTTCCTATGAAGAGAGCCCCGAGCAGGCCTTCCGCAACGCTGCGCGCCTAATGGCGCAGACAGGTTGTGCAGCTGTGAAGCTCGAAGGCGGTGAGAAAATGGCCAAGACCATTCGCTTCCTCGGCGCCCGCGGCGTCCCTGTCATGGCCCATGTCGGTCTAACGCCGCAGGCGGTCAATACTTTCGGTGGCTACCGCGTCCAGGGGCGGGGAGACGATGCCGAGCGCATCAGGCGCGATGCCAGTGCGGTTACGCAGGCCGGCGCCTTCTGCGTGGTGCTGGAGAAAGTGCCCGAGCCCCTCGCAAAGCGCATCACTGCGGAGATCGCCGTCCCACCCATAGGCATCGGCGCCTCACTCGCCTGCGACGGCCAGATTCTGGTGAGCGACGATATGCTCGGGCTTTTCAGCTCCTTCCGGCCGAAATTCGTCAAGCGCTACGCCGAACTAGGCGAACAGGCCGATGCAGCGATTGCAGCTTATGCCGCTGACGTGAGGAGACGGTGCTTTCCGGCGGCGGAACATCTCTACACCAACGACCCGAAGACCGGAGACGTCATATGAGCGCGCCGATCGTTCGAACCGTTGCCGAGCTCCGCGCTGTTGCCGCGCGATGGCGTCGCTCAGGCGCCAGTATCGCCCTTGTGCCGACCATGGGGGCCTTTCATGAAGGCCATCTGAGTCTCGTGCGTGCGGCGCTTCAGAAGGCCGATCGGGTCGTGGTGACGCTGTTCGTCAACCCCAAGCAATTCAACAGTGCTGCCGACCTCGCTGCCTATCCTCGTACGGAAAACGAAGATGCTGCAAAGCTCGCTCCGCTGGGCGCGCATTTGCTCTATGTGCCGGATGCTCAGCAGATGTATCCGCCAGGCTTCGCCACGACCGTTTCGGTGTCCGGCATCAGCGAGGGCCTGTGCGGCGGCTTCCGGCCGGGCCATTTCGATGGCGTGGCGACGGTGGTTGCCAAGCTCTTCCTGCAGTCCGGCGCTGACTTGGCCTGTTTTGGCGAAAAGGACTTTCAGCAGCTTCAGCTGGTCAGGCGCGTGGTTCGGGACCTGGACATTCCAATCACCGTCCTGGCCTGTCCGACCGTCCGCGAAGCCGATGGTCTTGCACTATCCTCGCGCAATCTTCGGCTCTCGCCAGCACAGCGCGCCATTGCCCCAAAGTTGGTAGCGGTCTTGCTCGGGGTGGCGCACCGGCTTGCGCGCGGCTCTCCTGTCCTGCCCATTCTAGCCGAAGCGCGCGCTGCAATTCTGGCTGCAGGCTATCGCGAAGTCGAATATCTGGAACTTCGCGACGAGGCGGATCTGCAACCGCTGACGAGCCTTGACCGACCAGCACGCTTGCTCGTCGCGGCATGGCTCGGCGACATACGGCTGATCGACAACATAGGAATGTCACCAATTGGTGCAACAAATTAGACGCTCGCGGCGCTGAGTCGCCACACAAACAGCCTCATCAACCAAAATAGCAGAGCAATGCCGGCGATCAAACTGACGAGCTCGCACACGTTTTCTCGATCGCCAAGCATTTAAACCAAAGGTCTCCGCCTGCGATCGAGCAACGGCACGGAGGTTATGCAAAGCGCAGATGCATCGCGTGTTTGAAGATTTCCTCGAGCAACTCTCCGAAAGCGTCGATGCTGTCGATCTGTGTGAGGCAATGGCCTCTGCCGCGGCCGCATTCGACTTTCCGCTCTTCGCCTATTTCAGTTGCCCGTCGGCCTCCTGCCAGAAGCCGCGCTTGATTTCAAATTATCCGTCCTCCTGGACATCTCGCTATATGCAATTGCGCTACCACAGCCATGATCCGGTCATCCTGCGCGGGCTCCAAGGCTGGGACACCTTTGATTGGGGTGTGGATCGGCCTCGGCAACATCTCGCGGCTTCACAGCAACGAGTTCTGGAAGAAGCAGCTCGATTTGGCATTCGTGGCGGATTGACCATGTCGATGCACGACCATCGCGGCCGCTTTGCTGCGCTGACTTTCGCTTCCGACCAGTCCTGTCCGCCTCTCTTGCGGTCATTGACACGTTACGAAAAAGCATTGCAGCTGGTGGCGATCAGCTTTCATATATATGCCCGGCGCAGGCTCGCCGAAGACTGCGCGGTGGATGGCGTAGTCCTGACCCCCCGAGAATTCGAATGCTTGAAATGGGCGGCGGACGGCAAGTCGGCCTGGGATATCAGCCAGATTCTCAGCGTTTCCAAACGCACCGTGACCTTCCATCTGGAAAACGCCAAGGCAAAACTTGGTGTGAGAACCATCAACCAGGCTGTAGCACGGCTGGCTGCTTCCCGTCAGTCGAGATCGTGATTCCTTTCTTTGGATACCTGTAAAGGTCTACAGGCTGCATCAGTGTCGGCTTTGCTCTTCGATGACGGAAACACATCTCGCACGGAGGCGACAAATGATGCAGCTAATTACACCTGAGCTCTACGACGAGTTTTCAAGCGAGCTCAAGGAAATGTACGGACTGAGGCATCGGGTTTTCAAGGAAAGGCTGGAATGGGATGTTCAGACCGCAGAGGAAATGGAGACAGACGCATATGACGGCCTCAACCCCGTCTATCTCCTTCTCAAAGGATCCGACTGGCGCATTCGCGGTTGCGTCCGTTTTTTGCCGACAACGGGGCCGACAATGTTGCGCGACACCTTTCCGATGCTGCTAGGTGAGACCGCAGCGCCAGCGAGTACCCGCGTGTGGGAGAGCAGTCGTTTCGCACTGGATCTGCCTGCATCAACACCCAAGGCTGGCGGGCTAGCCCAAGCAACCTACGAGCTCTTCGCGGGCATGATCGAATTCGGCTTGGCCAACGAACTCGATCGGATTGTGACAGTGACGGATACGCGCATGGAGCGGATCCTGCGTCTCGCAACGTGGCCGTTGGCCCGCATCGGGCAGCCGAAGGCGGTCGGCACCACGGAGGCGGTCGCCGGTTCTCTCGAGGTTTCCCACGCCAGCCTCATGCGCGTCCGCTGGAGGGGACGTTTGAACGGACCTGTATTGTGGCAGCCGGTTCTCGGCCTGTCGGCATAGTGCTTGAGGATGCTCGGCCTGACCACTCCTCTGCCCGCGGGCGGCGATGGTGACTGCCGCGAACCTCAACGCCGCGGTCGCCCCCCATGAACCGGCCGAGAACGCATTGCAAATGCCGTCGCAATCGGTGGGGCTGGAGATGCGCCTCTGTGGACGCCGGAGGGAGCCTTCCTCGCACGCCTGTCGAAAGCCGACATCTACGAACTGATGCGGGATGACGATGCCAGGGCGAAAGCTGTAGAACGCGCTTTCCAAACTTTGCCGGCATTCGCAGCGCAGCGGGATTTCTTCTCGGCGTGCAAGACGCGTTCAGGTTTCGGGGCGAAAAGCTTGGCAATCGCCGTCGAGTAGGTACGGACCGCCATCTAAGGTCGGGGCGGCGATGCCACAGGCTTTTTGCGTCCGGAATGTCCTTCAGGGTATCGACCCGGCGCCATGGCCAAGCGAGAGAGGCGCTGCCCCGCCCCTCGCGCTCCCCGTCCACCCAAGAAGCGCCCTTGGCGGAACGGCTATACTCTCTCTAGCCTGGGACAAAGACGCCTGAGATTGCTTTTCGGCTGTCTTCCAATGGGATCGACTCTTGATACCGCAAGGTGAGGTTTTGCTCACGCGCGACTTGGCGCGCAAGTTCATTCATCTCCAACGAAAGCGTAAGAAGCCCGCCGAACTTGCTTTCGCTGTCAAAAATACGGCGCGACCCATCTGGCACGGATAACGTTCGTGCAAAGGTTTTGTCCTGCCACAATCTGTCCAAAAACCGCTGCGTTTCGGCAAGTACAGCGAGCTCGTAGAACACGCCTGTACGCAAGGCTGCCTGGTCCGCATGGTACATGATTGCCGCTATGTCGAAGCTCGGAAGATTGACCGTCTTACCATCCTCTATGGCGTCATTTTTGACATTCTTACATAGACGGATAGCCTTCTTCAGGCCGCCATGAGCCTCATTTTGATCCCGGTCGTGCACGCGGCCAATATGCAAAAATGGCAAGATCCCAATCGCCCGAAAGATTGGGAACTTTGAGAACCTTGGATAGCAGGCCCCACCGCCAGGCAAAGCGATCAAGAACCCAATAGAGAACGATGAAAACAGTGCCAGCGCCTAGCAAGGAAAGCACCGATGGCGGCACGTTGGGGGAGATGCCGAATGTTTTGGCGAGATCGACCGCCCACAGGAAAACAAACACTACTCCTGCAGAAACGATGCTGGACATGACGCCCAGATAATGCCCAATGCGCGCACGGCTCACCCCGCCGAGAACGGTATATTCATGTTCAAGCATGGAATGCCCTTTGATCGCTGGAGGACGACGGCCGGAGCCGCCGCCCAAGACCTTACCTAGTTTTCGTAGGGTCGGTCAGCCGGTACATCTGACCCGACTCCAGGGGAGGGGGCAGAGGCTCGCCCTTGGTCACGGTACGTTCAATGCCCGTACCACCACCGCGGGGCCCGGTGATCTCGTATTGCCCCGATGTGGGAGCCTTTTCACCGGGGTTGTACAGCTCGTCATTAGACATGGAAGAATGTCCAGGTGGTTGCCAATAGACCCATCTGGCACTAGATTCCGACTTGTTGAGGGTTCGGACTAGCGGTCTGAAGGCGCCCTACGGCACCACACAGACCGCAGTTCACAACCAAACGATGGCAGGTGACGGAGACGTCACCTGCCATTTGTTTAGGCATATTTGATATTAGATGTAAATAGCGCTCCGATGTGCCAACATTGAAAATACTGTTGATTGTCAATCTATCGAAAGTAACCGCGGCTAGGGATTGGTATAAATTGTCTTCGTGGCCGTAGAGCCGAATGCAGGTCTCGAAGCACAGGTGGAGGCAAATCGATTGAAATCGAGATAGCTACGAGCAAAAGTTGACGCCATGGCAGCCAGTATCTGCGAGGGGTTGGAGAGCGCCTAGAGACGTCACAACAGAATCGATGGGGGCTGGCCATCCAACGGTTTAATGCGGCGCTGCCCCGGCCAGCAATCGGGCTCGGTCGCGGGTGCCTATTAGTCGATGTATTCCTGGGTCACCATGTCATTGGCTTGTCGGATGAGGCCGACAAGGATGCCGCCGAACCGCAGCGCTGAACCATGCAGTCGGTAATCGGGTCAGGCCTTGCCAGCTACGGTCGCGGCTGGCTGTGGATCCGTTCTTGAGGACGACGCGATCAAAAGGGTAACCTTCACCGCCACCTCTTCGAGGGTGGCGGTGAGCCGGTTGATCTGCGAGGCGGTTGCGGCCATTTCCGGGCCGTAGCGGATGATCAGATATTCCCGGTTCTGGCTGAGGGACTGAAGATGATTGGCGGTTTTTGCGCGAAGACGCAGTCCTGCTTCGACAGTGTGCTTCGCCCGAGCCGCCAAGTCGTGATGCATCTTGCGGATTTGATTGGGTTCGTGCCCTCGGTGGAGCAAAAGCGCGGTCAGATAAAGTTCGATCGCGTGGATGGCGGACAGTCTAAACGGCGCTCGGCTAAGCGGCTTGCCTGATCGGCCAAGCGGAACGAGCAGGGCTGCCGCTTTGCGATACTCTTCCGCCAGTTCATGGATCTGCTGCGCGGAGGCGAGCTCTCCCGGATATTTGCGCTTAGTCATCGCCATTCGTGCAATTGCCGTTTGCGATATTATGCCTCGCTCGCTTGCGGCTATGCCCACCCGACGTGATCCCTTTTTGAAAGTTTCAGAAACAGATTGAACCAGAATCGGTATTCGAGACCTTTGTCATTGCCAGACGCTTCGAAGGCGCAATAGGCCGCCGAGGTTGTAGGGTCCATACCATGCCTGACGGTCGCGGCTTCTATCGCCTCGTCCTCAGCTAATACCTGCCATCCTTCAACAACGCTGCCGTGATTTCCCACACCGAAGTCCTCAAGCCGTTCGGCAAACATATACCTGATCTGGCTCGGCACAACCCACGGGCTTGCCGGCAACTCGGCCTTCAGCTTACGGTGCCGCGGCATCGAATTCGATCGCAAATCTCGCGTCGATTGCACTTCGCGCAATGAGATCGTCAAGTTTCCAATCCGTGAGGTCGCAAGGCGAAAACATTCGTCTCACGGCGTGACGAACCTCGGACACCGAAATAGCACGGGCTGCCGACGTTATCGATCAGATGGCGGACCGTCGCTTGGCGAACTCCGATAAGGTGTGGGACTGCGCAGGCGCCGGCGTCGTCGCTACGAGTGGAGCCGCGGTTCTGCGGCTTCCGCCGTTCTTGCGTCGAAAGCGACGCGGACACCGTGAATGATCGATGCCGCCGCCAGCAACTCCTCCAATTCGCGGTCGGTCGCCTTGCATGCGGGCATGAGTGTTCGGATGGCGCGGATCGCCTGTGCGATGGAGAGGAACCGGGCCTTGCCCCTGGAAAGGACATAGGCTTCGGCTGCTCGTTCAATCGTGACCGAGTGAAAAGCGTTGGTCATCGAGAATTTCCTCCCTGAAACCCTGACCAAACGACTTAGGGCCGGAATTCCGCAGCTTGCAAGGCTCTGTCTGATTCCGGACAATCACACGGAACCGAGCCGAAATGGCGTTGCTCCTCCTCGCCATAAGCGCCGTGCGTGAGCCTTATCATTCCGGCGCGATCGACGATCGTGATTTCACCCCGCGTGGCGCGGACCAGTCCCCGGTATTCGAGCATTTGGAGGGCGGTCGTGACGCCGGGCCGACGAGCGCCAAGCATGGTCGCCAGAAATTCGTGCGTCAGGTAAATCTTGTCTCCGTCACCGCGATCGTGGACCATCAGCAACCAGCGGGCCAGGCGTTCCTCGATTTTCGAGTGGCCGTTAACCAGTGCCGTCCGGGACGACTGGACAAGGAACGCATGGGCATAGCGCAGCAGTGACTCGCGAAGGGTCAGGCTTATCGCGATCGCGCCGCGAAGGCTCTTGACCGACAGGATCCAGCCTTGGCCGGCGACTTGGATATAGGTCTCATTGGGAGACCTGTCCTGGCCGAGTATGACCGCAATGCCGGTCATGCCGTCGTAGCCGATGAGGCCGACCTCACTTTTGCGACCGCCCGTCATTGTGGCGACCACCGAGGCAATACCCGTCTCCGGAAAATAGACACTCGCGATCGGCTGATATGCGACCTCCAGCTGGCTTTTGATGGCCAGTTCGACCTGATGCAGCGATGGCTGCAAAAGTGCAAAATCCTCCGAGGATAGCGCTTTCAAAAGCTGGTTGCGAAGAAGGGATTGGGGCATGGCGCTCTCCCGTACGGGCAAGAGCGAGTACCCTCTTACAGTCGGCCGTGTCCGACGCAAATCGCTGCCGATAAGGCAAGCATAGCCTTCAAATGTGCGGGTGGCAAAGCTCTACTTCGAAGCTGGCTTTTCGAGGCTTGCGATGTGGCAGCGTTGGGCCAATTGATTTGGCTGCAATTGGCGAATAGTCGAATGCCAACAGGGGGCCGATGTGAGCTCATCCACGACAAGAAGAAGGACGATTGGGTCTCGCGCCAAGAAAGTGCGGAGAGAGCAACCCGCAGATTTGACACCAAGGAAGATCCCAGGCCAATCGGATATCGACGAATGACCATTCCCTCGCCGACCGTAGCCGGGCTCGGACGGCTAAAACACTCGTTCAGGCCGGTTTCGATGTCTTTGTTCCGCACCCATCCGCCAGAACTGCTCCCTGCGAACGGAACTCTTGAGGAGTCCGCAGATAATTGGCGCGGAAAATCCGGTTCAGATGCGAACCGTCGCAAAATCCGCACTCAAGTGCAATCTCGGAAATAGACTTGTCCGTTCTCAGCAAAAGATGGCACGAATGATCAAGCCTGATCTGCGTGTAGACGGCTCGAGGTGAGCTGCTGAGCTCCGACCGAAAGTGGCGTTCAACTATTCGTTTGCTTATGCCGAGCTTGTCGGCTAAGCGGCCGATAGTCAGCGGGACTTCCAGGTGATGTTGCATCACCAGCACCGCTCGTTTCACAATTTCGTCCCGGACGACGACCTGCAGGCTTCCAGTTGGCTGGGCGGTCTCGCCCTTTGCTACCTCGTTGAACATCATGATCCGCAAGCTTTTGGCGGCCGGGGCCTTACCAAGGTGCCTCTCGATCAGAAAGGCTGCGAGATGTGCGGCGCTGGCTCCCCCCGAACAGGTCAGTCGGTCTCGATCGACGACGAAGATCTGGTCTGACACGGCCTGTAGTCCCTCGCAAAGTCGCAAGAAATCTGAATTGTGGAACCAGCTGACGCAACACTTGTAGCCGTGCATGAGGCCGGCGCGGTGCAAGATAAATGAGCCGGTACACAGGCCCACCAGCGGTATGCCTGCCTCGGCAGCATGCCGCAGATGGTCGTCGAACCTCTTGTCGACCAGGAGGCTTTCCTCGCCAAGAACCCCGCCCACAACCACGAGGTAATCGAAGCGGCGAAGGTCTCCGATCCTTTCATGGGGAGAGATGGCAACGCCGCAGCTGGACAGGATTGTCGACATGTCAGGCGAGATGATCCGCCATTGACAGCGGATCGGGCGGCTGCGGTCCCCTTCGTCGGCGGCCAGACGCAGCACGTCAACGAAATTGGCAAACGCCCCTAGGGTAAACCGATGGAGCAGGAGAAAACCGACAGAGAGCGGGGCAAGGGCCCGGCGTACTTTTTGTACCGGCTTCGCTGATGAACCGGGGCCTTGTCGCAAATCTACTGTCATGCCGACGCAAATGTCCTTTCGCCTATTGTCCCCGTCCCTCAAATAGGGCGCGAGCCGGTTATCCGGTGTCGCTGAGAGAGCACGGCGGAGAGTCTGACATGGTCCACCACTGGTCCGGCGACGCTTGGGCGTCCGTTTCCGCCAATGAGCCAGTTACCGTCACCCTTTACTTGGCGCACGGGTTCGAACTCCTCGCTCTGTCGTCTGCCCTGGACGTCTTTCGCCTCGCCAACAAAGCGGCCGGACGGGAAGCCTTTCGTTGGCGTATGGTTTCCCGCTTGGGCGAAGCCGTACGGGCCAGTTGCGGTATTGTTGTCGCGGCTGACGCCGACCTGGCCCAAGAACGCAGGTATCTGCAGCAGCCTGAACGACCCGCACTGGCTCTCGTCTGCGGCGATGAGCCTGATGAAGGTCGTGAAACCAAGGTGCTGAGCGCGTGGTTGCGCGAATGCCGGCAGCGCCGCATTGACACGGGCGCATTCGGGAGTGGTGTCGCTGCTTTGGCGAAAGCTGGTCTGCTCAATGAGCGCAAGTGCGCCGTCCATTGGGAGGCCCTGCCGGGATTCGAAGAGCGGTTTATGCGCGTCGAGGCGGAGGCGACCGTCTACAAGGTCGACAACGATATCTGGAGCTGCGCAGGCGGCACGGGAGCCTTCGATATGATGATCGAGCTTGTGAAACATCATTGCGGCGAACCTGTTGCGGTAAGCGTTGCGGAGTTGGCCGTCGCCGGCCGTGTCCGCACGGGCGATGAGCGCCAGCGAGTGCCGCTGCTGCGTCAGCATGGCAGGCTCAACCCGATCGTCGTGAAACTGATCGAATTGATGCAGAGGAATCTGGCCGCCCCGCTGACCATGACGGACCTTGCGGCGGCTGCGGGGCTGTCGCGGCGGCAGGTGGAGCGTCTGTTTCGCAATGATATCGGTCGCTCTCCCTGCCGCTACTTCCGAGAATTGCGATTGGAACACGCGAAGCTCCTGCTGGCCCAGTCGGCCATGCCGATTCTTGAAATTGCGGTATGCTGCGGCTTCGTGTCGGCGTCCCACTTTTCGAGGTGCTTTCGAGAGGCGCACCAGATCGCCCCACACGAAGCACGCAACCTTCCGACCGGACGGTTCTTGAACGTGTCGACGCAGCAGCGTGCCACGACTGCGGGCCTATCGGAGCGGCGGTGATACAAAGTAAGAGCTTGGCCACATGCCGGCAGCGTCAATAGCCTGCTTCCCGGTTGAACAGCGGAAAGACCTCAAATCCGCGCTCAAGCTTGCGCACATTGTCGGCTATCACGGCAACTGCGCTCGACGCAAATGTTGCACCGGACATATGAGGCGTAACGAACACTTGGGGATGCGACCAGTAGCGATGCTCGGGAGGAAGCGGTTCCTGGGCGAATGCATCCAGGGCGGCGCCGGAAAGGTGCCCCCGGTCAAGGGCGTCTAGCAAGGCTTCATCATGGACAACCGCTCCCCGGCTGATGTTGATGAAAAACCCACCTGGGCGCATCGCCGCGAAAATCTTGCCATCGAGGAAGTGGCGGGTTTTCGGGGACAAGGGGAGGGCATTAATGACCACGTCGTTGCGGCCCAGGAACTCAGCAAGCGAGTTCTTTCCGGAATAGCAGTCGATACCCTCGATCTGTCGAGCGCTGCGGTCCCAACCGCTCACGGCGTATCCAAAATCACGAATGCGGCTGGCGACCTCTGTGCCGATGCGGCCCAGGCCGAATACACCAGCGCGAAACTCTCTCGTGGGGACGATCTGCTTACGATGCCAGATCCGGTCTTGCTGCTGCGATCGGTAGTCCGCGTACCGCCGGTGGAACGTTAGTACCCAGTAGAGGGCATGGGCAGCCATGTCGCGGGCGACGGCCGGATCAGCGAGCAGAATTACCGGGACGTCCGGCAAGCTTGCATCTGCTACGAAATGCTCGGCACCGGCGCCGAGCGAGAAGATTGCCTTGAGATTCGGATAGCGATTGAGATCGCCGGCAGGGTGGTTCCAGACCATCGCATATACGACTTCGTTGGGGTCGATGGGTTCACCGAACACTTTGACGGGCAATTCAGGAAGCTGGCGGCTGATTTCCTTTCGCCAACTTTCATTATCGTAGCCATGGTTGTTCAACAGGATGGTCATAGGTTTGGGCGCCCCCTTGGAGGAGAATAGGCCCGCACGAAGGGAACGGATGGCCATTCGACCTCCGGGCAAGGCTTCTGCAGACAGTAGGCGCTGGAAAGCCCGGCCAGTCTCCGCCGGGTTCAAGCTGTTCGATTAATAGCGATACGAAGGATCGACCCGGTCGCACTGGCGCAAAAGCGCCGGCCACTCATATTTGCCGAGCGGGAAATCGTCGTATTGGCGGTGCGCTAGCCGCCAGATGTCCTCACTGCTCTTGTCGAGCTTCAGGCCGGTAGAATAGGCATCGATCAGTACACGGCACGCGCGGACGGTGTAATAAAGGTTCATGAACGCTTCGCCGGCGTTCGCGCCGACCGCAAGGAACCCGTGGTTTTTCATGATCAGGCATTTCTTGCCTTCGATGTTCTTGGCGAGACGATCCCGCTCCTCGAGGGTCAGCGACAGGCCTTCCCAGTCGTGATAGCCGATGTCGCCCCAAAGCATCGAGCCGTCCTGCGTCAGGAACTCCAGCCCATCCTGTAGCGCCGTGATGGCGAGGCCTGCCGGCGCGTGGCTATGGAACACTACCTTCATGTCGTGATGGGTGTTATGGATTGCCGAGTGGATGATGAACCCTGCGGTGTTGACGTCCGGCGGGCCGTAAAGGACCTTTCCCTGCTCGTCGACCTTGATCAGGTTCGACGCCGTCACCTCATTATAAAGCAGGCCGAAGCGGTTCAGAAGGAACTGGTGATCGGTGCCTGGGACACGCATGGTGATGTGGTTCCAGATAAGATCGTCATAGCCATACATGTTGGCGAGGCGGTACAGAGCAGCGAGGTCGACGCGCGCTTCCCATTCTTCCTTGGAAATGTTGGCATGGCCGCCCTGGACGCTGAAGTCCTCGGCTTTCATCTCATGTGCCATTGGTTGTCCTTTCGATCGTATTGTCAGATGGAGCGGAGGAATGTGCCATTCTGCTCTTCCAAGAGCTTCACGGCCATGAGGTGGTTCTGGTCAAACCCGTACTGGTCGACAGCTTTTTTGTAGATTGCCTCAACCTGTTCACACATGGGCAACGTGGCGCCAACCGTCCTTGCCAGCTCCAGGGTCAGGACCAAATCTTTATGTGCAAGACCGAGCGCAAAGCCAGGATCGTAGCTTCCGTCAAGAATAGCCGGACCGTATCGGTCCGCGACATAGCTCGCTCCAGTGCTGCCTTGAATGATTCCAAGCATCGTCTTGGCAGGAACCCCGCCCATCACTCCCAGCATCAGGGCTTCACTCAGCGCGACCGAGTTGAGGTAGCAAAGCACCACCTGCGAAATCTTGGCCACGTAGCCAGCTCCATGAGGGCCAAGATGCATGATCCGGTTGCCAATCTTTTCCAGAACTGGCTTGCACCGCGCAAATACATGCTTGTCGCCGCCAACCATGATCATCAGAGTACCGGCAGCTGCTCCTTCAATCCCGCCAGTTACCGGTGCGTCAAGAAAGGCAATCTCCCGGTCGGTGGCAGCAGCGCGGATGCGTCGTTCGCACTCCAGATTGTTGGTTGAAAGGTCGATCCAGACGGCGGCTTTCGGCAGCCCGGCGAGAATGCCCTGTTCCGACAGCGCCACGGCCTCGATGATCTTCGGGTTTGGCAGCGATGTGAAGGCTATGTCGGCTCCGGCGGCCGCCTCCGCAGCGGTGGGGGCGGACGAGATTGCTCGGTTGCCGGCCGCTGCGCCAGTCGCCCGCACGGCCTCGACCTTATTTGAATCCAGGTCGAAAAGGGCAAGCTCGTACCCGGCACGCGCCAGATTGCTGGCCATTGGCCCGCCCATGTTGCCCAACCCGATGAATGCAATCCGCATAAATGTCTCCGTTGGCCAGCCAGAGTTTGCTCCGTCACGCCGGCGCTTTTTCTACCCGCCCACTCTTCCTCACTCTGGTTGACGTGGCAAACGAATATAATTACCGACTCATATCGAGGAATTCGATTTAATGGGGTTTCCTTTCAATGAACATCGAGCACATCAAGGCTTTTTTGGAAGTCGCCACGACAGGCAGCTTCCAGCACGCCGCCGACCAACTCAATGTCACCCAGTCGACCATCAGCGCCCGGATAAAGGCGCTTGAACGCCGACTGAACCGCCAACTGTTTCACCGCAAGCGCAACGGAGTTGCGCTTACGACGGGCGGTCATCAATTCCACGCTAGCGCAGTGAATATCGTGCGTTCGTGGGAGCGGGGCCAGCAAGTTGCGACGTTGCCAGAGGGCCTGAATGCCTTTGTCACGCTGGGTGTTGAAGACAATCATTGGCCGCGCGTCGTGCCGGGCTGGCTGGAACGAATGGCAAAGGCGCTGCCCGACGGCGTCGCGAGCGCCATCAGCGAGCGCTCGGACATTCTCATGGAGAAACTGCGCGCCGGCCTGCTTGACATTGCCGTCCTTTATGATCCGCGCCATTGCGCGGAAGCACGGATCGAGCCGCTCATCAGCGAAGAACTCGTGATGGTCTCGTCGAAACCGCGTCCGGTGGAGAGCGGGGTTGTCCCGGGGTACGTGTTCGTGGATTGGGGCGAGACGTTCCGGGCTCAGCACAGCATGCATTTTCCGGGCGTTTTCAGCCACAAACTCACAATCCGCAGTTCCGCGGTAGCCATGGATCATATCCTGGCCAACAACGGCTCCGGGTATTTTCTGGCCGAATCCGTGGCGTCTCAGGTCAAGTCCGGACGCCTGCATGTGGTCGAGGGAGCACCGCGGTTTCAACGGACAGTCTTTGTCGCCGTTCGTATTGACGTCATTGCGCCGGAATTTATCGAGACCGCCGTGCAGGCCCTGCGCGACACAATCACCTGAATTCCAGTCCCTTGCCGGAGAATGACATGAAAATTACAGCGTTGAAGACACGACTGACCGACGTACCTTTTGCCAAGCCGATCACGACCGCCATTCATAACATGCGGTCGGTCGGATGCCTGCTTGTATACCTAGAAACTGACACTGGACTGGTGGGCCAAAGCTATATCTTCACGTTGAATGCAGTCCGGCTCAAATCGTTCGACGAGATGGTCCGCGGCTTTTCGCATCGCATTGTCGGCCAGGATCCTCACTACGTGACGGCGATCAATTCGGCCATCTGGTCTGAAATCAATCCGACCGGTTATGCGGGCGTCACGATCTCCGCGCTCTCCGCGCTCGACACGGCCTGCTGGGATCTGGTCGGCAAAAGCGCGGACCGGCCGCTGCACCATCTGTTCGGAGCGTGCAGGGATCGCATCCGCACATATGCCAGTGGCGGGCTCTGGTTATCCCAGAGCATTGACGAGCTGGTTGATGAAGCGGCGACCCTCCTGGACCAGGGTTTCCGGGCGATGAAGGTGCGCGTCGGCAAAGAAAACCCTCGAGAGGATTTTGAGCGCGTCAGGGCTGTCCGCGAGGCGGTTGGACCCTCAATCGAACTCCTCGCGGACGCCAACCAGGCGCTCAGGCCGAAGCAGGCGATCCGCCTAGGCCGGATGCTCGAGGAACTCGACGTCGGCTGGCTCGAAGAACCGGTTTCCGTCCACGACCTCATCGGCCAGGCCGAGGTCCGGAATGCGCTCCACATTGCGATTGCCTCGGGTGAAACGGAGTGGACCCGCTTCGGCATCCGCAACACGATCGAAGCACGCGCCGCCGATGTGCTGATGCCGGACCTCCAAAGGATTGGCGGGCTCACCGAAATGCGCCGGGTGGCAGCCTTGGCGGAGGCGTATTGCCTGCCCATTTCCACCCATATTTTCACGGAGCACAGCCTTTGCATTGCCGGCTCAGCCGCCAATTGTATCTCCGTCGAGCATATGCCGTGGTACGCCCCACTTTTTCGCGAAGAGATGGAGATCGTGGATGGCGACATCCTGATACCCACCCGTCCCGGGACAGGTTTCACCTTCGACGAGGCCGCCGTGACTCGCTTCGCCATCGATTGAGGCCGAGCATCGAATAACTCGATGTCAGGGTCGAATTATATTCGTTAGTTAAATGCTAAGTGATCCTATAATTGACGATGTGGGGGAACCGGCTCGGTAGCGCAGGCTGCCGAGGACATCGCCTGGAATGGAAAACCAACAGGAGAAGGCAATGCTCTCACGCACGTTGAAACTCAGCGCCGCTGTATTCATCGCAACGCTCGCGGCGACCGCGGCCGAAGCAAAATGCGGCGACGTCACGATCACCGAGATGAACTGGGCCTCGGGATCGATCGTCACTGCCGTTTCCAAATTCCTGATGGAGCAGGGATACGGCTGCAAGGTCACGGTGGTCCCATCGGCCACGGCTACGGCGGTCACCTCAGTTGCTGAGACCGGCCGCCCCGACATTGTTACCGAACTCTGGCTCAATGGCGCGCCGGCTTATCCAGGATTGGTGGCCGCCGGCAAAGTTAAGACGCTGGGCCATGTCCTCACCCCCGGCGGCATCGACGCATGGTGGGTTCCGCAATACCTCGTGGACGAACATCCGGAACTTGCGAAGATCGACGGCATTCTGGCGCATCCCGACTGGGTGGGCGGCAAATTCCACAATTGCCCGGAAGGCTGGGGTTGCAAGATCACCAACGACCATTTGGCTGAGGCTTTCGATCTTAAAGGCCACGGCATAGAAGTTTTCAATCACGGCTCCGGAGAGACGTTGGCAGCCGCGATAGCTGCGGCCAACGAGAATAAGCAGCCTTGGTTCGGTTACTATTGGGGTCCGACGTCCGTTCTCGGCAAGTACAAGATGGTCAAGGTCGACATTGGCCCGTACGTCCCCGAGATTCACGCCTGCAACGCGGTAGAAACCTGCAAGACACCCGGTAAGTCGGCCTATCCGCCGGCAGAGGTGGTTACGGCCGCGACGACGGATTTCGAGAAGCGCGAGCCGGAGATTGCGGCGCTCATGTCCAAGGTGACCTTCACAAATGAGCAGATGAGCGAGACACTGGCCTGGCAGGATAGCAAGAAGGCTTCGGCCGACGAATCGGCGGTCCACTTTCTGACCAGCTACAAAACGACTTGGGCGGACTGGCTCAGCCCCGAAGCCAAGGAAAAGCTCGCGGCAGTCCTCAAGTGAGATCCGTCATTCACCTGGGCTCCGCACCCAACGGAGGTGACCGACCTGTTGAGTGAATTTGGCAAGGCGCGAAGGCTTGGCGGCACCTCAAACGTCGACAAGCAAATCTCCTCCAGTTCCGGTGGCCACGCTCTGATGAGCGTGGCTGCCGGATTCCCGCGATATAAGGCGATCCATGGCAGCGTACGAAAGAGCTTTTGACTCGCTTGGACTGCGGTTCTGGTGCGATGCCGGCGCCATCGGCGGTCCCATGTCGATGGACGATCTCCTTGCCAAGGCTGGCGCGGCGGGGGCCGACCAAGCCGAATCTTTCCCGTTTCCATCCTTGGACGTCCTCCACAAGGCCTGCGGCGCCATCCCGCGCACCCGCGACATGACAGCCGGGTTGGAACGCCTGTTCCTTGATGTGAAAGACCCCGTGAAAGTCGTTCTGGACCCGGTTACCCAGCCATTGAGTTGGGCGCTGCGCAACGCCATCGACCTGATGCAGTCTCTTCCATGGTGGGCGGCGATCATAATCCTGGTCGCCATCGCCCATTTTGCCGGGCGCCGCATCGGGGTGACGATCTTCGTATTGGCGGCATTTCTAGCCCTGGCGTTCATTGATCACTTTGGTTACGCCATGCAGACCCTCGCCATCATCATGGTCTGTACATTCATCTGTGTCCTGTTAGGCGTGCCTATCGGCATCGCGATGTCGCGCAGCAACCGTCTGGAGCGCTGGCTTACGCCTCTTCTCGACCTGCTACAGACGCTGCCCACCTTCGTCTATCTTATCCCGCTGATCTTCCTGTTCAGCGTCACGGAGCCGAAGCTCTACGGCATCGCAATCATTTTCTATGCGATCGTCCCATCTATCAGGCTTACCAATCTGGGCATCCGGTTGGTGGATAAGGACGTTCTGGAAGCGGGGGAGGCGTTTGGCATGACCTCCTCCCAAAAACTCTACCGCGTCCAGTTGCCGCTCGCTTTGCCAAACATTATGGCGGGCATCAACCAGACCATCATGCTGTCTTTATCCATGGTCGTCATCGCTTCGCTAGTGTCTGCGCCTGGCTTGGGAACGCTTGTTCTGCGCGGTATCAACAAACTTGAACTCGGCGTCGGCCTCGTCGCAGGCCTCGGCATTGTTCTCCTGGCCATTGTGCTTGACCGAGTCAGCCGGGCGGCCCTCCAGCGCGTCAACAAGATGCACCAGCCGCGGACATGAGCATGACCGAGAGCTTCGTATCAATCCGCAACCTCTACAAGATCTTCGGCAACAATGCGCCAGCCATGGTGTCTTACGCGAAGTCGGGAATGCATAAGAAGGACATGCTGCAGACGCACGGCCATGTGCTCGGGCTGCGCGACATCAACGTCGAGATCAAAAAAGGCGAGATCACGGTGATCATGGGCCTCTCGGGCTCGGGAAAATCGACCCTGATCCGTCACCTCAACCGCCTCGTCGACCCCACGGCGGGTGAGATTATCGTTAATGGTACAGACATCATGAAGCTCGACCGGGCCAGACTCCAGCAGCTGCGCCGGACCCAGATGTCGATGGTCTTTCAGAAGTTTGCATTGCTTCCGCATGAGACGGTGCTGCGAAACGCCGGCATGCCATGCTCGGTCCGCGGAGACGGACGGGCCAAAACTGATGAAACGGCCCTCAAGTGGCTGAGCAGGGTCGGCCTCGCGGGCTCGGAGGCGCTCTATCCCCATCAGCTCTCGGGGGGCATGCAGCAGCGCGTTGGCCTCGCCCGGGCTCTGACGTCGAACTCCGAGCTGATGCTCATGGACGAAGCCTATTCAGCGCTGGACCCGCTCATCCGGTCGAGCATGCAGGACCTTCTGCTCGAGCTGCAGAAGGACCTTCAGAAGACCGTCGTATTCATCACTCATGACCTCGATGAGGCTCTGAAGCTTGCGGACCACCTGGTGATCCTGAAGGACGGGGAGATCGTGCAGCAGGGGGAGCCGCAATACATCCTCCTCAACCCGACCGACCCTTACATTGAAGACTTCGTCAGTGATATCAACCGCGCCCGCGTCCTGCGGGTCCGATCGGTAATGGAGAAGACGATCACTGACGACGACGGCTATGAAGTCCTCGACGGGGACGAGACCTTGGAGCGGGCGATCCTGCGATCCCAGGGAGCTGCTGACAAATTCTTTGCAGTGCACTCAGACGGAGCCCGCGTGGGCACGCTCAGGATGACGGACGTTCTGAAAGCGCTTGTACCCACAGCCTCGACCGGGCGGCACCACAGCAACATATAGGTAAGGACCATGACAATGGGATTCCCATGGCGCTCGTCGACCGAATGGACCTCACTGTTGCCGCGAAAATGCCGTACGCCTTGGCTACGCACCCTTCTGGAGAGGCTTGTCAGGCATCGCTCGAGAAGGTGACTTCATGAACCCTCTGGTCATCGCTTACAGCGCCCTGGTGCTGGGCATTGTATCCGAAGTCATCGGTTCATCGCTGTTGCCCGAAACACGGCAATTCACGAAGCTTGGACCTACTGCAGCTGCCATCGCCAGCTTCGTCGTCGCATTGTTCTTTCTCTCCCATGCCCTCAAATTGATTCCCCTGGGTGTCACATACGCAATCTGGTGCGGCGTCGGCATCGTGCTGACAACCATAGTGAGCGTTCAGGTCTATAGGACGCCACTTGATCTGCCTGCGGTATTGGGGATCATCCTTATTATTTGCGGCGTCGTAGTGATCAACGTTTTCTCCAAGACTGTTAGTCACTGATCGCGGGTTTTCGTTTGGTCGCCTTGGCGGTCGAGCGCATGAACGTTTGGCCGAACTCGCCGTGACTGTGGGAATGCGTCGGAGAAAGCGCTGATTGCCGGGAGCAGATACGGACCGCTAAGTTCGAGCCCAAATCCACTGCCAACGTGACCGCGGTAGATCGACCAGTTGGCTCTGACGTTCGAGGATATGAAAGACGACCCAAAGAATCAGCAGGACGGGGCGCAGCAACGACGATGATGGCCCAGGCGCAGCACGATAATAGCTTGCGCAGCGCTGAGCTACCCCGATCAGCCATATGGCGCTGCTTAAATTCGCGAGGTGTCCGCTGGCGAACGTGAGGGTTGTGCCGTCACCGATTTGGGCACCTCAAGAAAACCGAGCCAGCCCGCCTACCGCAACTCTCGCGCCCGTCCGGCGCCGTTTCCGGTTTGCCAGATCGATTCGAAGTTGCGCAGCATCACTTCCGCGACGCTAAAGGTGTGCTTCCGTTGCCGGGAAGTCAGGCGAGCGTCAATGTCGGGATAGATAAAGAAGGGAAGGGAAATTCGTTCGGCAGGACCGGTGTGCACGACCTGATGGGGCGTGCTCTTGAATTGGTCATCGCTCAAGGCCTGAAGCATGTCGCCCAGATTCACAACGAGACTGTCGGGCAAGCTGGGCGCCGGCACCCAGCGTCCCCCGAACCACACCTGCAAGGAGCGCGTGGGGAGTTCCTCCTGCAGCAGCAGCGTAAAGAACCCGTTGTCGGTATGCTTTCCGGCCGTGCCACCAGCGGATGGATATCGGATCACACGCTGGAGTACCGTCGGTGGGCTGAAATGGCGCCGGAACCAGTCCTCTTCCATATCGAGCAAGTCGGCAAGCGCGGTCCCGAGCTGCGGCACAACCTCGTTGACCACGGTCGCCTGCAAAGCTAGCAGGCTTCGAGCGAATCCAGGAGCCATTGCCTCATCCGGAAGGCGTGTGCGGCCAGCAAACGGACGCCGGTCACCTTCATTCTCGATTCCGAGGTCAAACATCTCCTTTGGATCAGGGCCGGCCTCGGGATGTAGCGTTTCGCCGTTTAACGGACTGTATCCGCGGGCGGTGGCGGGGTACACGTATTGGGCGGTGTGACCGTAGCGCTCCTTGACAGCCTGCGGCAGCGCGAAGAACCGCCGGGAAGCCTGGATCGCTTCTGCGATCTGTTCCTTCGGGATTCCGTGCTCAAGATAGAAGAACCCATACTCTTCACAGGCCAGGCGCAGGCGCTCGCGCTCTGCGTTTCGCGTTGCATCGGCTGTCAGTTTCGCCAGAGAGATTTGCGGCAGCGTGGTCATAGCTGTTTCTCCGTTGGTGCTGTGGCTCTATCGGGTACCTGGAAGACCCAGTAGTGTGCGCCCTCCTCCGCCATGTATTTGCCATCGTTTAGACGCTGGGTCGTCACAAGCACGCCCGCATCCTCCAGACGACGCACCTCACCTTCAAAGGACGAAGCCTCCGCATAGCTCTTGCGGGTGCTTACGAT
>NZ_JBVVQW010000028.1:0-47331 GCF_055811655.1 Mesorhizobium sp. WSM4809
TCATCTGAATGTCGACCTCGCCGCTTGCTGGCAACCGGACGACGCCTTCTTCGAGCTGTTGCGCGACAAGGAAATTGCTAATGCCATGCTGGCCGAGCTCGGCGGAAAGCCTGTCGCGGACGGCAATGTCGCCGAGAAGGTGAAGACGCAAAAGACGATTATCCGCGACTTTCTTTCCGGCGAGAACGGCCGCGACAAGGTGGGAAGCTGGCTGCCGCGCTGGATGAAATTCCCGGTCGAAAGCTACACGCAGCGAGGCGGCTTGCGCACCGCCGATCAATGGGCGCGCGTTCAACCGCTGTTTGCGGCGTAATGATCTAGCCAAGCCCACGGCGGCGGCTCTTTCAAAAGCCGCCGCTTGGGGCAGCCATCTCCCGGCACGGCGCCGGCCGCACATTCGCAGCCTTTGAGCCGCGCCACGACCGGCGCGGGGCTCACGGGCAGCTGAGAGGGAAGGTGCTTGCGCACCGCGGTGACGCGCAAGATTGCACGGCAAGGTTGCAAATTGAGTGATCTGTGATAAAAAAAGTGAAGTCAGAAGAGGCCTATTGAAATGAAGCGCATGCAAGAAAAGGACATTCCTGCATTCGTGCAGGACGTGGTCGCAACGGGCTGCGATATCTGCGCCGTCGGTCCGAGTTGTTACTCCCTGGGCGATACCGATGTTCCGCGCGACAAGCGTAGGGGATTGTACAAGAAGCTCGGCGAAATTGATGCGCGCTACGGGAGCCGCGATCACCTGCGTTACCAGATTGCGGCGCACCTAGCGTCGATTGGCCGCTACATCGACGCGCCCCCAATGGAGGAGGAGGCCTGGATCGATAATGAAACACCCGAGTTGGCCGAGGTCACGCCTTATGATGTGGCGCACTTTCAGACTTACGCCGTCCTGCTGATGTCGGAGGCGATGGGCCTCGACTGGCGCAAGGTGGCACGAGCCATCTTGAACATTGACGCAGAGCGCCAGCCGGAACGGGCACGTCGGGCTTGGACATCCCACTTGGCGCGGGCGCGGTGGCTAGCGACGAGCGGCTGCGGGCAGCTTCAGAGCGATCGGTTGCAATAGCCGCCCCGTACGGGAAGCTCGCGTGACCAAGCCAGCCGTTGCCAAAAGGCGAACATGGAACTTTTCGAGCGGCGGCGTGTCGAAAAAACTGCAATCCTTTTTCGTTTATACGCTAATCGAGTACTAGATCGCGTCCAGGACGGCTTGGCAACATCAGGATGTAAGCGTCGTTACGCTGCTCAACGCCGTCCTTGTGATGGCGTTGAGCAGAAGGCGAGCTCCAGACCTTAGGCGTTAGCTAGCGTTTCGCGGCTGGCTTCTTGATTGGAGTAGACTTCTCTTCCTATGCCAAGTTGCCGCCGATTAACTCGGCGCAGCCGTCCTTTGCCAAACGGCATGGCCGACAGTTCTTACGCGTTCAGAAGGTTGGTCGTCCGATTTATCGTTTCCGTACCTCAGAAGTCGCGAGGAGATTGGGAGGGCAACGGTATTCATCTAGAAGCTAGGATGCGCTGCTTTGCCCCTGCCGGACGAATCCCCATTTTTTTGCCGTCCACAATCATTGCATATATAGGTGCTACGGAGGGTCCGATCTGGGAAACAAAACAAATCGGGCGAGGCTTGATCATGACGACCCCCAGCCGAGCGAAATCGCCCGCACAGCTTTTCCGGCATTTGTCGGCAAAGTGGCCTGCGGCGTTCAATCCGAAAGCGCCCAAGCCGCTTAGGATCGGCATCCACCATGACATTCGCGTGCTGGACGGCGAACTGTCAGATGATGAATTGAGGAGAGCCCTGCGTGCCTATACCAGCATGCCCAGGTACTTGGCGAGACTGAATGCTGGCGCTGTGCGGGTCAATCTTGATGGGGAGCCGGCCGGCGAGGTATCGGATGCGGAGGCGGCGAGCGCCAAGGCTTTGCTGTGCGCCCGCAAGAACAAGGAAGAGACCAAGAAAACGCCGGAGCCAAGGGCGCCTGATGCCCCGCCCCAACCGAAGCCGAAGCAAACGGCCGTGCTCACCGCGAAGAATACGGCTGGAATAGTCGTTGAGACGAAGCGTCGCCGGTCTTTCCGAAAGCCGATGGCTTGAGCGGCAAAGGTCTTCCCAAGACTCATGGGCTTCCCAGCAATAGCCATAATGAAGAGGTCTATGCCCCAGAGGAACATTTCTGAGCGGCGGGCGCGCCGGTTGGAACATCGTCACCGCGGGCGACGAGTCCGCGGTCGATTGCACGGTCGAGGACACGATTGTGCGCCACAGCCACGCGCTCGCCCTCGGCAGCGTCCGGCATGTGGCCAGCGGAGAGCCGGATCCGGCTCTGATCTATCATCATGGCGCTTACGGATCGTCTTGAGCGAGCGGTACGGCAGTGAGTGGGCCGCAGTCACGCGCTTTTATTCTCCTTCTGGCCCGTTGAACGGTCAACCTACCGCTCGGCCCGGCTCTGGCGGAGCACCCACGGCAGGCGCCGCTTCCATCGTTCACTTCGCGGCAGAGGAACATCTTTCTGCCACCGCTTCTTGCGGTGAGTTCGTCGGTCTCCAGTCGGTGCGTGAGATGCATCCGGAACGGGCGCTTTCTCGATCGTGGGTGGCTCAGGAGGGGATGCGTCGGGCGAGGTCATCTCCTTGGCCTGGGATACTTCTTCGGAGGTGGTGAACACGGGCTGGGAAAGATTTGCGCCAGGACCTATCGGCTGCCGCATCGCCTCAGCGACCGCACCTTTCGTGTTCGCTTTCGCGAAATCGTACCCGATGGCGGCCAGGTCGATGCCTGCCCAGATCGACTCTGGCCGTTTTACGAGGCCACGCTTCTGTTTGATCTCGACGACAAAGGGTCGCTGCTGCTTCATAGTGCTCTCGGCGGACTTGGGGATTGCGAACGTCGTCTAAGCCCATCGCGCGCCTTCGTCCACCCGCCCCCACGCATTGTCCACATCAAGCCAGCACCCTCGTGGTGTCCGCTTCCGGCACGCTGACCGGATGAAATTGGTCTTTGGCTTCTGTCGCGGACACAGGATATTGCGTACCCACTCGCGCGAGACAGCCTGTTGTACATCTGCGCCGCTGACCATCGAATCCCGGTGATTGTTCCGCGTTCACCACGACCGTTAGCAGTATCAACATTAGCAATCGCTGGTAAGACGCGACGGTCAGGCTTCAATGACGGGGAAGTGGGAGGATTGCGCGTTTACGAGGCGAGCTGGTCGGCCGTTCAATTGAAAGCGTCAACTGAGGCGCTTCCTCGCCCGCCTGCAACTGGGAGACACGCTCGTCCAGTTCCTTGTCCACTTCCGTCAGGCGGTGGTTCAGGCGAAGGTAGTCCGTCCAGGTCGGCGTGCGGAATGTCTCTGTCCATTGCATGGGCTTCTGCAGGTTGCGCTGAAGCGTCCAGTTCCGAGCGCCGACGCGGCTGTGGATATGCCTGCGCTGCCGCATGAGCTCGAGGAAGGCCTCGACATTTCTCTCGGCTATCAGATATTCGACCTTGACCACGATAGGACCGCTTCTCGGCTTCAAATTGAGAGCGACAGCCGGGGCGTCGAATTCCTCCAAAGGATCGGGCTCGGACTCGTGGCGCTCGCGCAAAGGAAACAGCACGCCAGCTGCGGCGACGAGCAGCAGCGCTCCAGCGGAACCCTCCAGCGCCCATGTCAGGGAATGGCTTTGGGAGACCGTGCCCCATACCCAGCTGCCGTGCCGCGATGCCGCCATCTATCAATGCATAGTAGATCGAAATCGTGCGCCCCACGACCCAGCGCGGGCTCGCCAGCTGCACGCTTACGCCAACCCCGGACCAGGCGGTGACCCACCCCGCGCCGCCCAAGGCGAGCGCAAGTGCGGCCACCGCAATCGAAGAGGTCAGTGCCAGGGAGAGGGAGCAGGCCGCGCAGGCGACGCACGCGAGCTTCATCAGACGTTCTTGCGACAAGCTCCGTCTGAATGTGCCGTTGGAGATGCCGGCGAAGACGGCCCCCGTCCCGAAGCCGGCCATGAGCGTGCCATAGGCGAGCGGTCCGCCTCCCAGATGATCACGGACAACCAGCGGCAGCAGCGCGAGAATGGCGATGCTTGCCAGGCCAAACAGCGTTCCGCGTGCGATCGCCGCCTTGATTTCCGAAGACATCGCCGTGAAGCGCAGCCCGTCATAGATCGCCGTTCTCATCGACTCACGCGGGAGAGGCGAAGAGCGAACCTTCCACTTGCAGCGCCATATCGTGCCCAAAGGGACCAAATAGGTGAGGGTGGTCATGGTAAAAGCTGCCAAAAGCCCAAACGAGGCAACCACAATGCCGCCGAGTGCCGGGCCCACGGTCCGGACCGTGTTGAAGCCGACGGAGAGCAGGGTCACGGCGGCCGGGACATCGCGGCGGTCGACGATATCGCCAACCGAGGCCTGCCAGGCGGGATCGTGAAGAGCACCCCCGCATGCGATCAGGAAGCTGAAGCCGAGGATCATCCACGGACTGACAAAGCCCAGCGCCACAACCGCCGTCAGCATTGCAGATCCTATCACCATCAGGCAGCGGCCGGCGAACATGACCCGGCGACGGCTGAAATTGTCGGCGAGAGCCCCCGCGAATACTGATAAGATGAACGCGGGCAGGTTCGATGACGCCTGGACCAGCGCAACCATCAGATCGGAAGTCGAGATCGTTGCCATCAGCCAGCTGATGGCAACAGTCTGCATCAGCCAGCCGAGAGAAGAGACCTGGGTGGCGAGCCAGATCGAACGAAAGGTCGGCTGCACGAGGGGCGAAAAGGTCTTTGGTGCAGCCAAATCTTCAACTGATCCAGCTGCTTTACTCATTCTTGCGAGCCTTTGCTTTGCGTTATCGGCCGTCTCGCATGTAATCTCGACTGAACAGTGGCGGCTGGCAAACTTGAGAGAAACTCTTTTGCACCGCAGTTCCTCTCAGCAGCATTTTTTCGGCCGAGACGCAGACCCGAGCCGGCTCGCCTCGCCTTGGAAGACTTCATCTGGGTGGAGTCCGGATTCTTGCTTGTGGTTTGACGCGGCATGCTTCATCAACGGGCACTTTGCCGAGCGATGCCTTTTCGCGAGACGCGGCCATGTTCTTTCGATGAATACTCACTCGCCAGCGACGTTCGATGCGGCTGAGAGTGGCCTTGGGGAGAGTGAGACGCTTGCAGATCCTTTACAGGCTTGACGCATTGATAGACGCAGACGATTGCCGGGCCGCTATCGAAGAGGCGCGCGCCTTGCTGCTTCAATTCAAACCAAGGTCTGATGCGCTCACACATGCGATCGACGACTTTCTGCTCGATCTGATGACGCTGTCTTTCGTTGTTGAGTGTTACGGACGTGGCTTTGAACTTCTGGCGCGAACGCTTGCCCGCAGACGGCTGGCAAAGGTCCGACTTTTGGCGGGAGGGGTCGATACAGCCAGGCAGAAATGACACCCAAAGCCTGAGGGCTGGAAGCGGCGATCACGCCGCGTTCCGCACAGTGACGAAGGATGACGTTGCACTACCAAAAAAATAGGGCCGTCGGAAAACCGAGGGCCCTTTAGATGTGAAGGTCAAAACCTCCAGAGGGGAACAGCCGATTGCGATGCAAATGGGAGGAAACCATCTCGTCTTCAGCTTTAGCCTTAATGGCTAAACGCTGGGCGATGCGCAAACACATTTTGTGCGATGCAGCTATGCAGGAACGCCGAGCATCCCTCTCACCTCCAAAATGCCGAGGCGGCCATGCCCAGCGTGCGTCAACTATCTGGATGATCTCCATCCGAATGCGACGCACAGCGCGGAGGCTGCATGATGCTGCATTCTCCGATCCATGTCGGGGTGGCGCAGAGCCATTCTTATCTTGCAGCCGGCTGAGGATCCGCCATTGGCACCCGGTCAGTTCGGGTAGTACCCCGGCGGGCCGAGCCAAATCAGCCGGCCCCTGCCGACGTCCCGCTCGGGTTAGGTATTTCCGTGTGTTCGCGGTCATCCATCCTTAAGCGGCAGACGCCGGACCCTCGGAGTCTCGCCAGTCGGCCGGTCGTCAATCGACCGAAGTGATGGGGGCGGGTGCGTCCCTTTCCGGCTGTGGCTGTCGGTAGTTTTTGCCATGATGCGTGACGGGGACGGCCGGGCCTGATGGCGCCTCACCGTGGCTGTGGTTGCGGTGATCGTGCCGCTAGGGTTCGCCTGTCGTCTGGCCGGCGGTTTCATAGAAGGGCGCACCACCTGCGTCCTCGATGGGGCTGGTCTGACCGAAGGCCGTCTTCGCTACGCTGCGCCTCGTTCCCAAGCGCGCAACAGCCGGCCGCGACTTTCTTCCCCTGCTGGCTTCGCCATCATTCCGCGCGGAACAAGAAAGCCTCGTCCTGGCTGCCCTTCACTGTCGTTCCGGCCCTAAGGACCACCCCATTGCGCACGCGCAACGGGGACCCTGGTGGGTGCGGGGCCGATCGCCTCCGGTCTGTCGACCGCTATCGAGGTCGCGGTGGTCGCGGCCCGAGAAACTCACGGAGACGACATCATGGCTACCATCGGCACTTTCACCTCAAACGGCAACGCTGGCTTTTCCGGCGCCATCAAGACCCTCAACCTCAACGTCAAGGCCAAGCTGATCCGCGTCGAGAACCCTTCCGACAAGGGCCCTCACTTCCGCGTCTACTCGGGTAGCGTCGAACTGGGAGCCGCCTGGCAGAAGGTCTCCAACGAGGGCCGCGACTACCTCTCGGTCAAGCTGGACGACCCGAGCTTCCCCGCGCCGATCTACGCCACCCTGATCGAGGTGGAAGGCGAGGAAGGCCTGCAGCTGATCTGGTCTCGCCCCAACCGGGACTGATCGCCTCGAAGAGGGCTCCGCCGCACGGCGGGGCCTTCGGCCGTTCCAGCGGCAAGGATACCGAGCGGCCGAGGCTGAAAACCATGCTTAAAAGCCTCGGGCCCGGCGACCAGGTGCTAGCCGTTGCCACTGATCGCATCGCCCGCAATCTCCTCGACCTACTCACCATCCTGCGCGCCATCTAGAGCAGCGCGCTAGCCTGCGGCCTGCTGGACGAGCCGTTTATTGACACGACGATCGGAGATGGCTGATCTCATCATGTTCGTCGTCGGCTGGGCCACGTACTGACAGCGCCGCAACATTCTGCTACGCACGTTTGATGCCCTGATCCTGCCACAGTCCCCAGGCACTGCGCCAACCAGAAATCTCCCATCGCGCCCCTTGAACCGTCTCGGTCCGGACAGCACATTTGCGATGGTTGCCGGGCGGAATGCTCGTCCAAAGCGGTGGTTCGTGAACTGGGAGGAGCGCATGGATGCGGAGGAGTTCGGCAGCCCCATTTTCGTGAAGCTTGCGCCCTATATCGTGCAAGAGATTGCGAGCCTCGCGGACGCCATCGATTTCCTCAGCGTCTGGCCCGAGCATCAAAGAGAGCTGATCCACCAGACCGCCCTTCAGGCCTGCTATGACGCAGAGGATGGGCACAAACCGTTAAGCGCCGCACACCATACTTTTATCGATTTCGCCAGGCAGGTCGCCATCCTAGAAGATCCAATCTCCGCCATGCAGTGGATCGCCGCCTGCAAAAAGCGGCGCGCGTAGGGACAGGTTGGGTTGTAGCTAAGCTTGGGGGCATTCCGTTCGATTTTCACCGATCGCGGACAAGAGCGGAAGAATCTCCATCATCACCGGTAATTCCGGAAAACAGGAAGCGGCTGGCCGCCGAGGCATCGAGTTGGCCTTTCGGGCCTGCGATCTTTTGCGCGATGTCGCCAGCCGCTAGTCCGAATCACAGTCGCGATATCCGCGCCGGCGCTTGGCACGCTGAAGCTTCATTGATGCGGTGGCCGCACTGTCTTCGCTATCGAAGGTTTCCATCATCGACTGGCCGCTGGTCCCGATGCGGCCCCAGTTGCGAATGACGGATGCTCCGCCGAACAAGGTCGGTTGGATCGCAACCATATAAAACCGCCGCATATTCTGCGATGGGTCGATGCGTCGAAGATGAACCGGCCCTGCCTCTTCGTTTTCCATGGCCGCAGTCTCACTTGGCTTGGAAGCGGCGTCCAACGAGTTCTTTGAATCCAACCGGCTCAACCGATTCATTGCGGTCATGGGTGCGGCGCGGTCGCTTCAGGAAGGTCATGATCACCGCGGTGGCCAGCAAGCTCATCGCCGCACTGTGCATGATCGAAGGCACACGCGTCGGCCGTCACGACGCAAGCGCGCAGCAATTCGGCCCCCGAGCCTATCAGACCGCCGGAACCACCCCTTCGCGGGGTTAATCGTCGTCATCAAAACTGCTCTCATCGCCTGAACCTTTGGCGGCGGGATCATGTGCGGCCGTTTGAGCGGCGACCGGCATAGACCTCGTGCCTCTGGTTTCGTGGCGGCATGATCGTGCCGCTTGTGCCGGATGCATGGCGGACATTCCGATATCTCCAGTATCGTCCTTCTGGAACGGATGCCCGGACCTTCCCTGAACGGCCTCTCTTAAGATTGGTCTGACGCCGGTCCGGCCTTTTTGCCTGCAACGGCTTCGCCCACCTTCTTCCCCTGCGGCTTCGCCGCATTCGCGGGACAACAAGCTCGGCTTCCGCCGTACTCCGCTCCGCTGCGGCCCAGCGGATGCAGGCGGCCGGACCGTCGTCTCACGACCGCTATCGAGGCCGCACAGGGCGGCTTCGGACAAACCAGTCAGGAGCACACGAACATGGCTACTATCGGCAACTTCCAGCTGGCAAAGTATTCAACGGCGAGATCGTCACGCTTTCCCTCCAGGCCAAGAAGGTCCGGATCGTCCCCGATACGCGCGCCAGCGGCGAAAACGCACCCAGCCACCGCGTGCTCGTGGATCGAGTCGAGTTCGGGGTGCCGGCTGGTCCAAACCGTCCAACGAGGCCGCGCCTATCTGGGCCTCAAGCTCGACGGTCCGTGCTTCACCGCCCCAATCTACGCCAACCTCGTCGCCGACGAAGGCGGTCAGAGCTACAGCCTCATCTGGTCTCGGCCGAACCGTCGCAACGGCGACTGACGAACACCGAATGGCGCCCTGCAACAGCGGGGCGTCATTCAGATCGCCCAGCTACTCAGCGCCTCAGATCGATAGCTTGACGCGCCATGGAGCGCCTTCGGGCAAACCGCAAGACATACGAACGCCTGGCATCCCCGCGCGATTCTTGCCTGTCGGGCGGCGATCTCGACGACCCGCTCGCGGATTTTTTGATACTTTACTTTGTATGCTCCGCCTTGCAATTATGCCGAATGAGTCTGAACGGAGGAAAAATCGAGCACAAAAAAAACCGGCGCGGAGGCCGGCTTTTTTCAGGGAATAGGCTACAGGAGTTGGCGCTCCTGATCTCGCCCGAACATTTTGTGAGACCGTAGCCCGTCTTTCCCGGCATTGCAAGAAAAATGCGCTTCCGCGCCACGGCTTTGCACGGCCTGGCGAGAGGAAAGAAATGGATCTCTATTCAACGTTGAGCCTGTGGCTCACGAACATTCGGTCATTGGCCGAGCTGGACGATTTTTGCCGGCAGATGTGGAAGCTGTACGGCGAGGAGTTGCTGGGCGAGGCCGATGCAGAGCGGCTTTGCGAGAAGGCTGAGCGACAACGCGCCAACCTCAAGAAGGCCCCTGCGGATGATCGCGCACTACCCGGCTCCTCTTATCCGCAACACCCTCGCAGTGAGCGAGGCCGCCGCGAAGCTGCCCGCGGCTTGCGAGATCCTGTACGGTGGCAGCGCAAGCGGCGTCTCGCCCGCATGCAGGCTATCCGGCCCGAGTTCGCCGGCGAGTTCACCGAAGGCGAAAGCGCGGCACTCTACATTGTCATGTCCGACTGCCGGCAGCACGGCAACTGCGACCGATCGGTAAAGGAAATCGGCGATCGGGCCGGCGTCGGGCCGACCACGGTTCGCAATGCGCTGCGCAAAGCCGGCAGGCTCCGCTTGCTGCGCGTCACCGAGCGCAGACAATGGCGAGCCAGGAACCTCACCAATCACATTGTTGTCGTGCATCGGCGTCAGATCGCCTGGATCGCGAAATTTCGGCCCAATCTCGGCGTTAAAGTTTATCCGACTGCCTTCAAAAAAGCGGCGTCCACAGGAAGCTCCCGCAATAAACGGAGCAAAAGACCGTTTAGCAGCCGATCCGACTGGCCCCCGGACGGGTCGAAGCCATTCCCCAGTCAGGCATCGCCGACCGACTGACGCGTTAGCCGCGCTTGCCGCGGAACCCTAAAAGCGGCACGAGGCTGTTTTTGAAGCAGCCTTGGCGATCGGTCGCGCCAAATCAGGCCGGTTGGTGCTGGCTGTCGGGTTCCTGAAACAGGAAGGTTGCCGGATCGCGGCCGAGCGCCTCGCCGACGGCGGCGATCGTGTCGACACTGATATTGCCGCTCGCGCGCTCGAGCTTGGTGAAGGTGATCTCCGACACGCCCAGCAGCTCCGCCATTTGATAGCGGACCAGGTTGCGGCGCTTGCGCTCGCTGTCGATGATGGCGGCAAGGCGCGCGCGGATCGATTTTTCGGTGAACTCGTGCGCCCAGGGTTCCACCGCCGCGCCGCCGACCAGAAGTGTCGCGATCGACACCTCGAGCGCCTGGGCCATCTGTTCGACCGTGCGCAGCGTCACGTTGTTTCGTTTTCTCATGGTGCGAATGTAGGTGCGGTATGCCAGCCCTTGACCAGGCGACGTCTTGAACAGTTCCGCCATGTGTTGATGGCGAAGCTTTCGCTTCCGGCGCTCGGTTTCGAGGAACCAGGCGATATTGTCCCGAAGCGGGTTGTTCACCTCGCCCGCTTCGTTTGGCAGCATGAATTTATGTATTCGCACGAACCCGCCCGTTCGGTCTGCCCTTTTCCCGGGCCGAAATCCATAGTAAAGTGTCAAAAACCCTCAGAGGAAAAGAGCCCGCACCATGCTGAAATATCTCGTTGTGGGCGCTGCCGCGATCGCCGGCGCCGCGTCTGTTCCGTCCCAAACATTCGCATCCGAGTGGGGGTGTCAGGTCCTGCTTTGCCTGTCTGGTGACTGGCAGGGCACGCCGTCTTGTCATCCACCCATTGACCGACTTATCGACGCCATGGGATTGCCGGGCTTTTCGTGGCCGACTTGTCCGCAGGCCAATTCGTCCGGGGCCCGCTACGATCCGTACGAGGCCTGCCCGCAGGGGTGGACGCCTTACGCGCCGGCCAGCGACCGGCCGGGCGAAGGCCAGGCCAGCATGTGCCGAATCGCGGCTGGCAATCTCGGTCAGCCTGCCAGCTTTGGAGCGCGGCATGGTCGGGCCGACGGAAGTCCGACGGGAACCATCCAGCTCGGCGACCGCACCGTGCCGGTCCAGCTTACCAATGTTTCCAGCGGAGCACATAACGATCGAACGACCACCTATTACGACATTCAACGCCCGCGCCGCGCGAAGCCTTACTACATCGAATACGACGACGCGAACGGGCTGCGGCAGCGCACCTGGTTCAACCTTAGCAGACCATGATCCCGAGTCACCCCGGGCGGCTAAATCAGTGGCAGGAAAAGAGGCAGTTACCCCGATGAAAAGCGTCAACAGGTTCACCATTCATGGCAATGTCGGGTCGGTCGCACCCTTCGACAAAAGCACGAGGGTCAACATTGCCACCAATCGCAATTGGCGCGACGAACAAGGCGTTGCCAAGGAAGCCACGGATTGGGTCCAGGTGACGGTCCTGGAGGAGAAGCAAGCCGCCTGGGTGGCGGAGAACGCCAAGCCCGGCGATGTCGTCTTCGTCGAAGGCCGCATCAGCAACAACTCTTTCAAGCGCAACGGTGAGACGGTCTATACGACGGACCTTATCGCCTCGACCTTCAACGTCTTTCCGAAGCCATGATCATCTTCAATGCGGGGGCCCTTATCACGGCAGCGGCATCCGGAACATTGGTCGGCATAGCCGCCACGCTGGCTCTTTATCCCACACAAGACCAGCTCTCCGCGGCGATTGCGTCCGAGCCGGCGCTGTGTGCGAAACTGGCCGCGGCCGGCCTTGAGATTCCATCGGCGGCCGAGGCTTTGGACGCTTTCCGGCGAGCGAAAAATACTGATCAAGCGACGTTGCGCATCGGAGAGTGCTCGAAGAACGCCGTGGGACCTGGCGTACAGTGCACCGTGAAGTACAAGCTTCGCACTGCCTGGAAAGACGAAGGTGATGGCGTGGTCGCGTTCTCCAGGGGACCTGATGGCTGGCAAGCGGTACAGCTGCAATAATTGTCTGCTGGCGAACATCTGGTTTTGTTCAGTTCCGGCGTCGATCAGCAAACCCTCGAAACCTTTCCTGCAGTGATCACCTCGCGAGCGGCACCGGGCCTATCTGAGCCGCCATCCGGTCCGTCGAAGCACCTTCTTTTGTGTCGCCGCAGTTCCCATGCCCAAAGAGCCGGAGCCGGAGCGCGCCCCCACTAGCGCCGTAGGGACGGCGGAGGCCGGAGATAACGGGCCGCTGGCGATTCCGGCGCTACAGAAGCCGTGCCGTCCCTGGCGCGGGCCGGTTCGCGTCCTCACTTGTGTGGGGTGCAATAGACGCCTTGGGATTCCAAAAGGACGGCGCCACCCTTCAATTCAGTGAGGGCACCCACCCAGGCGTCGGAATAGGTGCGACTGGCGTCCACCGCCGTCAGCCAGATGACGCGATTGTCGGCAAGCTCCACCTTGACCTCGCTTTGGAGAGGGCTTGCCTGCACCGTTTGCTGATAATGCCGCTTGATGCGCACATCGCCGCTGGCAAACTCGATATTGTTGTTGTCGTAGTTGAGCAGGAATGAAGCATCCCCTTTTGCGACCTTGCAGGAGCCGTCGCGTTCACACACGATTTTTGCTGCCGTGGCGCAATCCCATCGCAGTCCGGCGGGCCACATCGGATTGCTGCCGGCCTCCTTGGACTGATCACCTGGAGCGGCGGCGCCGAGGCTCGCCGCCGCCGCTACGGCCACCAATACTGCCCTAATCATCCGTTCCGCACACCTTACTGTTCGGCACCATCAAGATCAGCTCGCGCTGGCGCATCATGCCGACGGAGGCAAGCGCGCTGTAATGCGCCAGCGTGGCGGCTGCCGCATCAAGCGCGGCCTCGCAGCCGTCGCGCGTCGAGATCTCGGCCAAAGCTGCCCTGAACATCACTGTCCTGTCCGGTTGATCACTCATAAATTGACACTACACTTTGGGTTCGGGTATGACAATTGCCGGGCAGGCGGTTGGCATAAAACCGATTCATCGAAGGTCTCCCGAGCTATGATCATATCTGCCGCTATCGCCAAAGGTGGCACTGGCAAATCGACCCTGCTGCGCGCGCTGGCATCCGTCGCCCTTAAGCGCGGCTACGCGGTGACACTCATTGACGGCGACGTTCGCCAGAACATGAGCCGGTGGGTTCAAATGCTCAAGGAGGCCGGCAATCGTCCCGAGACACTCCAGCTGGTCAGCGCCACGACGCCGCGCGAGATCCTGAAGGCGGCAGAACTGCACAATGGCGAGCGCAGCGTGGTGCTGATCGACACCGAAGGCACCACGAACGACAACCTCATGGCCGGGCTATTTGCTTCCGATATCGTCGTGGTGCCGATCTTCTTCGCGCTCGATGACGTGACCGCCGCAATCCAGATCACCGACCACTACATCCCGCTCGCGGCCGAAACACGCGGCCGGCCGCTGCCAGCCGTGTTTGTCCTGACAAAACAGACCATCATCGATGCGAAGGCGAGAGCCTTGAGCGAACTGCGCGCAATCATTCAGGCGAACGGCACGCCGATCGCCCAACATGCGCTGCAAAACCGTGTCGCTTATCGCGACCTGCAAAGCGGCCAGACACTCTATAGCCCGGGTCAACCTGACGCGAAGGCGATTGCCGAAAGTGAAGGGGTCTTCGACGACGTCCTGAAGACCTTCACCGAAGCAATGAGGCAGGCGGCATGACCGACAAAAGCCCACCGGAGTCACAAGACGACAAGAAGGCTCGCATGATGCGAGCGATCTCCACTGAGCCGTCGGCGCTTCCGAGCATGTTCATCGCTCCCAAGTCCGATCCCGCCCCTCAGGCGCTTGCCGCCGCATCCGCGGCGGCATCGGAGGTGGAAGCTGCGCCAGCGTCAGCTCGGCCGGACTTCCGCAAAATGCTGCGACAGGGCCAGAAGAAGGATCCGGTTGCCGGCAAGAAGATTCGCGAAGAGGAAATGGTGCGCTGCGGCTATTACCTTACGGCCGGCGAACAGCGCCAATTCAAGCTGCTCGCGATCAGCAACGGCCACAGCATGACCGAGTTGCTGCGCCAGGCGGTCCAGGACTACATCAGGATCCATAAGCACAAGCTGCCGAACGATTAGGTCAGCCTGCCCGCGGCATCCGCCGCGGTTGCAGAGAACGCTCGAGGCCACGCAACCGGGGCCGGCCATCGATGCTCGGCCCGGCGCAAATCGGCCGTGCCCGTCGGCCTCGGTCGCATGCCTCGGTTTTCCGCCTTACCTAACCCACGGGGGTCGCGGCGATCCCGATCGCGCCAGCTCACGTTCCCTGCTCCTGCGATCTGTCTCCATGTTAGCATGATGATTCCGCAGCAAGGTAACATCCTGAAAAAAAACATGTCGCGAAAGTGGCTTGTCGATAAGTTGACGATGCAATATGTTTCCGGTGAGCATGTTTCCTTGCTAACATGTGCAGATGATTTGGAAATGAAAGCTGGGGTTATTTAGCGTACCACCGCAAGGATATTTTGGTGATGTTGTTTTTGTCTTTGGCAGGATAGCCTTTTTTGTGTTACACACGAAAAGAGGCGTCGCGGCCCAAGGGGGCCTTTGGCGCCCGCAATCGGGCTTGAAGATGAGACCCCACAGTGGCCAAACAGAAAGTCAGAACACATCCCGGCGCTATGGCGAGGTCCTGCATGTGCGCTTCTCAAGCGTCGAACTGGAGCGGCTGCGCACCATGGCTGACGGGGAGTCGGTGACGGTCAGCGAAGTCGTTCGCCGCCTTGTTCGGACCGAGGCGGGGTTTCTGCCGGCGGCGACGGGGGAGCTGCGACCCGCCATTGAGGAGGCCACTGACCAGCTTCGCCGCGTCGGTGTGAATTTCAATCAGGCGGTCCGCGCGATGAACGAGGGCCGGGTGCCGTATGACGAAAACCTCGAGCGCGCCTTGATCGCCGTTGGCGAGCTCGTGCGTCGGTTCCGCGAAGAATTGAAGGCGATGATTGCGAGGCCGCGCAAGCGGCGCGAGATCAAGGCATGAGCGGCCGTCTCGCCGGATATGCTGCCGAGATCGAACGCTATTTGCGGATGCCGGGCGCTGGCGATCTCGAGGAGCTTAACGATGATAAGCTTTTGCAAGCGGCTGGTCGGGAGACGGCCGATCGTCAAGCGATGAACATCCGTGCGAGTGGCGTCGCCCCGGGCCGCTGGCCTTCACCCCAAGCTGGTGGGCAATGGCCGACAGCGAGCGCAAAGCACTCAGGAGCGAGCCCTCGCGCCGCAACGGCCCCGGTTTCGTCCGCAGGCCGAGGCGGACCGCTCAGCGCGCTACCACTGTCTGTGGGCACCAGCGGGAGCTTGCGTTCATCCAGCGACGCAAAAGGGGCGATAGCGATTTTCGATCTCGCATTGGGCGCCTTCGTCAAGGAAGAGGAAGAAGAATGGCGGCGCCGTGGCGGGGGCGGCGGAAGGTCGGGCGCGCTCCCGTCCGCTCGACACTTCGCGCGGGCGACCCGAGAGGCGAGGGCGGTTGCGGCGCGAGCAGCCTATGCCGCCGGCGCGCAGCCGGCGGTGTTCAAGGTCTTGTCCAGCGCGGCCAATGGCAAACAGGCCGGCGCCCTGCTCGCCTATATCGGCACACGCGCCAATGAACAGGGCGAGAAGCGCGATATCGCGATCTTCACTGATAGCGGACAGGGGCTTGCCAATGCCCAGGACCGTCGCGGCTTTCTGCACCAATTCACCCAGGCATTCGAGCCGCAGCTCGAGAATACGAATTTCATCGAGGTGCGGTTCGAGCTCGCCGGCGACGTCACGGACGAAGCGCTTGGCGAGGCGTTGAACGCGGCCTTTGGATCAAAGCCGTTCGTCTATGCTCGCACGACGGGCGACAGCGTCGCCGTTTATGGCCACACGGGAGAACGCGCCGGACCACTTGCCAAGATCTTAGCCGCCGGGCGGGCAAATTCACGCAGCAAAGCGCTCGACAAGATCGAAGCCGGCTTGCGCGAAGCCATGGAGAAGGCCGGCATCCGCGCAGCGGCTGGAGTGACGGCGGCCGTCGGTAACGAGCGCAAGGCGCAATATTTTCTGCAAAAGTTTATTCGGGCGCACAAGCAGGTTCGCCAGGCGAATGGACAGGCGGTTTCCAGCAAACAGCCGACGAAGGCGGCCGCGGCGATTTTTGAGGAATGGCGGCCACAACTTTTCGGCCGCGAGCGTCGCAACGCCTATCACCTTCTTTTCTCGGCCCGGGCTGGTACGGACGCGCAAGCGGTCTTGGCGGCCGCGCGGGCAGTGCTCGAGGAGCGCGCGCCCGGGCACAAATTCGTGCTCGCACACCATGCCGAGACGAAGCACGTCCATATCCACGCCATGGTGCAGGCGTGGTCGGCCGACGGCGAGCGGCTGACATTCTACAAGGCGGATCTCCATGCCTGGCGCGAAGCGTACGCGGAGAAGGCGCGCGAACACGGCATCGCGATGGTCGCGACCCGCCGGTACGATCACGCAATGAGCCGACCTTATACGAAGGAACACGCGGGCGCCTACAAACGCGCGCAGCACGATGCGCGCTATCAGGTCAGTGACAAGACTGTCGCGCGTGTGGAGGACAAACGACAGCGTCGAATGGATAGCGGATTGCTCGTCGCCAATGGCGGAGCGATCGCCGGCGTGTGGCAGCAGACGGCCGCCGTGATGCGGTCGGCTGGGATCACCGGCAAAGCGCTGACTGCAGCCGAGGCGATCGGCCACACTGTCCTCCAGATTCATGCGCACAGGGGAGGCGAGAAGCCGGCAGCCGCTGTCTCCAGGGGCGGCGAGGGACCGGGGCGGACCTCGTCGTTCTTGTCCCATCCCGGCATGAAAGAATTGACCAGGCTGATAGGAGCTACCGAAATGGCGCAGACACCTTTGGAAATGCGGCAGAAGATGGCACGTGTGAACCAGGCGTTGGATCAGATGCGGGACACGCTTCCCAACGCCGAGCAAACACGTTTCGAGCAATACCGCGATGGCGTGAACGACAAGATGCACGATCGACTGGCCCGCCTCCAGTTCGAGCAGCAAAGGGGCGCGGGCGGAGGTGGGGACGCCGCGCCTGAAAGAGAGGCGCGCGGCCGCGATTTGCCGGCCCGAGAAGACACGCGTCAGCCCGAGACCTCGGCGCGACACGCCGAGAAGGCGCGGCAACGCGTTCAGCAGCAGAAAGACTTAGCTAAGCAAAAGGGCCGGCAGGCCGACGATCAGGACCGCAAGACACAGCGCAGCCAGGACGACGAATACGAGCGCTAAGCACATGTCTTTCGAAGGTAGGCCCGGTTTCGGGAGAAGACATGCTTAATTCAAACCGTTAGACAGGGCGCGTGAGTCCTTTTCAGGCGCCCTGTTTTATGTGCGGCCACCGCGAGCCGCCAAACCCAATGGCCGGGTCTTTGCCGCCTACTGAACTCTTCTCAGCGGAAACGGAGCTTGTTGGACCCCACCAACAATGACCGCCGACGCGCGGTTGTCGGACGGGATCACTCGTCCACGACATCCGGCAATGCTTCCGCGACGACGCTTAAATTGCGGTCGAATGTCTCGGAGTCAGTCGACTGCGAACGGAAAGATTTAGCCTCGGCGAGAATGGCCGCAATCACGGCCTCTTTTTGCGGCGAGATCCTGGTCGCCGCCGCCCGGGCCGCCAAAGCCGAAAAGTCGACAGCCTGTGGCGCAACGGGCGCCGCCGTTGCCGACGGGATATGAGTCGCCTCAAGCTCATTCTTTTGCGGGGCGGGCAAGCGACGGCGAGCGATTGGCGGCTCAGTACGTCCGACTTTTGCAGCGAAGGTCGCACCGCGCTGCAGCCGCGAGTGGATGATGCCGGAGCGGTAGCGTGGCCCGACCGGCACGATCGACTGGACGGACGGGGAGGGGAGGGCGGGGGCAGCGACCGGTTTGGCGTGCTTTGCGTTCGCCCTTTCCGGGAGCGCCATGAAAGCCCTCTTGGAGAGCTCCCGATCAGCGAAATAGAAATTGCGGGTTGCAAGGATTGCATTCTCGCCGCGCGGCAAAATGACGACCTTGCTCTTGTCCATGGTACGGATCTCGTCCGGACGCATCAGCGGCCGACGCACTTGCTTGCTGTGAACAGAGCGCGTGTAATAGGTGTCGAAAAGGCTGGCCTGCGTCGTGGTGACGTCCTTCTGGGGTTCGGACGTTTCGCCTATCTGCTCGGAGACGTAGCGTAGATCGTCGGTCTCCTGGGCGCCGAAGAAGATTTGGACTCGGGCAGCGTTGATCAGCGTTTCGCGGCTTTCCTTCCGGTAGATCTCGTCGACGGATTTCAGCGACTGCACGAAAAACCACATCGGCACGCCGTGGCCGCCAAGGACGGTGGCCATGTCCGTTACCTTCTCAAGCTTGCCGAGGTTCTGAAATTCATCGAGCAGGACAAGCACCTGGTGCTCGCCGGAGCGTGGCATGGATTCGGACATGAAGTTCATCATCTGGGTGATGAGCACATTGAAAAGCGGGCCGATCGAAGCCATCTGCTCGCGCCGGAAATCGAGATAGAGCGAGACCCGCTCGCTCTTGAGATTGCGGATGTCGAAGGAGCTCCGGGAGGTCGCCCGCATAAGCCGCTCGTTCAGGAAAGGCGCCATGCCGGTGCGAACGCCGGCATAGAGACCGGAAAACTGCTTCTCCGCCATATCCGCATAGGGCAGAAGCGTCTGCAGCGTAAAATCGGACACTTCATGCCGGCGGGTGTCGCGCAGGCTCGCGAGGAACTCCAGGATCGGCTCGTCGGCGCCGTTCATGATCTTGAGGATGGTGGCGAAGCTGCGGTTTTCGTCGGCGATCCGCGAGGACTCCATGACGTAAGAGGCAATGCCGGTGAAAAGGAGGCGCGCATCGTTGACCCAATAGGGATCGGCGTTGGCAGGCGGCCGCGGAAAGAGCGCGGCCGCCATGTTGCGCAGGTCGATGTCCCTCTGAGCCGAATCGAGCGAAATAAAATCCATCGGATTATAGAAGGCGGTGTTGCCGTCGCGGTCGGCCGGCGCGAAGCGGACGACCTCGCTGAAGGTGGCCCGATGGCCGGCTGTCGCTTCATAGGTCTCCCCGCGCAGATCGAGCACGACCAGCGAATGTGGCCACATTAGCGCGTTGGGGATGATCAGCGCCGCGCCTTTGCCCGATCTGGGCGGTCCAATGACGAAGCCGCCGACGTCATCGCCGTCGATCCAAAGTTTCTTGCCGCCGCGAACTCTGGGGCGCGTCAGGCGCAATTTGCCGGTGCGCCGATCGCGGTGCGGGGCAAAGACGTTGACCAGTCTGCCGCCGGCGCGTCCGATGAAGATGCCCCTCGGCTTCAGCAGGCCAGCCCGGCGAACGTCGGCCATCGACATGAATTTCGCGTCGTTGCGCTTGGGCGGCCGCATCAAGAATGCGATCGCGAGCGGCAGGACGAAGCCGAATAGGGCCGCGGCGCCGGCGTATTGCAGCTTTGCGAAGCTTCCAGCTTTCAGGTCCGTCCAGGCGTAGCCGAAGACTGGCCGCGGGTCCGCATTCAGGCTGTCGAAGAGAAAATGCGATCCGGTCCTGTACCAGTCGGTCGCCGCGTATGCGACCACAAACAGCAACGCGCCCAGCGCCATGGCCATCAACGCCAGGAAAATCCTGCCGGCGATCTTTTCCATAATGCGCCCCGTCACATCGTCTCAGCCTTCGTGAACTTGATTTCGCTGATCGATCGGCGTCCGCCGTCGCCGCGCACCATTTGCACGACGACCGGGATCACCTCGCGCAGGTAGTCAAGGATCTCGCTGCGAGAGAGCCCGACATTGCTTTGCATGACCATGAGGGCCAGGCGCTCATAGGCCGAGCGGGCCGAATTGGCGTGAACGGTTGTCAGCGAACCAGGATGGCCGGTGTTGATGGCTTGCAGGAAGGAAAATGTCTCGGCACCGCGGAGCTCGCCGAGCAGCAGCCGGTCGGGCCGCATGCGCAATGACGCCTCGAGCAGCTGTTGCGGCGTAACCCTGGCAAGGCCCTGGTCGCCTTTCGAGGCAAGCAGCGTCACCGTGTTGGCCGTCGCCGGCTTGAGCTCGCGCGTATCCTCGATGGTTATGATGCGCTCATGAGAGGGGATGATCTTCAACAACGCATTGAGGAAGGTTGTTTTGCCGGTCGACGTGCCGCCGGAGACAATGAGAGAAATGCGATTGCGAACCGCGTATTGCAGAAATTCCAACGGCGAGGTGTCGTTGAGCATCTCGGCGAGCTGCTTTTCTTCGGCGGAGAGCGCCAGGCCACTGCCCATTTCGGTCTGTTCGAAGGCGCCCATCTTGGCGTAGTCGCCAAGGGTCATGTCCATGATGACCTGCTTGCGGATGGAGATCGCGCCGCCATCGGGTGCCGCCGGCGGCAGCACGCATTGAAAGCGCTCGCCTGAGGGGAGAGCTGCCGACAGTACCGGCGTGACCTCGTTGACGACCTGGTTGGTGGCCGAAGCGACGCCAACCGAGACCGAGCGGATCCAGTTTCTGGTGAGCTCGCGTTTGACGACGTGCTCCATCTCCTTTGTACCCAGGCGCTCGATGAAAACTTCGCCGGGTCGGTTGATGGCGATTTCGGAAACCGCTTCTTCCTCCATGTAGGGCCAGATCGGTTCCAATTCGGCGCGCAGCACCGGTGCGCGCGCCCAAGGGTTCGGCACAGGCTGCACATTCATCTCACCGGAGTCCCGTAGCCTGGATAATCCGGATCAGCCTCCGACTTCGGCGTCATGAAGAGCGGCGTCGGATCGACCGCCTTTGCCGGCTTGCCGCCGCGCTTCAGTCGAGCCAGCTCCTCTTCTACCGGATCCGCATAGAGCTCGGAAAAATCCAGATCCCGGCGCACGAAGACGACGATCGGCGTGCCCTGGTCGACATAAATCGTCGGCGGGATGTTTTTTGTGTCGCGGAACGCTTCTTGTGCCAGCTGTTGCAGCGCCGTCGATGATTTGTCGAAGGCGATGCTGCGGGCGTCGCGTTGCGAGCCGGAACCGCCATAGGTGGTCGTGACCGTCTGCCCCGTGACCGGGTCAACGGTCGTCACCTGCCGTTGCTGGCTGTCGCTGCCATTGTCGGCGAGGGAGGACAGGTACTCCGAAACGCCGCCAACGACGGAAAGCATGATCGCATTGCCGTAGCGTTCAAGCCAATGCGTATCGACGCGGCCGCCGAGACCGCCCCGTCCGAGACGATCGGCGCCAGGTGAGGCGATGTCGACCGAGACGCCGTCGGAACGGATGACGCGGTTCCAGACGATGAACACACGCTTTTGCCCACGCGCGATCCCCGAACGATACTCGCCGGTCAGCCGAGAGCCTTTCGGGATCAGAATGCGGCGGCCGTCAACGGAATAGACGTCCTCGCGTGCCACCGCGCGAACCATGCCGGGCAGATCGGTGTTGATGGCGGTTTCCAGAAATCCGCGGATCATCGTGCCTTCGGGGATCAACGCATCGGTGCGCCGGAAAACCCGCGCCTTCGCCATCGCGTTCGAATGTGTTTCCGATTGCGCGAGGAAAGCCTTGTTCGGGTCGTTGTCGGCGCCCGGCACCGGGACAAGCTGACCGTCGGCGGCGATTTGCGCCTGGGCCGGCTGATCGTGCCCGGCGGCCGGGTTTGCTTGCTCGCTGGTAATCATCTGGTTCGACCGCAGGCGCTCCCACATTGCCTTTTGCCGCTCAGCCTCCTCGGCCTTCCGGCGGGCCTCCTCGTCGGCCGCTTGCTTGCGGCGGGTCTCTTCTTCTTCGGCTTTGCGCCGAGCCTGCTCGGCCGCCAATTGGGCTTCGATCGCGCGCCGCTGCGCATCGAGATCGGCGCCCTGCTCAACCGTCTGATCGACGTTGTCGGCCTGTTGCTTGTTGGCCTCGCCTGCCGCGGGCGGTGGAACGACGATCTGGTCGATTGTCTTGTCGGCCGCTTGTGGCGTCTCGGCCAGGGCCGGCGGGCGAAATTCAGGCGGGTTGAAATTTTCGCTAGCGTCCGAGGCCGCATCGCGAGAGAGCGGCTCGCGGGGCCAGTTGATCCAGATCAGCGCGATCGCCACAATCAGCCCTGCGGCGACCATGGCGACTTTTGTGCCTATTCCGGCATAGCGTCTGGCGACGCTCGGGCCGCCATCAAGCTCGTTATAGTCGATATTGCTCATCTATCGTCCGCTCGCGCTCGGGGAGGAGAAGGGGCCGGCCCGCGCACCAGCTTCTTCGGCCCGTAGACGTCAGAGACAGGATCTGTCTTCGACGGCCGCGCTCGATTGTAGAGGCAGAGCGTTTTGCCGTCGGCCCTCAGCGTGAATTGCCGGCCGATCTTGTCGACGATCGTGTATTTTCCCTGGGTGCGCTGATTGACCAGCGACTCCTGACCTTTTTCGTCGACGACGAAGATGGCGGGGATGTCGCCGGTGAACTCGAGGAACATCTTGGTGCCGTCGTCGAAAGCAACGCGCGGCTTCAGGCCATCATCGCCGGCATAGACGTAATCGTAGTTGAGATCGGCATAGTTGAGGTTCTTGAGGTCGGGGTCGGCCGCGCTTTGCTGGGCCTGGGCAAGCAAGCGCGCGTCTTGATCCTCATCCGCATATCTGAATCGGACCTGGAACGAGGCACGGTCGCGATCGCTGTCGGTGGCTTTGAGCAACAGCGAATAGACGCGACGGTCGGTGATGACGTTGACATTCGTCCAGGCGTCCCGTTCGAGCGGCTTGATGAACAGAAAGCGCGAGCCGCGTTTGGGCACGATCGACCAGCCTTTGGTGTCGCCGGCCGAAACCGTCTCGATCACCTCGGACGGGCTGAGTTCGATCATGGTGGAGACGCCGAGCGCGGCATTGACCGTCGTGACATTGTCGTTGTCGAAAGGCACGTAGCGGATACGATGGTCGCGCGCGGCAGCGTAGCTGGTCGAGCCGAGCAAAATCAGCAGCGACAGGGCGGCGCCGATGTGGGTCTTCATTGCGCGCTCCCAGCCGTCGGCGCGGACTCCTGATCGCGACGGTATTCCATCACCTGGAAGCCAAGCGGATTGTCGAAGCGCCATTCGTTCTTGATCGGCGTCGTCGTGTAACGGAACTTGACCACGGCCACCCAATTGTCGGTCGTGGAAGAATTCTCGCGACGTGTCGTGGTCGAGAACCGCACCGAAGCGGTCGTGGTGTTGAGCAGTGAAACCGACTTGACGTCGACGGAAATGGTGACGTTGCGCCCGTAGACCTTGTCGAGGGATTGCGCGTTGGACGGCGTGTAAGCCCAAGTCAAATCCCTGGACGCCGTTCCCATCGAATAAAGCTGCGCCAGATCGTAGTTCTGCTTGATCTCGTGCGCGTCATAGGTTTCGCGGGCGCGAATATAGCGAACGAGATTGGCGGCTGTGACCGCCTCATTCTGCGACAGATCGCCGGGTTTCAGTGCGCGCGCGACTTCGAGATATCCGGTCGTCTTGTCGACCTCGATCACATAGGGCTCGAACTGCTTGAGCGGCAGGATGAGCACGAGGGTCAGCAACGAAAGGCCTGCAACAACACTGGCAGCGCCGCTGACAAGCCAGGCCAGCGTGCGCGAACGTCTCAGAGACCGGTGCGTATCGTCCTCCCATGTCGCGCCGGCCTGATAGTAGCGCTGGTCAACGAGTTGGCCGGTCTCGGCGGGGATGCTTGCCTGCATTGTCGTCACTTTACTTTAGCCTCATTGTCAAAGCTCCCAAACCAGCCATAAGCCGCGCTTCTCAGGGCGGATGCTCTCGGTCTATGCCAGGGGTCTCGCGTTATCGCGCGCCGCCTGCTGAATGGATGATCGAGCGGCCTCGCTGCTGCGGGATGATCTCAGCCGCTGCCACCGGTTTGCGACAAACCGCGCGCCGGAATAGCGGACAACATTGCCAGGCACATTGCCATAGGAGCGGTATGCGCCGACTGTGCTGAGATAGCCGCCGCCGTTCAGGATCGAGGCGATCGCCGGGATTTGCATCAGCACATAGATGCCGATGATCGTGACCAGGACGAGCGGAAGGACCATCGACATCTTGTTGTCGACGCTGGCGCCTCCCGACGTGGCGGTGTTCAAGGCAAGATTGACCAGCGAAAAATAAAAGCCCAGGAAGCCGTATATGAGGATTTGCTGGATGATCAGATAGGTGGTGAGCGAGATGAAGCCTTCGCTCATCCGGGTTGACCATCGGTAGAGCCAAAGCACAATCCAGACCGGCGCCAGCGCCAAAGTGATGAACGATGATGGCGGCCAGAAGCACGATGGTGGAAAGCAGCGCGCCGAATATGTCGTAAAATGTGCCGCTGTAGACCTGATTGGCAACGTCCTGGGCCCCGCGGTAGAGATTGTCGATCAGGGCCGGGATCGCATCTTGATCCGAGAGCTGGTTGCCGGTGGCGCGCGAGACGGCCCCGACGATGATCTTGCCGATTTCGCTCGGCACGGCCTGCACGAGCTTGTAGATCGTCTCGGAGAACGTGCCCCACCCATTCAGCAGCAGATAAATGACCACCGCGCGTCCGAGGCGATATGCCGACTCGATCGGGGAGATCGTCTCGCGGCCGCTGAGGATCGAGTAACCCCACCAAATTATGTAAATGGTGAGCATGAGCGCGTAGACATTCCCCAGCGCGTAGCCAAGCTGCATGTAGACGCTGGAAACAAAGCCCTTTCCGACGTCGTCGATGCCTCCCAGAATGCTTGTCGCCAGGCCGTTCATCCATCCTCGACAACACGATCGAAGGGCGGGGCGTTGACCGGCTTCAAGGGCCCGCAGCTCGCATCGCCCACATAAGCCAGCGGCGCGCACGGCGCTTTGAGCTCGCGACCTGGCTTGGCGCACCCGGCCACTGTGACGCTCATCGCCCCCAAGGCGACCACGGCGGCCCAGCCCGACAAATCTGGCATCCTTTTCGCTTTTGACGACAACGATCAGTTCCCGCTTGTGCCGAAGTTCTGGAACGGATTGACTTGCGCCGGCGTTATCAGCTTTTGCACCTGGCTTTGACGCAACAGCCGGGTCTTCATTTCCTCGTTGAGCGCGGCGACGGCGCCATTCTGCACGCCGATGAGCTCGTTAACCGCACGCGCGTTCTCGAGCTGCATGCGCGTGTTCTGATCGACCGAGCCTTTGACATCCTCGGACTGTCCGATCTGGCCGCTGGCCGACTGCAACGACTGTTCGCGTTGCGCGATCCCTTGCGAGGCCTGCGATGTGAGGGCGCTCAACAGCGACGCGACGTTGACGCTGCTGCTATAGGCAGTGTTGACGGCACTGCTGCCATCGCCGGTGATTTGCTGGAGCTGTTTGACCAGCTGCAGGCCGTTGATCACCGCTCCGGCGATCTTCTGGATTTCCGGCGACAGCCCGCCGAAGGAGAGGGCGCCGCCATTGAGGATCGAGCCGAAGCTCGGCGCCTGCGCAATCGACATGTTGCCGCCCAGGCCCATTTGGCCGATGCCGAGAGAGCCGTTGCGGCTGCCCGTCAGGGCTTGCAGGATCTGATTGCTCTTCTCGAGGATGTCCTTGTTGGAGCCCATGATCGAATTGGTGTTGTCCGCATTCTGGCGGGCAATGTCCAAATTCGCATTGTCGATGACGGCGATCTGCGCATGAGCGACGCTGGACAGAAGTGTTACATATGCCGCGAAAGCGATTTTTCTCACTCTCAGACCTCCTATTCCTGAATTGCTTCGATCGCGCGCCGCGCGCCGGTTGGATCGGCGTTGATCTGGGTTCCCGAACCGCTCTCGGCGCTCCGGCTGGCACAAGGTAGCCATTGGTTTTGATCGAGCCGCAGCCGTTGCAACTCGGCCGGGTCGCATGAAAAGGAATTTGGCCCGCCATCCGGCGGCGGGGCAATGATCCGCGCGGTCTGCGAGGCTCCGACGTTGTTCAACGAAAGAAACTGTCCGAGCAGGGCGGTGAAGTCCGAGGCCTGGTTGATATATTGGCCGGTCACGTCGGCATTGAGACTTCGAGCGGACGAATTGAGCTCCCAGGCATCCTTGTATTCGCCAACTTGTCCGACGCCACCGGCGAGCGCGTCGATCTGCGAGAAATTGGCCGTCATCTGTTCGGAGCTGGTGTCGAGGTCGGCCGCGGCTTTGGAGACGGAATCGAGAGCGCCGCTTTGAGCGGCACCGCCAGGTCCGCTGGACGTCACGATGCTGATTGCCGGTGGGGCCGCCGCCGGCGCCTGTCCGCTGGAGACGTAATTGTCGAAGGTCCCGTGCCATCGGCCGACGCCCGAGGCCCACTCAGCCTGTTCGGCGGCATTCGATCCGTTATAGAAGCTCGCGAGGCAGCTGTAGTTGCTGGCGCCACACTGCGCGACGCCTTTGCCGAGATATTTGACGCCACCCTCGATGTTTTGCTCGTTGATGTCGCGATCGAACCCGAGCTGCCTGCCCGTTCCCTTTGTCAGTTGCATCACGCCCTTGACGCCGGTGTGCGAGCCGGCACAGCTGTCCAAGCGGGATTCCTGGTAGGCGACTGACAGCGCCAGGCCCTCCGGAACGCCATATTTTTGCGCATAGTAACGGATGAGCTTTGCGTTTTCGGCGTCGCGGCTCAGCGCCTCGCCAGGGGAGCGGTTGAACATTTGCGACCTGTACTTGTTCGTATAGGTGCAAACGAGGCTCTTTTTCTTCTGCTTCTCGTCCGATTTGGTTTCATCTGATTTTGTGCTGTGCTGCTCGTCCTGCGCGCGCTTATCAAGATTGGAATTGTCGATGACGGCGATCTGGGCCACCGCCGGGAGAGCCGTGATCTGCCCAGGCATGATCGCGGCCGCGGCGATCACGCTGCTAAGCCGCTTCTTCATGCTCGCTCTCCCATCCGCACAGGTAAGGCAGCCACGCTTCCGGCTCTTGTCCGTATATCTCGCGCAGCCGTTCGCATTCCTTGATGCTGGCTTCGTTGGTCGACAGAACCTTGATGAGGTCGGGCATGCCCGACAGGTCGAGTTTGGCCACGATGGAATCGCTGTCGTGCTTGACCAGGAACGTGCGCGTTTCCTTGGGCGTACGGCGCACGAACTCGAACTCCTTCGCCGTCAGCGAGAAGCGCGCCATGTAGGAGTCCTTGCTCGCCTTCGGATTGGGGAAAAAGATGTTGGTTTTCGTCTGCTCGATCAGCGAGGACGAGATCGACGAGTTGACCACATCCTCGGCCGTCTGGGTGCCAAAGCCGACGACACCGTTGCGCCGGCGGATTGTTTTCAGCGTCTCGTTAATGAAGGCGGCAAACACCTCGTCATCGAGCAGCTTCCAGCCTTCATCGAGGAACATGAGAAGCGGCGTGCCGTCGATGATCTCTTCGAGCCGATGGAAGATGTAAAGCAGAGCGGCCGAGCGCAATTTTTTATCGGCCAGGATCTTGGTCATGTCGAACCCGACCACCGGCTTCGAGAAATCGACGAGATCAACGGGGTTGTTGAAGAGCCAGCCCTTGTCGCCAGGATCGAGCCACGGTTCAATGCGCGCCGCGAGATCGTTCATCCCCGGCGCCAGCGAGCCGCGCAGCACTTCCGGCAGCAGCTCGAACGTGCGCTGCTGGCGCGGGATCTTGTAGACCTTGTCGACGGCCGTGTTGATCACGCGCATTTCGGCCACGTCGAGCGAACCGTCGTCAGGGGTGAGGATGTAGCGCAGCAGCCCCTCGAGAAACGTGCGGTTTTCTGCCGTGTCGTCCAGCTGGAGCGGCGCAAAGCCGGTGGCCTGCATCGGCTCCATGACTTCGTAGCGGCCGCCGAGCGCGCGAATAAAGAGCTCGGCGCCTCGCATATAATCGAAGTACACGCAGCGGGGCCGAGGCGTGATGCGCATTGCCTGCGCCATCAGGAATGACAGCACGACCGTCTTGCCCGAACCGGTCGGACCGAAAACCGTGAAATGGCCGACGTCGTGGACGTGAAAGTTGAAATAATAGGCTGTCTGGCTGGTCGTCTCGAGGAGCGCGATCGGCCGCTTCCAGTGCAGTCCCTCACGCTGGCCCGAGGGAAAATTGTGGCCCGAGAACAGCCCGGCAAAGTTCAGCGACGAGATCAGGGCGCGGCGCGCAATGTAGCTGAAATTGCCGGGCAGCTGTGCCCAAAACGCAAGTTCGGTGTTGAGCGTTTCTCGCACCGGGACGATCGACATGCGCGACAGTTCGGCGGTGATGTCGGACAAGGAGCGGTTGAGCCCTTGGACGTCGGCAGCCAGCGCCATCACCGTCATGTGGTGCTGCCCGAAAATGACCTCGCCACCGGCGAGCTTGTCAGCGCCGGCGTGCACGGAATCCTCGACCGTGGTTCCGGCCTCATCCGAACCGCTGACCTGGTTCGAGATGGTGTTGATGCGGCGCATGGCCGTCACGCGATCTTCAATCGCAAACGACTGCGTCAGGATAAATTCATGCGGCAGCCGCAACAGGCCATCGAGCGAGCCGGGTGCGGTGAAGGGCGGGTATTCCTTGATCGACACCATGGCTCCAATCTTGCTGGTCTGCGCCCCCCTGATCTCCAGAGCGGATTTGCCGAAGAAGATTTGCCGCGTCGCACAGGCGCTCGCCAAGCTCATGCGCGGCAGCGGCATTTCGACATCCGCCCCGCCGGCAAGGATCTTGGCGATGAATTCGGCAGGTTCGGAAAACACGCTGTCGCGTCGCGTCACCACGCCCAGGAGCCGCGCGCCATAGGCGGAAAAGTCCTTGGTGACGCCATTGAGGACATCGTGCAATTCGGCCATCGCCTCTTCACGAGTCTCTTCGCCGGCCGTGCTGATGCGGAACGCGTTGAGCGCCTTGTCGACCCAGCCGACGCGCCCGACCATCGGGCGGCGGATGAGAGTCAGAAAAGCCTCGTTGACGAACAGGTTCTTCGAGCCCAACTCGTCCATGTAGCGGGCATCGAGCTCCGCCACGAAAGGGTTTTCGAAATCTCCTTCGATCTCTGGCGTCACATGACGCCGAATGATGGTCGCATAGGCGGCAAAGCGGGACGTGGAGAGGTTGCGGAATGTCGTGTTGCGATTGAACATGCGGTTGTTGAGCTCTGCCTGATCCATTGTCTGGAAGGGCAGGCCGCTAAGCTGAATGACTCCGAGCAGAAAGCCGCTTTTCGTGACGACCAGGTTGTCGTCGACATGGCGCAAATATGGGACATGGCCCTCAACAGGCTTTTCCCGTCTGCGGGCTTTGGCGAATTTCAGGTCGGCATTCACGGTCACGGTGAATAGCTCCTCGCACCCCAAAAGCCTGAGTTTGCGACCGCGCCCCGCTTCGACAGTCGTCGTTCGACTATGTGGAAGATGTATGGGTCGCGCTGGCACAGATAGGCGCTGATTAGATGGGTCGCGCTGAATAGGCCGAGGCCGAGCGTGAAGCTGCTGGTCGCGATGAATCCGATGACGGCAGCCATGCCGTTAAGCGCGAACACCTCGTAGCGCACACCCCATTTCATCGGCGGGCGCGTTAGAGGCAGGCTGACCGGCTCGACATAGACCTCTTCGTCCTCCATCGGTCACGCGCCTCCAGCGGTGGACCGGATGGAATCGACCAGAGCTGCGGCGCCAAAGACCAGAGCGATGCCGATGATGATGGAAAGCGCCATCATCCACACCAGCCTGCCGGTCATGGCAAGGAAGCCGAGAAAGCAAACCGCTATGATCCCGAAAGATCGAGCAATGCTGCCCTGCAGGACACCGACGAACCATTCCAGCACGCCCTCGACGGGGGCCGCCGACTGCGCGTATGCGCTGGCCGGCGCGAGCGCCATTCCGATCGCCGCGGCGGCCATAAACTGCAGGGCGAATTTGCCCGTCTTTTTATAATCCATCGTCGTCTTACCTTTCAGTTGCCAAAATCGATGACGTGACCATCTTGCCAGGCGACGCCACCGGCCGCGCCGGTCGCGGCTGCGCGATGATCGTCAACAGGGTTGGGAAGGGGAGCCTTGATCAGCTTGCCGAGCTTCCAGCGATTGAGCACCTTGACCACGTATTTCGTGGTCTCGTCGTTCACGGGGATGCCGTTGGCTTTGTAAACGTTCTGCTCGCCTGCATTGTAGGCCGCCAGCATCAGCAGCGGATCATGGAACTCCTCATAAAGCGCTTTCAGATAGCGGACGCCGGCACGGACGTTGGCTCCCGCGTCGCATCTGTCGGCCACACCAAGACGCGACGCTGTCGCCGGCATGAGCTGCATGATGCCGAGAGCGCCCGCGCGAGACGGCCCTTGATTGCCGCCCATGTCGCTTTCTGCCCAGGCAACCGCCTCGCTCAGATCGGGATCGAAGCCCTCTTGTTCGGCGATCTGGCGCACCAAGGCCGCGGCCCGCCCGCGATCCGTCGGCGCACACCCGCCGCTGATCGGCGAACCGTTCTCAGCGGCCGAACGGGTCGAAACCGCTGGGCGGGCCGGCAGAGCAAACGCCGCAGCGATGCGCGTCGAGGTCGTGTTATCCGCATATGCGCCGAATGGCGCCATGACGGCTGAGAGAGAAAGCGCAAGCGCGATCCGGTTTTTCATTGCGCTACCAATTTTGACATTTTACTATGGGTACATGGAGCCAAAGTAAAGTGTCAATACGAGAAGCAGAGTCGAGGCCATTTTTCCGATGAAGCAGTTTTTCTTCCTTGCGGCATTGTTGCTCCACGGCACCGTCTTATCCGCCGCCGATCTGGGCACGAACGAGCCGCATCCGTTCGGGCAGCCGTCGACCGCGTATCTGCAGAAGTTCGCCAAACCTGGCGAAAAGACCTTCGTCTACGAGCGCTACGACGCACGCGGGGCGCTCTTTCAGCGCGACGTAACAGCGCTAGCCAAGCCGGTGGAGATCAAGTCCGCGACCGAACGCGTCATCAACGGCGTCACCTATAGGCTGCGGGGCCTCGCGGCCTGCCCGAAGCCCAAGATCACCTACAAGGCTGAGGAGTGGGATTGCACGAAGGCCGTGCGGGACTACGACGACGCTGTCTACAACACCCGCGCATCCGTCGTGTTGTGCAAGACGCTGGTCCTCAAAAGCCACCCCGGCGTTCCGGACGCGGTTTCGTGCTTTGCGCTCGTCGGGGCCGGCAATGCCAACGATCCCTATTCGGTCGCTTATGACGACGATTCCATGGTCTTCTTCGACATGGCCAAGATCGGCCGCAACAAGGACGGCAAGTCCCTGCGGCCGGATCTCGAACATGCCTTAGATCTCGGCAAGCAGTTCCAGACCGATGAAGCGAACTAGCCTCGCCGCGCTTATCACACTCGCGACCGCCCACGGCGTGAGCGCCGAAGGCGCTGCGCCGCCAAGCGCGACAGTCACTCCCTTCCTCGTGTCGAAAAGCGTCGAACTGCTGACGGGAGATACGTGGCGCGACCGCGGCAAGCTCTACCGGCTTTATGGCGTGCAATCATGCTTGCGCGGCACGATCGCCCTGGATGCCAATGGCAAGGAGCTCGATTGCGGCAACGTCTCGCTCGCCCACCTGGCCGCCTTTTTTTCGACGACGGCCGTGACCTGCCAGCCGATCGCCTTGGCGCTCGACAAAGCGACGTTTGTGGTGTGTGGCGCGAAACTCGACGGCAATACGATCGACGTTGGGACCGCCCTCATCGCGGCCGGCTACGCGTTCGCTGCCACCGACGCGAAAGGCAACACCGTCAGCGCCAATTATCTGGTGGCTGAGCTCAACGCGAAGATGAAGGCTGATGGTCTGTGGGCGATGAAGTTTCAACATCCCATTGGACTTCTGCTGAGACGGGCAGGGGAGCGCAAGCAATGAACCACGAACATGAATCGAGCCGCTACTACTACCCTGTCGAGGGCCGAACGGACGGTGCCATAGCCGGAGCGTTCGCATTCATCGCCATCATCGCGGTGCCGGCGCTGACCTATGCCGCATGGCACGCGTTCGCGTCTTGGATGTCCGCCCTCTTTCCTTAGATTTGAAAGTCCACGAAAGATCGCAGCAGCTCATGCAAGTCATCCGCATCCACGTCGCACCAACCGTCGTTCATGAGCCGCGCGAAATATGCGGCCTTCATTTTCAGCTCGCCGAAATCGGCCACCAGCGCCATCGCTGCCTGGCGTCGGATCACCGTCTCGTTCTTCATCGCAGCGTCAAGCCGCGGACCGATCAGCTCCGCCTCGGCCTCTTCGGCGTGCATCAAACGTTTCCCGAGATACTCCACATCTGAGATGGCGCGGCGGTGCGCCGCAATCAGATCCGCGACTGCGTCCGTCTCCTGCGCTTCTTCGTTGCTGCTCGCCAGTTCAACAGCCATTTTCCTGCTCCGAGTGATCCGCGCCCCGCCCGCTCGCCCGTTGCATCGAGTTGATAAACAGTTGATTAGCGACGATGGCACGATAAGATACGAAGACTAGCGAAACGAAGCGAAACCAGAGCCTGTAAGTAGTTGTTCAAGAACGGAAAGTTATTCCTCCCCCCACCAAGAGACGGGAGCGATTTTAAAGAACTATTCAAACGATTAGCCGCTGCGGGTGCGGGTCGGCCATTGGGCAAAGATGGATTTCCTGCAGGCCCATGGACGCCCGAGCTTCTTGCAGAAGCGATTTCACAAATTGATTCCAACCGGATTGGAGTCGATCTGCGAACAGTGCAGCTTTGGTTTCAAGAGAACGAGAAGGGAATTAGCGCTGCCAACATCCGTTGGCTGGCGAGGGTTTTTGGATGCGATGATCCGGTGGCAACCAGCGAATGGCAGATGGAGCTTAGTGCGGCGCAATCGCGGTTGTCGGCGAAGAGACGAGAATGGAAGAGAGCCGGAAGCAGCATTGCACAGGAGATTCCAGATACAGCACTGGCTGCGACCTTCGATGACGACACAGCGTCTCCGGCAGAGCTAAAACGGGATACTGACGCCAAGAGGCCGAGGCGGCGTTTTAGTTTGGCGAGGAAATCGGAGGCGTTTTTTACTCACGGATCTCCCCTGAATTTACCGGCGTCGGTGTTTGCGGGTGTCACCGCTCTTGGGTTTTTGTCATATCTTATGGGGATTCACAGCGTGACATATGGCCGGGCGGATGGCGTCGTCAAGCAGGTTGGGTTTCTTTGGACAGCGAATTGGACATTCGTCTTCATGGTATTTTTGCCACTGTTTTTTGCCTTCGTGACCGAGCTAGTGACCTTTTGGAAAGATGAAGGCCGCCCAAAGCTTGTGGGGAATCGCAATAAGATGGAAAGCGACGATGCCTGGCCGCGCAGCGTAGAAGCTTCTTCGTATTCATATTGGGCGGTTTTTTTGATTTGTGTGCTGTTCGCCGGTCTTTTTCAGTGGATTGGCGTGTCATTGATCCCGTTGATGAAAGGTGGTGGCGACTATGCGACGGATTGGGGCTCGTTAGCGATTGTCCGCCCTGAGGTCATATCGGTTCCAGAAGCGGTGGTATTCACCGGGCTCGCTTACCTCTACATGTGCCTTTGCTTTTATCTGTTCTTCGTAGGTCTCATTTTGCTCTATACGGTGATCCATGATCTTTGGAGAATCGGCGGGGCATCGAAAAGTGGGCCGGAGGCGGATTATCAACGTGAGGTCAACGAAGCCAGCCTCAGAGTGATGCGTGGAATTTTTCGGTGTACTGTTTTGGGGGTTCTGATCGCCATAGTCATGAAGCTCCAGAGTGCTTACCTGACATCGCGTGGAGAAAACATCGTGGCTTGGTTGGTCGACGATGTGTCGTCAGCCTTCTATGGCGGAAACGACGTGAGCGACGGGATCGCCTATAGGATGCCGACACATTACAGCAGCTTTCTTATCGTTATTTCGACCTGTGTTGTTTTTGTCTACGGGACCATCCGTTTAGGCGGCGGAAGTCGGGTTCAGGTTCCTTTGTGGAAGATGTCGGCGGTCGTGGCGTTACTCGCTGCTGGCTACTTGCTGATCGATGCATTTGATGGCTTTTCGATCCTGCTGGGCGTTGGAGTGCTGCTCGCGACATACGGCCTATTTGATCCCGGATTTGGGCGATGGCGAGCAAGCGAATTAGGAAAAAATCACAGTGTATCATAGCTGGCTTGATCGTTGGGATGAGCGCCGTGCGCGACGCGGTGAGGTAGGGAAGAAGACAACGGATTTCATCCTTGACGCGGACCGCGCCTTTCCGGGCGCGGGGAAGATTGCAAGCATCGAGGAGTTTTGTGTCCTTGCCGACAAGGCCGTGGCTGATCCAGCCTTTTTCGATAAGCCGAGTGAGAGCGATGAGCGTTTTGAATGGAAAGATGGGTGGCTAAAATTTCCGTCGGACATTGCGACTGATATCGCACCGAACAATGTTGTGTGGGCGAAAGTCACAGAAAGCGGGTCGTTCGATCGGGCGATGGTGATCTTTCACCATTGGAATGCAAGCGCGCGGAACCGTTGGATTGCCAGTTTTTTCTCGCGGCGCGGTATCACCGTTGTCGAGATTGCCATGCCGTATCACTTCGAGCGCAGCCGTCCTGGCTCCGTCCACGCCGATTATATGCTTAGCCCCAATCTCGGGCGAACGATCCAGTCCATAAGGCAGGCCGTATTGGATGGGCGAAAGCTCATACGTTGGTTGAAAAGCGAAGGCTACAGAGAGATTTCGGTTCTTGGTATGAGCTTAGGGTCCTGGGTCGCGGGGTTGATTGCTGCGCGCGACCAGGCCGTGTCAAAAACCTCGCTGTTCCTGACGGCGGGGAGTCTAGCGGACATGGTCTGGACGGGCCGCGCGACACGAACGATACGCGATAGCCTTGAGCCTGAGATTGAGCTGACCGATCTCAGAAGGGCCTGGGGCCCACTTAACTTAGAGAATTACGCACACAGTCTGGCACGGCCTGATCTCGATCTTCACGTCGTGTTGGCCAAGAGAGACAAAGTGGTATTGCCGGCGCTCTCGGCGAGGTTCATGCAGAGGCTGGAGCACGCCGGAGCCAGGCTAACTATATTGGCATTGAACTGTGGTCACTATTCGCTTGCCATGCCGCCTTACATTTTGTTGGCCGGTTTGAGCTTGAAACGGTCTCTGTCGTGTGCGGACAACTCTACCCTGGGTTAGCGGCGGAAGCGGTAGTTTCCTCGTGCGGCGCGCACTGCCTTGGCGATCGCGTTGTTTATGGCGTCGAGGTGCAGTTTTCGGGATGAAATTTGCGGCCGGCCCACCGGCGCATGGCTTATGCTCTTCGTGACCGCTGTCGCGCCATGCTTCGAGGAACTCGGCATGGCCGTGCGGGCCGCCGACGTCCTCTGGCGGCCCTGACCGGCCAGCTGCAATGCAGCGAGGATAATTGACGCCTGCCTCGCGCGGAAGGCGTCGTCATCTAACTCCGGCGCGCCATAGATGATGCCGCCGATGTTGAACTGGTGCAAATGGCTATCGGTCCAACCAAGGGAGTGGAGTTGGGCAAGGTTGAGCACCATCGGCACTCAAGGGTGCGGCTAATCACTCGGCTCAATTCCGATAAATGTGGGCCTCTGCGCGCACGATGTAGCTGTCGGGAGCGAAAGGGTCGAGCATGTGGCAAGCATGCCGCGCGTGAATGGCGTGAGAAAGGGGGCGGCAATTACGGCGGGACAAATGTGGCGATGGATGCGACGACATTTCGCGGGTAAGGAACGCTGCTGCGAAAGGAACCCCGATTGTTGATCAGCTAGCCGTCCCACCTTATTCATAGGGGCGCAACGCCTCCCTCCTACGCCATCTGCTCCGTCTGGAACGCCAGTTGTCGCCGAAGTCGTACTCATAGAGGATCGTGATGGGCTGCTCGTCGGGGATCGTAGAAAAAAACCAAATCGACTATCCGTAACTCGGTTGCCTCGAAGATGCGATTGGCGGTGAAGCCGCCAGCCGAGAGAACATGAGCAGGTACAAAGACCATCGCAAGCCGCGTCGGCATCGAGATGACGACGAGCCGTTTTGTTTTCCGGAAAAGTCTTCGTGCTCAGCTTCTTTCAGCGGCCGCCGCCCGCGGTCGCGGCGCCTGTCGACGCCTACGTGAAGTGGTTCAACGCAAGCAAGGGGTTCGGGTTCGTCAAAGCCTCAAACGGCACAGGGGCCTATTTGCCCCTACGCATGTTGGAGGCGATTGGCAGCCACGGTGTCGCCGAGGGAGCGCATCTCAAGGTCACGTTGGAGGAAACGAAAAGGGGGCAACATGATTGCCTGGCGAAGGTGCAATTCGATGGCCAGCAGCAGCGTCGCAGCGGTGGCACCGGCGGCGAGCCGCTCCCCGAGCGCGCGGGGCGCGATCGAGATATTCCCGCGCAGGATGACCGCTGCCAGCCAGAGGCGTCGCGCGCCAGCGCTGAGCAGTCAAGCCAAAGCAGCAAGGCACTGACAAGAAGAAGGCGCTCGAGGCGGACAAACAGGACCGCAAAACCCAGCGCTCAAACGACAACGATTGCGAGCGCTGAGGGAAGTCCCTTTTGATTTATCCCTGCGGCGGAGCGTTAATGCTCCTGCCCCTTCGAGGGTTGGCAAGAGCTCGGTGTGCGGCGGGTCTCGCTGCCGTGTATGCTGGTTCAAATCTGCGAACGCCGTCATCCGCGCAGCTTCATCATGCCAGCTCCTTGTCGCAGGCTCAATCGAAGGGCGAGGCGCGTTCCGCTCTGATGAGACGATTCTTCAACGTCGAGTACAACGCCGAGCACGGGAGGCTGCGATCGGGAACGGCCCCTGAGGCTCATCTCGGGTACGACGCAGAAGATTGCAAGGGTAAACAGGGGCGACTTCGGTCAAGGCGAGAGGGCACGAAGGGCAGAACTGAAGAGGTATCGCGGGCGACTGGCTGTATGGCGACGATGTCCTCTGCAATCGATCGGTGAGGTTTAGCCCCATGGTTTTTCGATCGAGCCGTCGTCGTCCATTCACATCCGCCCCATGTTAAATCACACTTCGATCAGCCAGTTGGTTGATGCCGTCAAGCTGCGTTGGCGGATCGTCGAGACCGTCAGGAGCTCGAAGGCACTGGGGCAGGGCCACAGCGAAGGCCGAGGGTGGCGGGGCTTCCATCACCACGCCAGTCTCTGTATTGCCGCCTATCGTTTGATGTCAGTGTTCCACAAGCCCATGGACAGTCCGCGGCAGACTCGCAATTTGTGAAGCAGTTGTACTACGTTTTTTTTGATCGGCCTGCTGACATCGGCCACGGCCTTAGTGCTGAGTGCCTGGAATTCCTTGGCCTGCTCGACAAAGAGTTCGACCCGTTTGCGAAAGAAGGTCGACTGCAGCGCGATAACTTCCGACGGCAGCTTGGCGCCAAGCAGCGCCTGCAGATGTGAGAGGTCTGCCTCGGCGTTGGCCCGCAATGCAGCGATCGTCTTCAGCGACAAGTCGATACCGACCGCCGTTGTGTTGTCGAAGACGGTTTTGAGCATCTTCTGGGCGTCTTCGGCGCCCGGCGCGACTCTGACAATAGCTCCTGCCCACTGCTCGGCCGTTTGGGCAACCACATGCAACTGATCGGTGGCGTTGGTGCGTGTTTCGGTAAGTCCCGGACGCCGATTTCACTAAGTCCCGGACAGTGATTTCAGTAAGTCGCGGACAGCATTTCCGCTAAGTCCCGGACAGTTTCCGGGGCGGATTTGACGGTCGGTTCTCGGCTGCGCCGTTCTGGCATTTGGACCTCTCACGATGACGTTGAGAGGGGCCATGCCAAGACGGAAGCAAACGAGACAGACGACGGTGAAGGACATCCGAGCGATCTTGCGCCTGACGCATGAGCATGGCCTTTCGGTGCGTGCGGTATCGGAACGGCTGAAGATCAGCAAGACGACGGTTTCGACCTATCTGTTACGCGCGAGCGAAGGCGGGGCTTTCGCGTTGGCCGTTGCCGCCCGGCTACGACGACGATGCGGCGCTCGAGCGGCTTCTGTTCCGCCGGATGGGCCGGCCGCCACAGGATCTGAGTGAGCCCGACTGGGCGCTGATCGGCCGGGAGCTGAAGCGCAAGGGCGTGACGCTGACGCTGTTGTGGCAGGAGTATCGCGCTGCCCATCCCGACGATTATCCAATCGCGGCCATTCGCTGAACGCAGGGGTCGCCGTCGACGCGAATATCGAACAGAAGCGACCCTGCGGTTTTTTCCGCGGCGTCCGCTACGCGATCATAGAAAGGTCGATTGAGCCCCTCGATATGCCGAGCGACTGCTCAAACAACGCCAATTCAACATGCTCAGCCACCATGCCTGCGAGAGTGCGCGCCGGCCGGCGCAATCGGCAAGACGCCAGCGCTGATTATCCACACACCAGCCCTTCATGCGGCAAAAAAGGCCGCGGTTTCGTGGTGCGTCGGCGCTGCAGTCGAATGGCCGGCCTTCTGACATCGCTCTGCCGAGAGCATCTTTTCAGGCTCGGCTGGGCGGCAGACGCGCAGGCTCCGAACGAATCTGCCTGGAGACAACCCGCAAGTGGGTTCCGTAGTATCGGGCCGATGGTCGCCCAAGTAATTCAAACGGGGAGAATTTCTTCAACGACTCCCGCGTTTGCCATCTCCTTCGCTGAAGGAATAAACCATGTTGATGGCGCACCGTTCTCAATTGCGGTGAGCGGGTAAGATCTGTTTCCGTTCGCAATTAACACGCTGCAGCCCGCTTCCATCGCTATCCTTGCTGCCATCAACTTTGTCGCCATACCGCCCGAACCATGGCGCGCGGGGGAGAGGCCGGCCATGGTTTCTATCTCCGGGGTAATGCGCCGCACCTCTGGGATAATACGAGCCGAGGTGTTGTCGTGTGGATCTTCCGTAAAGAGGCCATCAACGTCGGAAAGCAGAATGAGAAGGTCGGCCTTTGCAATTTGCGCGACCCGTGCCGCCAGCCGATCATTGTCGCCTAGACATATCTCGGGCGTTGCGGTCGCGTCGTTCTCGTTGACAACGGGTACAGCGCCAACTTTGAGGAGTTGTTGAAAGGCTGACCGCGCATTGAGGCGGCAGCGCTGATTGTCTACATCTGCGCTAGTCAATAACACCTGCCCCAGGCCAAACCCATGGCGTTTCAAATTCTGTTCATAGGCAAGCATGAGTTGAACCTGACCAATCGCGGCGGCCGCTTGCTTCTCCTTAGTTTGCAGTGATCTGTCCAACTGCTTGAAGTGACGTGATCCAACCGCGACGGCGCCGGAGGTGACGATGATCACCTTCTGGCCGCGTGCGAAAAATCGGACGACATCCTCTATCAGCGTTTGAAGCCAAGGACCGCGCACCTCTCCGGTCTCTGGATCGGCAACTACTGCGGAGCCAATCTTCACGATCAACCGGCGAGCCGAAGGCAATTGGACCGCCCTCGTTGCAAGAGATTTCTCTGCAATCTCTTTTTGCATTTCAATAGCATTCAGTCGCGCGAGCGGTCAGGAGCAAAGTTTGGTATCTCCTCGACTTGCGTTTCTCTCGTGCTCTCAATTTCCTCAACGTTCGGACGACGATCACCTTCCATATGACGCCGACCTGGCCTGATGCGGAAAGTCGGGGGCCGCTGATGGTTCCTATTCTCCAAGGGCCGATGCAATCGCGAATGCCTTTTCCGCAAATCCGATTTATCGCCGATGACAAGGTTGATGTGCTCGGATAACAGCCAGTCCTCGAGCCTTCAACCGGGATAAGCACTCGTTTGGCCATTGCTTTTGATCCCGAGTTGCATGCCGTGCCTCGGTCCGAAGCGTACATAGATGCTAATCTTTTTGGTGCGCCTAATCTCAGACCTGGTTTGAAAGTATCATCGTCGGCGATTTGCGGTTGTGAAGTTGTGTGAATTTATTGAAAACGGCAGTTAGTGCGTCCTTCGGGATTCTGGTGGCGATGAAGCCCTGCGGCCGCTATTGCCGGCATGGGCGAGCACGTTGCTCACGAAGTGGACGCACGACAGCGCTGCCATATGGCCGGAAGCACACTGGTGACTGCGGTCTTGACGCCTTCGTGCGCGTCGGGACGACGAGCTTGACGCCGCACAGGCCGCGACGTGTCAGCTTGCGCAGAAACTCCGTCCAGATCGGCTCGGCATGCCCAGCACTTCGCGCCGGCGGTCCGGGTTGACGCCGACGGCGATGATGACTGCGACCGAGACGATCCGGCCACCGCACCGGACTTCGTTCAGGCCCCGGACCATGTCATCAAGGACCTACTTTGGGGCTTCTTCAAGGACGTGGATAGGCGACACAAGCTTACCCCAATCGAACTCAGCGACATGAAATCGCAAATCGATGAGCTGACATCGCGCGCCTCGGCCGCGGTTGCCCGAGTTCGGCGGCTCGTTCCCAAGGAAGAGCAAGACGTCGTCGATGACCGCAGCACGCGCTCGTTGAATTCCCAGACCTTACAGCGCGAGCTCAGAAACGCATCGAAGAAGTCGAAGCGGACGGCAAGCAAATGATTCAAATGGCTGGCCTAGGACTGATGGTCGAGGTGGTGGCTCACGAGCTTGCCCGCGCGACCGAGGGCAAGCTTTGGAGGCGCTAAAAGGCAGAGACCTGCCATCGGAGCTTAAGGCGCGCCTCGAGACTTTGCGCTCCGAAATGAAAAGCGTGTCGAAGCGGCTGGGGCGTACTTGATCAGCTCAGTGTTTCCGGTCGTCAGCGCTCCGAACAATTCGAACTCGCCCAGCTTTTCGACGGGGCCACGCCCCGCAATTTGCACGCCACGGCGTACTGCTCAAGATCAACAAGCCCAAAAATCCTGTCCGCGTGCGCCTCGGCCGCCGCTTCCTGAAGGCTCGCTTCGTAGTTGGAGGGGAAAGTTGCGATCTTTACCGCATCAGCTCGCTTCTTCAAGACTGTAAGGCGCCTCGATCTCTCCAACTATTTACCGCTCTTTTCTCTGCAGCCCCAACTACCATGCGCAATCCGGCGCGCCGCGCGATTTGCCAGATCTCGCTAGGCGGACCCTTATCCACCTTGACGAGCACCACCGCCCGCGTCCGGCATCGAAAGGACTGGCTTGCCCATTTTGGGGTTGAATTAGCCGACACTGGTGAAGGCAGGCGCCTCAATAATTATAGCTGGTTGTGCAAGCAGCGATCGGAGGGCAAGGCATTGCCTTGGGTTGGACCCATCTCATTGACCACCCGTTGCGCGAAGGATTGCTTGTTCCCGCCTTCACTGCGAACTGGGCAACCGGATATGCATTCTTCGTCGTCAGCAACCGTTCGGTCGACCTTGCTCCCGAGGCAAAACCAGTGAAGGGACTGGATTCTTGCCGAGGCTGGGCTCGATGCTTTGAACAGTCTGATCGATAAGGTTGAGCCGGACCTCCTTTATGCCGCCGACATGAATGCGGAATTCGAATTCGTTTCCGGAAGGCACGCATGTTCATGCCGGAGGCCGGTGCGGTAAGGCTCTATGAAAACAAGTACGCAACGTATCTCGCCTGTAGTACGCGGGCGTCATCGTGCCCGAGACCGTCATGCTCAATGAGCTGGCGGACGTTGGCGCGGCAACCAGGGCCTTCGACGAGGGTCTGGATACGAGCAACTCACGGCAGCGGCGGTTCGGGGCCATCCCGACCAGCGATCCTATCCTCGCCGCGCATGGATAGAGCCTAACAATGGCTGGGGGCGGTTCAGCATCGCGGCGCCTTGGACGCAAAATGGCGACGTGGATCGGACTTTCGCGGGACGGCTACCTTATCACCTGCCACGGAAGGCGGCGGCTGCATTGGCAACAGGGTCACCTCAGCCCATCCGGAAGCGAAGTCGGAGGTAACGCATGCGGCCTCGTACCGTCAGTGATACGCCGAAGGGCCAATCGCATCTATGGCGAGACGATCTCCCCGCCCTCGACCGACCGGCGGATGATCGTGATCAAGCAGCCGATCGGCGTCGTTGGGACAATCACCCCATGGAAATTCCTGGCCTCCATCGTGGCGCGCAAGATCTCGCCCGCGTTAGCGGCGGGCTGCATGATTGTGCTCAAGCCTGCTGAACAAACACCGCTCGTGGTGGGGGCGATGTTCGCTCTCGCCCACCAGGCCGGCTTTCCCGAAGGTGTCGTCAACTTGGTCTATGCGTCCGATGGCGATGCGGTCGGCCGCGAACCCTGCTCAAACTCGAAGGTCCGCAAGATCAGCTTCACCGGGTCAACTGAGGTCGGCCGGCTCTTGATGCGACAGTGCTCGGATCAGATCAAGAAGGTGGGCCTCGAGCTTGGCGGCAACGCGATGCAGGCGAAATTCGCAATGTCGATCAAACATGTGTTTCCGCCAATCGCTTTTATGTCCAGTTGAATGCTCATGATGAATTCGTCGAGAAGGAATCGCCCCCTTTCAGTAGGGGTCGGCTTCGATCCGGCAGTGGCTCTCGAACCTCTGATCGACAGTCGTGCACTTAGATCGTGCTATCCTGTTCGAGAGCGGCAAGGGACCGGCTCGCGTCAAAAGATTGCGACATGGGACGCCTCCTTCTGATGATGGTTGAAACAGCGAAGGATGCATGCCCTCGCCGCTCGCCCCATAGCATCTGCTCAAGTGGGTACGATCGTGCTGGAGGAATGCTCCGGCAGTACACGTGATAACGACTGCTCTCCGTCTGCGGTCCTTAACAGCTTGAGGTAGCCTTGGCCTACCACAGCCGACGATGCAGAAATCTTTGAGCATTTGTCCGATAATATAGTCGTCACGCCTCAGCAGCGCTTGAAACATACTAACCCTCCATCTAGGCTTGTTCGAATAAATGTTTCAGCTTTGAGACATTGACTTGACAATAACTTAATTTTGTCTGTTAACGCCATGTTGTATCATATCGTTTCCTGCCGCCCAACGCCATAGTGGATAGAGTTGCAGGTGTCGACCTTTTGCACCGCGCTTCCAAATAGGAGGCCGGGTTCCAGGCAATTGTGGAGAGTAAATGACGTTTTCTCTAGCTCGGCCGGACGACGTTGTATTAGAAATAGACCTAGCGGCTGTTCGGGTTAACTTCCGGTACATCGCGACCCTGGTCGGACCTGACGTAAGGGTGGCTGCAGTCGTCAAAAGTGACGCGTACGGACTTGGTCTTGCAAACATCGCAAAGGCACTCATCGAAACCGGCTGCGACCTACTGTTTGTAGCCAATTTGGATGAGGCTATACTTCTACGGTCACGTTTTGATAGAATTGCAATTGCAGTTTTTCGCGATGAGGTTGATAGGTTTGGCGCGTGTTATCAGTCGTATGGCCTAATACCTGTTGTGAATAACTGTAAGGAATTGCATGCAATCTGCACAGTCGGAGAGGCGCAAACGTACTTTCTCAATGTGGAAACGGGATTCTCTCGCTTTGGACTCAGTGTTGGTGATGTCCATCGCAACTATCTGCTACGCACCTTCGAAAGGTGCCGCCCATCGATCTTGCTCAGTCACCTCGCCTGCGGCGAATGCAGTTGGGACGAAACCAATGTACTGCAGAGGGATCGTTTTCGGTCAGTCTATGATCTTCTGAGACCCACGGGCGGCAGTCTGGCAGCCTCCGCCGGTGTATGGCTCGGCAAGTCCTACCATTTTGACATGGTGCGCGTAGGATCGGCACTGTACGGGATCGATACCGCTGGCGTGCAGGCAACTCGCCTACAACCCGTGGTTAAGCTCAGAGCAAGAATACTTGATGTGCGAGACGTCCCGGCGGGGGAGGCCGTCGGGTATAGTGCAACGTTTCGTACGATCCGAAGCAGCCGCGTAGCAATTGTCGGGATCGGGTATAAGCACGGCCTTCCATGGTCCTGCGCAAACAAGATAGTCGTTCGGTTGGGGGAACATTCAGCGCCGTCAATAGGAAGAATATCCATGGAATACATAATGATCGATATAACAGATGTCCCCGCGGGACGCTGTATCCCAGGCACCTTTGTGGAGTTCCTGACGGAAGACTTCACCGTGAATGACCTGGCAGCGGCCGCTGGCGTGAGTCCTCAGGAGACGCTGACTCGGCTTGGCGCTGGTTGCACGCGGAAATATGTGAATTTGTGCTCCCCATTTGCGGGGTTTTCAGCAAACCGCTCAATGGCGGCGATGAGTCGCCCGTCGAGAGCAGAGAGATGACCGATGGAAAAGTAGGTGCTCGTCTTGGGCCAGGCTCCGTGGACGAAGCTTGACGCTAGAACTCGGTCACTCGCCCTTCTTAAACCCAACAGTGGGCTTTGGTTGAAGCTGCCGGATCGTGGATACCGCGTCATCGTCGAGGATGAGGGTGCTGGTCAGGGTGCACCAGTTCAAGCAGCCGGTGCCAGTCGGCGCAGATGCGGGCCAGGCGCGAGATGTCCAGCCCCTTCACGACACCGAGATTGAGAGGCCTAATTCGCTGACCAGTTCCTGTAAGTCGTGGCGGGCAACGGCCCTGGATTCCGATTTGCCATGGTTGCAGTCGATAACGTGGATGCGTTCGGCCAGCCAATTGGCGGCAAGCAGCCCTACTGTCGCTGTATGCTCTCGCCGTTTCGGTGACCTGTCGAAGCATAGGCTGACGGATGTAACGGGATAAGCATTCCGCCGCAGGTGATCGGCGGTGTGCCGTTGCGCATACCGCGTCTCGTCCTAGAGTCGGCGTCACAGTATCCCCGGCCGCTCTCAAGGCAATCCGCTTGTTCATTGTCGGAAACCTTACGAAATTGCGTCGCAGAAAACATCGGGACGGGTAGCGAAAAGGCAAGATATTGAGTTAAAGCGGATTGGCATGGCTTTTGCTGTTTAAACGTCAACACTCGCTCAAACACGGAGCCGTTGATTCTCACGATATTTGGGAAAACTTGTGCGTGGCGAGACTGCGCGTTCACCGTACCTGCATCCAGTTATGCTGGCCGATGGCTCCTGCCAGTGATGAGTTGCCAAAAACTGTCAAACCGACCCAAACCGGAGAATCTGCCATGTCTGATTACCTTGCCTCTAACGAGAATTGGGCCTCAAATTGGGCCTCGATCTATGCAAAATTTAACAGTATCCGCGGCAGAGTTGCTGAAGCAGACGAGACAGCCGCGTTTCTTGAGCGATATTGCCACGGAGGGAGTGCTCTCGAACTCGGTATTGGCGACGGACGCGTGGCGGTGCCATTGAGCGAGCGGGGCGTCAGGGTCGAAGGTATCGACAGTTCGGATAGCATGCTGAAACTTCTCGCGAAGCGCACCGATCTGATCAAGGCTTGGAGGGGCGACATGGCCAACTTCAGATCGGAGCAACGCTATGATTTAGTGTATTGCGCTTATAACACGTTGACGGCGCTCCTCACCCGTGAAGCGCAAATAAGTTGCCTCCGATCTGCCGCAGAGGCGATATGTGATGAGGGCGCTCTGGTGATAGAATTGCCTGTACCGGCGATGGGTGGCTTCGTTGGGGGCCAGAAGACTACTACCACGCTCCTTGATGACGAGAATACATTTGTTACTACGGATATCCACAATCCGCTAAACCAGAACTTGGGTTCAACCCTCCTCTGGTTTTCCGGTACATCGGTCAGAAGTTTGCCCTACCGCGCTCGCTACGTGTATCATCAGGAGCTCGATACCATGGCCGAATGCGCAGGATTGAAGCTAGCGGAGCGGTGGGGAGATTGGACCAGAGGTGAGTTCAACGAAGGGTCCAAACGTCATATCTCGGTTTATCGGCGTGCCTCCTTTAGGGCCTGATCTAGGCGCGGCAGGATTCTCCGAGTCGCAGCTTCCTCAAGGCCTAGCAAAAAGAAGAAGAAAAGAGTTGGCGCGCTCATGCCGACGGCTGTTCATTCCGCGCGCCAAATGGCAAGTATGGCCAACCCGGCGTCCGGTATGCTAGTTCCTGAGCTCGGTGCAGGAACCGGCGTCATCACCAGGGCCATCCCGGATAGAGGCATCAAGCCACTTCAGCTGATTTCGGCGTTGCCGCAATCATTCCGGAGGGTCGGTTGCGCCGTTCGAAGTTCGCTTCGAGACAGGTCGACTTCGTCCGCTCTGAGCGCCTGAGACCTCCCTGCCGGGACATGGGGCCGAGCCATTCCCACTGACCCATCAAAGTGCGTGGTTCACCTTGAAGGCTCCTTGGCCTGCTGCCGGGTTCGTGGACACCGAGATAAGGTGTTTGACGGAACTGGAGAGTTGGAATGCAGAGAAGGAAGTTCAGCCGCGAGTTCAAGCTTGAGGCGGTGAGGCTGGTGAAAGATCGGGGCGTTGCGGTTGCGCAGGCGGCCCGGGACCTTGATGTCCACGAGAATGTTCTGCGCAAATGGGTGCGCGATCTGTCGACGGATCCGCAGCACGCCTTTCCCGGCTGGCGGTGGCATGGCTGTGCAAGGCGCTGGATGTCTCTCGGCCGGGCCTCCATGGCTGGCTCAACCGCAGCCCCAGCGCTCACTCCCGGCACGACGAGGTGCTGGTGACGGCGGTCGATCGCAGCTTCAAGAGCAGCGACCTAACCTACGGTGCCCGCCGTGTCTGGCACGACGTGCTCGCCGAAGGGCTGTCCTGCGGCTTGCGTCGCATCGAGAGGCTCATGCGTCAGAACGGGCTGCGTGCCCGACCGCTGCGTCGTGGGCTGCCAAAGGATACTGGCGAACGATCCGCGGTGTCGGGCAACATCCTCGACCGCGCCTTCGAGGTCGCGGCTCCGAACCAGAAGTGGATTGCCGACTTCACCTACATCTGGACTGCCGAAGGTTGGGCTCTACGTTGCGGCCGTCGTCGACCTGTTCTCCAGGCGTGTCGTCGGCTGGGCGATGAAGGTCGAGATGACAGCTCAGCTCGTCACTGACGCTCTCATCATGGCGATCTGGAGGAGAGGTCGGCCCGACTGCCTGCTGCACCACAGCGACCAGGGCCGCCCAATATACGAGCGAGCAGTTCCAGCGCCTGATGGCCGATCACGGCATCACCTGTCCGATGAGCCGGTCGGGCAACGTTTGGGACAAATGCTGCGATGGAGAGCTTCTTCTCGTCGCTGAAAACCGAGCGGACTGCCCGCAAGGTCTACAGGACAAGGGATGACGCTAGACTAGGGCCGATGTGTTCCATTACATCGAGCGCTTCTACAATCCCGGCGACGGCACTCGACATTGGGCTACATGAGCCCCGTCGAGTTTGAGGAAAAAGCTATGCTAGTGGATAGAATCTAACGGTTGGTGCCCACGTTTGACAGCTGCGATGATTTCGTCGGGGTCGGCGGTCCAGACGAACGGTTTGGGCTGTTGGTTGTAGTCGGCAAGAAAGCGGTTGATGGCGGCCTGGAGGTCGACGACGGAATG
>NZ_JBVVQW010000029.1:0-38988 GCF_055811655.1 Mesorhizobium sp. WSM4809
GCCGCGAACCCATCATAAGGGGGAAAACTGTTACCTATCTATCCGGTTCAAACTGTTACCCATCTATCGGCTGGACATCGTCAGCGTTGGAGCGTCTCCCTTCTCCCCGTCACTATACGGGGAGAAGGTGCCGGCAGGCGGATGAGGGGCGCGCCAACGTTGGCAAGATCAACGAACGACGGGAGAGAGACATGGTCACCGACAGTCTGCTGAAAACCTATGCCGAGTCCGACGCGCTCGACCTTGCGGCACTTGTGAAGCGGGGCGACGTTTCACCGGCGGAACTGGTCGAGGCGGCGATCACGCTGGTCGAGCGGCTCAACCCGGCGCTCAATGCGGTCATCCATCGCCTCTACGACATGGCGCGGGCGCAGGCCGAGACGGTCGACACATCAGCGCCCTTCGCCGGCGTGCCGTTCCTGCTCAAGGAGCTGGCCTCGTCCTGGACCGGGGCACCGAACACCAACTCCTCATTCTACCTCAGGGATGTCGTTGCCGATTTCGACACCGAGGTCGTTCGCCGCATGAAGGCGGCCGGGCTGGTGCTGGTCGGCAAGTCGAACGCGCCGGAGAATGGCTGGTCGATCACGACGGAACCAAAACTCTACGGTGTGACGAAGAACCCGTGGAAGGAAGGCATCACGCCCGGCGGCTCGAGCGGCGGCGCTGCCGCGGCCATCGCTTCGCGCATGGTGCCGATCGCCGAGGCCAGCGATGGCGCCGGCTCGATCCGCATTCCGGCCTCCTGCTGCGGCATCGTCGGCCTGAAACCGTCGCGCGGCCGCGTCAGCCTCGCGCCGTTCGGCGACTATTGGTATGGCGGCGCGTACTTCCTGTGCTGCTCGCGCACCGTGCGCGACACGGCGGCCTATCTCGACGCGGTTGCCGGCGCGCTGCCGGGCGACCCCTATACGCCGCCGGTGCCCGATGGTTCTTGGCTCAGCCTGTCGGCACGGGCGCCAAAGAAGCTGCGCATCGGCTTTTCCGTCACGCCACCCAACGGCACGGCGATCGATGCGGAGGTGAAGGCGGCGGTGCTGGCAACCGTGGCTGCGCTCGAGCGGCTCGGCCACGACGTCGAGGAGCACGATATGCCGCTCGACGCGAACGCTGTGTGGAAGACCTACACCAACATGACCTGCGTGCAGACGGCGGCGACGTTCGACTACCTTGAAACGGTGATCGGCCGGCCGGTGACGCCAAGCGATGTCGAGGCGGTGACTTGGGCAATCATCGAGCGCGGCCGCTCGACCAGCGGCACCAGGCACATCTCCGATGTCGAACAGCTCAGGCAGGTCGGCCGCGACATCGTCGGCGACCTCTGCGCCTACGATCTCTTCATCACCCCGACCCTGACGCAGCTGCCGCGTCCGTTCGGCTATTACGACATGTCGGAGACGGACATCGACCGCTACAACGCCAAGTGGGCGGATTCGGTGTTTGCGTTCCCCTTCAACATCTCCGGCCAGCCGGCGATCTCGCTGCCGCTCGGCTGGTCGAAAGACGGCGTGCCGATCGGCGTGCAACTGGTCGGCCGCTACGGTGACGAGGCAACGGTGCTGGCCGCGTCGGCGCAGCTGGAGCAGGAGATGCCGTGGAGCGATCGGGGGCCACCGGTGAGTGGTTAGGTGCTGGCGGATGGCGCGCGGCTTCGAGATTGGCCAAATCGCCCATCGCTTCGTCATCCTCGGGTCTCCGCGACGGAGCTTCGCTCCTGCTCCGCCCGTGGATGACGAAGGTGGGGAGGCTTCGGCCAACCTCCAGCGTGCAGACTCAAAGCCGGCTATCCAATCCTCTCCAGCCGCCTCGGCAGGCGGTTCATGGCGACAGGCCCGTCCGGCGTGATCAGGAACTGGTCCTCGAGATTGAAGCTGGCGAGGCCGTCTATGTAGAGCGGGATCTCGAAGGCCAGCACCATGCCGGCTTCGATGACGACATCGCTATCGGCGGCGATGAACGGCCATTGCTCCGAGAAGACCGACTGGCCGACGCCATGGCCGAAATGACCGCGGCGGTAGGTGCGCAGCCCTTGCCGCGCCAGGCTGTCGGTGGCGACGCGATGCACGTGAGCGAGCGTGGCTCCCGGAACAAGCGCGGCCAGCCCGTCGTCAAAGGCCCGCTCGGCGATCGCGTGCAGTTCGGCCTGCTCGGCGGATGGCGATCCGAAGGTGAAATTGCGCGACATGTCGGAGGCGTAGCCGCCGACCGTGCAGACCATGTCGCACTTCAGCGGATCGCCAGGCATGGCTTTCGCATCGGTGCTTTTGGCCTTCGCGCCCAGCGTCACATATTCGGCTGTGGCGACCGGATGGGACAGGCCGGACGCGGCCGTGGCGACGCCTTGCCGATAGAGGGCAATGAGATCGCCCTGACGCATGCCGGCCATGGCATCGACCTGCAGCCGCTCCAGCCCGGCTTCCGACAGGATGATGCCTTGCTGGAGCAGATCGATCTCGCGCGGCGACTTGATGGCCCGCAACCTGTCGAGCACGGCCGAGCCGTCGACCATCGTGCAGCCCGGCAGCAGCGCCTGCATGACCGAGAGATCGGCGGCGGGAATAAAATCGAGATCGACGCCGATCCTTGCGCGCTCAAGTCCGAACCCGCTCAGGATCTCCTTCAGTTCGCGGACGGAACGGGCAAGTTCGAATGTTGCCGGCCGGGAAAAACCAGGCGCCCGGCCAGACGAGGCAAGGCCGGCCTCGACGCGTTGCGCCAGCCCTTGCCCTGCGGTCGAGGCGTCAAGCGTGGCGGTTTCGATCCAGATTGGGTGGCTGCGGATGACGGCATCCGACAGAGCCAGTTGCAGCTGTCCCGCATTGAAATCCGCCACCACGACGCCCATCGGCAGGTCCTGGCCCGCGGGGATGACGACGAAGCCGGCGCCGGCGCGCCGGAACAGTCCCGACGGGCCGATCGAGGCGCCGGTCGCATAGTGGAAAGCCTCGGGCGCGCACAGCACCAGCGCCTCGATGCCGGCGCGGTCCATCAGTTGCGCCGCGCGCTGGCGATCGACAAAGCCTGCCATGGGTTTCTCCACTGTCCGAAGCGGCAACGGAGCATTCCGGGCATCGACAATCAAGCCGCTGACAGCAGCTACTTGATCGATTCCAGCTTGGCGACGGCGGCGGTGAAGCCGGCCAGTGACACCGGGATGGTGACCGGCTTGCGGGTGACCGATTCCATGCCGATGTTCAGATTGGTCCCGGACTTCATGGCCTTGATGAGATCCGCCGACAGCGGCGTGGCGGCATAGGCGCCGTTCTGGTCGCTGGTCTGGATGGCAATCGTCGTCTTCTGGCCCTGGTCGATCTGGAAGGAGGCGCCGGACGGCAGGAACAGGCCGTGCGGCAGGGCAAGCAGCATGGCGAGGCTGCCATTGCCGTTGTCGCGGCGCACGGTCACGGTCAGCACGCGCTGCCCGGTCTTGGCCTCCGTCAGGTTCTGCGACACCTGGCACTGAAGCTCGGTGGTCGCCGAACCGGAGGAGCAATTCACTGCCCACGGATTGGCATCGGCCGGTTTTGCATTGCTTTCAGCCGGCTTTGGCTGGGCCGGCTTGGCATCTTCGGCAAGGGCTGGGCCGGCGGCCAGACCAAGCCAGAGGGCGGCCAGCCCCGCGGCCATGCCAAGTAAATTAGACTTGTCTAAAGTAAGTGCCATGTTGTTTTGCCGGATGCCTTGCATGTTTCCTCGCCGCGCCCCGGTATTCTCCCGAGCATGGCTTGATACAACACTCGCGACTGTTCCGAAAGCCGAGCCGGAGGCAAGCAAGCCGGCGAAATTACTGTGGCCTTTCAGACACAGCGAGCAATTTTGCAGGAAAGCTCTAGAAATCGGATCGGCCAGGACTCGCTATACAATAGAATTCGAGTAAGAATCTACACGGGGCGCGTGTAGTCCCCGAAGGACTCAGGGATGGGAACTACCGAGACTTCTCGGCAAGTTGTTGAGATAGCGGCGCGTGGGGAGGATTTCCACGTTCGCGCTGGCTATCGCCGTTCGCAAATCGCCAGGCATCTTTGGAAGACGACGGCGCTGACGACGCTGGCGCTCGGCCTTTCCGGTCTGACGGCCCATGCCGATCCGAACGGCCTGTGGCAGCCGCAGATCCGCGCCATCATCGGCGCCGACAACAATGGCGGCAACGCCGCGCTCGAAGGTTTCATCCCGCTCAAGCAGACGGCCGAATCCGTGCTGTTCCTGGATGTCCGGGCCAAGCATGATTTCAAGGATGGTTCCGGCCAGGATGTCGGCCTCGGCATTCGCCGCATCGTCAACCCGGACCTGATGATCGGCGGCTACGCCTATCTCAACCTCGAGAACTACAACTCCACCCAGTTCACCGCGGCCACGCTGGGCGCCGAGGCAATCACGCCACATTTCGATGCGCATGTGAACGTCTATCTGCCGATCAAGGGCGATTCGACGGATCACTCGACCAACTCGACCCTGTCGATGGTCAGCAACCAGCTGATCGAGCAGATCTCGGTCCTCGACCACCGCGACTACGCGGCGTGGGGCATCGAGGGCGAGATCGGTGCGCAGGTGCCGGTCGCCCTGCCCGACAAGCATTCGCTGCGGCTCGACATCGGCGGCTATCATTTCGAGGACCCGCACGGCGACGACGGCAGCGTCACCGGCGGCAAGGCCGGGTTCGAGTATACGATCGGAGATGTCTTCGGCAGCAACACGGAACTGGTCTTCGCCGGCGAGGTCCGCAACGACAATCGCGACGACACCCAGTTCGCCGGCAGTGTGCGGCTGAACATCCCGTTCAATCCCGGCAGCGGCTCGGACAATGGAGCCGAAAATGGGGCCGATAGCGGGCCGGAGCCGGTCTATCCGGTCAGCGAAGGCCTGCGCAAGCGCGTCAACGAACGCGTGCGTGGCGATATCGGCGTCCGCGTCCAGTCGCAGACGCTGACCGGCGGCTCGACGACGCGTGTCGCGATCAACGCCGCCACCAATGACGCCTTCGGCAAGTTCTATTTCGCCGATGGCGGCCTCGCCGGCGCCGGCACGCTGGCCGACCCGACGACTCTGGACGACGCCGTGACCAAGTCGGGTGCGAACGGCTTTGTCGTCGCGCTTGGCGGCAACGGCAATCTGACGACCGGCGGCGTGACGCTTGCCAATGGACAGACCGTCATCGGCGGCGGCGAAAGCGTCACCGCCAGGCTTTTCGGCGGCGGCACCAGCACCTTCAACCTGGGCGGCAGCGACGGCACGATCCAGGGCACCAACGTCGCCAACCCGGTCATCACGCTGGGCAACGGCAACACGCTCAACGGCATCACCATCACCGGCGGCGCCGACGGCATTTTCGGCAACAACATCACCGGCGCGACGCTGACCAATGTGACGGTCACCGGTGCGGGCGGCAACGGCGCCGACTTCACCGGCAGCTCGACCGGCATCACCGGCTCCAATTTCACCGCCACCGGCAACGGTCTCGACGGCCTGCACATCGACGGCGACGGCACCTACAATTTCACCGGCACGACGCTGCTGCAGGGTAATCTCGACGACGGTCTCGATATCAGCGGCAAGGGCACCTACACCTTCGCCACCGTCAATGCGCAGGACAATACTGACCGCGGCATCACCGTGCAGGGCACGTCGACCGGCGGGACGTTCACAACCACCGGCGGCACCGTATCGGGCAATGGCGGCACCGCCGTCTTCATCGATCCGATCACCGCTCATGTCGTGCTGGACTCGATCAGCCAGAGCGGCGGCACGTCGGGTGTCGTGCTCGAGAATGTCGCGGGCAGCTTCACCGTCAACGGTGCGACGACGATCTCCAACACGACCGGGCCGGCGATCGCTATTTCGGATTCGCCGGCGGCGATCCGCTTCGGCGACATCAACATCACCAATCCCGGCGCCGACGGCATCTCGTTTGCCGGCGTCAATGCGGCGGTGGTCGCCGGCAACATCGTCATCTCCGGACTGGGTGTCGGCACCGGCCTCGACTTCTCCGGATCCAAGACCAGTTTCACCGCCCAGTCGCTCAACATAACCGGCACCGGTGCTGCCGGCTCGATCGGCATCGACCTGACCTCGCCGAGCGTCGGCGGCGCGGTGATCACCGTCACCGATGGCGGCGTTATCACCAATGTCGATACCGGCGTGCGCTTCGGCCTAGCGGGGTCGCCCGCCAATTCGGCCAACGCCGAGTTCACCTTTGGCGGCGGTTCCAGCTCCATCTCCGGCATCACCGCCTCGCTCGATGCGCGCGGGCTCAATGAGGGCAGCGGCCACTACGCCTTCGGCACGACACAGTTTGCCGGCCCGCAACTCTACGACCTGCGCAATTACATCTTCGTCGCGGCCGGGGCTTCGGGCGGCGGCACGTCCATCACCGACCTCGCCTCGATCGATTATGCCGACAGCATTACCGCCAGCGACGCCATCATTGTCCTGGTCAACCGCGGGACGATCGACGACGCCACCGGCTTCTCGCTGAGCGACGGACAGGAACTTGCGTCGTTCGGCAACGGCCGCGCGTTCTCGCTCGGCGGGGTGCCGTTGAATGTCACCGGCACCAACGTCCATCATGACGAATCCATCTCGGATTCCGCGGGCGCGGCAACGCTGACCAGTTCCGGCGGCGGCGATGTCGTGACGCTGGGCAACGGCAACACATTGCTCGATTTCAATATTGCCGGGGGCGCCGCCGCCGGCATCCACGGCCTGGGCATCAATGGCCTGACCGTCCAGGGCGTGACGGTCAGCAATGTCGCAACCGGCCTCTTCCTCGATGGAGTGACCGGTACGGTCTCGGTCGACGACCTGACCGTCCAGACCGCATCTGAAATCGGCATCGTGCTTGTCGGTTCGAGCGCGACCGTCAATTTCACCGGCAACACCAAGATCACCAACGCCACCAGTGCGGCGCTGTCCGCCAACAATTTCGACGGCATCGCCACCTTCGACGATCTCGACATCACCGGCGGCGGCGTAGGCATAGGCATCGTCGGCAGCTCCAGCGGAACCTTGACCTTCGGGGTCGGGAGTTCCATCGCCAACACGAGCAGCAACGCCTTCTCCATCAGCAACTCGACGCCCAACGTCACCTACAACGGCACCATCAACCAGACCGCTGCTACCAGCGCGGTGGGGATCTCCGGCATGAGCGGCGGCAGCGCCACGTTCGGTGGAGCGATCACCGCCAGCACCGCCACCGCCTTTGCGATCAACCTGAGCGGCAACACCGGCGGCACAATCAAGTTCACCGGCGGGCTGGATCTGACCACGACGACCGGCACCGGCTTCAGCGCCACCGGGGGCGGCACGATCACAGTCGCGGCCGCAGGCACGGAGCAGATCACCACCGGCACCGGCCACGCGATCAATCTCGACGGCGTCACCATCGGCACCGGCGGCATGGCGTTCGACAGCATCACGACAGGTGTTGCGCAAGCCACGGCGCTCAACTTCAATGCCGTTTCGGGCGGCCCGTTCCTGGGTGGCAATGTCACCATCGGCGGCACCGGTGGCGGCATCAACGGCCTTGCAATCAACGCTTCGTCATCGACCTTCACCATCACCAATCTGGTGACGACCAATGTCGCGGGCACCGATGTCAGCCTGACCAACAACACCGGCTCGATCGCGATCCTCGGTGGCGCCATCGCCAATTCGGGCACTGGCGACGGTGTCGTCGTTTCCGGTGGCAGCGCGACAATCGGTGTGGCGGCCAACATCTCCAGCTCGGCAACCGTGCCAGGCACGGCGCTCAAGGTCGACGGCACCACCGGCGGCTCGGCGACCTTCAGCGGCAGCATCACCTCGACCGGCACCGGCAATCTTTTCGCGATCGGCTCGACGCTGCCCCCGGTCGGCGGCGCGATCAGCTTCATCGGCTCGACGCTGTCTGCGACGGGCGGCGGTGGCGCCGTCGTCACCGGCCTTGCCGGAACCGCGACGCTGAACGTCACAGCTCCGCTGTCGATCACCGGCGCCACTGCCACCGGCCTGGCCGTCGCCAATGTCGCCAGCACCGCATCGGCGACCTTCGGGGCGGTGACCGTGTCGGGCGCCACGGGCAATGGCATCGACATCACCAACAATGCCGGCGCCGTCACCTTCGGCACCACCAGCGTGACGATGGGTTCGACCGTCGGTCCAGCCGGCATCAACTTCGCCCTGACCAATGCCGATGTCACATTTGGAACAACCAATGTGACGATGGGCTCCGGCGCCAACCAGACCGGCATCGACTTCAGCGGTTCATCGACCACGGCCGATTTCGGCGTGACAACGATCACCGGCACCGGCGACCTCACCTCGCGCGGCATCGACCTGTCATCGACGACGGGCAACAAGACCATCACCTTTCTGCAGGGCTCCAGCATTTCCAATGCTGGTGTCGGCGTCGAACTGTCGTCGGGCGGCACGACGGCGACGTCGGCCAACGCCAACTTCACCTTCGGCGACGGCGACGCGACTGTGCTGCAATCCTCGATCACAGCGGCCAGTGGCGGCTACACGGTCAACACGATCGGGCTCGATCCGACGCTCGGCAATTATGATTTCGATGATGTCGCCTTCACCGGCAGCGCCAATCTGGCCAGCGCGGTCGGCGGGGTCGTCATGATTTCCCAGGACGGTGGCGTGATCGCTGCCGGCACCAACGGGCTCAGCGCCGCGGTGACCACGGTCACGGCCGCTCAGGCCGATGCCATGACCGGCACACTGACCTTCGCCTTTGTCGGCACGGTCGATCTGAGCGCCACGCCGTTCACGCTCGATTCGGGCCAGTCGATCACCGGCTTCGGCAACGGCAGTTCGATCATCACCTCCGGCACCATCCAGCCGATCAATGTCCAGGGCAATCTCGGCGCCACCGGTGGCAACGTCACCGGCAATGAGGGCGTGGTCAAGAGCACGGGCGGCGATACGTTGCAGCTGCTCGGCAGCAACCAGGTGCGCGACACCGCGTTCGACTTCACCGGCGGCAGCGGTTCGGTCTTCACCATCGACCAGAATGCCGGCGGCTTCAGCAATGTCGGCGGCATCGTCATCCAGGGCGTCACGGTCAGCAATGTCGCCACCGGCCAGACGGCGTTCAAGGTCGCCGGCCTCGACACCAATTTGTCGATCACGGACAACAACGTCAACGTCGCCGGCACGCTGCTCGACGTCGATGGCGGCGCCGGCAACATCACGGTCACGCGCGGCACCTTGCCCAACAGCGGACCGGCGGGCACGCTGACCGGCGGCGGCATCTCGATCGCCAACCGCACCGGCGGCACGATCAACTTCACCGGCAAGGTCACAGTCAACGGCAATGGTGCCTCGCTTACCAACAACGCTGGCTCTACGGTCACCTTCGCCGATCTGGACATCACCACATCGGGCGCGACGGCGTTCAGCGCCAGCGGCGGCGGCACGGTCAATGTCACGACCGGCACGATCAACGCCACCAACGCGCAGGCGGTGGCGCTCGACGGCATCACGGCCGGTATCAACTTCGCCTCGACAAGTGCGACTTTCGCTTCCGGCAGCGGCATCGACCTGCAGAACCTGGCCGGCACCGCAAGCTTCGGCACCGGTACGCTGACCAACACCGGTTCGGGCACGTCGTTCAATGTCGGCTCGACGATCGCCGGCAGCGGTGGCAACGCGACGATTTCCTATGGCGGCACGATTGCCAGCAACGGCACGGGCGCCGCGGCGTCGATCCAGAGCATGACCGGTGGCTCGGTGACGCTGTCGGGTAATCTGGCCGATACCAATGCGTCCGCCGGCGGCAACATCGTCGTTGCCGGTAACGACGCAGCCGCGATCACCTTCTCGGGCACCAGCAAGGTGATCAGCTCGGGCGCGACGGACGGCGTGAGCTTGGGCATCATTGGCAATTACGGCTTAGGCGCCCCGGCACTCAATACCAACAGCACGATCGACTTCACCCATGGCGGCCTTGATATATCGACAATGGCCGGGGCGGGCTTCGTCGCAATTGGCGATTTAGGCCCGGCTGGCGCAACCTCCACCATTATTACCGTCACCGGCGCGGGCAACAAGATCAATGCCGGCAGCGACGGGCTTGCTGTGTATGGTGCCAATGTCGGCAGCGCCGGCATTACCTTCGACAGCATCTCGGCGGACTCCACGATCCCCCTTCCCGGCGACCCCGGCGGTGCCGGAGTGACGCTGTTGGGCGCCAATCTCGTCGGGGATGTCAACATCGGCGGCCTGAGGGATACTGGATACACCGGCGCCTGGCTGTACGCCCTGAGTGGCACCGGAGAGGTCAATTTCACCGGGACGATCGATCTCGACGTCCAGTATGCCGGGTTCAATATCGGCGGTCCCGAGGTTGGTACCGTCAACATCGCCAATGTCGCCGGATCCACCCTGACCATCGATGGCGGCCAGTTCGGCATCATACAGAGCTCGCAGGGCGGGACCGTCAACGTCGGCATCAACGGCAGCGCCAGCATCACGAATACCACCCTCTCGGCTATCAGCCTCGGCGGCGGCAATGACCTGGCCTTCACCACGCTGACCTACAAAGGTTCGATCACGGTCGGTGTGGGCGCGGTGTTAAGCGCCACGGGCGATGCGACCCGTCTGAACATGAGCGGTTCCGTCGTTTCCACCACGTCATCGACGGCCTTCGACTTCTTTGGCCATGCCGAAGGCATATACGATATTTCGAGCACCATCGATCACAGCGGTGGCGAGGGTGTCGCCATCGGCGGCTCGGCCAACGGCACGGTCACCTTCTCCGGCACGTCGAAGATATTCAACACCGGCGCCAACGATGCCATCGTCAAGGCACCGTCGTACGTGATGGACCCGCAGACCAAGGGCACTCTCGCCTTCACCAATGGCGGCCTTGTCATCACCACCAGCAGCGGCGCCGGCTTCACCGCCAGCACCTTCGGTTCGGGAACAGTCAGCGTCACCGGCGCCGGCAACACCATCACGACCACGAACGGCGGCACGGCGCTGAAGCTTGGCGACGCGACGGCGGTCGTCGCCGGGGCGAAAGGCGCGACGGTCGGCGCCGGTGGTATCAAGTTCGATACGATTTCGGTCAATGGCGCGGCGACCGGCATATCGCTCAACAATGTCAGCGGCGGCGTAATCGATCTCGGCACGGTCAACCTGCTAGGCATCACCGGTGCCAATGCGCGCGGTGTCGACATTTCCGGCACGCTCGGCTCGACGTTGAATTTCGCCAGCCTGAACATCGGGCTTGGCGCGGCGAACACCATCGGTCTCGACCTCAACGGCGCGTCGCTCGGCGCGAGCAACATCACCGCTGGCGATTTCGACGTCGACGGCGGCGGTTTTGCCGGCACGATCGGCATCGACATGGCCGACACGACCGGCACCGGCACGATCCAGCTCGGCGACACGGTCAACAACAATCCGGCGGGACAGACCTCCAAGATCGACAATGTCGGCTATGGCGTCCAGTTCTCCAGCGCCACCAACGCCCAGCTCGTGTTCGGCGACGGCGCCGGCCCGGCCGAATCGTCGATCAAGACCACAGGCGGCCAGGTCATCCACGCCACCGACACTTTGCCGACCAACGGCGACTACAATTTCAACGACGTCAATTTCGATGGCGACATTTCGAACCTGTCTTCCTACAAGGTCTACTATGTCACGGCCGATGCCACCGCCCTTGGCGACGGCAATCTGCTCAATCCAGGCACCTACGCCAACGCCCAGACGTCTTCGGCCAATGTCATTGTGCTGATCGACAAGAACGTCGATGGCGGCCAGGCGACGATCGACCTCGGCGCGACGTCGTTCCAGCTCGATGACGGACAGGTGCTGCTCGCCTTCAAGAGCAACGACGCGGCGATCGATGTCTCGCAGCTCGGGGTCGACACCAGCGCCGGCGCGTCGCCGGCGTTCCACTTCACCACGGTGCAGAATTCGCCGATCATCGCGGCGCCGGCGGGCATCGACACGCTGCGGCCGGTCCTGCAGAGCAATAACGCCACGCAGGTCATCAATCTGGCGACATCAGGCAGCGGCATCTTCACAGGCGGCATCCAGAACCTGATCGTCAGCAATCTCGGTTCCGGTTCGGGCGTTGCCGCCAACGCGACCGGCGCCTCCAGTTTCTTCGTCAGGAACAACACCATCACCGCCGGCGGCAACGCGCTCGATTTCTCCACCACGGGAGCTCCGGCCAATACGCTTCTGCTTTCGATCGACGGCAACACGCTCAGGTCGACCGCATCCGGCCTGGCTGCGTCGTTCAACGGCCAGAACATCGATGCCGACCTGAATTCAATCGCGATCAGGTCGTTTGCCGGCAATACGGTGACCGGGGGCGCCGGCAGTGGCGGCATCGCCTTCAGCAATGTCCGCTTCGATTCCGACGGCGCCGGCGGCACCGTCAGCGCCGGCACGCTCGGCATCGGTAACCCAGGCGCTCGCGTCCAGGGCAATGGCCTCAGTTTCACCAACACCAGCGGTACCCTTAATCTAGGCACGCTCAGCCTTGCCAACAATGGCGGCACCGGTGTCATCGCCAACACCAAAACCACCACCTTCACGCTGAACAACACCGGTGGCGTGGTCACCACCACCAACGGCGCGGCGTTCGATCTCGATCCGCTGACCGTCAACATGACGTTTGCCACCGTAAACGCCAGTGGCGGCGCGAGCGGCATCATCTTCGACGGCGTCGCTGGTACCTTCACCGTTACTGGCGCGACCGCCATCGGCAACACGACAGGCTTTGGCATCGATGCCGTCAACACCAACACCGGCACCTTCAACTTCAACACGGTGACGGTGAACAATGCCACCGTCCCCAACACAGGCGGCGGCATCCGAGTCCAGACCGGCACGCTCAACGTCACCGGCCTCGCCAACATCGACACGACCAGCGGCGTTGGCCTCTCGCAGGCCGGCGGCACAACCAGCTTCACCAACGGCTTGACCATCGACACCACCGCCGGCACCGGCATTCTCGCCACCGGCGGCACGATGGGCATCACCGCTACGGCTGCCGCCCAGACGGTGAACGCAACCGGCGGCACAGCGATCAATCTCTCCGGTGTCGCCGCCACCATCGCGCTCGATTCGACCTCGTCGGCCGGTGGCATCAACAATGTCAGCCTGACCGATGTCACGGGCATTGTTGGACTTGGAACTGGTGCGCTGAGCGGCGCAACGGGCGCGTCGTTCAATGTCGTCGGCGGCACGGCTGCCGTGAGCTATTCGGGCACGGTCAACAATTCGGGCGCATTCAGTCCGGCGCTGAATGTCCAGAGCCGGCTTGCCGGCGCCGGCCCCGTCGCCCTGAGTGGTAATCTGACGGCCAGCGGGCTGGGCGTATCGCTGAACAACAATGCAGGCGGTACGGTGACGGTGTCCGGCGCCTCGAACAGCTTTACCGGTGGGGGCACCGGCATATCGATCACCGCCAACACCGGCGGCACCTACAACATCAGCGGCGTCAGCTACGCCATCGGCATGAGCAGCGGCGGGCTTGGCGTCGATATTGCCGGCAACAGCGCCCCGGTGACGGTCAATTTCAACGGCGGCGGTCTGGCGATCGTGACCTCGGCAGGCGCCGGCTTCAATGCCACGGGCTCCGGCACGATCAGCGTCACCGGCGTGGGCAACTCCATCGCCACGGGCACCGGTGTGGCGATGAACCTGAGCGGCGTCACGGTCGCGGCCACCGGCATGAATTTTTCCTCGACCAGCAACGGCGCCGGCGGCAACAGCGCCGTCGTCCTCACCAACGTCATCGGGTTGGGGACGATCAATCTCGGCGCCGGCACGCTGGTCGGCGGCAGCGCGGCAACCATCGCTGTCAGCGGCGGCACCGCCAACCTCAACTATACCGGCAATGTCAGCCAGTCGAACAATGCCACCCTGGTCAGCGTCGCGGGCGGGCACAGCGGCACGCTCAACTTCGCCACCGGTACGCTGTCGGCGACGAACGGCACCGGCCTGCAGTTCGACAATGCGGACGGCATCTACAGTTTCGTCGGCACGACGACGCTGAATGGCGGCAATGCCAGCGTCGACATCCTCAACGGCTCGGGCGGCACGTTCAATTTCGGCACCGGCACCTCGATCATCAGCCCCAGCGGCACGGCGTTCAACGTCAATGGCGGCACCGCCACCGTCACCTATGCCGGCACGATCACGCAAGCCACCGCCGGCCAGCGCATGATCGTCGTCGCCGACACCGCCGGCGGTTCGGTGAATTTCACCACTGCCGTGGCGAACGGGCTCAACGACACCGGCGGCACCGGCATCGTGATCGACGGCGCGGCGGGCAGCGTCACCGTCAACAATGCCAGCCTGACGGGCACGGCCGGCATCACCATTCTCGGCGATTCGACCAACAATGCGACCGGCACCTACACTTTCAACAATGTCGCCATCCAGACCGACGCGGGGGCTGCGAACAATGCCTTCGTCGTCGATGGCGACCAGGGCACGCCAGGCAATGACGACGTCAGCGCGGTCGTCAACCTGAACAATGTCGACATCACCAACCCTGGCGGCAATGTCGCCAACATCCGCGGCATGGCCGGCGGCTCGGTCAATTTCGACAGCGCCAGCACGATCACTCGCAACGACGGCGGGCTGGGCATTGCCGTGCTCAGCAACGCCGGCGGCACGATCAACTTCGGCGGCGCGATCAAGACTCTCTCGACCGGCGTCAACGCCGCCGTCATCCTGACCAGCAACCCCGGCGCGGCCATCAACTTCACCAATGGCGGGCTGGTTATCAACACAACGAGCGGCGGCGGCTTCAGCGCCACGGGCGGCGGCACGGTGACGGTGCAGGGCACCGGCAACACGATCACCTCCGGCACAGGCACGGCGCTCAACGTCGTCAACACGATGATCGGCGCCAGCGGGCTTAATTTCCAGAGCATTTCGGCGAATGGCGGCACCAACGGCATCGTGCTCAACAATACAGGCTCGGGTGGATTGACCGTTACAGGTGTCGGCACCACCGCCGGCTCGGGCGGCACAATTCAGAACACAACCGGGCGCGGCGCCAGTTTCATCAGCGCGAGCAACATCACGCTGAAGAACATGAATTTCACCAATGCCGGCACCGACGATCTCGATGCCGACAATTCGGGGCTTTCGACCGGTGACAACCTCACGACCAACGCGGCCATCCACCTTCAAAACGTCTCTACGGCGACGCTGGACCGGATCGCCATTTCGGGCGGCGCCGAGCAAGGCATCAACGGCAATACCGTTTCGAACTTCACGCTCAGCAACAGCAGCATATCGAATGCGGGCAATGGAGCGGACGAAGATGGCATCCATTTCTACAACATGTCCGGCACCAGCGCGGTCACCAACACCACGATCACAGGCAGCGGCGACGACAACTTCCAGCTGCAGACCCAGTCCGGCACGCTCGCGCTGACGATTTCAGGCGGCAGCTCGACTGGCGCCGTGCTTGGCAGCGGGTATCTGTTCGGCATCCGTGGAACGTCGAACGCCACGATCAACTTCTCGGGTGCCAATTCGAGCAACAACTTCAGCGGTGGCATCGTCGCCGATGCCTTCGACAACTCCACAATGAACCTGAACGTCATCAACAGCACTTCGAGCAGCAACAACGATCAGCTGTCCGTCAGCGCCGGGGACAACAGCGATGTGAGCCTCGTCGCCACCGGCAACACGCTGAGCAGCACGGCGGCGGGCGACTTCGTCGTGGTGAGCCTGCTCGGGTCGGCGTTCGACAACGGCTTTACTTTTGACGCTCGAATTGAAAACAACACCATCACGGTCGCAAACGGGCTGACAGCGGATGGCATATCCGTATTCAATGCCGGCGGCGGCGCCATGCGGGTCGGAATCAAAAACAACTCCATCGACTATGCCGGTACGCAACGTGCTATCCTTGTCCAGGCCGGACAGGACGGCGCCGGCAGCATCCTGGCCCAGATAACCGGCAACGCGATTGACATCAAACTGGATGGGACCGGAGATGCAGTTGCTGGCATTCTCGTCCAGTCAGCCGTCACGGACCCGGAGGGAAATGGTGCATCCGTCGATCTGAGCATAGGCGGCGCCGGCGCGCTCGCGAACATCTTTACGCATTCGCTTGGCGGCACCATGGCGGCTGGTGACATCCGGGTACGTCAGCGCAACAACGGGACGATCAACCTTAGCGGCTATGCTGGGGGCGCCATGGATACTGCTGCCGTGATCGCTTATCTGAACGGCCGCAATACAGTTGTTTCTGCATCTACCGCGACGGCGCAAACGAGCGGATTTACCGGGCTTGCCACGCCGCCGTTCCCATGATGGCTACGTTGATGAGGTAGAAAGGCCACCATTTGGTGCGACGATCTACAACTTTGGGTATACACTGCCTTCCTGCGCCTCTCGTTATTTAAATACTGTCTATTATTTTATAATAGTACTTGGTTTTTTAGAAAGCCAAGTAGACTTCTATGTCGTTCCGTGTATTCTTCTGATATCTAATGAGGGCGCGAGACATGGCCGAGCCATTTCTATCGGAAATCAGGATTATGTCCTTTGTCTTCCCGCCCAAGGGTTGGGCGCTCTGTAACGGGCAGCTTTTGCCGATCAACCAGAACCAGGCGCTATTTTCACTGCTCGGAACCACTTTCGGCGGTGACGGCCAAGTCAATTTCGCGCTGCCCGATTATAGGGGACGTATCCCGATCCACGTTGGGAGCGGTCACACACTAGGCGAGCGCGGTGGCGAGCAAAGCCATACGCTGTCGATTTCCGAAATACCGACACACGTTCACTTTGCGCAGGCAAGCACAAACACCGGTAGCAGCCAGGATGGTGCGGGGAACGTTTTGGGGGTGGTTCCGGGGCGGCTGTATAGCGATTTCGCGAACGTGACGACGCTGAGCCCGAGCACAATTACCAGTGTCGGCGGCAGTCAGGCACATCTCAACATGCAGCCGTTCCTGACGCTGAGCTTCTGCATTGCTCTGCAGGGCATTTTCCCTTCGCCGAATTAAGGAGGCGCGATCATGGCACAGCCTTATGTTGGTGAGATACGCATGTTTGCTGGCAATTTTGCGCCGGCCGGCTGGATGTTCTGTGAGGGACAGCTTCTGCCGATCTCGGAGAACGAGACACTGTTCCAGCTGATTGGCACGACCTATGGTGGCGATGGCCAGAGCACCTTCGCGCTGCCCGACCTGCAAGGCCGTGTTCCGCTCCATCAGGGCAGCGGCTTTATCCTTGCGGAGACGGGAGGCGTGGAGGAAGTCAATCTGACAATTTCCCAGATTCCTTCACACAGCCATCCGATGGTCGCGTCCCTGAACATTGGTCAAGATACAAGTCCCAGCGGGAAGGTCGTTGCACAGATTGGCGGTGGCGCCTTGCCCTACATCCAGGACACGACCGATACCGACATGGCCCAGCAGGCTGTAACAGCCGTTGGCGGCAGCCAGCCGCACAACAATTTCCAGCCGTATCTTTGCATCAGCTTTATCATTTCACTTTTCGGCATCTTTCCGTCGCCGACCTGAGAGGGACATCATGGCTGACCCGTTCGTCGCCGAAATCCGAATCTTCCCCTTTTATTTCGCGCCCAGGGGTTGGGCGTGGTGCGACGGGCAGTTGCTGCCGCTGTCGCAGAACACGGCATTGTTCTCGTTGCTGGGCACGACCTATGGCGGCAATGGCAAAAGCAATTTTGCCTTGCCCGACCTTCAGGGCCGCTTGCCGATGCACCCGGGGCAAGGACCAGGGCTTTCGCTGCACGATCTCGGCGAGACCGACGGTACGGAAACGGTAAGCCTGCTCGAATCGGAGATTCCTAACCACACCCACGCAATGCGCGACCATGACATCGACCTAGGCGAACTCAATGCGCCGTCCTCGACGCGAAGCCTGGCCAAATCCACCAACGCAACAATCTATACCCCTGCGGCCAACCTGACGCAGATGAGCCCTCAAGCGCTCCCCCCTGCCGGCGGCGACCAGCCGCACAACAACATGCAGCCCTATCTCACCTGCTATTTCTGCATCGCGCTGCAGGGCGTCTTCCCGCCAAGAAGCTGAATTCCGAACCGAAAGGGCAGGACCGTACGATGGCCAAGAACGCAGAACCGAAGTCGAAGGTCCCCGCAGCGAAGACGCCGGCGCCGAAAGCGGCTTCCAGGGCCCGCCCGGCGCCGTCCAGCCCTCCACCCATTTTCCAGCACAAGCCGGCCGGCACGTCGTTTTTCGAACTGTCGCGGCTGATGGTGGTGGGGATCGATTCCGCCAAGGGGCAGTTGATCCAGAAGGCGCAGCTTTCGCCGAACGGGCCATGGCCCTCGGCCTGGTCGTTCATCGCGCCCGGCGCCTGGGTGATCATGACGGCGGGCCTCACCAAGGACGGCCGTGTCGCCGTGGTCGCGCAGCCATCGGGAACCACCAATCTGTCCTTCATCACCGAAGACGCCAACCAGATCGGCCCGGTCGAGAAATGGACCGCGCCGATGAGCATCGGCACGCCGCCCGGCGCCACCTCCTATCAGAAGCTTTCGATGGCGCGCGATGCCGATGGCCGCATCGAGGTCTTCGTCACCGACAATCAGGGCCGCATCTGGTGGATCTACCAGAATCCGGACCAGATCGTGCAGGTGCAGAAAACCATCACGCCGCCCGGCACGACGACACCGATCGTCGTCACCGTCGACGTGCTGACGCCGCCGGCCAAACCGTGGAGCGACTGGATCCAGATCCCCGGCGGCCTGGTGACGGTTTCGGCGATACGCCAGGGTGACGGCCGCATCGCGCTGTTCGGCCTCAATTCGAACCTGCATCTCTATCGCTGCCAACAGGCGAAGGCGCAGGCCCTGAAGGCCGCCGACTGGACGGGTTGGGTGCAGATCGACACGACCCAGACAGGTGGTTTCATCGAGATGGCGCCGGTCATCGGTCCATTGGGCGCCACCAATTTGTTCGCCCTGACCCAGAACGGCCAGGTGCTGCACACGCGCCAGATGCCCGCCGGATCGGATAGGTGGACGCAGTGGGCGACACCCGGCTACTCCAGGGCGCCCAACCAGGCGCTTGCCGCCGGCATCCAGGGCGACGGCGATATCGTGCTGGTCGCGGCCGACCAGCAGCACTTCCTCCAATTCAACGCGCAATGGGATGCCTATACCCAGAACTGGTCGGGATGGCGCGATTTCGGCGCATCCCTTCGCTCGACGCGCCTGACGCTCAACTACAATGCCGACGGCCGGCTCGCTTTGTTCAGCCTGGCGCTCATGCCGGACGGCACCAACGGGCTGTGGACGATCAACCAGATGGGCGTCGACAGTTCCGAATGGGAGTATAACTGGACGTCGCTGACCGACAACAATCTCAAGCAGATCGTCGTCGTGCGCGACCTGACGCCGCCGGTCTGACGGTTGATTTCCGGCAGCGTGGCGGAAGGCAAGCAGGCCCGTCCGGTCTGGCCCCGGTCTGACCCGGCCGGGCTCCGCTTTCGTGCGGCAGTGGAGGCGGACTTGCCGTTCCTGTCGCGGCTCTATGCCTCGACCCGCTTCGAAGAACTCGCGGTGACGTCGTGGAGCGAGGCGCAGAAGGCCGAATTCCTCGGCATGCAGTTCCAGGCCCAGCACGCGCATTACCGAAAACACTATCCCGAGGCCGATTGGCTGGTGGTGGAACGCGATAGCGAAGACATCGGCCGACTCTATATCGAGCGCTGGCCAACCCAGCACCGCATCATCGACATCGCCTTCCTGCCGCATCATCGCCGCAAGGGTTACGGCACCGCGCTGCTCTGCGACCTCATCGACGAGGCATGGTTAGCCGGCAAATCAGCGTCGATCCATGTCGAGAAGCACAATCCGGCGAGACGGCTTTATGTCGCGCTCGGCTTCGCGGTCGTCGAGGACAAGGGCGTTTATGACCTGATGGCCTGTGCGCCGCCGGGGGGCGACGATCTATGATCGTCAAAACCGATTTGTTGGCATGCGATCATTGTCTATGGTCATCGTTTGCGCTGCCCCTCACCTGCCTGCCGGCATCCTCTCCCCGTACAGTGACGGGGAGAGGGACGCTTCCATCGCGGATTTCGCCAATCTCCAGCGTTGCAAGAAAGGCGCCGGCGTCGCAGCCAGCCACTCTCGCCCCGTTTACGGGGAGAGATGTCCGGCAGGACAGTGAGGGGCGGCGCCGGCGGCAAGGATTGTCGCATTAGGCCCTGTCACGATGCGATAGGCCTGCATGCAGCCCAAAACTGGGTCCTAATTGAACACCGCCTCGTACAGCCGCCCCGTCGCATCGGCGGCGACCGGCACGATGAAGATCTCGTGGCTGCCGCTTTCCCCGGTGAAAAGATAGGTCGCCTGCGGCAGTGCGATGTCGCGCGGGCCTTTGAACAGCAGCGAGAAACCGCCACCCGGGCGCGGGCTGGCGGCGATGGGCTTGACCGCGCTCAGTTCGAGCGGGATCTGCTGGCCCCCGGCTTCTATGGTGAAGGTTTGTCCCTGCTCGAAATCCGCCATCCCGTTTGCCTCAATCTGTCCGCTGGAGCGGTTCAGCGTTCGGATCGCTGATCCGGCTTTTGTTTGTTCGCAATTGCCAGGGGAAAACCGCTCCACACTTTTCCTGGAATTGCTCCAGTGGAGGCACTGTCGCCGCTTCGCCGCAAGCTGTCCAGAGGCGGGCAGGCTGGGGTCGTGTTCCCGAAGACAATCGACCGCCGCAATCCCAAAATACAGCACCGCCTGTCCTTTTATGCGCGCGAGAGACGCTGTAGTACTTTGTTCCTGCGCGGGATTCCTTTCGACCCAAGATCAGCGCAAACAAGCATAGATCCCGGCGTCGGGACCATTGGCAGCCTGATGGGCGTGCGGGAGACGGATGATGGCTGATGCAAAGACGGAAGTGACGGGCGACGCGATGCCGCTGTTCTATTCGAGGCCCGAGGCGCTCAACCCGGCGCGGCACGGCTCGCTGGGCCTGACTTCACGCAGCGATTTCGGCTTCGCCCGCTCGGCGCACGCCATTCCGGTGGTGGCGTCGGAAATGCCGGCGGCGATGCGCTCCTACCCGATCGTCTTTATCGGCCCGGCCAAGGCGCCGGTGATCATCACCGGCGTGCGCCAGAACGAGAACCTGTTCGTCGATGCCGAAGGCAAATGGACCGCGCCGCACTACATCCCCGCCTATGTCCGCCGCTATCCCTTCATCCTGGCCGAAGACCCGACATCGGCCGGCCGGCTGACGCTGTGCGTCGAACGGACCAGCGACCGCATCGTCGACCAGTTGCTGGCGCCGTCCCGCGATGACAAGATCCTGCCGTTCTTCACCGGCAACGAGCCGACCGAAGCGACCAAACAGGCGCTCGCCTTCTGCAACCAGTTCCAGATCGACTTCCGAGCGACTCGCGAGATGGTCGAAAAGATCGATGCGCATGGCCTGTTTTCGCCACGCCAGAGCAAGGTGACACTGGAAGGCGGCGAGGTGCTCAACCTCACCGATTTCCAGGTGATCGACGAGCCGGCCTTCAACAAATTGAGCGACGAGGCGTTTCTCGACCTGCGAAAATCAGGCGCGCTCGGCCTGCTCTATTGCCATCTCGCCTCGACCAACAGTTGGACCTCGCTGGTGCATCAGGCGTCGCTGCGGAAGGCGGGGCGGCCAGCGAGCTGATTTCACCCTGGCACGCAGTAGATTGATCGTGACAACAGCGCAAGTGATTAACTTGAGGACACAGTGATAGTTCCGTCTTCAGGGCCGCTTACGATGGTCTCCTCGAAGTAATTGTTTGTGATCCGAACATAGTATTCTCCGGTCAGAGCGCCGGATTCCGCTTTAAGCTTAAAGTTAATTGTTGTTGTGTCTTCGATGTTAGTGTCGTTGTCGTTGATCAATAAACATGAGGCTATTTCTGAAGTGTCAGCATAAATAAAGTCGATTACCAAGTGCTCTGTGTCGTTAAACCAACCCCGATCCGGGGAGACCGTCACGCTCACAGTAATCGGCTCTCCGGCTCTTACAGCATTCCCTTCAGGTGTATCGACGCGAACTATATCTACTCTTGCCATGATCCATCTCCCTTTGGCATTCTCAAATGACAATCGGGAACGCTAGTCGAGATCGCCGCGCCCGTTGCGGTTCATGGCGCCGCCGGACCGCCCCATCGCACCGCCAGACCTGCCCATGGCGCCGCCCGATCGCCCCATCGCACCACCAGATCTTCCCATTGCTCCACCCGACCGGCCAAACGAATGCGGGTCCAGCTCTGCACCCAACAGAACATCTTCGAGCGTTCCCGTGTCGAGCTCCAGCCGCATTGTCAGGTCACTCTTGTCGTACACCCAGACCTGCATTCCGCGGGCAAATGAGCCTATCTGCGATGACAGTCCGGTATAGGCAGGGTCGCTTGGACCGCGGCTCATGACCTTCAGATCAGTGTCCGCCGGAGCTGGATAATCAACCGCGGTGCCAGGCCCATGAACAAGAAGTATGGTCGGTCTGGCCAGCTCGTAGAACTGCGCCTCGAAGGTGAACGCATAGATCCTTGCCAGCAGGCTGCCCGAGGCGTCGATCTGGTTCTGCAAGAATCTATTATTGCCAGGCCTTGGAGGCCGTCCCCCATCAATCCTCTTCTTCAGCTTCAAATCTTCAAGAACTCTACCGAACAAGTGTATGGCCGAGGTATTTAAAATGGTTTCAGTTATCATGGATCACCCCATCCTCTGCATGTCGATCAAAGCTCGGCGCCACTTCTGGACATCCAATATTTCTCGAAATAGCTCATATCCGGGAGACGCACCTGATCCCGTGGACGAGCGATCCGACCCTCATGAACATGGCTCTTTCGGTCTGGCCTCGTCAGGCGAGGCCCGGCACGGTAGCGAAAAATCCCTCTTCGGTCGAAATCCCGGAAGATGATGCTGGATAGTTCTCCTCCGGTCACGCGGTCGTCGACCGCGAGCATCGTTCTCGCCACGTCACGATAGTCCAGGAAATCCGGGGCGAGAGCCCACAGCGTCTCGGCGAGATAGGTACCCACGATATCGCGCGCGTCGAGCAGCGCTTCGACGAAACCGTCTGGATTGCGCGTGAAATCGCGGTCAAAGACCTTCTGGAGCGGCGCCTCGGCGGTTGGGTAGATCTCGGCGAGGTCGGCAAGATCTTCGGCCTCCGGCGAAATCAGTCCTCGATCCACCAAGCTCTCGTGAAAGACATCGACCAGAATGTCGAAGACGGCACCCGTTAGAGGTTGCGACAAGGCATGCTCGTCGGTCCAGCCGTCCGCGAAATCGGCCATCGTCAGCTTGTTGTTGGCCTCGCGTATCTGGCGGTGCGGTGAAAATTCCGAAAAGCGAGAGAGTTGATTGGCGATGTAGAGGTTCCCACGCGTCACCGTCAGAACGTTTTCGATCACGGATGGAAAATGCATGGCCGCGATCAACGAAACGCAGTCGGAAAAGGCCTCCTGAAAGCCCAGATATTCGGGGAACTCAGCTCCCGGCTTGGGTATGCCGAGGACGCTGTAGACGAACGCATGGCCAACCTCATGCGCGATAATATCGAAGTCGAGGCTGAAGGGGAGCGCGCGTCCGTCTTTCGTGAATTGGCTGCCGAGCTCGAGGAAGCCATAGCCGTATTGAGCGTTGTCCCAATCCGGCAGGATCGAGATTTCCAGACGGTCGTGGTGATCGTGGAAATGCCAGACGAGCGGTTGGCCGATGTAACGCTCCCAAACGTCGAGCGTGAAGCGCACGCATCCGAACGCGTGCGCTGCTTCGAAGCCGGGCGTCGAGGGCTGATAGTGATCGAAGTTGCCTTCCTCGTCGGGAATGGCCGGATCGAGGATCGCTCGCGTCCAGGGCGGCAGGGAGATGAAGGGCGTGCCCAACGGACCGTGGTTGACGCCATAGGGCCGCGTCTTGTCGGCCGGCTCGACGACATACATACGATCGTCGGATGGGCCAGGTCCGACACTGCCTCGCGGGGACGAAACCGTAATGATCTCGGGACTTGACGTAGGGTCTTCGAACGGAGGCTGAACGAACAACCTGAACCGGGTACCCATTCCCCACCTCTCGGTTATATTAGTAGCATAACATAATATCCGCGGGATGGCGAGGGCGTTGGTTTGTCGGGTAAATCTTCCTGAAGGCCGATTATTGATTATCGGCGACAATTTGACTCAAGAACAATGCGTATCGCTACTGCAGCAGCTGGAGCAACTTCTGGTAGCGAGGATGACTACGAACAGAGGCGAAATCGGAATCGTTCTTGAACCAGAGTCTCATCTCGGCGCCAGCCTGCGGCAGCCACGCTTCCAAAAGGTCGATCGAACGTTCGAACTCCCCCAGCAACGCATAGGTACAAGCTGCGTTGTATTGGACGTTGATATCGTTAGGGTCGATCGCCAGAGACCGGTCAAGCCACTTGGCCGCCCTATCGCGTTCACCAAGGAAGGCCAGCACGATAGCCCCCAGGCAGGCACAATTGGCGTTCTCGGGATGCAAACGGAGTTCCTCTTCAGCTCTCTCCAATGCGATTCGTGCATAAAGCTCCGCGTCGTTCTGTTGGCCGAGAGTCCGAAAGACGTTCACCAGCATGACCGGTGCGCCGTAGTCGGACGGTTTGATTTCCATCGCGCGCATGAAGTACGTGGCGGCGAACTCGAACTTGCCGCCGGTTACGCAAAACTCGGCATAGTAACGATTGGCCTCGTGGCAATTGGCGTCGAGCGTAAGAGCCTGTTCGAACGCCGCCGCGGCCTCGGAACGGCGATCGGCGAGGGAGAGGGCAAAGCCCCTGGCTGAATGCGCTTCGGCCAAATTCGCGTCCAGGGCTAGGGCCTTGTCCGCGGTCGCGAGAATGTCGTCCACATGGATCGGTGAGCCGTAGTTCGACTGAAGGCGTACGTCGCAGACCGCCAGACCTGCATAGGCACGGGCATATCCCGGATCGAGCTCAATGGCCCTGATATAGCTTTGTCTGGCCATCAGGTGGTTGGCTCTGGTCGCAATGTGGCTGTAATCGCGCCCTCGAAGGTAATGCGTATAGGCTTCCACATTGTCCGTCGGCGCCTGCTCGATAGCTTTCCTCTCCTCAGGCAGGAGCTTGACCCTGAGCTGCGCCACGACCGCTTTGGCGATTTCGTCCTGCACGGCGAAGATGTCGGTGAGGTCGCGGTCGTAGCGGGCAGCCCAAACGTGTCCGTCCGTGGCGCCCTCGATCAACTCGGCATTGATCCTGACCCGGTTTCCCGCCTTGCGGACGCTGCCCTCGACAATGTAGCCGACGCCAAGCTCCCTGGCGATGCGTTCCATCTTGTCGGTCCTGCCCTTGAACGCGAAGACTGTATTGCGGCTGAGCACGAACAGGCCGGAGACGTTCGAGAGGTCGGTTATGATGTCTTCAGTGATGCCATCGCTGAAATACTGCTGGTCGGGATCAGCGCTAAGATTGGCGAATGGCAGGATCGCCACCGACGGCTTGTCGGACCGCACCAGCGTCTGGACGGTTCTGGCCGCAAAATGCGTCTCGACATGAGACACGCCCTGGTCCCAGTTGGCGAAGTAGACATGCACCTGCTGGGCAATGTTCTTGACGGTCCTGGTGCCCTGATCGGCGAAGTCGACGCCCAGCTTGTTGCCGACCGCATGGCGCACCGCTTCCGAGCAGGCAATGCCGCCGGGCATCGCGAGGCCCTGCAGCCGCACCGCAAGATTGACACCGTCGCCCTGGAAATCATCGCCGTCGACGATGATGTCGCCAAGGTTGATGCCCATGCGAAACTTGAAATGCCGGTCCTCGGGAATGCCGGCATTCCGCTCGGGCATGCCGCGCTGGATCTCGACCGCGCAGCGCGCCGCATTAATTACGCTGCCGAACTCGACAAGAAAGCCGTCACCCATCACTTTGAAGATGCGCCCACCGTGCTTGGTGACGGTCGGATCGAAGAACTCCCGTCGATGCTGCCGAAGGAGATTGAGCGTGTGCTCTTCGTCGACCTCCATAAGGCGGCTATAGCCGACCACATCCGCGGCCAGGATCGCCGCCAGCCGACGCTCAACATGCTCCTCGGACATGTCGTCTCCTGAAATCGCAGACAATTGTTCCGCCTGAGTTAGTTCTAGCTGATTTACCTGCTCGGCGCCAACGCCGCTGGAGGTCGCTCGCGCCCGATTCGCGGTCTCGGCCGTCATGGTCGCGAAATGGAAGCGAAAGCCGTTGGCCGATTATCCATGGCATATCGATCGCCCTAGACGCAAATTCCGGAGCCGCCTCGCTCTACGCGCGGACAACCTGTTGAGGCTCAACACCCAGGTCGGATGGGCAGCCCTACGTTCCCGGCTTCGGCTGGAAACGTCGTCCCCCCGCTCCCCGGCGCCATAGCAAAAAGGCCCGGTTACCCGGGCCCTTTATGCTTTTCAAATCTAAAGAAGATTTGGAGCGGGTGAAGCGATTCGAACGCTCGACCCCAACCTTGGCAAGGTTGTGCTCTACCCCTGAGCTACACCCGCTCGCGCGGCGTCTTGGCCGCAAGCCGGGCCTATATGGCTGAAGAGCGCGGCGATTGCAACAGGGAAATCGCAGGCTTTTTGCGACACGATGCGCGGGGCCGGCAAGCCGCCGGCGGGCGCGTGAGTGGCGGGCGGCGGGGCGCCAGCGCGAAGGGCGGTGCCGCTCACCATGATGTCGCATGACGGTCTTGTGTCGGCTGCCCCATTGGCCGTAAACGGCTGGCTTGAGAAACGGGACGAAACCGATGCCGAAGACCGAAGCCGATTTGATGGCCTTTCTTGCCGAACTCGGCATTGCCACGTCGACGAAGCGCCACCCGCCGCTCTATACCGTCGCCGATTCGCAGGCACTGCGCGGCGAGATCGCCGGCGGGCACACGAAAAACCTGTTCCTGAAGGACAAGAAGGACAATTTCTTCCTGGTCACCGTCGGCGAGGACGCGGTCGTCGACCTGAAGCAGATCCACCAGGTGATCGGCGCCGCCAGCCGGGTTTCCTTCGGCAAGCCGGAGATGCTGATGGAGCTGCTCGGCGTCACACCGGGCGCCGTCACGGTCTTTGGCGTCATCAACGACACGGCAAACAGGGTCAAGCTCGTGCTCGACGAGGATTTGATGGAGCATGCGGTGATCAATGGGCATCCGCTGACCAATGAGGCGACGACATCGATCGCGGCGTGCGACCTGATCAGATTCGTCGAGGCAACCGGGCACGATGCTGCTATCTTGAAAGTCTCCATGTGATCGCCACATGGATGGCTTGAGTCAGATGGTCTGAAGCATAGGGCGCCTGGCCGCCGGCCGGCGGCGCCACGGAAGGGTAGAGAGATGAGCGACAACAATCCGTTCGGCGGCTCCTTTGGCGGCAATGGCGGCCAGTACACCACCTCGGTACAGTATGGTGGAGCCGCGCCGGCGCCGGCGAAAGTCGCGCTTGGCGATGCGCCCGCCGCTCCCGCCGACGTGATCAAGGACACGACGACGGCTGCCTTTGCCGCCGATGTCATCCAGGAATCGCGCCGGCAGCCGGTGCTGGTCGATTTCTGGGCGCCCTGGTGCGGGCCTTGCAAGCAACTGACGCCGCAGTTGGAGAAGGCGGTCAAGGCCGCCGGCGGCAGGGTCAAGCTGGTCAAGATGAACATCGACGACCATCCCTCGATCGCCGGCCAGCTCGGCATCCAGTCTATCCCGGCGGTCATCGCCTTCAAGGACGGCCAGCCGGTCGATGGCTTCATGGGCGCCATCCCGGAGAGCCAGATCAACGAATTCATCACCAAGGTCGGCGGCAAGGGCAACGGCGCGCCGCCAGTGGCCGAAGCCCTGGCCGCGGCCATTGAGGCCCGCGCCGCCGGCGACATGCAGACCGCGGCCGACATTTATGACGCTATCCTGGCGCAGGCGCCGGAGACGATCGAGGCGATCGCCGGACTGGGCGAACTGTTGTTCGACGCCGGCGACACGGAAGGCGCCGAGGCGCTTTTGGCAACAGCCCCGGAGGCCAAGAAGGATGCGCCGCCGCTGGCAGCCCTGCGCGCCAGGATGGCGGTTGCGGCGCAGGCGGCGGCTCTCGGCAATCCAGCCGAGTTCGAGCGCCGGCTGGCGGAAAATCCCGGAGATCACCAGGCGCGCTTCGATCTGGCCATGATCCAGAACGCCAACGGCGACCGTACGGCCGCGGCCGACAATCTGCTGGCCATCATCAAGGCCGACCGGGCCTGGAACGAGGACGGCGCCAGGACGCAATTGCTGCAGCTGTTCGAGGCCTGGGGCATGACCGACGAGGCGACGCTGGCGGCGCGCCGCAAATTGTCGGCGCTGCTGTTCTCCTGAGCCGGCTGCCGGTTGTTTTGCCGCACGGGCTTGGCGTCGGCGACGACTGCGCCAGATTAGCTGGTATGACGCGCTTCTGGTGAAGCGATCGGAGGAATATGGTGCAAGCGGGAAACGCGCATTACCGGCTCGCCAAGGATTTGCCGTCGACGATCCCGATCTTTCCGCTCGAGGGTGCGCTTTTGCTGCCGGGAGGCCGCATGCCGCTCAACATCTTCGAGCCGCGCTATCTGCAGATGGTGGACGAGGCGATTGCCGGCTCGCGGCTCATCGGCGTCATCCAGCCCAGTCTCGATGGCGCCTTGCGCGGCGATGGCGAGCCGGAGCTCTGCAATGTCGGTTGCGCCGGGCGCATCATCGCCTTCTCCGAAAGTGGCGACGGCCGCTACCTGATTTCGCTGCAGGGCGTGTGCCGGTTCCGCATCGCTCACGAATTGACGGTCAAGACGCCGTTTCGCCAGTGCAAGCCCGCGCCTTTCCTTGCCGATCTCGACGAGGATCAGGCGGACAACGAGATCGACCGGCCATCGCTGCTCAAGGCATTTCGCGCCTATCTGCAGGCCAACGATTTGGAGGCCGACTGGGAAAGCGTCAGCCGCGCCGAAAATGCCATGCTGGTCAATGCGCTGTCGATGATGGCGCCCTACGGGCCGGCCGAGAAACAGGCGCTGCTCGAAGCAGCCGACCTGAAGACCCGGGCGGAGACGCTGATCGCCATCACCGAAATGGCGCTGGCGCGCGAGAATGAGGATTTTGGCTCGAGTTTGCAGTAAGAGGGCGCGATGGCGGACGGACGTGACGGGAAGAAGGTCGACCCCAAGCTGCTGGAACTCTTGGCCTGCCCGCTGACCAAGGGGCCGCTGGCCTGGGATCCAGAGCGCGGCGAACTGATTTCCAGGGTCGCCAAGATTGCCTATCCGGTGCGTGATGGCATCCCGATCATGCTGCCCTCCGAGGCGCGGACGCTTTCGGTGGAGGACGTGCTCGCCCCGCCGCCGCGCTTGGGTGGGTCGGGCTGAGGGGCACGTTTCTTATACCCGCCAATTTGCCGAAGGCTGGCGGGACAGCGGGGAGCGCGAAGGATCGCCGACGTCCGCTTTCGTTCCGCCCTTGGCATGGCCTTGCCTACTGAAAATTGCGCCCCTTGGGCATGACCCTTTCCGCTGTCTTCCGACAGCGTTGCGAGATCCTGCCGGATCGGTGCGCTTTGTTTGGCGGGGCTGGAGCGATCCGAACCGTCCCTGGCGAGGTCTCCCGGAGGAACCGCTGGCGCGGCCCCGCTGACCTTCTCCAGAAGCACGGTCAACCAAGGCGTCAGATCCTCGATCCTCTCGGCGACGATGTGGACCACGCCCGATTCCGACTGCAATTTTCCGGTGACCTTGACGAACCGGGCGCCTATGACGATCGGCCGGTAACGGTCGAAGGTCCTTTGCCAGAAGATGACGTTGGCCACCGCCTTGTCGTCCTCCAGCGTCAGGAAGATCGCATTGCCCTTGCCGGGGCGCTGCCGCACCAGCACGAGGCCGGCGACGGAGACGCGCCTGCCGTCGCGCACGGAAGGCAGGTTCGCATTGGGGATGACGCCGGCGCGGTCGAGCCGCTCGCGCAGGAAGGCGACCGGATGCGCCTTCAGCGACAGGCCGAGCGCGCGGTAATCATGGATGACATGCTCGCCGAGCGGCATTTTCGGCAGCTTCGTCTCAGGCTCCAGCTCGCGCAGGCGAAGCGCCGGCTGGTCGAACAGCGGCAGCCTTTCGGCGGCGCTCTTGCCGTCGAGCGCGCGCACCGCCCACAAGACTTCGCGACGATCAAGGCCGAGCGAACGGAAGGCGTCGGCCTGCGCCAACCGCTCGATCTCGCCGACATCGAGGCCGGAGCGCAACCAGACATCCCGGACGGATACGTAGCCTGAGCCGCGCTGTTCGACGAAAGCCGCCATGCGCTCCTTCGACAGGCCCTTGATCTGGCGGAAGCCGAGCCGGACGGCATGCTTCGTCTCGATGACGCCGCGCATCTCGGCATGGCGTGGGAGGATGCGGGCCGGATCGAACGGCGCCTTTTCCAGCGTGCAATCCCACACCGAAAAATTGACGTCGACGTCGCGAATGTCGACGCCATGGTCGCTTGCGTCGCGCACCAGCTGGGCCGGCTGGTAAAACCCCATCGGCTGCGAATTCAGGATCGCGGCGCAGAACACGTCGGGATAGAAGGTCTTGAACCAGCAGGAGGCATAGACGAGCAGGGCGAAGGAAGCGGCATGGCTTTCGGGAAAGCCATATTCGCCAAAGCCCTCGATCTGCTTGAAACAGCGCTCGGCGAAGTCCTTCGTGTAGCCCTTGCCGACCATGCCATTGATCATACGGTCGCGGTAATTGCCGATGGTGCCGGTGCGCTTGAAGGTGGCCATGGCGCGGCGCAGTTCATCGGCCTCGCCCGGTTTGAAACCACCGGCAACGATGGCGATATTCATCGCCTGCTCCTGGAACAGCGGCACACCAAGCGTCTTGCTGAGGATCGCCTCCAGCTCCGGTTTTTGATACTCGGGTTTTTCCTTGCCTTGCCGGCGGCGCAGATAGGGGTGGACCATGTCGCCCTGGATCGGGCCCGGCCGCACGATCGCCACCTCGATGACAAGGTCATAAAAGGTTTTCGGCTCAAGGCGCGGCAGCATCGACATCTGGGCGCGCGATTCGATCTGGAAGACGCCGAGCGTATCGGCGCGGCAGATCATCTTGTAGACCTGCTTATCTTCCGGCGGCAGGGTGGCCAGCACATAGGGCTGCCCATAGTCATCCCGCGCATTAGGATAGTGATCCGTGAGCAAGGTGAAGGCGCGTTGCAGGCAGGTCAGCATGCCGAGCGCCAGCACGTCGACTTTCAGGATCTTCACCGCGTCGAGATCGTCCTTGTCCCATTCGACCATCTTGCGCTCGTCCATCGCCGTCTTGACGATGGGCACGATCTCGTCGAGCCGGTCCCTGGTTATGACGAAGCCGCCGACATGCTGCGACAGATGGCGGGGGAAGCCCATGATCTCATTGGCACGCTCCATCACGTGCCTCGACACCGGATCGGTGCGGTCGAGGCCGCCGGCGCGGGCTTCCTTCTCGCCAAGCTCCGATGTCGACCAACCCCAGATCGAGCCGGAAAGCGATGCCCTGACATCCTCGGACAGGCCCATCGCCTTCGACACTTCGCGCAGCGCCGAACGGCCGCGATAGCTGATGACGGCGGCCGCAAGTGCCGTGCGCTTGCCGCTGTATTTCTCGTAGATGTACTGGATTACGGTTTCGCGCTTTTCGTGCTCGAAATCGACGTCGATATCCGGCGGCTCGTTTCTCTCCTCGGAAATGAAGCGCTCGAAGAGCGAATCGATTTTTTCCGGTCCTACTTCGGTGATGCCGATGCAGAAGCAGACGACCGAATTGGCGGCCGATCCACGTCCCTGGCAGAGAATATCCTTGCTGCGCGCGAACTTGACGATGTCGTAGACAGTCAGGAAATAGCGGGCATAGTTGAGGCGTTCGATCAAAGCGAGCTCTTCGTCGATGCGCCTGGTCACCGAATCCGGCACACCCGCCGGATAGCGGTTGGCCGCTCCCTCCCGCGCCAGCCGCTCCAGTTCAGCCTGTGGGCCAAGACCCGATTCCGTCGGCTCGTCCGGATAATTGTACTGAAGGTCGCTCAACGAAAAGGTCAGTTCTTCCGCAAACCGCAGCGTCTCGGCCAGCGCTTGCGGATGCCTGCGGAACAGGCGGGCCATCTCCATTGGCGGCTTCAGATGACGCTCGGCATTGGCGCTGAGTTGCAGCCCGACCTCGGCGACGGGCGTGTTGAGGCGGATCGCGGTCAGCACGTCCTGCAGCGGGCGCCGTTCGGCCGTGTGGTAGAGAACGTCGTTGGTCGCCATCAGCGGAATACCGACGCTCTCGGCAAGCGCCGCGGCCTGCTCGATGCGGAAACGGTCATTGCCGGCGTAGTCGGGCGAAACGCCAAGCCGCAGGTTCCTGCCGAAGCGGCCTTTGAGGTCTCCAAGCAGGGGAAGACTATCTTCCGCGCCCGCCGACAGACCGGGCAGGACCGCCAGCGACATCAGGTCACCCCATTCGAGGAGGTCGCCGCGCTGGAGAAGGGTGGCGCCTTTTTCGTTCTCGTCGCGCAGATTGGCTTGGGTAAGCATGCGGCACAGATGTCCCCAGCCCTTGCGGTCCTGGGGATAGGCGAGGATGTCCGGCGTGCCGTCGCCGAAAACCAGCCGGCAGCCGGGGTGATAGGAGAGCTTTTCGACCTTGGCCTGCTGCCAGGCGCGCACCACGCCGGCCACCGTGTTGCGGTCGGCAAGCCCGATCGCGGAGAAGCCCAGGAGCTTGGCCGCGACCACCAGCTCCTCCGGCTTGGAGGCGCCGCGCAGGAAGGAGAAATTCGACTGGATGCCGAATTCGGCATAGGGGATGACGGTCAGCGCGTTCATGCGAAGACACCATGCATGAACCAGCGCGGCGGTACCTGCGTGTTGCCGTAAAGACCTTGCCGGTAGAGCCAATAGCGGCGGCCATCGGCATCCTCGATGCGGAAATAGTCGCGCGTCGATGCCGCCTCGTCGCTTGGCGCTTCCCGCCACCATTCGGCGGCGATGCGTTCCGGCCCTTCGGCGCGCGTGACCCGGTAGAGCGCGCGCCGCCAGCGGAAGTGCAGCGGTGGTCCTTCCGGCATTTCAGTGGCCGGCACATCGATGGGTTCGGGCGAGCGGAACAGCCGGATTGGCCGTTCCGGCGGAAAAATGGTTTGTGGCGCCTGCAGCCTGCCGGGCTTTTTCGGCGGCGTGGTCCGGCGCGGCGCTTCGGTGAAGGGGATCGTGGCGACGGCGCGCTCCGGCAGATGGCTCTCGACCGCGACCGGCCGGAGAACCGCGCCCTCGCCGAGCCGGGCGCGGATGCGGTCAGCGAACAGCGCGATATCGGCGCCATCGTCGATCGTTTCACCAGTCAGATCAGCCTGCTGCATGTCGAAGGTGGCGGCCGCCAACACCGAGAGCCGCACCAGATCGAAACCATAGCCGGCATCGATATCCTGCTCGAGCGCGGCCAGCCTCTCATGGAACAGTTTCTGGATCAGCATGGGTTCGCGCATCGGCCGCGAGGTGCCGATGGCGATGCGGCTGACGGCGCCGTCGACGCGAAAGAGCAGCAGCGCCAGCGTCCTGGCACCCTCGCCGCGGCGTTCGAGGTCGGTTTTCAAGGTCGCCGCCAGCATGCCCACCAGCCGTTCGATGTCCTCGGTCAGGGTGACGGGTTCGGCGAGGTGGCGTTCGACCGAAAGCGGCGCGACGGGAAGGCGCGGCGACACCGCTTCGTCGAGACGGCCAAGCGCCTGGTCGAGGCGCAGGAGCAGCAAGGCGCCAAAGCGGCGGGCGAGCGGCGCGCGCGGTGCCGCCATGACGGCGCCCGCCGTGCGCAGGCCGACGCTTTCCAGGCTGGTGCGGGTCGCCGGCTCGATGCGCAGTGCGGCCAGCGGCAGGGGTGCCAGCAGCGCTTCCTCCTCGCCTGACACAATGATGCGGTCACTGCAAAAGCGTGCCGCCGCCCAGGCCGCGCCCGGTGTCGCGGCAAGCCCGGCTCGGACATCGAAACCCTGATGGAAGAAGCGCGACAGGATCTCGTCCAGCATGGCGCGTTCGCCGCCGAACAGATGGGTGCAGCCGGTGACGTCGAGAAACAGGCCGTCCGCGCCATCCAGCGCCACCAGCGGGGTGTAGCGGTCGCACCAGTCGGCAAGGCCTTCGAGCAGACGGCGGTCGGCTTCCGGATCGGCCTCGACGATGTCGATCGACGGATGCATGGCGCGCGCATCGGCAATGCCCATGTCGCGCTTCAGGTGCAGGGCCTCAGCCCGCTCGTCGAGGGCCGAGATGCGCTGCGCGTTGCGGTCTCGATGGCTGATCACGAGCGGCGGGTGAGAGGGGTGATCCGACGGCCGGGAACGCCAGGACCGCCCCAGACGCTGGCGCAGGACCCTTTCCGCCGCCAGATAGGGAAACCACAGGGACAGGATTCTTTGGCCGGTTTCTTTCCCCACCTGCTCCTTCGTCGCCCGCTCTTTCGTCGAATGCGCGTTCATCGGGGTTCCACTCCAGTGTGAATTGTCCAGGCAGGGCCGTGCGGCTCTTGCCGATGGTGAGGATGAAGGCCGGGCGGTCGATCGAACCGGCCAGCGGCCCGGCGATGGTGTCGCGCGGTGTTGCCGGCGCCGATGCGACGATGAGGCGGACGGGTGCCGCCGTCGGTTCGGGTTCGGCCGCCTGCCGCAGCAGGAACACCGGGCGGCCGGCCGCTTGCGCCCTTGCATGCAGCCGGCGTGTCGCGGTCAGGTCCAGCCGCTGCGGATTGCCGCGGACTTCCAGGATGACCGCGGCCAGCGCCGTCATCCGGGCCGCCTCCTCGGCGACCCACAGCGCATCGACAAGCTTTGGCGCCTCGGTAAACAGCAATTGCTCCGGCCCGATGCCGAACGAGGCGTGAAGCCCCCTTGCATAGGGAAAGCCTGCCTCGCGGAAGATCTCCGATGTGCCGATCCACAGCACCGGCAACCCCGGCGTTTGCTTGAGGATCAGGCTGGTGAGCGACAAAGCGAAGCCGGCGACGGCCCCGGCATCGCGGGTTTCGCTGCCATGGATTTCACTCAGGGCGGCCTTCGGCAGGCCGCCGCTCAGGGCGGCGTCGAGGCGCTCGACGCCAATAGGCAGGAACGCATCCGGCAACGCCGCGGCAATGCCACGCCGGACGATTGTGAGATCGGTGTTGACGTCAGCATCAAGGGACGCGGCGGCCGGCGCAGCCAAGCGCTCGGGCAGCGTTCCCTCGATTTTCGCGATCTGGCGGCGCAGGGCAAAAACAGTCTCCCGCGCCACGGCGGTCATCGCCATGACGGTCAGCTTCCACTCACAATTGTTCCTGTTATGTTCCTATAGATTCCAGAGGCCACGGGAAGAGTCAAGCGGAGTCATGGGGAATTTATTCCTCTCCGCATGGATGGCGCAGGCGCATCGGCCCGTTCATTTGCCGATTCCGGTGCGAAAGCCTATATGCCGGGATCAAAGGACAAAGCATGGCCCGCATCTACAAGACCCGCACTTGGCACGACGAACTCTCGCCCTCGATGGACGAAATGGAGTTCCTGGCGCTGGAGGCGTACGCCCATCTGCCGGAGGATTTCCGCAAGCTGACCGGCGAGATCGTCATCCAGATCGCCGAGTTCCCGACCGACGAGATCATGGACGATCTGTCGCTGGAAACGCCCTTCGACCTGCTTGGCCTGTTTGAGGGACGCGGCATCGCCGAGCGCTGGAACCCGCAGACCGGCGAGGGCCCGAACCGCATCACGCTCTACCGCCGCGCCATCCTCGACTACTGGTCAGAGAACGAGGAGACGCTGGGCGACATCGTCACCCACGTGCTGATCCACGAGATCGGCCATCATTTCGGCCTGTCGGACGATGACATGGAGAAGATCGAAGAGGCGGCGGAATAGCGCTCAGATGACGGAAGCAGAATTCGCCGACCGGATCGATTGCAACTGGCCGTATCACGACATTCCACAAAGCCGGGAACTGATCGAAACCGCCGTCGGGATTTCACCGAATGCCGCTTTCCTCGCACTTGGTGAGCTTTGCCATCTGCCCGCAAGTGCTGCCGTCGAACCGGCCACTCTCGTTGCCCTGGTCGACTTTTGGCTATCCGAATTCGACCACCCGATGGCACCTATGACAGCGGAATGCGCGATCTCCATGATTGAACGCAAGCGGTTGCCGGTTCCTGAAATCCTTACGAGAATGGATTCCGTCTCCGGCTATCCCGGTCTCCTTGCAGCGCTATCGATCCTCTATTTCGGCTGCGATGACGTCGAGGGCCGCGCAGACGCACGGTTCAACGAAATCAGAGCCGCCTGGGAAAATCTGGCGTAGCCGGTTAGCTGATCAACCAGGCCTTTTGAGGTTTCGCCTCAGAGGTTGGTCATTCGGCTGATGAAAAGATGCAGCGCCTTGCGCACGGCGAGCGATGGCGGCTCGGACGGATGCCACTCCGGAAAATGACCATCAACCACCATTCGTGCCAACCCATAGACAAAGGCACGCGCGGCAAGAACCAGATGATCGAAGTCCGCGTTCGCAGCCAACTGACCCTGCCGCTGCGCCTGGGTCAGCAGGTCGATCATCTTCCGGCGAATGGCCTCATTCTGACCGCGAAGACTGTCCGACGCGTCGAAATCAATCAGCGTTCGGGAACTGATGATCTGGAAATGCGTGGGATTGCCGATCGCCCATTCCAGATAGCCTTGTCCGATTGCTTCGAAGGCCACGATGGGATCCGCGCTGTCGACTTCTGAAAGTGCATTGGCAACGGCCTCTGTCAGCCGGTTCATGGCTTGTTCGGCGACCGCGGTCAGCAGCGCTGTTTTCGACTGAAAATGCCGGAAGGGCGCGCCGGGCGAAACGCCGGCCCGCTTTGCGGCTTCGCGCACGCTCACATTGTCGGGGCCGCCTTCCTCGACAAGCTGGATTGCAGCATCGATCAACGTGTCGCGCAAATTGCCATGGTGGTAGCCGGTGCGGCGAGCCGTCTTGGCTTTTGCCATCTCTTTTCCTTCATTCCGTAGAGCTGCTTCACGCGTCCGTAGCACGATCCGCGATTTATGTAATCGCTGTTTACAATGCAGGTAACAGAATGTAATCAGTGATTACAGATGGGACCCGAACAGGCCTGCGGTCTTCGCGGGCTCCCCGTTTTCCCTGAATGAGGAGACGAACATGTCTGCCAGAACCGCCGAACCCCGCCGCCCGCAATCGTTGATTTCGCTGAGGAGTCCAGCCGAAGAACCTCAGCACAAGGAGAATCTCACGACTGTCCAGTCGAGCGCGGCTGTGCCCAGCGTCACGCTTTATCGGCTTGCCGCCGTCGCCGGGGTGGGAAGCGCGCTTATTCTTGTGGTTAACGCGGCCAAACGCAGCGCGCTCATCGCGACCACCGATCTGACACAACTTCTCGCGCCAGTCGCCGAGATATTGGCGCTTGGTCTTGTCGTCGGCCTGTTTCTCGCTTTTGGCCGGCGCGCGGGCCTGTTCGGCATCATCGCGTTTGTCATCAACTTCGTTGCATTGGCAAGTTTGGTCGGTGTGGAAGTGGTGATCAATCTGGTATTTTCGAAACTTCCGCTGACAACCATCGTCGAGCTGCGCGCCGGCCCTCTCGGACTGGCTCTGGTCGTCAGTTCGTTCCTTTTTCTGCTTGGGACGCTGGCGTTTGTAATATCTCTTGTGGTTGCAAGAGGCGTTCCGCGCATTCCACTCGCCCTCTATCTCATTGGCGCGGTGCCTATCGCGCTCCGTGCGTTCGTGCCGGAGTGGGCCCTTGACCTGGGTTTGGTGACGCTTGCGACAGCGATCGCCTGGCTGGCCGGCTGGCTGTGGATGCGAGCGGAGCCTACCAGTCGCTGAGCTTGGTATCGGGCCCGTATTCCTGGCCGTCGACATCCTTGACCACGGCCTGGCCGCAACGCATCGTTTTGGCTTTCTTGTCGTAGGCGTAGGTCGGCGAGCCGAACAGGTGCCAGCCCTTGTTCAGCGCCGCTGTCACCTTGTGGCAGAAGCTGGCATCGTCCGGAGCGGACAGAAAGCGGTAGAGTTTCATTGTTCAATTCCTGTCGTGAGTAGCCATAGCTCGCTCGCATCCATCGAGCATTTATGACCCGATGGCGGCTGCCTTCGCCAGCAGTTTTTCGGCCTGCGCCAGGTGCAGCCGCTCGACCATCCTGCCGTTCAACGCGATCACGCCCTTGCCGGCATTCTCGGCGAGCGCGAAGGCTTCCTTCACCGAGCGCGCCTCGGCCACCGCTTCCGCGGACGGCGCGAAGGCGAGGTTCGCGGCTTCGATCTGGGCCGGGTGGATGAGGCTCTTGCCGTCGAAGCCCATGGCCGCGGCTTCCGCGCATTCCTGGGTGAAAGCATCGAGGTTGCGAAAATCGTTGGAGACGCCGTCGAGCATGTCGATGCCGCCGGCACGCGCGGCCAGCACCATCTGCATCAGCCATGGCACGAGGTAACGTCGGTCAGGCGTTGCCAGAATGCCGGTCTCCTTGACCAGATCATTCGTTCCGGCAACGAAACAATTGAGCCGCGAGGCCGGATCGCGGCCAAGCTCGGCGATGGCGCCGATGTTGAGCAGCGCCTTGGGCGTCTCGATCATCGCCCATAGTTTCACGCTGTCGGGAGCGAAATTGTCGTCAAGCACATCGCCGGCCTCGAGCAGGTCGCGCGGCGTGTCGACCTTGGGCAACAGGATGCCGTCGGCCTCGCAGCCTGCGGCAGCCAGCAGGTCGTCGGCGCCCCATGCGCTGGCCAGCGCATTGATGCGCACGACCATCTCGCAGCGTTCGTTGGGGCGATTGGCGAAAATGCCGGCCAGTTTTGCGCGGGCGGCGATCTTGTCGGCCGGGGCGACGGCGTCTTCCAGGTCGATGATGATTGCGTCGCAGGCAAGCTGCGCGATCTTGGCCAGGGCCTTGTCGTTGGAGGCCGGGACGTAGAGCACCGAGCGGCGCGGGCGATAGGTTTCCATGGGTGATCTATGCCGCTTGTGGGTGGGTGAGGCAAGCGGGCAGGGCTGTGACCCCACCCTCCCCCTTGTGGGGAG
>NZ_JBVVQW010000030.1:0-37792 GCF_055811655.1 Mesorhizobium sp. WSM4809
GTCCTCCCGGCGGACAAGAAAACTGTCACCCATCTAATCAGTCCATTCTGTTACCTATCTATCCGGTTCGGACACCGACTCCCTCTCCCCGTTCTTCACGGGGAGAGGGTAAGGGTGAGGGGCAGCGCCGGCCTGAAACGATTGCCGCCAGCAGCCGGATTGCGTCAGGCCAGGTCGATGGTCCGTCCCAGTGCGATGCTCTGTTCGGCGGCCAGCACGATGCGCAGGCTGTTGACCGCCGCATCCATCTGCTCGGTCAAATCGAGATCCTCGCGGATGGCGCGCATGAAGAAGGCCTGCTCGCGGTCGCAGAGCTCCTGGTGACCGGGCTCGTCCTCCATGCTGACGATCTCGTCGGGCTTCGAGAAATTCTTGTTGCCGTCGACCGCGGCATAGTGGATCTTCAGGGCATCGGTCTTGGTGTGGCGGTCGATGTCGGCGGAGCTCGAAACCTCTGCAAGTTCGGCAGCATTGCTTGCCTGCTGGCCGGCGACGATCGACACCGCGCCCTTGGGGCCGACCACGTCCTTCACGAAATAGGCCGTTTCGCTCATCATCGGGCCCCAGCCCGCCTCGTACCAGCCGACCGAGCCGTCATCGAAGGTGACGTGCAGGTGGCCGTAATTCTGCTTGTCGGCCTCCGCCCAGAGCTTGGCGCCGATGCCATGCACGCGCACCGGCTTGGCGCCGGTTAGCTGGCACATGACGTCGACATAGTGGACGCCGCAATCGACGATCGGGATCAGCGAATCGATCAGGTTCTTGTGCCAGTGCCAGGCGCTGCCGCTGCTCTGCTGGTTGAGGTTGAGCCGCATCACCAGCGGCTTGCCGAGCGTCTTCCCGACCTCGATGAACTTGATCCATGACGGGTGGACGCGCAAGATATAGCCGAGCACCAGCTTGCGGTTCTTCGCCCGCGCCGCCGCGACAACCTTCTCGGCATCCTCATTGTTGGTGGCGAGCGGCTTTTCCATGAACACATGGCAGTTGGCGGCGATTGCCTTCAGCGCATATTCGGCGTGGGTGTTCGGCCAGCTGTTGATCGACACCGCGTCCGGTTTTGTTTCCTTCAGCGCCTGGTCGAAATCCTCGTAGAGTGGGTAGCCGGCTAACTCTCCCGGAATCTTCGTGTTGCTCTTGATCGAGCGGCTCATAATGCCGACGATCTCAAAACCGTCGAGCCGGTGATACGCGCTGGCATGCGACGCACCCATATTGCCGAGACCCACCACCAGCACTTTTACCTTGTCGGACACCGCTGCCTCCCAAATTCTTGATTAAATCACGGGCGGCGCTGTTGCCGTCGCCCGCATGTTTATCCAGGACAATCACCTTAGGTTGGCGCCGCCCCTCATTGCCCTGCCGGGCATTTCTCCCCGTATAGTGACGGGGAGAAAGGGCTGGCCGCAATGTTGGCGATTGGCGAAATCATCAACGACAGCGTCCCCTCGCCCCGTTTACGGGGAGAGGATGCAGGCAGGCAGGTGAGGGGCGGCGCTGACCTGGACATTGTCAGCCCTACTTCACCGCTGAATCGAACAGATGCGCCTTGATCTTCTCGACATCGAGCGCGGCAAAGCCTTCCGACAGCTTGTACCCGTCGGCATCGGCCTTGACCTTGGCCTTGTCGAAATCATTGGCCGGGCCGATCAAATCATTGGTGCAGACATCCTCGGCCTTCACCGGAGCGGTGATCTGGCCGATCTTGTGGATCTCGTCGAAGAAGCCCTGCCAGCTCGCCATGTCGTGCGAGCCCCAGCCGCCGCGTTTGTCCATGTCGCCGCGGAAGACGTTGATCTGCTGCAGGATCGAGGTGGTGCCAAGCTCCGGCCCGAGATTCTTGGCCAGCGTCGGGAACTGCTCGAACACCGCTTCGACCGCCGCGCGGGGATTCTGGTAGCCGAATTCGAGGCCCATCGCCCAGCCGCGCAGGTACTTTTCCAGCAACGCCTTCTTGTCGGCGTCCTCCAGATCGGCGGCGCGCACGACGAAAGTATTGGCCGGCAGCTTTGAGTTCTGCACGCCGAGCCAGTATTCGAAGTCGAGCCCCTTGGCGATCCATTCGGCGCGCAGGCCTTCCCACGACAGGGCAGCGTCGCCCTGGCCGCCGGCAAGAGCCGTGCCCCATGTCGGCCAGCCGGCTTCGACATATTTGACCTTCTTGATGTCGACGCCCTGCGCCGCCAGCAGCGGGTCGGTGATCGACTGCCAGGCGGCGGAGCCGAGCAGTATGGTCTTGCCTTCCAGCTTCTTCAGATCGTTCGATCCCTCGCCCTTGCGGAAGGCGATGCTGAACGTGTCGCGGGCGCCCATATGGAACACCGACTTCAGCTTCATGCCGTTCTGGATGGCGAAAGAGAACACGCCGGGCGACGGGAAGCCCATATCGGCCTGGCCGACATCGACGAACTTCACCGTCGCGGTGCCGTCCGACGGCCCCGGCTGCATGTCGGTGTCCAGCCCATCGAAATAGCCGGCCTTCTTGGCTGCCCAGTAGGGATAGTCGTCGAGCACTTCGAGCGTGCCGCGCGGCGAGATCCAGGTGAATTTTCCGTAGGGTTCGGCCCTGGCCCTGAGGCCGGTGGCGCCAAGCGCCGTCGCGGTCACCAGCCCGGCGCCGGTCACCTGCAGGAAAGTGCGGCGGCTGATCCCCGCCGGGTTGGTCGAGAAATTATTGGTCATGGCATTCCCCTTTTTTGTTTGATGTCAGTCTCTTGCCGCCCGCCTCCCGGGCGCCGTCTGTACTTTTGTGTTCAAGCCTCCCAGCTCGCCCATTTCTTGCCGATCAGGAAGAACAGCACGTAGATCAGGATGCCGAGCGTCGACAGGATCAGCACCACGGCGAAGAACTGCGGCATCTGGATCATCGACGAATAGGTGGTCAGCCGGTTGCCGAGGCCGAAGCCGCCGCCGACCATTTCGGCGCCGACCGCGGTCAGCAGGCCGAAGATGGCGCCGATCATCAGCCCGACCAGGATCATCGGCAGCGCCATCGGCGCACGGATCTTCCAGAAGATCTGCAGGGTGCTGGCGCCATAGGAGCGTGCCAGCGCGATCTTGGCGCTGTCGACGCGGCGAAAGCCCGTCGCCGCATTGATCATCACCATCGGCCCGGCGGCCAGCGCCACCGCGATGATGCGGGGCGTGTAGCCGAAGCCGAAGCGCAGGATCAGAAGCGGCACCAGTGCCAGCATCGGCGTGGTGACCAGAAGCAGGATGTAGGGCGCGACGATCTTCTCGGCGAACGGAAACTGGGTGATGACGGCGGCCAGCACCAGGCCGACGATCGCGCCGATGGTGAAGCCGGACACCAGCTCGACCAGCGTGTAGCCGAGATGCGGCGCGATCAGCGGGAACTCGTCGAACAGCGCATAGGCGATCGAGCTCGGCGGCGGCATGATGTAGAGCGGCACGTGGAACAGCCGCAGCGCCAGTTCGATGCCGCCGATGATGATCACCGCCACGGCAAGAATGGCTGCCACCTCCTTGCCCGACTTGATGCCGGGGCCGCTGGCGAAGGCTGACAGATTGGTCAGGCTGACCTCCTGGCCGTCGCCCGACTTGGCACCCGACTTGGACTTCGAGAATTCCGGAATGGCGTCGCCTCCGCTCACGGCCTGATCCTCACGATCTCTGCGCTCGGGCGCTCCGGCGTTTTTGGCCGCGTGCGTTCGCCGACAATGTCCATCTTGATCAGGTTGGTGAGGTCGAAGACCTCCTTCGTCGCCATGATCTCCAGCGAGCGCGGCCGCGCAAACGGCACGCGATATTCCTTGGCGACACGACCCGGCCGGGCGCTCAGCACCACCACCCGGTCGGAGAGGAAGATCGCCTCCTCGATCGAGTGGGTGATGAAGACGATGGTGGTCTTGGTGTCGAGCCAGATCTCCTCGACCAGCCGGTTCATCTCCTCGCGGGTGAAGCTGTCGAGCGCGCCGAACGGCTCATCCATCAAAAGCACCGAGGGTTTGAGCGCCAGCGCCCGCACGATCGCCGCGCGCTGTTGCATGCCGCCAGACAGCTCGCGCGGAAACTTGCCGCCGAAGCCGTCGAGCCCGACGCGGTTGAGCAGATGCGCGATCCACGCCCGGTCCGGCTTTTCGCCCTTGATCTCGAAGGGGAAACGGATGTTGGCGTCGAGATTGCGCCACGGCAAAAGGTTCGCTTCCTGGAAGACGATGCCGATATCGGGATGCGGGCCGGTGATGGTCTTGCCGTCGAGCCGGATCTCGCCGCTGGTCAGGCTGTGCAGGCCCGACATCGACCACAAAAGGGTCGTCTTGCCGCAACCGGAAGGACCGACGATCGAGACGATTTCATTGGCGCTGACATCGAGGCTGCAGCGGTCCAGCGCCAGCAGGTCGCCGGAGGCCGTGTGGTAGATCTTGGTCGCTGCCTGCACGCCAAGCTTCGGGTTTTTTGCATCGCCCGTATTCATCTGCCCCCCGGGAAGACTGCGCGATGATCCATTGGCTCATCTCCAGCGAAAATCAGTCTGTAACTATCCTACTTTCCTGTCAAGCACGAGCGCTGGTACCCGTATCACAAAAATGGATGGTAATAGCTATCCGATTGTTTTTATGATATTTTCATGGCCTTGAAATACGTGTTGCTTTCCTACATACTTCCGAATTCACGCGGACCGAAGGAAGCAGAGAAGGTGCGGTTTCCCCAACGACACGCTACGGTTGCTATGCGGACCGGCACGTGGAGCCATGGCGTGCAAACATGCTAAGACGTCAGCCTCGCAACCCAGGGAAAGACCAGGACCCCATGACCGAAGCTGGCAGCCAGGACGAGCCTGATCCAGGCCATGATGTGGAGGGGCGCGATCATGTCCGGCGCATCCCCGACATCATCTCGCTGGTCAAGGATTCCTACAGCGAGTTGCGCCCAGCCGAACGGCGTGTCGCCGATGTCGTGCTCGACGATGTCAAATATGCCGTCGACGCCTCCAATGCCGCCCTTGCCCAGCGTGCCGGGGTCAGCGAACCGACGGTGACCCGGTTCTGCCGCGCCATCGGCTGCGAGGGCGTGCGCGACTTCAAGCTGAAGCTGGCGCAGAGCCTCGTCGTCGGTGCGCTCTATCTCGCCAAGTCACCTTCCGTCAGCAATGACAATGGCATGCCGTTCTGGAACGCCGTTTTCGGCGAGGCGCGCCGGGCGCTGCAGGAAGCCGAGCGGCAGCTCGACCCGGCGCAGTTGCAGAAGGCGGCCGAGCTGATCGCCAAGGCGCGCCAGGTCACGGTCTTCGGCCTCGGCGGCAGCTCCTCGGCGCTGGCGCAGGAAACCCAGTACCGGCTGTTCCGCTACGGCATCACCGTCAGCGCCCAGTGCGACCCCTATCTGATGCGCATGACTGCCTCGACGCTCAAGCCCGGCGATCTGGTGATCGCCATTTCGGCGACGGGACGCACCCGCGAGGTGATCGAGGCCGTCGAACTAGCCAAGCACTATCGCGCCAATGCGATCGCCGTGACCGCGCCCGACACCGAACTCGCCCGCGCCTGCGACGTCAGGCTGACGGTGGCGGTGCCCGAATATCCCGACACACTGAAGCCGACGGCGTCGCGCTTCGCCTTCCTGGCGGCGATCGACCTTTTGGCGGTGGCCTCCGCCTACAAGCTCGACGGATCGGCCCGCGAGACGGTGCGCCGCATCAAATACAACGCCCAGATCCACCGCACCGGCAAGGAGATGGAGCCGCTCGGAGATTAGTTCTTTCCTTCTCCCCGTTCACGGGGAGGTGAGGAATGGTCCGCGTAGCGGACGAAAAGCCAACTGCTTGGCTTTTCGAACGACGAACGCCGGCAGGCGGATGAGGGGCGGCGCCGAGTTCAACAATTGATGATCCCAACTTGGATTGGGCGCATGCACAAAGAGGAAAGAAATGCTCGAAATAGCACCGACGAAACAGGCAGCCGCATGGCTCGAATCCTTGGCGCAGGCGCTCGCAGCCGGCGACGTGGCCGCTGCGAGCAACCTGTTCGTCGACGATTGCTACTGGCGCGATCTCCTGACCTTCACCTGGAACATCACCACCATGGAAGGCCGCGAGGCGATCGCCGACATGCTGGGGTCGACGCTGGCGACGGCCAGGCCCAAGGCATGGCAGCTGATCGGCGAGGCGATCTCGGACGATGGCACCATCGAGGCGTGGTTCAGCTTCGAAACCGCGGTGGCCAGGGGAGAGGGCATCATACGGCTGCGCGACGGCCACTGCCGCACGCTGTTCACGGCAATGACGGACCTGAAAGGGTTCGAGGAGCGCAAGGGAGCGAAGCGGCCGCTTGGCGTGCGCCACAAGGCCGATCCCAGGCGCGAGACCTGGTCGGAGGCGCGGGCGCGCGAGACGCGCGAGCTCGGCACTGATGAACAGCCCTACTGCCTGGTCATCGGCGGCGGCCAGGGCGGCATCATGCTGGGGGCGCGGCTGCGCCAGCTCGGCGTGCCCATCATCATCATCGAGAAGAATGCGCGGCCGGGCGATTCCTGGCGCAACCGCTACCGCACGCTCGTGCTGCACGACCCGGTCTGGTACGACCATCTGCCCTACATTCCCTTCCCCGAAAACTGGCCGGTGTTCACGCCCAAGGACAAGATGGGCGACTGGCTGGAAATGTACACGCGCGTCATGGAGCTCAATTACTGGGTCGCCACCAAATGTCTCAGCGCGTCCTATGATGAGGCCGAAAAAGTCTGGACCGTGGTCGTCGACCGCGTCGGCCGCCAGATCACGCTGAAGCCGAAGCACATCGTCTTCGCCACCGGCGCCTACGGTCCGCCACGGCGGATCGATCTGCCGGGCGCCGACCGGTTCAAGGGCGAGTTGCTGCACTCCAGCCAGTATGCCAGCGGCGACAAATTCCGCGGCAGACGAGTCGCGGTCATCGGCGCGGCAAGCTCTGGCCACGATGTCTGCGTCGACCTCTGGGAAAGCGGCGCCGAGGTCACAATGATCCAGCGTTCGCCGACGACGGTGGTCAAATCGGACACGCTGATGGAAGTCGGCTTCGAGATCTTCTCGGAAGACGCACTGGCACGCGGCATCACCACCGAGAAGGCCGACATGATCGTCGCCTCGACGCCGTTCGCACTGGTGCCCAAGGGCCAGCGGGCGCTCTACGAGGTGATCAAGGCGCGCGACGCGGCCTTTTACGACCGCCTGCGCGCCGCCGGCTTCGCCCTCGATTTCGGCGACGACGAGACCGGCCTTCTGATGAAGGCCTACCGCACCGGCTCCGGCTACTATATCGATGTCGGCGCTTCCGACCTGATCATCGACGGCAAGATCGGCATCCGCAGCGGCGTCGCCATCAAGTCGCTGACCCCGAGCGGCATCCTGTTCGAGGACGGCAGTGAACTCGCCACCGACGCCATCATCGCCTGCACCGGCTATCAGTCGATGAACGAGACGGTGGCTTCGATCGTCTCGCGCGAAGTCGCCGACAAGGTCGGCCCCTGCTGGGGGCTTGGCTCGGGCGTCAAGGGCGATCCCGGACCCTGGCAAGGCGAGTTGCGCAACATGTGGAAGCCGACCGCGCAGGAAGCGCTGTGGTTCCACGGCGGCAATCTGGCGCTGTCGCGCTTCTATTCGAAATATGTGGCGCTGCAGATCAAGGCGCGGATGGAAGGCATTGAGACGCCGGTTTACGGAAAGCCGAGCAATTCAGGCGCTGCTGATCTCCCCCCTCAAGGGGGAGATGTCGCCGAAGGCGACAGAGGGGGTCGCCGCGCGTAGAGCGCCAGCCTCCATCTGCCGCAAGGAGGTCGCATCCAGTCGAACCGACCCCCTCTGGCCTGCCGGCCATCTCCCCCTCAAGGGGGAAGATCGCTAATCGTGCCGATGCCCGAAATGCCTCGCCGCAACCTCGACATGCGTATGCGATGCCTGCGCCACGAAACGCTCGGTCTCGTTGTGATCAGCCGCCTCGTTCGGCCACCAGGTGCCGCCGATGGCGATGCCATCCGACACCAGCCGCTGGTCGGCGACCAATGACGCGCCGACCGCATCGACGAAGGTGAAGCGGCCCGGGCGCTGCCGGAGCACGGCGACATCGCCGACGGTGCCGACCGCCAGCGTGCCCAGGTCAGGCCTGGCGATCGCCTGCGCCGGCGCTTGCGTGGCGGCGCGCAGGACCTCGACCAGCGGCATGCCGAGCGCCAGCAGCTTCGACATGCAGACCAGTATGTCGAAGGCGGGACCGTCGACACAGTAGAGATGCACGTCGCTCGAGATCACGTCCGGCGCCAGTCCTTCCTCGAGCATGGCGCGGGCAACGGCGAAATCGAACGAGCCCATGCCGTGGCCGATGTCGAAGATGACGCCGCGCTCGCGCGCCAGCCGCATGTCCGGCCGCACCGCGCCGGAAGCAAATACCGGCGCATTGGGAAACGGCCGGAAGCAGTGGGTGAGAATGTCGCCCCTGCGCAGCCGCGGCAGCACCTCCGAGCGGCCGGGCGGCGGCTCGTCTATATGCGCCATCAGCGGCAGGCCGGCCTGGTCGGCGGCCTCCAGCGCCAGATCCACCGGGGCGATGCCGCTGGTGCCGCCGGCATGCTTGCCGGAGCGGACTTTTACGCCGACCACGACATCGCGGTGTTCACGCACCGCCGCGACCACCTCGCGCGGCTCGCACAGCCTGAGGTCGCTGCACTCGCCGACCGACACTGTCTGCGAGAAGCCGAAAATGCCGGCAAAGGAAATGTTGACATAGGCCAGGATGCGGACCTTCGACCGCTCCATGACATGGCGGCGGAAGCCGAGGAAATTGCCGGCGCCGGCACTGCCCGCATCGATGAAGGTGGTGGTGCCGCTCTTGGCGGCCAGCCGGTCGGCATCGACGCCAAGCGACGTGCCGCCCCAATAGACGTGGCTGTGCAGGTCGACCAGGCCCGGCGTGACGATGCAGCCGCCGGCATCGACGATCTGCGCTGCGCTGTCCGCCGGGATATCGGCATCGACTGCGGCAACGCGGCCATTGGCGATGGCGACATCGCGCGGCGCGTCGAGGCCAGCGGCCGGATCGATCAGCCGTCCGCCCTTCAGCAGGAGGTCGAATTGCATTGCGGTCACCTCCGCTTCGTTGCTTTGCCTACAGAGGCCGGTAAGCGACCGCCTCGACTTCGATCTTGATGTCGATCATCAGCCGCGATTCGACCGTGGTGCGGGCCGGCGGGTCTTTGGGGAAATGCCGGGCATAGACCGCGTTGAAGGCGCCGAAATCGCGCGCATCTTCCAGCCAAACCGTGGTCTTCACCACATCGTCCATGGTGCAGCCGGCCAGCGCCAGCGCGGCCTTGATGTTGGCGAGCACCTGCTCGGTCTGTTCCGATATGCCGCCCTTGACCACGATGCCGTCGCTGCCGACGGGAACCTGGCCCGAGACATAGACGAGATCGCCGGCCCGCACGGCTGGCGACAACGGCACATGCGATGTTCCAAAACACTGTTTCGGCAAGGGACAAGCCTCCTCTGATGACAGGACGGGGTGCCGTGGCAGCGCCCGCTTCGATCGACATTTACGCCGATCGGGGCGATCCTCATAGGGGCCTTGTTGGAAAGCAACATTCTTCGAAATCCGTGTTGCTTTATTACAAGAGCGCTTGCATCGTACGCGCTGACGGGCGGCTTGGAAGCCGCAACGTACAGACGCATTTGCCAGAGCGGAGACACCCAGCGATGACTTACGACAAGAACCCGTTTCCATCAGGCGATGCCGATCGCCACGCCCTCTGGGAAATGCTGGTGCGGCGCGACATCGACGCTTTCATCGGCCAGGACTGGGCCATGGTCGAGGATGATTTCGTCGCCGAGAGCTTCTTCGGCATGCACGCGCATTTCCTCAGCAATGCCGATGCCTGGCGGCTGCAGTTTCCAAGGCTGGACATCTACCGCGACGAATGGCTGCGCCAGGCCAGGGAGACGGCGGCGACCAAATTCGCCGAGCCGCTGCGCGAGGCGCTGTTTCGCGTCACCAACATGCGCGACATCGATGTCGACGGCGACCGCGCCGTGCTGCACAAGAAATTCGACGGCTCGGTTGCCAAGGCGGACGGCAGCGTCGACCGCTTGAAATGGCAGACGCTGTATTTCTGCAGCAAGGTCGGCGGCAGCTGGAAGATATCAGGCTTCGTCGGCTACATGCCGCATCCGCTCGGTAGCTAGAACCACCGATCACCAGAGCGCAGGATGGGTCGGGCCGAACGTGCGGCCCGGCACCGCGGCCGCCATCAGCGAGCCGTTGAACAGCGATGGCGGATGCAAGGCGCCGCATTCCATCAAACGCATCGCCAGACATTGGCAATGCCTTTTGCGCCCATTCTTACGAATTTGTATGCCGCCGGACAGGCCGGTGTGAACTCGTTTGTTTACGATGCGCGGGGCGGATCGCCATCGCCCCGCCGCAACCGTCGACTTCTGGACTTCAGCCATGCTCGCGCCCAACAGGCAACAACCCGCCGCACCGAGCCACAACAGGGTTCCCGACGTCACCCTCGACTTCTGGCTGGTCAAGCTGATGGCGGTCACCACGGGCGAGACCGCGGCGGATTATCTTGCCGACACAATCGGGCTCGGGCTGACCGCCACCTCGCTGATCATGACCGGCATCCTGATCGCGGCCCTTGTCCTGCAGTTTACGCGGAAATGCTATGTGCCGTGGGCTTATTGGCCGGCGGTGGTGCTGATCAGCATCGTCGGCACGCTGGTGACGGACAGCCTCGTCGACAGTTTCGGCGTGCGCCTGCAGACGGCAACCATCGCCTTCTCGGTCGCGCTCGCCGCGACATTCGCGGTCTGGTACGCCAGCGAAAGGACGCTGTCGATCCACACCATCTTCACCACCAGGCGCGAGATCTTCTACTGGCTGGCGATCCTCTTGACCTTCGCGCTCGGCGCCGCCGCCGGCGACCTCGTCGCCGAAAGCTTCGACATGGACTACCTCACATCGGGGCTGCTGTTCGGCGGCGTCATCGCGCTGATAGCGCTCGCCTACTGGCTGCTCAGTCTCGACGGCATCCTGGCCTTCTGGCTCGCCTATATCCTGACGCGACCGCTTGGCGCTTCGTTCGGCGACCTGCTGTCGCGGTCGGCCAGGCATGGCGGCCTGGGTCTCGGCACCATCTTCACCAGCCTGCTCTTCCTTGGCTGTATCATTGCCCTCGTCCTGCACATGACCCTGAAGGAGGCAACCGACGAGGCCGATGAACTGTTGCTGGACCTGGACTGAAGCCTTGGCCTCGTCATCCGCGCGCGGAGCAAGGAGCGTAGCGACGCAGCGCGGACCCGACGATGACGAAGTTGGGAGAAGCCGCTCCGAATGCCTGCGCCTTCGTGACATCCTAGGAACAAGCCCGTGCCGGTGATAGCCTCTCCACCTCGGCAAAGGACCGGACCTTTCATGCGACTGCTTCTCGTCGAGGACGACCACAGGACGGCCGACTATATCGTCAGGGGACTGACCGAGGCCGGCCATGTCTGCGATTTGCTTCGCAACGGACATGACGCGCTGTTCGCGGCGACCCGGGGCAATTACGACGTGATCGTCGCCGACCGGATGATCCCCGGCCTCGACGGGCTGTCGATGATCAAGGCGGTGCGCGCCGCGGGCGTACGAACGCCCGCGATCTTTCTCACCTCCGTCGGCGGCATCGACGATCGCGTCGAGGGGCTGGAGGCCGGCGGCGACGACTATCTGGTCAAGCCCTTCGCCTTTTCCGAACTTCTCGCCCGCATCAACGCGCTTGGCCGGCGGCCGGCGGCGCAGGAGCAGAAAACCGTCCTGCGGGTCGCCGACCTCGAAATGGACCTGATCATGCGGCGGGTCACGAGGCGGGGCCAGCCGATCGACCTGCAGCCCAGGGAATTCAGCCTGCTGGAAGTGCTGATGCGCGGCGAAGGCCGCGTCATCACCCGGACCATGCTTCTGGAGCGCGTCTGGGATTTTCATTTCGATCCCAGGACCAGCGTCGTCGAGACCCATATCAGCCGGCTGCGGGCCAAGGTCGACAAGCCCTTCGAAACCCAGCTCATCCACACCGTCCGCAACACCGGCTACAGCCTGCACGCGCCGTCATGACCGGAACATGGTCCCGCCTGCTGCGCAGCACGCCGTTCCGGCTGGCCCTGACCTTCGCCTTCCTGTTCGTGCTCGCCTTCGTCCTGTCTGGCGCCATCGTCTACCAGATGATGAGCGCCGATCTTGCCGAGCGGCTCGACGACACCATCAAGGAGACCTACGCGGTCGTCGCCGCGACCTATGCCGAGAACGATCTCAAGGAGCTGGTCGAGACCGTCGGCAGCCACTCCCTGCGCAGCCTCAAAAAGGAGCAGCTGTTTTCGCTGACCGACGCGACGGGCAATCGCCTGGCCGGCAACTTCACCGCGGCAGGGCTTCCCGACGGCTTCTCGATGTTCGACACCGAAATGCCCGGCGTGCCGCCCGGCGCCGAGTACCGCGCCTATTCCGGCCCGGTCGGCGGCAACACCCTGACCGTCGCCTTCAGCCTTTCCGAGACGGAGGAGCTGGAGAGGATCGTGCTGATGAGCTTTGGCTGGGGAACCCTGATCATCACCGGGCTGGCGGTCGCCGGCGGCGCCCTGCTGGCCTCGCGGGTCCAGCGCCGTCTCGACGGCATTGCCGCCACCATGGTGGATGTCTCGCACGGACGGCTGGACACCCGCATTCCGCTGACCGGCAAGGGCGACGACATCGACATCGTCTCCAGCCAGGTCAATGCCGCGCTCGACCGCCTGTCGGCGCTGGTCGAAGGCATGAAACAGGTCAGCGCCAACATCGCCCACGACCTGAAGACGCCGCTCAACCGGCTGCAGATGATCCTCGACACCGCGTCCGAAAAGAATCTGTCGGGTCAAAAGGTCGCCCGCGAACTGGCCGACGCGCATGCCGAAAGCCTGCAGATCAACGAGACCTTCGATGCCCTGCTGCGCATCGCGCAGATCGAAGCTGGCGCGCGCCGGGCGCGGTTCACCGATGTCGATCTGGGCGAGGTGCTGCAGACCATCGCGGAGATCTATGCCGATGTTGCCGAGGACGACGGAAAGTCGCTGTCGTTGGCGCAACCACAGGAAACGACGGACCGGATCCATGGCGATCGCGAGCTGCTGACGCAGATGTTCGCCAATCTGGTCGAGAACGCGCTGCGCCATTGTCCATCGGGCACGACGATAAAGCTGTCGGCGGCGCGCCAGGGCGAACGCGTCGTTGCCGGCGTCGCCGACAACGGTCCCGGCATTCCGGCGGGAGAGCGCGAGAAAGTGTTCCAGCGGCTCTATCGGCTGGACCATAGCCGGTCGACATCGGGCAGCGGGCTGGGTCTCAGCCTTGTCCGGGCAATCGCCGATCTGCATGGTGCGTCGATTACGCTCGAGGATTGCCGGCCTGGGCTTGAGGTGGCGGTGAGCTTTCCGCTGGCGATGGATTAGAGGCCGATCTCCCCCCTTGAGGGGGAGATGTCGCCGAAGGCGACAGAGGGGGGTCGCCTCGCGTGAAGCGCCAGCCTCCATCTGTCGCAAGGAGGTCGCATCCGGTCGAACCGCCCCCCTCTGGCCTGCCGGCCATCTCCCCCTCGAGGGGGGAGATCAGCAGCTTCACCGATCTATCCGCGTCGACAGGATGATCGACGACAGGGTCCGCTCGACCCCGTCCATGGCGCCGATCTGGTCGAGCAGCATGTCGAGGTCGCGGATCGATGGCGCGTCGACGATGACGATCATGTCGAAATTGCCGCTGACCGAATGCAGCGTCCGGACCGTCGTCAGGGCGCGCAGGCCGCGCACCACCTTGTCGGCGAGCTTGGGCGTCACGGTGAGCAGTACATGCGCCCGCACCAGCCCCTGCTCGTAGTCCGGCGCCAGTCGCACGCCATAACCTGATATGATGCCGCGCTGCTCCAGCCGCTCGATGCGGCTCTGCACGGTCGTTCGAGACACGCCAAGCCGCCGCGCCAGCTCGGCGGTCGAGGCGCGCGCGTTCTCGCGCAGCAGGGAAAGCAGGGCCTGTTCGGCGTCACTGAGCATTTGGACGAATCCTGTTGGCAGATTGCGTAATCAGAGTTTCGTTTTGAACAATTCCACGCTTCCTTTCGACGGGCAAGCTGCGAATCTGGACTCACAATCAGTGAGGGATCGGTCATGAAGAAAATTGTTGTTGTCGGTGCCGGCAAGATCGGCTCGACCATTGCCGAGATGCTCGCCGCCACGGGGGATTATCAGGTCACGCTCGTCGACCGCTCGGCAGCACAGCTCGCTGCTGCCGAAGTGCCGACCACGGTTGCGACGCTTGAGCTCGACATCGAAGCATCCGGTACGCTTGAAGCCGCACTCGCCGGCAAATTCGCGGTGCTCAGCGCCGCTCCCTTCCATCTGACCACCCGCATCGCCGAAGCGGCGGCCTGTGCCGGCGTGCACTATCTCGACCTGACCGAGGATGTCGTCTCGACCCGCCGCGTCAAGGAACTGGCGGTTTCGGCCAGAAACGCCTTCATTCCGCAATGCGGCCTGGCGCCGGGCTTCATCTCGATCGTCGCCAACGATCTCGCCAGCCGTTTCGATTCGCTGGAGAGCGTGCGCATGCGCGTCGGCGCTTTGCCGCAATATCCCTCCAATGCGCTGAACTACAATCTGACCTGGAGCACCGACGGCGTCATCAACGAATATTGCGAGCCCTGCGAGGCGATCGTCGAAGGCGAGCTGGTCGAGGTGCCGCCACTGGAAGAGCGCGAGGAGTTCTCGCTCGACGGCGTCACCTACGAAGCGTTCAACACCTCCGGCGGCCTTGGCACGCTGGCCGAGACGCTGAAGGGCAGAGTGCGCACGCTGAACTACCGCACCATCCGCTATCCCGGCCACGCCGCGATCATGAAGGCGCTGCTCAACGATCTCGGCCTGCGCCACCGCCGTGACGTGCTGAAAGACATTTTCGAGAGCGCCCTGCCGGCGACGCTGCAGGACGTGGTCATCGTCTTCGTCACCGTCTCCGGCCGCAAGAACGGCCGCCTGCTGCAGGAGACCTACGCCAACAAGATCTACTCCAGGCGCATCGGCGACCAGGTGCGAAGCGCCATCCAGATCACCACGGCGTCCGGCATCTGCGCCGTGCTCGACATGCTGGCCGACGGCAGCCTGCCGGCGACGGGTTTCATCAAGCAGGAAGACATCGCGCTTGACGCGTTTCTGGCTAACCGCTTCGGCCGTGCCTATGCGCAGCACGAGATGGTGAGCCGGCTGGCGGGGTGACGAGCGTTTCTCTCTTGTGAGAGGCTGGCGGGACAGTGCCCCCCTCTGCCCTGCCGGGCATCTCCCCCTCTAGGGGGGAGATCGGCTGTCATCTTAGATTTCGCCAATTTTCAAAGTCTTGGAAGAGGCGGGTTGCCCGAAACTGCTGATCTCCCCCCTTGAGGGGGAGATGTCCGGCAGGACAGAGGGGGGGGCGAGTGTCCCGCCAACATAACCGCCTTTGCACTATCACGAATCAAACATGCAGCGCGTGCCCCAGCGCCTTGAGCGCCGCTTCCTGGAATCCCTCGCCTTGCGTCGGATGGGCATGGATCGTGCCGGCAATGTCCTCCAGCCTCGCGCCCATCTCCAGCGCCAGTCCAAAAGCCGCCGCCAGTTCCGAGACGCCCTGCCCGACCGCCTGGATGCCGAGCACCAGATGGTTGTCCGCCCGCGCCACCACGCGGACGAAGCCGTCTTCGCCCAGCTTCGTCATCGCCCGGCCGTTGGCGGCGAACGGGAACATGCCGATCTTGATCTCGCCGCCCAGAGCCCTGGCCTCTTCCGGCGAAAGACCAGCGGTGACGAGTTCCGGATCGGTGAAGCAAACGGCGGGAATAGCGCGCTTGTCCCAGTTGCGCTTGTGGCCGGCGACGATCTCGGCGACCATCTCGCCCTGGGCCATCGCCCGGTGCGCCAGCATCGGCTCGCCGGTGACGTCGCCGATGGCGAAGATGCCGCGCATCGAGGTGCGGCACTGGTCGTCGATGCGGATGAATTTGCCTGCCCTGTCGAGGTCGATCTGCTCGAGCCCCCAGCCTTCGGTCACCGGCTTGCGGCCGACCGTGACCAGGATTTTTTCGGCGGCGACCTTGGCGCTCTTGCCATCCGCCGTCTCGACCAGCAGCGCATCACCCTTGGTCGACAGCCCCTTGGCCTTGGCGCCCAGCATCACCTCGACGCCCAGTGCATTGAGCCGCTTGACCACCGGCCGGGTGAGTTCCGCATCATACTGCGCCAGCACGCGCGGCAAGGCCTCGACCACGGTCACTTTGGCGCCCATTTTGGCGAAGGCCATGCCGAGTTCCAGCCCGATATAGCCGCCACCGACGACAGCGAGTTTTTGTGGAACCGCGCCGAGTGCCAGTGCCTCGGTTGACGAAATCACCGGACCGCCAAAGGGCAGGAACGGCAGTTCGACCGGCGCCGAGCCGGTGGCGATGACGATCGCCTCGGCGCGGATGACTTGGCTTCCTGTCTCGGTTTCAACCTCCACAGTCTTGCCGTCGCGAAAGCTCGCCCAGCCATGCACGGTCTTGACTCCTGCCTTCTTGAGCAGGCCGGCGACGCCGCTGTTGAGCCGGCTCACGATGCCGTCCTTCCAGGCGATCGTCTTAGCCAGGTCGAGCGTCGGTGCGGTGAGCGAAATGCCAAGCGGGCTCTTGCCGCTCGCCATGTGTGAGACCCTCTCGAACTCTTCCGCCGCATGGATCAGCGCCTTGGACGGGATGCAGCCGACATTGAGGCAGGTGCCGCCTGGTTTGCCCGACTCGACGATCACCGTGTCGACGCCGAGCTGCCCGGCACGGATGGCGCAGACATAGCCCCCGGGACCGGCGCCGATGACGAGCAGCTTGCAGGAGATTTCTTTCATGTTGGCATCCTGGTTCACAATGGTGCTGGAAGGCAGATAATGTTGGGTCCTTCGCGCCGCCCTCGAAGCGCGTAATCTCCCCCCTCGAGGGGGAGATGTCGCCGAAGGCGACAGAGGGGGTCGCCGCGCGTAAAGCGCCGGCCTGCATCTGTCGCGCAAGGCGGTCGCGTCCAGTCGTACCAACCCCCTCTGGCCTGCCGGCCATCTCCCCCTCGAGGGGGGAGATTACGCCCTCCACTGCTTTCGCTGATTTTCAACATTGTAAGAAGAAAACCAGTCCTCCAAGGCAGAGGGGGGCGCTGTCCCGCCGGCATCTCGATTGTCCCGCCCCTCAATCCACAAAGATCAGCGCCGGCGTTTCCAGCAGCGTCTTTATCCGCTGGATGAACACCGCCGCGTCCCAGCCGTCGATCACCCGATGGTCGAAGCTCGACGACAGGTTCATCATCTTGCGCGGCATGAACTGGGTGCCGTCCCACACCGGCCGCACCATCATCTTGTTGACGCCGATGATCGCCACTTCGGGATGATTGATGACCGGTGTCGTCGCCATGCCACCCATGGCGCCGAGCGAAGTGATGGTGATGGTCGAGCCAGACAGCTCGTCGCGTGTCGCCGTGCCGGACTTGGCCGCCTCGGCCAGCCTGATGATTTCTGCGCCGCACTCCCAGATATCGCGCGCCTCGGCATGCTTGACCACAGGCACCACCAGCCCCGTCGGCGTCTGCGCGGCAATGCCGATATTGATGCCGCCATGCTGGTGGATGATGCCGGCCTCGTCGTCGAACAGCGAATTGAGATTGGGCTGGTCCGCTATCGCCTTGACCATGGCCCGCATCAGGAACGGCAGCAGCGTCAGCTTCGGCCGCTCCACGCCACCCTTACCTGGGCGCTTCTCCTTGTTGAGCGCGGCGCGCAATTCCTCCAGCGCGGTGACGTCGACCTCCTCGACATAGGTGATGTGCGGGATGCGCGATTTCGACAGCGACATCTTCTCGGCGATCTTGCGCCGCAAGCCCACCACCTTGATATCCTGGATCGCATCGTTGCGGGCGAGGCCGGATGTCCTGGCAACCTGCGGCCCGCGCGCCAGGAACGCTTCGATGTCCTCATGGCCGATGCGGCCGGCAGGGCCGGATCCCGCAACCTGCCTGAGATCGATGCCGGCTTCCTTTGCCCGCAGACGCACGGCAGGCGAAGCCAGCGGTCTTTCGCCCTCGGGACGCCGTGCGCCGGCGGGCGTGGCAACTTGAGATGTCGGCGCCGTACCCCCACCCCTAGCCCCTCCCCACAAGGGGGAGGGGGATTCGGTCGCCGCCGCTTCCCCGCCTTCGATTCCTTTGGGATTTGCTGATGACGATGAGGTAGGTTTTGCTCCGCCCTTGGAAGCTGTGGCGCCTCCTCCTCCCCCTTGTGGGGAGGGGTTAGGGGTGGGGGTAGATGCCGCTGTGACCTCTGGCGATTTCGTGTCTGCGACAACATTCCCCTCGCCCGCCACCTTCAGCCGCACGATGGGCGAGCCGATCGCCACCGTGTCGCCGATCTCGGCGCCCAGCCACAGGATTTCGCCATCGACCGGCGATGGGATTTCGACCGTCGCCTTGTCGGTCATGACGGCGGCAAGCACAGTGTCCTCGCGCACCATGTCGCCGATCTTGACGTGCCATTCGACCAGCTCGGCCTCGGCGACACCTTCGCCGACATCGGGCAGCTTGATGATGTGTTCGCCCATCTCAGGCTCCCATGGTTTCAAGCAGGGCACGGCCGACCCGGGCGGGACCGGGGAAATAATCCCACTCCTGCGCATGCGGATAGGGCGTGTCCCAGCCGGCGACCCGCGCCACCGGCGCTTCGAGGTGATAAAAACAGTTTTCCTGCACCAGCGCCGACAGTTCGGCGCCGAAGCCGGACGTCAGCGTCGCCTCATGCACGATGACGCAGCGCCCGGTCTTTTTCACCGATGCGACGATCGTATCGAGATCAAGCGGCAGCAGCGTCCTGAGATCGATGATCTCGGCATCGATGCCGGTTTCCTCGGCCGCGGCCTGCGCGACATAGACCATGGTGCCGTAGGCGAGCACCGTGATGGCGGAACCCGGCCGGCGGATCGCCGCCTTGCCGAGCGGCACAGTGTAGTGGCCGTCGGCGACCTCGCCGAGCTCATGTTTCGACCACGGCGTCACCGGCCGGTCGTGATGGCCGTCGAACGGACCATTGTAGAGCCGCTTCGGCTCAAGGAAGATCACCGGATCGGGGTCTTCGATCGCCGCGATCAAGAGCCCCTTGGCGTCGTGTGGGTTGGACGGCACCACTGTCTTCAGCCCCGACACATGGGTGAACAGCGCTTCCGGGCTCTGGCTGTGCGTCTGGCCGCCGAAGATGCCGCCGCCGGTCGGCATGCGCACCACGATCGGGCAGGTGAAATCGCCGTTCGAGCGATAGCGCAGCCGCGCGGCTTCCTGGGTCAACTGGTCGTAGGCCGGATACATGTAGTCGGCAAACTGAATCTCCACGCACGGCTTCAGCCCATAGGCGGCCATGCCGATGGCCGAGCCGACAATGCCGGATTCGTTGATCGGCGCGTCGAAGCAGCGGCTCTTGCCGTATTTGGCCTGCAGGCCCTGCGTGCAGCGGAAGACACCGCCGAAGAAGCCGACATCTTCGCCGAACACGACGACTTTGTCGTCGCGCCCCATCGACACGTCCATGGCATCGCGAATGGCCTCGATCATGGTCCGTCTCGGCATGGCTCAGACCCCCGCCTGCTGGCGTTGGCGTCTGAGATGCGGCGGCATCTCGGCGTAGAGGCCCTCGAACATGTCGCGCGTCGACGGCTTGCCGCCGGCATGCAGCGTGCCGTGGCTTTCGGCTTCCTTCTGCGCCGCGATAACCGTGTCGAGGATTTCCGCCTCGGCCTGCGCGTGCCGCTCGTCCGACCAGACGCCGAGCGCGATGAGATGGTTCTTCAGCCGCACGATCGGATCCCCGAGCGGCCAGGCGTCAGATTCGGTCTTCGGCCGGTAAGCGGACGGATCGTCCGAGCTCGAATGCGCGCCGGCACGGTAGGTGACATATTCGACCAGCGTCGGCCCGAGATTGCTGCGCGCCCGCTCCGCCGCCCATTTGGCCACCGCATGGACGGCGAGATAGTCGTTGCCGTCGACGCGCAGCGACGGGATGCCGAAGCCGAGCCCCCTTGCCGCGAATGTGCCCGAGCCGCCGCGCGCAATGCCCTGAAAGGTCGAGATCGCCCACTGGTTGTTGACCACATTGAGCACGACCGGTGCCTTGTAGGTCGAGGCGAACACCAGCGCCGAGTGGAAATCGGATTCGGCCGTCGAGCCGTCGCCGATCCAGGCGGCTGCGACGCGCGAATCGTTCGATATCGCCGAGGCCATCGCCCAGCCGACCGCCTGGATGTACTGCGTCGCCAGATTGCCGGAGATCGAGAAGAAGCCGTGCTCCTTCGACGAATACATGACCGGCAATTGCCGGCCTTTCAGCGGGTCGGCCTCGTTGGAATAGATCTGGTTCATCATCGTGACCATCGGATAGCCGTCGGCGATGAGCAGCCCTGCCTGGCGATAGGTCGGGAAATTCATGTCCCCCGGCGCCAGTGCCTTGCGGAAGGCGCAAGCCACCGCCTCTTCGCCCAGATGCTGCATGTAGAACGAGGTCTTGCCCTGCCGCTGCGCCATCTGCATGCGCGCGTCGAAGGTCCGCAGCGTCATCATGTGGCGTAGGCCGGCCAGCAGCTCGTCGCTTGAAAGCAGTCCGGCCCAGGGACCGACGGCCTCGCCAGTGCGGTTCAGCACGCGGATGATCGAGAAGGCATGATCGCGGATGGTGCGCGGATCGACATCGATTTCGGGGCGCGGCACCGAGCCGGCCTTCGGGATCGGCACATTGGAGAAATCGGGCGTTCCGCCCGGCCGCACTTCCGGTTCCGGAACGTGAAAACGCAACATCCCAGCATCGGCCATGACCTTTGTCCTCCAATGTTGCCTGGTGTCGATATTTGCATATCTGCGCCGCCAGGCCAGTGCGAATTCGTCGGGGTAGCCTGCGGACGTCGGTCCCGGCTGCGCCGGCCGATCCAGCCTCCCACGCACCAAGATGAAGATATGTCGGCGAAATTTCTTGTCGATGTTGGGCGCCGGCGCGCAATTAGAGAGAAGGTCGGGCCGGGTTTGCCGGCAGATAAGGTGATTGGGGAAGCGCGAAGCGTAATCTCCCCCCTTGAGGGGGAGATGTCGCCGAAGGCGACAGAGGGGGTCGCCGCGCATGGAGCGCTAACTTCTTCTTTCGGCGCATAAAATGTCGCATCCAGTCGAACCGACCCCCTCTGGCCTGCCGGCCATCTCCCGCTCGAGGGGGGAGATCACGCACACCCCGGTTCACCCCACGCCCGCATCATGCTAACCAACCCGGCATGGCACAGAAGAAAGCTTACGAGGTCGACAGCTGGCTCGCGAAGCCGGACCAGCGCATTTCGATCGTCCTGCTTTACGGCCCCGATCGCGGCCTCGTCTCCGAGCGGGCGAAGGCGTTTGCCGGCAAGACCAGCCTGCCGCTCGACGATCCCTTCTCGGTGGTCAGGCTCGAGGGTTCGGAGGTTGACCGTGACGAGGGCCGGCTGCTCGACGAGGCCCGCACCGTGCCGATGTTTTCCGACCGGCGGCTGCTGTGGGTGCGCAATGCCAGCGGCCAGAAGGCATTGGCCGACGACGTCAAGGCGCTGACGGCGGAGCCCGCGCGGGATGCCATCATTCTCATCGAGGCCGGCGATCTCAAGAAGGGTGTCGGCCTGCGCGCCATCGTCGAGGCGGCCGACAACGCCATGGCGCTGCCTTGCTATGCCGATGAAGCGCGCGACATCGACGGCGTCATCGACGCCGAACTGGGCAAGGCCGGCATGTCGATGACCATGGAGGCGAGACAGGCGCTGCGCCGCAATCTCGGCGGCGACCGGTTGGCCTCGCGCGGCGAGATCGAGAAGCTCGTGCTCTACGCCCATGGCCAGAGCGAGATCGGGCTGGAGGAGGTCAAGGCGATGTCGGGCGACGTCTCCGGCGCGTCTTTTGACGACGCGGTCGACGCGCTCCTCGAAGGTAAGATCGGCGACTTCGACACCGCCTTCACTCGCCATTGCCAGTCCGGCGGCCAGCCTTTCCTGGTGCTGTCCTCGGCGATGCGGCAGTTGCAGCAGATCCAGATCATGCGCGGCCAGATGGAGTCCGGCAACCGCAACGCCGCCTCGGTCGTCGCCGCCGCCCGGCCACCGGTGTTTTTCTCCAGGCGCAAGCTGGTCGAGAAGGCACTGGAGCGCTGGAGCACCGACGCGCTCGGCCGCGCGTTGACCCGGCTGCAGACGGCGGTGTTGCAGACACGACGGCGGCCGGACCTTTCCGTGGCGCTGGCACGGCAGGCATTGCTGGGGATTGCGGTGGAAAGCAGCAGGCTGGCGCAGCGCGCCTGATCTCCCCCTCGAGGGGGAGATGTCGCCGAAGGCGACAGAGGGGGTCGTTGCGCGTGGAGCGCTGGCCTCCTCTTCGTTTCCACAAGGGCGCCGGCGCTTGGTGTGAGGCGACCCCCTCTGGCCTGCCGGCCATCTCCCCCTCAAGGAGGGAGATTAGCGGCGTCGCCGATTTCGCCAATCATCATCGCTGAAAAAGAGAAGGGCTGGCAATCGCCAGCCCATGCTCAATTCAGAAGATAATTCGCCGGCTAATTATCGTTCCTGCTTCAGCCGCCTGCACAACTCATCGAGCTGCTCCAGCGAGCGATAGGCTACCCGAAGCGTGCCGCCTCTGCCCTTGTGATCCACCGACACGATCATGCCGATCGTATCGGTCAACAGTTTTTCCAGCGCCAGCGTGTCGGCGTCCTTTTCGTCAGGACTTGGCGCCGGCCTGGCTTCCCTGGCGCTGCTGGTGCCGGCCGGCATCTGCGCCAGCGCTTCGGCCTGGCGCACCGAAAGTCCTTCTTCGACGATGCGCTTGGCAAGGCCGGCCGGATCTTCCGCTGTCACCAGCGTGCGGGCATGACCCGCCGACAGCGCGCCGTCGACCAGCATGTCGCGAATCACGTCCGGCAGCTTCAAGAGCCTGAGCGTATTGGCGACATGGCTGCGGCTTTTGCCGATCACCTGGCCGAGATCGGCCTGGGTGTAGCCGTGCTCGTCGATCAGCTGCTGATAGCCGAGCGCTTCCTCGACCGCATTGAGATCGGTGCGCTGGACGTTCTCGATGATCGCCAGTTCGAGGGCGGTGCGATCGTTGACCTCACGGATGATGACCGGGATCTCGGACAGCCCGGCGCGCTGCGCTGCACGCCAGCGCCGCTCGCCGGCGATGATCTCGTAGCGTCCGGCCTGTGTCGGCGAAGGCCGCGCCACCACCGGCTGGACGACGCCGTGTTCGCGGATCGACTGGGCGAGGTCGGTCAGCTCGGCGTCGCCGAAATGCCGGCGCGGATTCTTCGGATTGGGGGTCAGGAACTCGATCGGCACCTTGCCGTCGGCGCTCATGCCAGGTTTTTCAGGCGCTACTGGGCGATCGATCTCGCCGATCAGCGCCGCCAGCCCACGCCCAAGTCTCTTTCTCGAAAGATCTTCGCTCATCTTTATTCCAGTTGGCTATTCCAAATCGTTTCGGTATCGAATCGGCTCTTAACTATGCATCCGGCCTCATCAAGCGGCGCGTAACTTGCGCTCGCGGCGGATCACTTCCGACGCCAGTTGCAGATAGGCCTGGCTGCCCGAGCACTTCAAATCGTAGAGGATCGCCGGCTTGCCATAGGACGGCGCCTCGGACACCCGCACATTGCGCGGGATGATGGTCTCGTAGACCTTGTCGCCCATATGCGCCCGCACATCCTGCACGACCTGGTTGGCGAGATTGTTGCGGCCGTCATACATGGTCAGCACGATGCCCTGGATGGTGAGATCCGGATTGATCGAGCGGCGCACCTGCTCGACCGTCTCCAGCAACTGGCTGAGACCTTCTAGCGCGAAAAACTCGCATTGCAGCGGCACAAGAACAGAATCGGCTGCAGCCATTGAATTCAAGGTCAAAAGGTTGAGCGATGGCGGGCAGTCGATCAGCACATAGCCGAACGGTGCGCCGCGCTCGGTGGCGGCGCGCAGCGCGTTGCGCAGCTTGAGCACCCGGTCGGGCGCGGAGGCGATCTCCATTTCGATGCCGAGCAGATCGAGCGTCGACGGCACGATCGACAGGCCCGGCACGGCTGTGGGGATGGCCGCGGCTTCCAGCTCCAGCTCGCCGGTCAACACGTCATAGGACGACACCGTCCGGTCCTTGCGGTCGATGCCCAGACCGGTGCTGGCATTTCCCTGCGGATCGAGATCGACGATCAGCACCTTTTCGCCGATCGCAGCCAGCGCGGTCGCCAGATTGATGGCGGTCGTCGTCTTGCCGACACCGCCCTTCTGGTTGGCTACGGTGATGATTCGGGGGCCATTCTTCATCATGGGTTTATGCCAGAAATTCATTTTGGGCGCCAAATCGCCTGTCAGTGACGGATCAGACAGGTCGCAGGTTGGACAATTCCAGGATGACGCCGCCAACGTCGGTCACACTTGGATGTTCTACCAGATCGAAGGACCATCGGTGAACGCTTTCTTGCACTTCGGTGCGGTAATCCCGGCCTTTGTGGAACAGGCCGCGCGCGCCCGAAATCAGCCAGGGCGCCGACAGGTCCAGCAAGGTCGAAAGCGGAGCCAGCGCCCGCGCCGTGACGATTTGCGGCGTCGAAACCAGCGCATGGCTGTCATCGATGCGGCGCGCCACGACCCGCGCCGGCAGGCTGAACTGGCCGACGACGGTCTGCAGGAAGGATGCCTTTTTGCGATTGCTTTCAACCAGATCGATGCTGGCGCCGTCGCGTTCGGCCAGCAGGAACGCCATCACAAGGCCTGGAAATCCACCGCCCGAGCCGAGATCCACCCAGCGTGTGGCAACGGGTTCTATGCGCCCGAGTTGGGCGCTGTCCAGGATATGGCGCTGCCAGACATCGCCCGACGTCGACTGCGCCACCAGATTGATGCTGCGGTTCCATTTCTGGAACATCTGCTCGAACGCCACCAACCGATCGAATGTTTCACGTGAAACCGGGCCTGCCGCATCCTGCAGGCTCTCCAGGGAAAAAGAACTCACGCAACATCCTTTTGTGGGCGCTGGGCGCTCTCCGCGTGACGGACATGCGCGACGATGATCGCCAGCGCCGCCGGCGTCATGCCTTCCATGCGCTGGGCATCGGCGATGGAGCGCGGCCGCCGCGCCTGCATCTTCTGCTTCAGCTCGTTCGACAGACCCGGCACTCCGGCGAAATCGACCGTCTCGGGGATCAGCCGGCTCTCCTCATGCCGGATCTGCGCCAAGTCGGTCTTCTGGCGGTCGAGATAGACAGAATACTTCGCTTCCGTCTCGAGGCGCTCCGCCGTCTTGCCGTCGATCGCCGCAAAGCGCGGATCGACGCCGGCCAGCCAAGCGACATCGACGTCGGGATAGGACAGCAATTCATAGCCGGACCGGCGCACGCCATCCCGGTTGATGTCCAGCCCGTGCCGCGCCGCCTCATTCGGCGTCATGGCGAGCGACTTCGCCAAATCCCGCGCCTCATCCAGGCTTTGCATGACCTGCCCGTAGCGCTGCATGCGCTGTGCCGAGGCGATGCCCAGTTTCGCAGCCAGAGGCGTCAGTCGCTCATCGGCATTGTCGGCACGCAGCGATAGCCGGAACTCGGCCCGTGACGTGAACATCCGGTAGGGTTCGCTGATGCCGCGGCTGGTCAAATCGTCGACCATCACGCCAATATAGGCTTCGGTGCGGCTGAGCACGATCTGCTCGCTGCCCGCCGCCCGCCGCGCCGCATTGAGGCCTGCGAGCAAGCCTTGCCCGGCCGCTTCCTCATAGCCGGTCGTGCCGTTGATCTGACCGGCGAGGAAGAGACCACCGATGCGCTTCGTCTCCAGCGTCTGATGCAGTTCGCGCGGATCGACATGATCATACTCGATGGCATAGCCGGGCTGCAGCATGATTGCGCGCTCCAGCCCCGGAATGGTTTTCAATATATCGAGCTGCACATCTTCGGGCAACGAGGTGGAAATCCCATTGGGATAGACGGTATCATCGTCCAGCCCTTCCGGCTCCAGAAAGATCTGGTGCCCGTCCCTATCGCCGAACTTGACGATCTTGTCCTCGATCGACGGGCAATAACGCGGCCCGACGCCCTCGATCGAGCCGGAATACATGGCCGACCGGCCAAGATTGGCGCGAATCAGCTCATGCGTGGCCGTGGTCGTGCGGGTGATGCCGCAATCGATCTGCGGCGTTTCGATGCGGTCGGTCATCAGCGAGAACGGCACCGGATCCGCATCCGCGGCCTGGCTTTCCAGCGTCGTCCAGTCGATGGTCCGGCCATCGAGCCGCGGCGGCGTCCCGGTCTTCAGCCGTCCAAGCTTGAAGCCTGCGCGGTCCATCGTCGCCGAGAGCCCAAGGCTGGCCTGCTCGTTCATGCGGCCGGCGACAATCTTCTTCTCGCCAATATGAATGAGCCCGCGCAGAAAAGTCCCGGTCGTCAGCACGACCGCGCCACAGCCAAGCCGCCTGCCGTCGGCCAGGAGAACAGCCGTGATCCGCCCATCGGCGATCTCAAAATCCAGAACCTCGCCTTCAACCACGTCGAGATCGTTCTGCTGCCGAATCGCTTCCTGCATGGCAAGGCGATAAAGCTTCCGGTCGGCCTGCGTACGAGGGCCGCGCACGGCGGGACCTTTGCGGCGGTTGAGCAGGCGGAACTGAATGCCGGCCGCATCCGCCACGCGCCCCATCAGGCCATCCATGGCATCGATCTCGCGCACCAAATGGCCCTTGCCGAGCCCGCCGATCGCCGGATTGCAGGACATGACCCCGATCGTATCAAAGCGCAGCGTCACCAGCGCGGTCTTGGCACCAGCGCGCGCGGCAGCGCTGGCCGCCTCACAACCTGCGTGGCCGCCGCCCACCACAACCACATCATAGTGATTGGTCATCACAAACTTCCCAGACTCGAATGATTGAAGGGACACATGTCCCCGCGAGGCTTGGCTGTCAAGAAAACTCCGCGAGTCGTTTCACGTGAAACAGCCTTGCACCGCCATCGCGTGTGTTTCACGTGAGTCATCGGGGCACCGATGTTTCACGTGAGTCGCACCTTGCCGCTGCTCGAAGGTCTTACCCAAGCGTTCGCAACGTTCGTCATCCTAGGGCAAAGCAGGAGCGAAGCGACGTCGCGGAGACCCTAGGATCCATGCCGTGATCTTGGCCAAAGAGTACAGCGGATCGGAATTCTGCACCGTGGCGCGCGCTCAGAAGTCGCGGCATGGATCCTCGGGTCTCCGCGACGTCGCTTCGCTCCTGCTTTGCCCTAGGATGACGAAGCGATGGGGGCGTTCCGCAAACGGTCCATCAAGATCTCTGCATCGACAGCTGAGTCATTTTACGAGAGCGCATCGTTTCACGTGAGTCATTTCCCAATGCAGAACTGTGAGAAAATCACGTCCAGCATGTCCTCGACGTCGATGGCGCCGACAATACGGCCCAGGCGATCTGCTGCAAGCCGCAACTCCTCGGCGCGCAATTCCTGCCCGACAGTCCGGCCGTCCGTTGCGCGACGCAGGTGGCTATTCGCTGCGCCGAGCAATTCGACGTGGCGCAGGCGCGACGGCAGGACATCGCCGACGCTGCCGGCTGCCTCCGCCGCCCGCCGGCCGATTTCTGCCAGCAGTTCCTCCACGCCCGTCCCGTTCTTCACCGAAATGACAAGGTCATAGCGCTCCGTCGCGTTACTCGCCGCACGGTCTTCCAGTAGATCGAGCTTGGTGCCTACGCCCAAGGTCGGCGCCACAGTCGGCAGCTCGCCGACATCTCTTGGGTTCGCGATGTCCTGCAGCAAGAGCAAGAGATCGGCGCCATGCGCCTTGGCCCTGGCCTTCTCGATGCCGATCGCCTCGACCTTCCCCGGCGCATCGCGCAGCCCGGCCGTATCTGTAAGCCGGACCCGCAGCCCCTGGAGATCAAGTGTCACTTCAAGCAGATCCCGCGTCGTGCCGGGTTCATCCGTTACTATAGCGGCATCCCGCCGCGCCAGGGCGTTGAACAGACTCGACTTACCGGCGTTGGGCGCGCCAAGGATAACGACCTCGAAGCCGTCGCGAATGATCTCGGCGGCGCGAAATCCGGCAATGTGCCGGTCGATCTCGCCGATCATAGTTTTGACATCGGACCAAACCGTATCCGAAACGGAACCGGGGACATCGTCCTCATCGGCAAAATCGATCTCCGCCTCGATCATGGCACGGGCGTGGATCAGTCGGCGACGCCAGCCGAGATAGAGTTCGCTCTGAGCGCCTTCGGCATTTTGGACAGCAAAACGCCGCTGCGCCTCGGTTTCGGCGTTGACGAGATCCGCCAGCGCCTCGGTCTCGACCAGGTCGACCTTGCCGTTGAGAAAGGCGCGGCGCGTGAATTCGCCCGGTTCCGCGTGCCTGATGCCGTCGAAACCAGTAATCGTCTCCAGCATCCTGGCCACCACGGCGCGTCCGCCATGAACGTGGAATTCCGCCACATCCTCGCCCGTAAAACTGGCCGGACCGGGAAAGAAAACCACCAGGCCGGTGTCGAGCACCAACCCGCCGGGCGCTGTGAATCTGCGCAAGACCGCGACGCGGTCTTTAACCATACCCCCGGCAATCGTTTCGATAACGAATCGAGTTTGTGGGCCGGAGATACGGATGACGGCGACGCCGGCCGGCAGCCGGCCGCTCGACAGCGCTACGATGGAATCGCCTGAAATCATTTGCCCGCTCTACCGAACCGCCCTAGCTTTACGCCCATCAGCCAATCGCACCCGAGTTTGCCCAGTGACGCTGCCCGCGCAAAACCTGCTTGCTGAAGAAGCCAGCCCCTATTTGCAGCAGCACAGCGGCAATCCCGTCCACTGGCGGGCCTGGTCGCCGGCTTCGCTCGAGGAGGCGAAGGCGCTGGACAGGCCGATCCTGCTCTCGGTCGGCTATGCCGCCTGCCACTGGTGCCACGTCATGGCGCATGAAAGCTTCGAGGACGATGGTGTCGCCGCCGTCATGAACCGTCTGTTCGTCAATATCAAGGTCGACCGCGAGGAACGCCCCGACATCGACCAGATCTATATGGCGGCGCTGTCCTCGATGGGCGAGCAGGGTGGCTGGCCGCTGACCATGTTCCTGACGCCGGACGGCAAGCCGTTCTGGGGCGGCACCTACTTTCCGCGCGAGCCACGCTACGGCCGCCCCGGTTTCATCCAGGTGATGGAGGCGGTGGACAAGGCCTGGCGCGAGAAGCGGGCGAGCCTCAACCAGAGCGCCGACGGCCTGACCACACATGTCCAGGCACGGCTCGCCGGCTCGCACGCGAAAACAGGGCTCGATCGCGACACGCTGGCTGAGCTTGCCAAGGGCATAGACGGCATGATCGACCGCGATCTGGGCGGCTTGCGTGGCGCGCCGAAATTTCCCAATGCACCGTTCATGCAAACGCTGTGGCTGTCCTGGCTGCGCGACGGCAACGCCAGCCATCGCGACGACGTTCTCAACAGCCTCGAACAGATGGTCAGCGGCGGCATCTACGACCATGTCGGCGGCGGGCTCAGCCGTTACTCGACCGATGCCGAATGGCTGGTGCCGCATTTCGAAAAGATGCTCTACGACAATGCCCAGCTGATCCGCTTCTGCAACTGGGCCCATGTCGCAAGCGGCAACGAGTTGTTCCGGGTCCGAATCGAAGAGACGATCGGCTGGCTGCTGCGCGAGATGCGCGTCGACGGCGGCGCCTTTGCCGCCAGTCTCGATGCCGACAGCGACGGCGAGGAAGGGCTGTTCTACACCTGGAGCCAAGACGAGATCGAGGCCGCCCTCGGCGACGATTCCGCCTTGTTTTTCAAACACTTCACGCTCTCCAGCCCGCACGGCTGGGAAGGCAAGCCGGTCGTCCACCAAACCCTGTCCCAGCAATCGCACTATGTGATCGATCGCGAAGAGATCGGCCCGCTCAAGGCGAAACTCCTCACCGTGCGGGAACAGCGGGTCAGGCCCGGTCTTGACGCAAAAACCCTCACCGACTGGAACGGCCAGATGATCGCAGCGCTTGCAGAGGCCGGTCGGTCGTTGGCGCGGCCCGACTGGATCGACGCGGCGGCAAAAGCCTTCGCCCACATCAGCACCGCCGGCCGCGACGGCCGTCTGCCGCATTCGATGCTCGGCGCCAGAAAACTATTCCCTGCGTTGTCAAGCGACTATGCCGCCATGGCCAACGCAGCGATCTCGCTGTTCGAGGCCACTGGGAATTGGAGCTATGTCGACCAGGCCGGCCAGTTTATCGAGCAGCTCGACCATTGGCACGCCGATACCGAAAAGACAGGTTATTACCTGACCGCCTCGGACAGCACCGACGTGCCGATCCGCATCCGCGGCGATGTCGACGAGGCCATTCCCTCCGCCACCGGCCAGATCATCGAGGCACTGGTCCGGCTGGCCTCCGTCACCGGCAATCTCGACCTGCAGGAAAGGGCCTGGCAAGTTGCCGAGCACGCCGCCGGCCGCGCGGCGCACCAGGCCTATGGCCAGGCTGGCATCGTCAACGCCTGCGCGCTGGCGATCGAGCCACTCAAACTGGTCATCGTCGATGCGCTTGACGATCCAAAGCTCGTTCCGATTGCGAATCGAAGTCCGGACCCCCGCCGCGTCGACGTTGTCGTGCCGATCGGTACGGGTACGAATCGACCCTTGCTGCCTGGCGGAATCCTGCCGCCGACCAACGAGGCGGGTGCATGGTTGTGTACTGGGCAGGTGTGTTTGCCGGTCGTGACGGATGCTGAAGAGTTGGAACGATTGTTGTGAGGGCTATAAGGGCAACGCTGCTCGATCAGCCCAAAATTGCGGCGCTGGCGCCGCCCCTCATTGCCCTGCCGGGCATTTCTCCCGTATAGGGACGGGGAGAAAGACGCCGTCATGGACGGTTTCGCCAATTTTCAAACGAGCGCCGAGGGTGCGGCCATCTCCCTTCTCCCCGTCACTATACGGGGAGAAGGTGCCGGCAGGCGGATGAGGGGCAGCGCAAGCAGTTGCCCGTTGGCCCTCGCCAGTCCTCTTACGTGTTCATCGAATCGAAGAAATCCGCATTGGTCTTGGTCTGCTTGAGCTTGTCGATCAGGAACTCGATTGCGTCGGTGGTTCCCATCGGCGCCAGGATGCGGCGCAGCACGAAGATCTTCTGCAGATCCTGCTTGGAAACCAGCAGGTCTTCCTTGCGGGTGCCGGACTTCAAGATGTCCATGGCCGGATAGATGCGCTTGTCGGCCACCTTGCGGTCGAGCTGGATTTCGCAGTTGCCGGTGCCCTTGAACTCTTCGAAGATGACTTCGTCCATGCGGCTGCCGGTATCGATCAGCGCGGTGGCGATGATGGTCAGCGAACCGCCTTCCTCGATGTTGCGGGCGGCGCCGAAGAAGCGCTTCGGCCGCTGCAGCGCGTTGGCGTCGACACCGCCGGTCAGCACCTTGCCGGATGACGGCACGACGGTGTTGTAGGCGCGGCCGAGGCGGGTGATCGAATCGAGCAGGATGACGACGTCGCGGCCATGCTCGACCAGGCGCTTGGCCTTCTCGATGACCATTTCGGCGACCTGCACGTGGCGCACCGCCGGCTCGTCGAAGGTCGAGGAGATCACCTCGCCCTTCACCGAGCGCTGCATGTCGGTCACTTCTTCCGGCCGCTCGTCGATCAGCAGCACGATTAGATAGCATTCCGGATGGTTGGCGGTGATCGAGTGGGCGATGTTCTGCATCAGAACCGTCTTGCCGGTACGCGGCTGCGCGTTGATCAGAGCGCGCTGTCCCTTGCCGATCGGCGCGACCAGGTCGATCACACGCGGCGAGATGTCCTTGGTGGTCGCATTCTCGATCTCCATCTTCAGCCGCTTGGTCGGATAGAGCGGCGTCAGATTGTCGAAGTGGATCTTGTGGCGGATCTTTTCGGGATCGTCGAAATTGATGGTGTTGACCTTCAGCAGCGCGAAATAGCGCTCGCCCTCTTTCGGGCTGCGGATCGGCCCTTCGACCGTATCGCCGGTCTTCAGCGAAAAGCGCCGGATCTGCGACGGCGAAATATAGATGTCGTCGGGACCTGGCAGATAATTGGCATTGGCGGAGCGCAGGAAGCCGAAACCGTCCTGCAGCACCTCGACCACGCCATCACCGATGATCTCGATCTCCTGGGCGGCCAGCTTCTTCAGGATCGCAAACATCAGCTCCTGCTTGCGCATGACGCTGGCGTTTTCGACCTCGAGCGATTCGGCATAAGCGATCAGCTCTGGCGGTTTCTTGTTCTTGAACTCGGCGAGTTTCATTTCTTGCATAGACGGACCTTGAATAGATGGAGTCTGGGTAGGCTTTGGGAAAATATCGGCGGGATGCGACAAATGCCGGGCGCGGCCGAAAACAATGAGGGGCGGCGCATGACGGGAAGGAAGACCCGTCTTTTATCGTCGGTCGGGTGAAAGAGCAAGCTGCGTTTTGCGTGACCTATGAAGGCTTGAAACGCATCACTGCCCGTCGTTGTCTCCTGGCCGTTTTTGAGCAGCATGCATCAGAACGGCTTGACCACCACCAGGATGACGATTGCGATCATCAGCAATGTGGGGATCTCGTTGACCATCCGCCAGTGCCTGGCCGGTTTTTCATTGCGGTCCTCGGCGAATTTGCGCACCGCGCCGGCCAGATATCCGTGAACGGCGGACAGCAAAAGCACCGCACCGATCTTGGCATGCAGCCAGCCGCCCTGGAAACCAAAACCCTTCCAGGCGAGCCACAGGCCGAACACCCAGGTGACGATCATCGCCGGGTTGATGATGCCGCGCAGCAGGCGCCGCTCCATCACCTTGAAGGTCTCCGATTGCACCGAGCCCTTCTCGGCATCGGCATGATAGACCAGCAGCCGCGGCAGATAGAGCATGCCCGCCATCCATGAGATGACGGCGAGGATATGGATCGCCTTTGCCCAGAGATAGAAGCTGTCGGGTGCCGCGAAATACAAAAGCGCGGTGAGAACGACCAGCACCGCGATACCTGATATCATCCGCATCATCGCCTGACCGGTGCTGTTCGCGTTTTTCATCTCAGCCATCAGCGTGTCGCGCTCCGCACCTGACTCACCATCGCCTCGACATGGGCGATCGGCGTCTCCGGCGTGATGCCGTGACCGAGATTGAAGATCAGCGGCCCGTCTCCCAGCGCCCTCAGGATCGCCTCGACGCCATCCGACAGCGCCTTGCCGCCAGCCACGAGCCGCAAGGGATCGAGATTGCCCTGAACCGCACCCGAGCGCTGCAATTCCTTCGCTGCGATCAGGGGTACCGTCCAGTCGATCCCCAGCGCCGTCACGCCGGTCTTCTGTCGATATGTCCGGTAGCGCGAACCGGCACCCTTGGGAAAACCGATGATCGGAACATCGGGATGAACCGCCCGCACCCGGCCAACGATCTCGGCCATCGGCTGAACGCAGAACAGGTCGAAACTCTCATCGTCCAGCACGCCGGACCAGGAATCGAATATCTGCACCACATCCGCACCCGCCTCGATCTGGCGGATGAGATAGGCGGCCGAATGTTCGGCAAGCACCTTCAGCAATCGTTGAAAGGCCACCGGTTCGCGATAGGCAAAAAGCCGCGCCGGCGCCTGGTCGGGCGTGCCATGACCGGCGATCATGTAGGTCGCCACCGTCCACGGCGCGCCGCAGAAGCCGATCAGAGTTGTCTCTTCGGGCAGTTTGGCCCGCAACCGGCGAACCGTCTCATAGACCGGTTCGAGATTCACGTGAAACACCTTGCCTTCCAGAGCCAAAATCTCCGGCGCGGTGATCGGCGTCAGCAGCGGCCCTCTGCCCTCTTCAAAGCGAACGTCACGGCCAAGCGCATGCGGAACGACAAGGATATCGGAAAACAGGATCGAGGCATCGAAACCAAAACGCTCGATCGGCTGCAAGGTCACTTCGACCGCAAGGTCGGGATCGTAGCAGAGGTCCAGGAACGAGCCTGCTCGCCTGCGTGTCTCCCGATACTCCGGCAGATAGCGTCCGGCCTGACGCATCATCCAGAGCGGAGGCGGAAAATGAGCCTTGCCCTTCAGGACATCCAGCATGATCCGGTTCTGGGGCATCGGGCGCTCGCTTCTCCCAGCCTCTTCTATAATCAAAGATTCTTATATCTAAGATTCTTCTGATTCTAAGAGTCTGTTGGTTCTGGTGGTTGTCACCTGTCCCGCTTTGCCCCGGAAAACACCAGCCAACATATTGTCGCGTGTTTCTTTTTCCCAGATGTAGGGTTCTGGGGATGGCTCGGAATCGATCAATCGAGTCAAAGCGTTAGGCATTGCGGTGAAAGGCGGGTCCTGTGGACGGACCGTAGTCGAAAAAAGCCGTCCCCAAACTTGTCCCCAATCGCCCGACGAAGCTGACAGCGCATCGAATTGTGGACAAACTGCCATCTGATACAGTCGCCTCCGACAGGCCAGTCTTTTCATCCCGCTTTATCCACAGAAGCCCACAGCCCCAGGTGACCCCCTGTGAACAAACCCCAGAGCTTCTTCCACCTGCACCTGATTTCCGACGCGACCGGCGAAACGCTGCTCGCCGCCGGCCGGGCGGCTTCGGCGCAGTACAAGGATGCGCGCGCCATCGAGCATATCTATCCGCTTATCCGCACCGAAAAGCAGGTGGCGAAGGTGTTCGAGGACATCGAGGAGGAACCGGGCATCATCCTCTATACGGTCGTCGACCAGAAGCTGGCGCGCGGCATCGACGAGCGCTGCGCGGCCATGGGCCTGCCCTGTGTATCGGTGCTGGAGCCGGTGCTGACCGTGTTCCAGTCCTATCTCGGCACCCCGGCCGGCCGCCGCGTCGGCGCCCAGCATGTCCTCGACGCCGAGTATTTCCGCCGCATCGACGCGCTCAATTTCACCATGGACCATGATGACGGCCAGTTGCCGCTCAACATGGACGATGCCGATGTGGTGCTGATCGGCATTTCTCGCACGTCGAAGACGCCGACCAGCATCTATCTCGCCAATCGCGGCATCAAGACCGCCAACATCCCGATCGTGCTCGGCGTGCCGGTGCCGGAAAGCCTGGTTGCCGCCAGCAAGCCGCTGATCGTCGGGCTGATCGCCACCGCCGAGCGCATCTCGCATGTCCGGCAAAATCGCATCCTCGGCAACAGCGGCTCGTATGAGGCATCGGATTATGTCGACCGCGCCGCAATCGGCGAGGAGCTCGCCTATGCCCGCAAGATCTGCACGCGCCATGGCTGGCCGATGATCGACGTCAGCCGCCGCTCGATCGAGGAAACGGCGGCGGCCATCGTTGCCCTGCGGGGGAAGAATAGATAGATGAGCGAGGAGTGCGTTTTCCGAGTCTTCCCTGGCGGAAATTCGGCGCCGCCCCTCACCTGCCTGCCGGCATCCTCTCCCCGTATAGTGACGGGGAGAGGGGCGCTGTCATTGATGGTTTCGCCAATCGCGACTGTGGCTGGAAACAGCGCCAGCGCTGAAGCTGCCCCTTTCTCCCCGTCTCTATACGGGGAGAAATGTCCGGCAGGACAATGAGGGGCAGCGCCAACCTTACAGGACTAGAGCTGATCATACTCCAACCGCGCCTGTGTCTGCGCCCGAGTGCAAAATGACCGAAAAACTCATCCTCGCTTCCGGCAGTCCGTTCCGAAAGGCGATGCTGGTCAATGCCGGCGTCGACGTCGAGGCGGTGCCGGCCGATGTCGACGAGCGTGCGCTCGAGGCGCCTTTGCAGGACAGCGGTGTCTCACCCGAGGACGTCGCCCTGGTGCTGGCCGAGGCCAAGGCAACCGAAGTCAGCGAGCGCAGGCCGGGTGCCCTGGTGCTGGGCTGCGACCAGACGCTGTCGCTCGGCGACGAGGTGTTCCACAAGCCGGCCGATAGGGAAGGCGCACGCCGTCATCTGCTGGCGCTGTCGGGCAGGACCCATCAGCTCAACAGCGCCGCGGTGCTGGTCCGCGACGGCGAGGTTTTGTGGCGCCATGTCGGCATCGCCTCGATGACCATGCGCAAGCTCGACCCGGCCTTCATCGGCCGCCATCTCGCCCGCGTCGGCGCCAAGGCGCTGTCCAGCGTCGGCGCCTATCAGATCGAAGGCGAAGGCATTCAATTGTTCGAGAAAATCGAAGGCGACCATTTCACGATTGTCGGCTTGCCGCTGTTGCCGCTGCTTGCCGAACTGCGCACGCTGGGAGCGATCGATGGCTGAGGCGTCAAAGAAGGCTTTCGTCACCGGCCATCCGGTCAAGCATTCGCGCTCGCCGAAGATCCATGGCCACTGGCTGGCCAAACATGGCATCGACGGAAGCTACCAGGCCATCGATGTCGCGCCGCAGGATTTTGCCGAGTTCGTGAACACGTTGCAGGCAAACAATTACCGCGGCGGCAACATCACCATCCCGCACAAGGAAGCGGCCTTCGCATTGGCCGAACGCCGCGACGAGGCGGCGCAGGAAATCGGCGCCGTCAACACGCTGTGGTTCGAGGGCGGCGTCCTGTGGGCCGGCAACACCGACGGTCACGGCTTTGCCGCCAACCTCGACGATCATGCACCGGGCTGGGCAAGCAAGGGTCCGGCGGTGGTGCTCGGCGCCGGCGGCGCGTCGCGCGCCGTCATCCATGCGCTGAAGCAGCGCGGCGTTGCCGACATCCGCATCGTCAACCGCACTGTGGCCCGGGCGCAGGAATTGCGCGATCGTTTCGGCGCCGGCGTGTCGGCGCATGGCATGGCGGCGACCGATGAACTGCTCGGCGATGCCGGCCTGCTGGTCAACACCACCGCGCTCGGCATGCATGGCAATGAAGGCCTGTCGGCCGATCCCGCCCGGCTGCCCGACCATGCCATCGTCACTGACATCGTCTATGTGCCGCTGGAGACGCCGCTGCTCGCGGCCGCCCGTGGGCGAAATCTGAAGGCGGTCGACGGCCTTGGCATGCTGCTGCATCAGGCCGTGCCCGGCTTCGAGCGCTGGTTCGGCGTCAGGCCGCGGGTGACGGCCGAACTCCGGGCGCTAATCGTCGCCGATCTGGTGCCGAAGCCATGATCGTGCTCGGCCTCACCGGCTCCATCGGCATGGGCAAGTCGACAACGGCCAGGATGTTCGCTGACGCCGGCGTGCCGGTCCATGATTCCGACGAGACGGTGCATCGCCTCTATGCCGGCAAGGCAGCCCCGTTGGTCGAGGCCGCCTTTCCCGGCACCACATCTGCCGGGGTGGTCGACCGGGCAAAGCTTGGCGCGCGTGTGCTCGGTGACGCCGCCGCGCTGAAGCGCCTCGAGGCGATCATCCATCCGCTGGTGCGCGCCGACGCCGATGCCTTTCTGGCCAGGCATCGTAGATCAGGCGCGCCGATCGCCGTCCTCGACATTCCCCTGCTGTTCGAAACCGGCGGTCGCAACCGCGTCGACAAGGTCGTTGTCGTCACTGCGCCGGCCGAGACCCAGCGCGCCCGCGTGCTGGCGCGGCCTGGCATGACGGAGGAAAAGCTGGCGTCGATCCTGGCCAAGCAGGTGCCGGATGCGGAAAAGCGGCGTCAGGCCGATTTCATCGTCGACACCGGCCAGGGGCTGGACGCCGCGCGCGCGGCGGTCAATGCGATCATCAGGCAGCTGATAGGAGTCGGCAAACCAGGCCGCTGACACTGGCTGATGTCGGCGCCGCCCCTCATCTGCCTGCCAGTGTCCAGCCGATAGATGGGTAACAGTTTGAACCGGATAGATAGGTAACAGTTTTCCCCCTTATGAT
>NZ_JBVVQW010000031.1:0-32091 GCF_055811655.1 Mesorhizobium sp. WSM4809
AAGAAAACTGTCACCCATCTAATCAGTCCATTCTGTTACCTATCTATCCGGTTCGGACACCGGCACCTTCTCCCCGTCACTATACGGGGAGAAGAGAAGCTGCTGCGCCCTCGGCGCTCTTCTCGTGACGTGTCCCTATTCCGCAGCCACCTTGGCCATCGGATTGTTCGGGTGGGTCGTCCAGTTGGCATAGACAGGCGACACCGGCCTGCCGGTGCGCTGGTCCATCACGCCGGCTGCCAGGGGCTCCATGGTGATGCAGTTCTCGACCGGGCAGACATTGACGCAGAGATTACAGCCGACGCATTCGGCCTCGATCACCTCGAAGTGCCTGACGCCGTCGACCATGCTGGTGATCGCCTGGTGCGAAGTGTCCTCGCAGGCGATGTGGCAGCGGCCGCATTTGATGCAGGCATCCTGGTCGATACGCGCCTTGGCGACGTAGTTCAGGTTGAGATACTGCCAATCGGTCACATTGGGCGTGGCGCGGCCGACGATGTCGTTGAGCGAGGCGTGCCCCTTCTCGTCCATCCAGTTTTCGAGGCCCGCAATCATTTCCTGCACGATCTTGAAGCCATAGGTCATCGCCGCCGTGCACACCTGCACATTGCCGGCGCCGAGCGCCATGAATTCGGCCGCGTCACGCCAGGTGGTGATGCCGCCGATGCCGGAGATCGGCAGGCCGCGGGTTTCGGGATCGCGCGCGATCTCGGCCACCATGTTCATGGCGATCGGCTTCACCGCCGGGCCGCAATAGCCGCCATGCGAGCCCTTGCCGTCGATTGTCGGCTGCGGCGCGAAGCTGTCGAGGTCGACACCGGTGATCGAGTTGATGGTGTTGATCAGCGACACCGCGTCGGTGCCGCCGGCATGTGCCGCCCGTGCGGGCTTGCGCACATCGGTGATGTTGGGCGTCAGCTTGGTGATGACGGGCATGCGGGTGTTCTGCTTGCACCAGCGCACCACCATTTCGATATATTCCGGCACCTGGCCGACAGCCGCGCCCATGCCGCGCTCCGACATGCCGTGCGGGCAGCCGAAATTCAGCTCGATACCGTCGGCCTCGGTCTCCTCGACCACCGGCAGGATCGCCTTCCAGGCCTCCTCGACGCAAGGCACCATCAGCGAGACGACGATGGCGCGGTCGGGCCAGTCCTTCTTGACCTGCTTGATCTCGCGCAAATTGACCTGCAGGTCGCGGTCGGTGATCAGCTCGATGTTGTTGAGGCCGAGCAGTCGGCGGTCGGCGCCCCAGATCGCGCCATAGCGCGGGCCGTTGACGTTGACCACCGGTGGGCCTTCCTCGCCCAGCGTCTTCCACACCACGCCGCCCCAGCCGGCCTTGAAGGCGCGGATGACGTTGTAGGCCTTGTCGGTCGGCGGCGCCGAGGCAAGCCAGAACGGATTGGGCGACTTGATGCCGACGAAATTGTTTCTGATATCAGCCATGCTCATGCCCTCCCGTTCGAGGTCAGTGCCCGATTGATGCTCTCCGCAGCGTCGCGGCCCTGCGCGACCGCCGAGACGGTGAGGTCGTCGCCACCGAAGATGCAGTCGCCGCCGGCCCAGACCCTGGCAAGCGACGTGCGCCCTTCCGCATCCACCTTGATGCGGCCGGCTTCAAGATCGATCGATGCACCGCTGCCGTTGAGGGCTGCCGGCACAAAACTCTGTCCGATCGCCTTGAACACCTGGTCGGCAACGAGCGTCAGCGTCTCGCCGGTGCCGGCAAGCCTGTCGCCATTCATGGCGGTGTATTCGAGTTCGATGCCCGACACTTTGCCGCCCTCGGCGATCACCCGCTTCGGCTGCAGCCAGTGGCGGATGGTGACGCCATTGGCGGCGGCCAGATCCTGCTCGAACTCGGACGCATTCATGTGCTCCTGGCCGCGCCGGTAGCAGATCGTCACCTCCTCGGCGCCGAGCAGCTTCGACTGCACGGCCGCGTCGATGGCCGTCATGCCGCCACCGATGACGACGACGCGGCGGCCAACCGGCAGGCCGGAAAGGTCGCTGGCCTGGCGCAGCTCGGCAATGAACTCGACCGCGTTGATGACGCCGTCGGCGTCCTCGCCATCGGCACGCAGCGCATTGACGCCGCCAAGGCCCATGCCGAGAAACACCGCATCGTAATTGCGGATCAGATCCGACAGCTGATAGTCGCGGCCGAGGGCCTTGCCGTTCTGGATGTCGATGCCGCCGATCGCGGTCACGTAGTCGACTTCGGCCTGGGCGAAATCGTCGACACTCTTGTAGGCGGCGATGCCGTATTCGTTGAGGCCACCGGCCTTCGCGCGCGCCTCCAGAATGGTCACGTCATGGCCGTGGCGGGCGAGCCGGTGCGCGGCGGCAAGGCCGGCCGGCCCGGCGCCGACCACGGCGACAGTCTTGCCGGTTGGCTCGGCGCGCGGATAAAACTGCTTGTTCTCGCTCATGGCGACATCGGTGGCATAGCGCTGCAGGCGGCCGATCTGCACCGGCTTGCCTTCCGCCACTTCGCGCACGCAGACTTCTTCGCACAGCGTTTCGGTCGGGCAGACGCGGGCGCACATGCCGCCCAATATGTTCTGGTCGAAGATGGTCTTGGCCGAACCGATCGGATTGCCGGTCGAGATCTGGCGGATGAACAGCGGAATGTCGATCGAGGTCGGGCATGCGTTCATGCACGGCGCGTCGTAGCAGAAATAACAGCGATCGGATTCGACCAGCGCCTCGTGGTGATCGAGCGGCGGATGCAGGTCGGAAAAATTATCCGCATACTGGTCGGCCGAGAGCCTGCCGCCCGCAATGCCTTCCCTGAATTGGCCTTCTGGCATCGTCAGTTCCCCCATGTTTTCTTTTGGGGAAGGCTAGCACGTTTTATTTTTTTATCAATTGGTCAATTTTCGGCGCAAGTCTCTGAAAAGGCTGGATAATAACATGATTTTTTTACTCATGTTATCGGAGGCCGAGGCTGCTTTTACAGTGCGAGCGAATGGCCGGGTTCAAGCTTTCAGCCATGAATGGTCTTGACCTCCTCTGCGACCAGCTGCTGCAGTCGCCACAGATTGCGGTCATGGATGCCGAACGCCTCGAGGTGGCTGACCGTGTTGTAGAGATATTCGGCGCCGGATCCGATATGCCCGCAGGCTCTGGCCAGCACGCTCGCCACTCTGTCCAACGGCTGGTTCAGCGACGTTCCCCTGCCCTTCACGCCGACCCAGAAGCCGAGCGCGCGCAGCTTACCTTGCGGCGTATGGACCGGCAGCCAGCGGACCGTCTCGATGCTTTCGTGGTCGCTGATCTCGCGCCGCAGCAGCCTTTCGATCTGCGCCGGCTTCTCGCCCTCCGGCAAGCGATAGATCACGCCGTTGCAGCGTCCGCCCCGCTCGAGCGCCATCATCAATCCAGGCTGCTCGGCGCTGCCGCGCCACCGCACCATGTCGAGGCAGAAGGACCGGTGCCAGCCAAAGGCCGTGGCGAGTTGTTGCTCAACCGACTCGAATTCCGGCTTCCAGATCAGCGACCCATAGGCGAACACCCATAGTGGTCCCTCATCGGCTTCATTGGACAGCCGCAAGGCAAGGTCTCGAAAGTCCTCGTCGTTCATGTCTGTCCAGCTCGGGTCCGGGCCGGGATCGGCCTCCTCCCGATGGCACAGTGCGACAAGCTCGGGCGTGAGCGACATCAAGCGCATGAACGACAACTCTTCATAGCCGTAGAGAAATCGAAAACCGCTGGGTGCGCAACCAGGGAACGCTTGGCACACACACCCATTGTTTTCCGGGCGGTGTCGGATTCCCGTCGTGAGGATCGTCCTATGATGGACGACGATCACGTATGAAAGGTGAGGAGACCGAAAATGCCAAAAGCCCCGATGCCCTTCTTCTGGTACGAATTGATGACATCAGATCTCGATGCCGCCGAGGCATTCTACACCCAAGTCATCGGCTGGACGGCGCAGCCCTTCGACAAGGCGCCCGGCATGCCGCGCTATGTCGTCATGAATGTCGGCGAACGTGGCGTCGGCGGCCTGATGACCTTGCCTGAGGATGCCGCTAAGATGGGTATGCCGCCCGCCTGGCTTGGCTATATCCACACCAGGGATGCCGACGCTGCCACGGCATCGCTGGAGAAAGCCGGCGGCACCGTTCACCGCCAGCCCGACGACATTCCGGGCGTCGGCCGCTTTGCCGTCGTCGCCGATCCGCAAGGCGCGACCTTCATGTTCCTGCAGCCGAACGGTCCCGACCAGCCTGTCGTGCCGGCCGGCACGCCGGGCCACATCGGCTGGCACGAGCTTTATACGAGCGACTGGAAAGCCGCGTTCGATTTCTATTCCGAGCAGTTCGGCTGGGTCGACGCCGGCGATTTCGACATGGGCCCGATGGGCACTTACCAGACCTTTACAGCCGGCCCCGAATCCGGCGGCGGCATCATGAACAAGCCCGAGCAGATTCCGGTCCCGGTCTGGCAGTTCTATTTCAATGTTCCGGCCATCGATGCGGCGGCCAAACGGGTGACCGACAATGGCGGCAAGATCCTGATGGGGCCGATGGAGGTCCCGGGCGGCAGCTGGATCGTCCAATGCCAGGACCCGCAGGGCGCGCATTTCGCCTTGATGGCGCCGGTCCGCTGACCGCGATCGAACATCGCTGAAACAAAGCGCGGGCTTTCATCGGACTACCGATGAAGGCCTCTATCCCCTGCCTGGCGCCGTCTCATTCCGGCGCCAGCACCGCGACCTTCAGCTCAGCTTTTTTCGCGCCGCTGAACTGGACGGTGGCCGGGCCCGGTGCAAGCTTGAAGCGCACGCTCTTGCGGATGCCAGGGCATGTTTTCACGCCACTATAGCCCGCCGACTTGATGGCCTGGCCGTCCTGGATGACATCGATCCAGGCCTCGCCCGAGAGACTTATCTGGATGGCTCCCTCGGATGGCACCTCCACGCTGGCGACGGCGCCAAACGTGTCCGATGCCGGCGCACGTTCCGGCGCTACCGCAAAACCGGCTTTCTCTACCGGCACCAGCGCCAGGTCCGCAGCCGCACCAACCGCCAGCGCCGCTCCGGACGGCGTTGCCGGTGCTGCGGCAAACAGGGTCTGCTCCCGCGTCACCGGCCACTTGAACGCCTCACAGCCGGCGTCCTCGGCCATGGCGAAGCTGGTGCCTGCGAGGATCGCGAAAAGGCTGATGACGACTTTTTTCATGGCAAAGGCCCCCACACATTCAGGATTGTTGTACACGCATCAATACAACCATAGAGATATTAATGCAACCTTGGCGAGAAAAATTTAATGGCAATTGGGAACATCCCAATCACCGATTGTTGACGGCAGGCCATACGAAGTGAATGGTCATTCCTGGGCGATAATCTATGGCCGGGCGGATTGAAAATGGAGTCATTATGAAGCTTTTCGAAAGCCTCTCCAGATACCAGCCGCAGGCGCTCGGCGTGTTGCGCATCATGACCGCGCTGCAGTTCATCGAGCATGGCAGCCAGAAACTGTTCAACCTCCCCGTCAGCGCCGATCCCCACGCCCTTTCCGGGCTGACCATGACCGCCGGCATCCTCGAATTCGCCGGCGGCATCCTGCTGGCGCTCGGCCTGTTCACGCGGCCCGTAGCCTTCCTTCTGGCCGGCGAAATGGCGATCGCCTATTTCATGGCGCACATGCCGCGCGACTTCTTCCCGGTCAACAATGGCGGCGATTCGGCGATCTCGTTCTGCTTCATCTTCCTCTATCTGGTGTTTGCCGGCGCCGGCGCCTTCGCGCTGGACAACCGCCGCAGCGCCTGACGCCCAGAAGAAGGGGCGTGACTAGTGCATGTCACCCAAAAGTGCCCAGCGGTTTTGGGACAACGACATGCACAAAACAGGTGCCTGAAGCGCATCGGCGAAGCCGAAGCGCTTCAGGCACGCATCCGTTCGAAATTGGCGTCGAACAGCGGCACCGCCTGCATGCGTGCCGTATGGCGCTTGCCCAGCAGCTCGATTTCGAAGCCGTCGCTCTCATCGGCGATCTCCTTCGGCACATAGCCGACGGCGACGGACTTCTTCGAATGATGTGCATAGCCGCCCGACGTCACCCAGCCGCGCACGGCGCCATCGAACCAGATCGGCTCGTCGCCAATGACATCGGCATCGTCGGCATCGACGATAAAGGCGCGCAGGCGCAATTTGCCGCCCTGCCTGCGCTCGGCCAGCGCCGCGGCCTTGCCGATGAAATCGGCGTCCTTGCCGTAAGCAACGAAGCGGTCGAGCCCCGCTTCCAGCGGCCCGTAGATCGGCCGGTACTCGCGCCCCCATGAGCCGTAATTCTTGTCCAGCCGCAGCGCATTGAGCGCGCGCGAGCCGAACAGGCCGATGCCGAATTCCTCGCCCGCCGCCATCAGCGCTTGATAAGCGGCGCGCTGATATTCCGGCGCCACCCAGATCTCGTAGCCGAGATCGCCGGTATAGCTCACACGGCCGACCAGGCACGGCGCCATGCCGATATCCATCCGGCCAATGGCCATGAAGGAAAATGCCGCATTGGAGACATCCGAGCGCGTGGCCTTTGCCAGCACATCCCTCGCCTTCGGGCCGGCGATCGACAGGCCGGTGAGCTTCGCGCCCAGCGCCTCGATGCGGACCGATCCGTCGTCAGGCAGATGCTTCTCGAACCAGCGCATATGGTATTGCTCGGCGATGCCGGAGCCGGCGAGGAACCAGCCGTCCTCCCCGAGATTGGCCAGCGTGAAGTCGCCGATCAGCCTGCCGTCCTGCTTCAGCATCGGCGCCAGCGTCATGCGGCCGGGTTTCGGCAGTTTGCAGGCAAGCATCCGGTCGAGCCAGGCCGACGCTCCCTCGCCCGTCGCCTTGTATTTGGCGAAGCTCGAAATCTCGGACAGGCCGACGCTGTCGCGTACCGTCGCGACCTCCTTGGCGACCTGCGTAAAGTCGCTCGAGCGGCGCCACGAGAATTCGTCCTTGACGCCTTCCGGTGCGTACCACAGCGGCACTTCCAACCCATAGGCAACGCCCCATTGCGCACCCCCAGCAGACAGCAGATCATAGATCGGCGTCGTCTTCAGCGGCCGCCCGGCTGGCAGCTCCTCATTGGGGAAGCGGATCGAAAAGCGCCTGGAATAATTCTCGCGCACCTTGGCGTTGGTATAGGCCATCGTCGCCCAGTCGCCGTAGCGCGCGACATCCATCGCCCAGATGTCGGCGCCGGGATCGCCCTCGATCATCCAGTTCGACAAAGCGAGGCCGACGCCGCCGCCTTGCGAAAAACCGGCCATGACACCGCAGGCGACCCAGAAGCCCGGCAGGCCACGCACCGGCCCGACCAGCGGGTTGCCGTCCGGCGCAAAGGTGAAAGGCCCGTTGATGATCTGCTTGATGCCGGTGTTCTGGAAGGCGGGGAAATGGCGGAAGCCGACCTCCAGCGACGGCGCGATGCGGTCGATGTCCGGCTCCAGCAATTCATGGCCGAAATTCCATGGCGTCTGGTATTCGGACCACGGCTTGTTGGCCTTCTCATAGGTGCCCATCAGCATGCCGCCGCGCTCCTGGCGCAGGTAAAGCTCGCCGTCGAAATCGACCGCATGGATGATCTCGGTGCCGGTCTTGGCGTTCCAGGCGGCGACCTCAGGCATGTCCTCGGTGATCAGGTACATGTGCTCCATGGCAAGCACCGGCAGTTCCAGACCAACCATGCGGCCGACCTCGCGCGCCCACAGGCCGCCGGCATTGACGACATGCTCGGCCACCACCTCGCCCTTGTTGGTGATGACGCGCCACAACCCGTCAGGACGCCGCACGATGTCCTCGACCTTGGTGAAGCGCTCCACTTCCGCCCCAAGTTTCCGCGCGGCCTTGGCATAGGCATGGGTAACGCCTGAGGGATCGAGATGGCCGTCCTCCTTGTTCCTGACGGCGCCGACGAACTGCTTGGGATCGAGCAGCGGCATCAGCTGGGCCGCTTCGTTGGGCGAGATCTCCTCGAGCTCGATGCCGAGATAACGGCCCTTGGCGACGACGCCGCGCAGCCAGTCCAGCCGCGCCTCGGTTGCCGCCAAAAGCACGCCACCGGTCAGATGCACGCCGGTCGCCTGGCCGGAAAGCTCCTCGATCTCCTTGTAGAGGTTGATCGTGTATTTCTGCAGCTTGGCGACGTTGGGGTCGCCGTTGATGGTGTGCATGCCGCCGGCCGCGTGCCAGGTCGAGCCGGACGTCAATTCGTCGCGCTCCAGCAGGACAACATCGGTCCAGCCGTGGCGGGCGAGATGGAACAGCACGGAGCACCCGACGACGCCACCGCCAATGACCACGACCTTTGCATGCGATTTCATGAGTTTTGCTCTGTTATCAGTGAGTTGGATGGGTGAGTGGATTCAAGCTGGGAACGATCACGGCTCGCCCTGCCCGATCGCTTCCTTGCGCCTGGCCATGTAAGCCTCCAGCGCCTCGCGCACGGCGATATCCATCACCGGCTCGACATAGTCTTCCAGCGCCTTCTTCCACAGCCGCGTCGCGCGCGCCGTCGCGTCGAGCCCACCGGCTTCCTGCCAGGCCTCGTAATTCTGCCAGTTGGACAGCATCGGCTGGTAGAAGGCGGTGGCGTAGCGCTCCAGCGTGTGCGGTTCGCCGAAGAAATGGCCGCCGGTCGGCACCGCGCCCAGAGCCTCGACGGCAAGCTCCGCCTCATTGACCTCGATCGGGCGCAAGAACTCCATCATGTGCTGGATCATCTCGACGTCGATGATCAGCTTCTCGAACGACGCCGTCAGCCCGCCCTCCTGCCAGCCAGCGGCGTGGTAGACGAGGTTGCCGTGGCCAAGCACCGCGCCCCACAGCGCCATCAGCGTCTCATAGGCGCCCTGTGCATCGGCGGCGTTGGAAGCCGAGCCCGGCGTCGTGCGGTAGGGCAGCCCGTAGCGCCGCGCCAGTTGCCCCGATGCAATGTTGGCCTTGGTGTTCTCAGGCGTGCCGAAGGCCGGCGCGCCGGACTTCATGTCGACATTGGAGGTGAAGGCGCCGTACATCACCGGCGCGCCCGGACGGACAAGCTGCGTCAGCACGACGCCGAACAGCGCCTCGGCATTCTGCTGCGCCAGCGCGCCGGCCAGCGTAACCGGGCTCATCGCCCCCATCAGCGTGAACGGCGTCACCGCCACCGACTGGCCGAACTCGGCCATGGTCATCAGTCCTTCGGCCATCATCTCGTCGAAGCGGCGCGGCGAGTTGACCGAGATGATCGTGGTGATGCCGGGATCGTCGCGCAACTGGTCGAGGGTCAGCCCCCGCGAAATCGCCATCATCTCGATGCCGTCAAGCGCCCTGCCCCGGCCGATCGCCGAGACGTGGAAACTCTTGTCGGTCAGCGTCAGGTTGGTGAAGTAGGTGTCGAGATGGCGGGAATTGGCCGGCAGTTCGACCGGTGCGCAGACCTGGTTGCCCAGCATGTGGATGCAGTTGAAATGCTGCGCCAGCCGGGTCAGATCCGCATAGTCGCGCAAATTGCCGGCGCGGCGGCCGCGCTCCATATCGTGCACATTCGGCGGCCCGGCAACGAGCGTGAAATTGATGGTGTTGCCGCCCAGATGAACCGCGTTGGCCGGATTGCGCGGCGTCAACACATAGCTGGACTGCGTGGTCTTCAGCACGTCTTCGATCAGGCCGCGATCGATGCGGACATTCGCCGATGCATGATCGACCCTGGCGCCAGCCTTCTCGAACAGCGACAGCGCCCGCGGGCTCATCACCTCGATGCCGAAATTCTCCAATATGTGCATCGACGCCTGGTGGATCTGCTCGATCTGGTCGGGCGACAGCATGGTCATTGGCGGATAGGGATTTGTCACCCGCCTGAGCGGCAGTTGCGGGATGGCCGACGGGCCCCTGTTGCTGGTGCGCTCGGCGCCGCGTTTGCGTCTTGGTTCGTTCATGCCCGGCATCAAAGCCCCGGCAAACCGGGCAAGCTGTCAGAAATACGCCGTTTGCGGGCGTGATTTTAGCCACGGCGGCATTTCTGTAATATCTATTTAGAGAAAGCGACGAAATACGTCGGATTACTGACACAAATTCCCTCAAGCGACTGCTTGGGCGAAGCGTTAACGGACGCTGCAAGATTCCCTTTATGATTTCGGCCTATTGCTGCGCCAATGCGTAGTTCGAGTTTTAGTAAAATTGGTGCGGTTTGCGTGCTGCTGGCGCTTTCGGCCTGCGCCACGCCGCCCAGCCACATCAACAATGTCTGTGCCGTCTTCGACCAGAATGACGGCTGGTTCGACAACTGGCAGTCGGCCGCCGAGCGCACACAGCAGAAATACGGCATCCCCGTTCCCGTGCTGATGGCGACGGTCCGCAAGGAATCCGGTTTCAAGAGCAATGCAAGGCCGCCGCGCACCAAGCTGCTCGGTTTCATTCCGTGGAAGCATGTCTCGTCGGCCACCGGCTTTTCGCAGGCGCTGGACGGCACCTGGTCGCAATATCAGCGCGAGACCGGCAACTGGGCGGCCCGGCGAACGAAATTCGCCGACGCCGTCGACTTTGTCGGCTGGTATCATTCCAAAACGGCAGACACGTATGGCGTCGCCCGCAACGACACCTACAACCTCTATCTCGCCTACTATCTCGGCTGGACCGCCTATGGCCGCGGCAACCGGGGCGATGCCGGCGTCCAGGGCTATGCCCAGGCCACCGACAAGATGGCGCGGGACTATGCGCAGCAACTGAGCGAGTGCGGCAACTGAACTAATTCCGGGCATGAGCATTTCAACCACCCGCTGATGGACGGCATGCCTTGCCGACTAGCGGTAAACGCTCATCGCTTCGTCATCCACGGGCGGAGCAAGGAGCGCAGCGACGCAGCGCAGACCCCTGGAGCTGCTCCGCAGCCCAAGGGATCCATGCCGCGACTTCAAATCGCCGCCGCGGGCAGAAATTGTGCTCCGCTGCGCCCTCGGCTGAGGTCGCGGCATGGATCCCAGGGTCTCCGCGACGGAGCTTCGCTCCTGCTACGCCCTAGGATGACGAAGTTTGGGGAGGCTCCAGCCAATCCCGAATGCCAGCGATGGTCCACCGAGGGAAGACATCTTGCTGCCGACAGATCCCCAACCCTGCCAGATCCTCTGTTCCAGCGCGGCTAGTCGCGAAGCGCATTGACCGTTTCGAGATCGACCATCGGCCCGCCGGGCCGCGACGAAAGCAAGGGAATGCCGTTACGCTCACCGCCCGCCTGCGGCGGACGCAGCGAACGGCGAACCAGATCGGAAATGACTTCGCCCACACTGCGATCCTGCTGCCGCGCCATAGCTTTGGCGGCAAGAAGGACATCGTCATCGATTGCAAGTGTCGTTCTCACAATTCGCCCTCCCTCCAAGCATCAAACATCACGCATCACATGGCGCAGCATATGAAATTGCGTGATGCCGGTCAGTTCGGTTTCCTGGGCTTGCTCGGCTTTGGAGAACGGCCGGTTTCCGAAACCTCGTCGCGGACCTCGTGACGGCGGGCTTTCGAAACGGCTTCGGCCTCCTCGGCAGCCTGCCCCACCGCATCGGCTGCCGCGCTGCCCGTCTTGCCGCGCGGACGTTTTGGCGGCGTGCCGGCAAAACCGGGGCCATCGCCGTGCGGCGCGTCATCCGGCACGCCTTCGTGCGCGGCGTGTTCCTTGTCGAACTTGATCACCGGCTCCATCTTGGCCAGCACGTCGTCGGAGAGCCAGCACAGGCTCATATGGCCGCCGCCGAGATGCTTGACCGGTGGCACCTTGGTCTCGCAAAGATTGTCAGGCACCAGCTTCTTGTAGCCGCAGCGGGTCTGGAACGGGCAGCCGGACGGTGGGTTCATCGCCGAGGGAATGTCGCCCTCCAGCACGATGTGCCGCTTGACCACGCTGGTGTCAGCGATCGGGATCGCCGACAGCAGTGCCTCGGTATAGGGATGGTAGGGCGGCGCGAAGATCTGGTCGGTCGTGCCTTGCTCGACAATATAGCCGAGATACATGACCACGACGCGGTCGGCGATGTAGCGCACGACCGACAGATCATGGCTGATGAACAGCATTGTCGTCTTGTTCTTGCGCTGGATGTCCATCAGCAGTTCGGTCACCGCCGCCTGCACCGAAACGTCGAGCGCCGACACCGGCTCGTCGGCCACCACCACCTTGGCGTCACCGGCAAAGGCGCGCGCCACGCCGATGCGCTGCTTTTGGCCGCCCGATAGCTGGCGCGGCTTGCGGGTTTCGAATGCCCGCGGCAGCTTCACCAGGTCGAGCAGTTCCAGCATGCGCTTGCGGCGATCGGCAACCGTTTTGCCGACGTTGAACTTCTCCAGCGTGCGGATGATCTGCGAACCGACCGAATGGCTGGGATTGAGCGTGTCGAACGGATTCTGGAACACCATCTGGATCGACGACACCGTGTCGACGCTCCGTTTCTCGATGCCGGTCGACTGGATTTCCGTGTTGCCCAGCGTCACCGTGCCGGCACTTGCCGTCTCCAGCCCGAGCAGCACCTTGGCCAGCGTCGACTTTCCGCAGCCGGATTCGCCCACGATGGCAACCGTCTCGGATTCGCGCGCCATGAACGAGATCGTCTCGTTGGCCTTGACGACGCGGCCCTCGCTCGAGCCGAACACCTCGTTGCCGCCGACCCTGTAGTATTTTCTGAGGTCCTCGATCTTGAGCACCGGCGCACCGGGCACGACGCGCTCATTGACCTTCTTGGCGCCGGGCGGCAGCGCCTCCCAGTCGATCTCATTGAAGCGCACGCAGCGCGAGAAATGGCCTTCGTGACCAGCGACCTCGATCATCGGGATTTCGGCGGCGTTGCAGACGCCCTCGACGAAATGGTGGCAGCGCGGGCCGAAATTGCAGCCCTTGGGCCGCTCGTGCGGCAGCGGCAGTTGGCCGGGAATCGAGATCAGCGGCCGTGAGTTCTTGTCGGCGCCCGGCAGCGGGATCGAGCGGAACAGCCCTTGCGTATAGGGATGGCGCATCCGGTCGAACACATCCTTGATCTTGCCCGTCTCGACCGCTTCACCCGAATACATCACCGTGATGCGGTCGCAGGTTTCGAGGATCAGGCCGAGATTATGCGACACGAAAATCATCGAGGTGCCGAACTTCTCGCCCAGCCCCTTGACCAGATCGACGATGCCGGCCTCCACCGTCACGTCGAGCGCCGTCGTCGGTTCGTCGAGCAAAAGCAGCGCCGGCTTCGACAGCAGCGCCATGGCGATGACGATACGCTGCTGCTGGCCGCCCGAAAGCTGGTGCGGATAGGAGCGCATCATGCGCTCGGGATCGGGCAGCTTGACCGAGCGCACCATTTCGATCGCGCGCTTATAGGCCTCTTCCTTCGACACCTTGTCGTGGATCAGCGGCACTTCCATCAACTGCTGCCCGACTTTCATCGCCGGATTCAGGCTGGCCATCGGCTCCTGGTAGATCATCGCGATCTTGTTGCCGCGAATGGAGCGCAACTCCTCGTCGGAGAGCTCGCCCATGTCCTTGCCCTGGAACTTGATCTTGCCGCCGACGATCTTCCCGATGTTGGAGAGGTCGCGCATGATGCCGAGCGACACGGTCGACTTGCCGCAGCCGGATTCGCCGACGATGCCCATCGCCTCGCCCGGCATGACGGTGCAGGAAAAATCCATGACCGCCGGAATCTCGCCCTTGCGGGTGAAGAAGGAGATCGACAGGTTCTCGATCTCGATGATCGGCGCGTTGGCCGGCCCATTGGTTGGCGTGGCGGGATTTCGAACTGCCTCGTTCATGGGTCGCTCCAATCCTGGTTCTTCTAGGCCTGTTTCTCTCAGGCGCATCGGGTCGAAACCCGAGATCAGTCTTTCATCGATTGTTCGCGCAGCGAGTCGGCGAGCAGGTTCAAGCCCAGCACGAACGACATCAGTGCGATCGTCGGCGGTAACGCCGGGTGGATGAAGGAGCGCAGCAGGCGGCTGGCGTCCTTGATCGCGGTGCCCCAGTCCGGACTTTCCGGTGCCAGGCCAAGGCCGAAATAGCCGAGCGTGCCGAGCAGGATGGTGGTGTAGCCGATGCGCAGGCAGGCGTCGACGATCAGTGGCCCGCGCGCATTGGGCAGGATCTCCCACAACATGATGTACCAGGGTGATTCACCGCGCGTCTGCGCGGCCGCCACATAGTCACGCGTCTTGATGTCCATCACCAGGCCACGCACGATGCGGAACACGCCGGGGCTGGAGGCGAACACCACTGCCACGAAGATGTTGAGCTGGTTGGGATCGATATGCACGATCTTCAGCGGATCGGCGTCGAAGACCAGGCCGGCATAGATCCAGCCGCCGAGGATCAGGGTGATGCCGAGCAGGATGTAGAGTCGGTCGGGCCGGTTCTTGTAGCGGGTCCAGAACAGCACGCTGAAAAAGATGATCGGGAACAGGAAGAAGACGCCGGCCATGCCATAGGGGATCGGCGTGTCCATGATGCCCGGCGTCACCAAAAGGTAGAACAGCAGGATGACCGGGAAGGCGAGCACGAGGTTGGCCAGGAACGACAGTACGGTGTCGATCTTGCCGCCATAATAGCCGGCCGGCAGGCCGAGCGTGATGCCGACCATCAGCGCGAAGCCGGTTGCCGCAGGCGCGATGATCAACACGATCTGGCTGCCATAGACCATGCGCGAAAACACGTCGCGCGCCAGCTTGTCGCCGCCGAACAGATAGGTCAGCCCCGATTTCGGTTCGACGGCGCCCGGCAGCACATCCTTCATGATGGGAATCTGGGCCAGCGGGTCGAAGGGAGAAATGGTCGCGGCGAAGATCGCCGTGAACAGCCAGAACAGGCAGATGCCGACGCCGACGATGCCGACGCCGCTGTCGAACAGCTGGCCGTAGAGCGCCAGCTTCTTCTTGTAGGCGAAGCTCGCACCCATGACGATGACGAGCGCGATCCAGACCGGCCAGAAGCGCGACAGCACTTCGAGAACAATGGTGAAGCCACTGATGTATTGAACCGGCATCCGCTTCGCCCCCTACTGAACTCTGATACGCGGATTGAGAAACGCGTAGCCGACATCGGAAATGAGCTGCGTGATCAAGACGATGAACACCGAGACCAGCGAGCAGCCGAGCAAAAGGTCGATGTCGTTGTTGCCGGCCGCCTCGACCAGCGTGTAGCCGAAGCCCTGGTAACGGAACATCACCTCGACGATCACGACGCCGGTGAGCAGCCACGGGAATTGCAGCATGATGACGGTGAACGGTGCGATCAGCGCGTTGCGCAAGGCATGTTTGACCACGACGCTGCCGAAGGAAAGACCCTTCAGCCTGGCAGTGCGGATATATTGCTGCGTCATCACTTCGACCATCGAAGCACGCGTCATGCGGGCGATGTAGCCGATGCCGTAGATCGCCAGCGTCATCACCGGCAAAGTGAAATTGTAGAAGGTGATGCCCTGGCTGGCCGAAGCCGCCGAGCCGTTCAGCCAGCCGAGCCATGAGGCGAAGATGACGGTGAAGATGACGCCCGACACATATTCAGGCGTCGCCGTCGAGGCGATCGACGCCACGGACAGCAACCGGTCGGTTCGCGACCCCTCGCGCATGCCGGCCAGAATGCCGATCAGCAGCGAGATCGGCACCATCACCACCAGCACCCAGAACATCAGGATGCCGGTAGCGCCGAGTGCCGGAAACAGCTTTGAGGCGACGGTCGCCTTGAACTTGGTCGAGCAGCCGAAATCGCCCTGGAAAACGCCGGCGAAGGTCGGCACGAGCGGATCGTTGCAGAAGGAGAAACGCTGCGCCGGCTTGCCGGTCGCCGGGTCTGTAACAGGTTGCTTGGGCACCACACCCAGCCACTGCCCATAGCGGACGAAGAAGTTCTGCCGGTAGCCATGGTTGACCAGCCAGCTCTCGAGCTGCTCGGCCGACGTATGCATTTCGGTCTGGCTGATCGCCAGCTTCTTCAGATTGGGTTCGAGGTTGATCAGGAAGAAGACGACCATGGTCAGGCACAGCATCGTCAATGCCATGGTGCCAAGACGCCTGATAACGAAGGAAAGCATGGCGGCCCCCTGCCGATGGGTTGGGGTTTGAGCCGGCTATGAAAGCCAACCCTGCCGTAACCGGCGGGGCTGGCTGTCAAACAGGCCTTCGGATGCGATCAACCCTGTTTTTGTTGCATGGCCTTGCCCGCGAGTCGCAACTTTTTTGAGAAAGTACGGACCAGCAGGGACGATGCAAAGAGCAAGGGAAGGGAGCGAGCCCCTTCCCCCATGTCGATGCGATCAAGCCTGCTCGAGCCAGACCTTGCCGTAGTCGCGCTCGAAGGTCGGGTGCATCTTGTAGTTCTGCACCACCTTGACCGAGTGGCTGTAGAGCTTGCGCCAGTACGGCTGGATCATGATGCCGGAATCCTGCAGGATCTGCTCGATGTCCTTCATCATTTCTTTGCGCTTGGCGGCGTCGGCAACGGCGAGCGCCGCATTGAGCTTGGCATCCCAGTCCGGATTCGACCAGCCGGCCTCGTTCCAGGCCTCGCCGGTGCGATAGGCGATGGCCAGAACCTGGACGCCGAGCGGGCGCATGTTCCAGTTGGTCATCGACAGCGGATACTTCGTCCAGTCGTTCCAGAACGTCGAACCCGGCAGAACGGTGCGCTTCACCTTGATGCCGGCGTCGCGCATCTGGGCGGCGATCGCATCGCCGGTATTCTTGTGCCAGTCTTCGTCGACAGTGATCAGCTCGTGTTCGAAGTCGGCCTGGCCGGCTTCCGCCATCAGCGCCTTTGCCTTGGCCGGATCACGGGCAACCTTGGGTAGCTCGTAATATTCCGGATGGATCGAGCAGACATGGTGGTTTTCGGCGACCGAGCCGGCATTGCCGTAGCCGAGCTGCAGGACGACATTGTTGTCGACCGCAAGCTGCAGCGCGTTGCGCACCTTCTGGTCGCCATAGGGCTTGTTGTTGACGTTGGTGCGGCAGACGATGGTCGACGCGGTGACGATTTCCGACTTCACCAGGTCCATGCCGTCGAGGATCGACACGTAGTCGGCCGAAGTCTCGAAATTGGTGTGCACTTCGCCGGCTTCGAAAGCGCTGACCATGGCCGCCGGATCGGTGCCGTAGTCGATGAATTCCAGGCCGTCGAGGAACACTTCGCCGTCCCACCACTTGTCGTCGGTGCGGCGCTTGTAGACCACCTTCTGACCGACATCGTAGGAGACGAGTTCGAACGGACCGGTGCCGATCGGGCAGGCCTTGAAGTCGCCGCCCTTCTCATCGAAGGTCTTGTGGACGATGAGGCCGGGATAGTCGCACATGTTCGGAATCAGCGCGATGTCCGGCTTGGTGAGCTTCAGCACGACCGTGTGGTCGTCCGGCATGGTCACGGCGCTTTCGTCGAGCTTGTCGTCCTTGACCAGCGAGCCAAGACGGCCTGGCATGGAATTGCCTTCGGCTTTCTTGTCGGCCCAACGCTTCAGGTTGAAGACGACGTCGGCGGAGGTGAAGGCATCGCCATTCGACCAGGTGACGCCCTTGCGCACATGCAGCGTGTACTGCGTGGCATCGTCGTTGACGTCCCAGCTTTCCAGCAGATAAGGTCGGAACGTGTATTCGGACGTGTACTTGACCAACGGCTCGAGCGCCTGGCGCTCGGCATTGGCGATTTCCGACCAGTCGGCCTTGCGCGGGTCCTTGGGATCCTTAATCCACTGGGCGATCTTCAGCGTGCCGCCCTTCTTGCCCTTTACCTCTTCGGCCTTCGCCGGCGTCGGATCGGCGAGGCCGAGCAAGCCGTAAGCCATTGCCGTCGATGCACCGAAGACGCTGGCCATGGCCAGGAATTCGCGGCGATCCACCTTGCCTGCCTTGGCTTCTTCGGCCATGGCCAGGATGTGATCCGGAACGCGATCGCCATTACTCTTATAAATTGTCATGACTTAACTCCCATTGTTGGCTTTCCGCCTTTTAACATTCCGCATCCAGGCCATGATGTCAAAGACGGCGTGGATTGAGAACATGTTAGGGAATGTGCAACTTTGAAAGGGGAGCGGTTCGCGTGATAACGACAGTCTTGGCGCAAATTTGCTACTGTCCGACGGATTCTTCTGGAATCTCGGTAGTCGATTAAACTGAGACATTTACTCCAGCCCGGACAGCGCCAGAATCGATCCATCATGAGGCCAAAAGTCCTGCCGAACTATCAGTATTCCTTCTCGTAGAAGATGCCGCCCTTGGCTTCGCCGGCATCGTTGGCCTCGCCGCGCAGCTTGACGCCGCGTCCGACATTGAGGTCGATCGTAGCCTTGCCCGAGCCCGGCTTGTCGCCTTTCTGGATCGTGACATAGGTGCGGTCGTTGAGGTATTTGCCCGCCGAAACCGCCGTGCCGCCCTGGTCGTCGGTGGTGACGTCGAGGTCGTCGACACCAATGGCGCTGCGCAGGTTTTCCAGCAGCGACGTCGAGCCGCCGACGCCGGCCAGTTGCCCGGCGGCCTCGGCCAACTGGGCGATCTGCAGCGGCGACAGGTTCGACATCGAGCGCCCGAAGATCAATTGCGCCAGCACCTCGTCCTCGGGCAGCGCCGGCACCGAGGAGAAGGTGAACTTCGGATTGGTCGCCTCGCCCGACACCACGATGGTGACGGTGGCGCCGGTCGTCGTCGTAGTCGCCGTCAAATTGAGATAGGGCACCAGCGAGCCGGAAAATCCGACCGTGCCTTCGGTGAAGGTCAGCCGCTTGCCGAGAATCGACAGCCGTCCGCGCTGCAGGGTGAAGGTGCCGACCGCTTGCGGCGACGAGGCCGGGCCGGTCAGCTTCAGCGAGCCGCCAAGTTCGGCATCGACGCCCCTGCCCTGGATGAAGATCTGGTTCGGCGCGTTGACCGTGACATCGAGTGCAAGGCCGCTACCGCCGCCCTTGCCGCTGGTCGTCGGCGGCCGCAGCGCCTTGTCCTGCGCCTTTACCGCACCTGGCGCGTTCTTGTGCTTGACGTCGAGCGCCGCCAGCGAGCCCGGCAATTTGTCCGGAACGGTGATCACCGTCTTGGCGAGGTTGACGGTGCCGGCAATGACCGGTGCGGAGGTCAGCGGTCCCTTGATCGTAAGGTCGCCGCCGAGATTGGCGGTCACCACCCTTCCGTCCGTATAGCGGCCGTCGACCAGCTTGATCGACAAATCGGCCGGAAAACCCTGCGCCGGGTTGATGCCGACCGTGCCGCTGGCCGACAGGCTGCCGCGCGTCGACAGCGTTCCGGTCAACCGGTTGATCCTGGCGACGCCGCCGGCAATCGAGACATCGGCGGCGAGATCGTTGACGGCGAGGCCGGAGCGCGCATCGACAAGGCGCGCACCCGAGGTGCTGACGCTGCCGCCGATGACGGGCGATGTCGCGGGACCGCGCACCTGCACGTTGACATTGGCGGTTCCGGACAGCGACAGGCCCTGCGCGGCAAGCTTCTGGCTGAGCAGGCCGAACGGCACGACGCCATTGAAGTCGAGCACCAGTGCCGGCGTGCCGGCCGTCGTCACGGTGCCGCCGCCCTTGACGCCAAGGCCGGCTCCATCGCTGACATTGGCATTGAAGGTCAGTTTGTTGGCGCCGAAGGTGCCCGACGAGGAGACACTGACCGCACCGACACCGGCACCGCGGGTCTGCGAGGTCTGCACGCCCGCCGCGTCGAGATTGAAGGCAATGGCGGGATTTGCCGGCGCGCCCGTCACCTTGACCGTGCCTGAGATCGAGCCGGCGGCATCGAGCCCCGGCGAAAAACTGTTGGCGAGCGACATCGGCACCCGCGCCAGCGTCGCATTGATGTCGAGCGCCGTGCCGACCTTGCCGGTCACCGTCGCCGTGCCACCGCCAAGGTTGAGCACCAGCCGGTCCAGCGTCGTCGTGCCATTGGCGATGCTGACGGTCGAGGCCTGGGCAATGGCCGCCTTGATGCCCTGGACGGTCGCCTGGCCGGAGGCAAGCTCGATAGTTGTCGTGCCGTTGGCCACTTTCACCCGGCCGGCGGCCCGCGCCGGAATGCCCTTGACGGTTGCGCCGCCGGCGAAGCCGGTCCAGTCGCCGTCGCGCTTTAAGTCGACATCGATGCCGCTGATCACGGTGCCGCCCGAAATGACGGTGTCGGCGCGGATCTTTCCGGAGATCACGGGCGCCGCCAGATAGTTGGCGACCAGCGCATCGATCGAGACGGCTTTCGCCTGCAGGTCGCCGCGCGTGATCGACGCTGTCGCCGCCTTGATGGCGACCTGCGGTGCGGTGCCGTTCTTCGAAAAGGCGATCGTGCCGCGCACGTCGCCTTCGGCCTTTTCCAGGGCAAGTGCCGCCAGCGGGCCGATATCGGGCAGGTCGAGCGCGATGGTGCCGACCGGCACGAACTTCTCGTCCAGCGCCAGATCGCCGGAAATCCTGTTCTTGCCGAGCGACAGCAGCAGGCCGTTGATGGCGCTCTTGCCGTCCGCCGTCGCCAGCACCGCACTGCCTTGCAGCGCCTGGCCGGCGACATTGCCGGTCAGTTGCACATTCGCCGCCGGATTGGCGGCGTCGGCCTTGCCGGTGGCGGTCAGCTTCAACCCGGTGATCTCTCGCGCCGCCACGAGAAGGCGGTCGCTGTCGACCGTCAGTGACAGATCCGGCGCAGTGGCCGGCCCCTGTGCGTTCAACGCAAAGGCGATGGCGCCCTTGGCATCCTTCGACAGCAGCGAGATGTCGCTCAGCGCGCCCTTGATGTCGGCGGCCACCTTGTTGTCGGCAAGGCTGGCATGCCCGTCGGCGGTCAGCGCACCCGAGGTCAACTTCAATCCGCCTATGTTGATGCTGCCGTTGGGGTCGCGCTTCAGCGTGGCGCTGATCTCAGCGCGTTCGCCAAGCATGCCGCGCGCCGCCGCCGGCAAGGCCGACGATGGGGCATCCGCCTTCAGGTTGAGGTCTATGGCACCGTCTCGCAGCGATACCTGGCCGGCGACCTGGCTGTTCAGCGCATCGCTCTTGAGCGAGCCGCTGTCGATGGCAAACAGGTCGGCCGTCAGGCGGCCGCTGACGGCTGCCGTGACCTTGCCGGCGATCAGCGGCGCGATCACCGGATTGTTGAGACCGACCTTGTCCACCGACACCGTGCCGGAAACCGGCCCTGCACGGTTCTTGAGATCGAACGCATCCGAATGCAACGCCATGGCAAGCCCCTCCACCCTCGCCGGGCTGGTGACGATCGAGGGCAGGATCGCCGAGACATCCAGGCGGGCCCGCGTGCTCTCGCCCGCCACCTTTGCCGACAAGGACTGGATCTCGATCTTGACCGGGCTCTCGGCGCTGCCGACAGTCAGGGGCAGGCTGGGGCCGGATGAGATGAGATCGAGCACAAAATCGCTGGCGCCGTTCGGGTTGAGGGTGCCGGTTGCCTTGCCGGAAACCTTGTCGCCGGTCAGCGTCACCTGATCGAGCACCACGCCGCCGGCAATCGTGTAGCTGCCGGCCGCATCGACGGCGAGCGGTCCGAGCCCGGCCTGCCGGGTCTGGCTGGTTTCGATGCCGGCCAGTTGCGCATTGAAGCGGACATCGGGAGCGGCCGGCGGTCCGGTCACACCAGCCGTGCCGCTGAGCGTGCCCACAGCATCGAGGCCGGGCGAAAATCCATTGGCGAGCGCCGCGGGCAGTGCCGAAAATTGCGCCGCGAGATCGAGCGTCTGGCCAGCTGTCCCGGACAAGGTCACCGAGCCGCCGCCGACGTCGAGCGCCAGCCTTTCGATGCTGGTCGTGCCGTTGGCGATGCTTAGTGTCGACGCCTGGGCGATTGCCGCCTTGATGCCGCGAACCGTCGCCTCGCCCGAGGCAATCTCGATGCTCGTCGTGCCGTCGGCGATCTTCACCCGGCCGGCAGCGGTCGCCGGAATGCCCGCTATGGTGGCGCCGCCGGTAAAATTGGTCCAGTCGCCATCACGCTTCAGGTCGACGCCGATGCCGCCGATTTCCGTGGTCCCGGAGGTGACGCTGTCGGCCTTGATCGTACCCGCGATCGCCGGCGCCTTGAGATAATTGGCGATCAGCGCATTGACGGTGATGGCCTTGGCCGTCACCTCGCCACGCGCGATCGATGTGCTCTTCGCATCGATCGCAACGGAGGGCGCGTCGCGATCCCCCGCGAAGCGGATGGTTCCGTCGATGTCTCCCGTTATCGCCTGGCCGGCAAGTGCGGCCAGCTGGTCAATGGCAGGTGCATCGAGCGTCAGCGTGCCGAGCGGCATGAATTTGTCGTCGAGCGCGAGATCACCCGAGACCTTGTTGTCGCCGAGCGAGACCAGAAAACCATTGATCGAACGCTTGCCTTCGCTCGTCACCAGCGCTGCTTTGATGTCGAGCGGCTGGTCGTCGACGGAGCCGGTCAGCGAGACATTGGCGGCGGGACTGGTGATATCGGCATTGCCGCTAGCCGTCAGCTTGATGCTCTTCACCGTGCGGCCCGATGCCGTCAGGCTGTCGCTATCGGCGGTAACCGTGAAATCCGGCGCCGTCATGGCGCCGCTTGCCGACAGCGCGAAATCGACGCCACCGGCAACCGGCACGCCGACTGTCGGCGACAGCACGGAAACGTCGCCCAGTTTGCCCTTGATGTCGGCCTGGATATCGGTGCCTTGCATGCTGGCCGTGCCGGCGGCGCTGAGCGTGCCGGAGGTGAATTCGATCGAATTCGCGGCGAAGGATCCCTGCGGATCGCGGGCCGCGCTGGCCGAGAATTTCACCCTAGCGCCGAGCACCGAGGCGATCTGCGGCGGAAAGGCCGTCGCCACGGCATCCGCGTTCATCTTCAGCTGCATCGACAGGTCGGCAAGCGCCACCGTCGCGGTCAGCGAGGCGTTGAGCGCGTCGGAACGCAGCGTGCCCTGGTCGACGGCAATGGCGTCCTTGCTGACCGACCCGGCCAGATCGACATCGATCTTGCCGGTGATCAGCGGCGCCAGCGTCGCCACGTCGGTGTTGAGGCCGCCCGCCTCCAGCTTGACGGTGACCGGCCCGGCGCGGTTCTGGATGTCAAAACCCTCGGAATGGATCTGGGCCGCCAGATCGTCCAGCCGCGTGCCACCGGCGACGATGGAGACGAAGGAGGCGCCGATGTCGATGATCGGCGCCTTGCCGTCGCCGAAGGCCCGGGCGGTGGCATTGCTGATCGCCAGCGTGATCGGCTGCGCCTTGCTGCCGACGCTGATCACCACGGGCGGCCCCTTGGCGGCGAGTTCGACCGAGAGGTCGCTGGCGCCGGCAGGATCGACAATGCCGGTCGCGGTGCCGTGCACCGCATCGCTGTCGATGTTCGCGCGGTCGACACTGACGCCACCGGCCGATGTGGCGGTGCCGGCAACGTCGAAACTGGTCTTGCCGGCAAACAGCGGCTTGAGATTCTCAGGCAGGAAGCGAGCGAAATCGCCGTCGCCCTTGGCCTCGATATGATTGCCCTTGTCGGTCAGTTGGTGGCGACCCGTCAGCTGGGTGACGATCTTGCCGTCGACTGAGAACGTGCCGATGCCGTTCCAGTTGGCGAGCGGCCCGGTGCCCGAGACATCTATGTCGACCGGCGGCGTGTCGGGCAGCTTGAGCAGGTTGGCGATGATACCGCCTGCCGGCTCCGAGGCCTTCAGGTCGAGATCGAGCCTGTTGTCTGCCGGCGCAAAGTGGATCTTGGCGTCGACATTACCTTGCTTGCCGTCATGACGGGTGATGTTGAGCACCGTCTCGACCGCCAGTGGCGCGGCATCGGCCTTGACCGATCCCTTGGCCGCAAGCTCGGCGACGCCGCTGCCGGCCAGTTGCTGGCCAAGCGCGATCTCGGGCAGATCGATCTGCTTGATGTCGATGGAAACCGGCAGCGTCGTCGTACCCCCGCTCGGCGCTGGCTGCGTGCTGGTCACCGGCAATCGCGCCAGTTCGATACGCTCGGCAGCGATACGGTCGGCGCTGAAGTTTTTCGACAGCAGCGCCAGCGGCGACCAGTCGACGGCCACCTTGCGCGCCACCAGCCAGGCGCCCTCGCGGTCCTCCAGCACGACATGGTCGACGCTGAGCGCCCCGGACCAGATGCCGTCTATGCCGCTGACCGTGATCTTGCGGTCATCGTTCGAAGCCAGCCGCGAAATGATGCCGGCGAGATTGTCGCGGCCGCGCTCGGTCTTGGTCAGCACCACCAGCGCGCCGATCGCTCCCGCAACCACGATCAGCAGCGTGTAAAGGACAATGCGGAGGATGCGCCAGACTGTTTTCATCGCTCAGAATGCCTGCCCGATGCCGGCATAGATGCCGAAACGCGGGTCGCCCGGATCGCGGTTGAGCGGCACGGCGGCATCGATGCGCAGTGGCCCGAACGGCGTGACATAGCGCAGGCCGACGCCGGCGCCGACCTTGACATCGGAGAAATCGGGAGCCGATTTGGTCGATACGGTGCCGGCGTCGACGAACGGCACGATGCCGATCGTATCGGTGATGGCGATGCGCATCTCGACCGAGGTTTCGAAGAAGGAGAGGCCGCCGATCGGCTGGCCGGTGAAGTCCTTGGGTCCGATGCCCTGATAGGCATAGCCGCGCACCGAACCGCCGCCCCCGGAATAAAAGCGCCGGTCGGCTGGCACATGTTCGAGGCTGGTGCCGACGATCGAACCGATGGCGACACGTTCGGCCAGCACGAATTTCGAAGCCGAGTCCAGCGACTGATAGGCCGACCCTTCGCCCCTCAGCTTCAGGAACGCCGCACCGCTCAAAATGTCGTAGCTGGGCTCGGCATAGGCCAGCACCCGGAAGCCGCTTGTCGGGTTCAGCCGGTTGTCCCGGTTGTCATAGACATATTGCAGCGGGATGCTGGCGATCAGGTATTTGTGCTTGCCGAAAGCGTCGTGGATGCGGGAATAGTCGAGCGCCACCTCGGCGGAAACCGTCTGCTTCTTGGTCAGCTCGTAGGACAGCCCGGTGCTGCCCTTGACCGAGAAATGGTCATAGGCGTCAGGATGTTCGAGTACCGTCTTGACGCCGGCGAAGAACTTCGATGCCGGCCCGATCACGCCCGGCTTTTCGAACATGATGCCGGCATTGTAGTTGAGCTCGCCGAGATCATTGCTGCCGATGCCACTGATCTTGCCGTCGATGCGCAGCTTCTCGGCCCGGCCGAACAAATTTCGGTGGCCCCAATAACCTTCCAGGCCCAGCCCCTCGGTGTTGGAGAAGGTGCCGCCGACGCCGAAATAGCGTGGCTTGCGCTCGCTGACCTGGACGCCGATCGGAATGTTGCCGTCGGCATCGAGCGTGTCGGCTTCCTTGAACGTCACACTGTTGAAGACCTCGAGCGCCAGCAGCCGGTCGCGCGCGTCATCGATCTCTTGCGGCGAGTACTGCCGGCCGCGCTTGAGGCCGGTCATGTATTCGGTGAAGTCGCGGTCGACCTTTTCGGTGCCTTCCACCGTTGTGTCGCCATAGCCGGCGACCGGCCCAGCGGCGACCGTCAGCGTCACGTCCAGCGTCGAAGTAGCGTGGTCGGCGACGATCTGCCGGTCCGTCACCTCTGCCAGCGGCCTGCCTTGCTCCTTCAGCGTCCGCACGATCAGCGCCTCGGCCTTGAGCACAGCGCCGGATCCCGCATCGCCGCCTGATATCAAGCCGTAATCGGCGCTCATCAGCCCTGCCGCGTCGCCCTCAAGGTGGATATTGCCCAAGGTGAATTTCGGCCCGCTGGCAATGTCGATGACCACGGGAACCGGCTGCGGCCCCTTGAATTCGGCATCCGGCGGCAAATCGTCGAGCGGCTTGCCGTCGATGGTGACGGTGACGACGCCTTCGTAGCGGGCATCGGCATAGAGCGCGGCGACAAGCTGTTCGCGGTCGCTGCGCGCCTTGGCCATCAGTCCGAGCGAACCGGAAACCGGACGCTCCTCGTCACTCTTCAGCGCAGAGGCATTTTCGAGCTTCTTGACCAGATCCTTGTCGGCGTCGGGGGCGGAAATGGTCACGGCGTAACGCAGGGGATCGACGATATCGGCATCCTCGTCGCTGGACGACCCCCACAGCTTGATGCCGAAAAGCTCGAAAGCGGCCGCCGGCCGCGATTCGGCGACGAGCACGGTCGAGCACATCATGGCCAACAGCAGGGCGCGCGGAAGCGCACGCCCTGGCGCGCGACCTCCTGACATCTGCTCTTCATGCGCCGGCATTAAGACAACCTAGTTTACAAAACTAAAATTGGAATGAAGTTCTGAAGCGCTCGTAAAGGGGCCACAATCCAATTGTCTGAAATAGGGCGGGCTTGGAATTCACACCTTTTGCGTCGCCGCAAGAAAGCGTGATCCCCTGTCCTATGGAGGTACTACCGGTGATCGGCCGGAAAGGAAACCGTTGGCAGGCGGAACCCTGCCGCGTCCTTGTGTTGACAAGCCTGACTGAAGCTTGATCATGCCCGGACGTCAGCTGTGTCTGGAGGGGTGTTATGGCAATGCGCGCGGCTCGTGGTCTGTCTATCCTGATTCTTCTGTTTCTCGCCTGGGCCAATGTCCTGGCCTGGAGCAGCGCCGCGCAAGCGGCCGAGGCCCGGCGGATCGCGACAACGGACAATTCCGATTATTTCGGCTTTGATCTCAGGTCCGACCAGAATGTGACAATCGACCAGTGCAAGACGACATGCCTGGGAGACCCGGCCTGCCGCGCCTTCACTTACAACAAAAAAGCCAAATGGTGCTTCCTCAAATCCGACTACAACCAGCTGAAAACCTTCAACGGCGCGGTCGCGGGCAAGGTCGTCAACATCGATGGCGATCCTGATATCGGCGCGCCGCCGGAACTCGCTTTCTTCCCCAACTGGATGGCCGATCAGGCCCAGCAATACCGCAACAAGCTGCTCGGCCCGGCCTATGACAAGCCGACCGAAGGCATGGCTGCCTTGCTGAACGCCGCCGAACAGGCCGTGCTGACCGGGGATCACCGCTCCGCCATGCTGAAATACGAGGCCGCGGTCTCGGTGCTGCCCGATGATGGCCAGCTCTGGCTTAACCTGGCGCGTGAAACGCTGGCCGTTCAGCCTGCAGCAAGCACCTCCGAAGCCTCCACTTTGCCGGCGAACAGCACGTCGGCCGCTTTCAATGCCTATAAATTGCTGCGCACCACCAAGACGCGCGCCGAAGTGCTGGCGCTGCTCGGCAACGGGCTCGACAAGCGCGATCTCTACCGGCCGGCGCTGCAGGCCTATGAAGCCAGCCTTGCCCTGAACCCTTCGCCGGCGGTCCAGGCCGACTATGCCGATCTCAAGGCCCGCAAGGGTTTCCGCGTTATCGACCACACCATCGACGCCGACACCAGCGCGCCGCGCATTTGCGCGCAATTCTCCGAGGATCTGGTCAAGACCGGCGTCGACTACGCGCAGTTCGTCACCGTCGACAACGCGCCGCCCAAGGGCGTCGAGGCCAAGGACAAGCAAATCTGCGTCGAAGGACTGGAGCATGGCCAGCACTACGACGTCACTTTCCGCGCCGGCCTGCCGGCGGCAATCGGCGAGGTGACCGCGGCCCCGGTGGTGCTGTCGATCTATGTGCAGGACCGCGCACCGTCCGCCCGCTTCACCGGTGACAGCTTCGTGCTGCCGGCCGGCGCGCGCCGCGGCATTCCGATCGTCACCGTCAACATGAACGCCGCCGAAATGAAGCTCTACCGCATCGGCGATCGTTCGCTGGCCCAGCTTCTGTCGGGCTACCAGTTCCTGCACCAGCTCGACGGCTACGACATCTCCAACATTTCCGAGCAGATGGGCGCGCCGGTCTGGCAAGGCCAGCTCGACATCGCCAATGATCTCAACAAGGAGGTCACCACCTCCTTCCCGGTTGACGAGGCGCTGCCGCAGCGCAAGCCCGGCGTCTATGTGCTGACCGCGCAGGCCGTCAATGACAAGAGCGACGACTACAATTCGATGGCCACGCAATGGTTCGTCGTCTCCGACATCGGCCTGTCGACTTATACCGGCCAGGATGGGTTGAATGTCTTTGCCCGTTCGCTGGGCAGCGCCAAGCCGATCGCCGGCGCCGAACTGACGCTGGTTGCCAGGAACAATGAGGTTCTCGGCACGGCGACATCGGATGCCGATGGCCATGCCGTCTTCAACCCCGGCCTGACGCGCGGCGACGGCGGCATGGTGCCGGCCGTGCTGATGGCCAAGCAGGGCGACAATGATTTCGTCTTCCTCGACATGGGCCGGGCCGGCTTCGATCTGTCCGACCGCGGCGTCACCGGGCGCGCGGCGCCAGGAGCCCTGGACGTCTATGCCTGGACCGAACGCGGCATCTACCGTGCCGGCGAGGATGTCCATGTCGCGGCCCTTGCCCGCGACGGCGCCGCCAAGGCGGTCGAGAACCTGCCGCTGACCTTCGTCTTCTCGCGCCCCGACGGTGTCGAAAGCCGCCGCATCGTCAGTGACGGCGCTTCGGCCGGTGGCCATGCCGTCGACCTGCCGCTCGAACCCAACGCCATGCGAGGCACCTGGTCGGTGTCGATCTACACCGATCCCAAGCAGCCGGCGGTGGCCAGCCAGATGTTCCTGGTCGAGGATTTCGTGCCGGATCGCATCGAATTCGATATGAAGGCCGACAAGCAGGAAATCGCCCAGGGCGAAACCGCCAACATCGACATTGACGGCCGCTTCCTCTATGGCGCGCCGGCGGCGGGCCTGGCGCTGGAAGGCGAGTTGACGCTGTCGACGTCGCGCCACTGGGACCGTTTCCAGGGCTTTTCATTCGGTCTTGCCGACGAGCAGTCGGCCGAACCCACGGTCACCCCCCTCGCCGGTCTGCCGGTGGTTGGCGATGACGGCAAGGTGACCTTCCCGGTCTCCGTCGACCAACTGCCCTCGACCACCAAGCTGGTCGACGCCAAGGTGACGGTGAGGATGCGCGAAACCGGCGGCCGCGCCATCGAGCGTTCGCTCAACATCGGCATCCGCCCGCAAGGCCATATGATCGGCATCCGTCCGGATTTCGCGGACAATGAAGTGCCCCAGGGCGGCACCGCCAAGTTCAGCCTGATCGCCGTCGATCCCGACGGCAAGCGCGAGGCGCTGAAAGGCGCGCAGTGGACGCTGGTCAAGGTCGAACGCAATTACCAGTGGTACCGCTCCAACAATTCCTGGAACTACGAGCCGGTCACCTTCACCAAGTCGATCGCCAACGGTCAGGTCGACCTCAGCGCCGACGGCGACGCGACGGTCTCCGTGCCGGTCGATTGGGGTCAGTATCGCCTCGAGGTCGAAACATCGGATCCCGAGGGACCGGCGACAAGCTACGAGTTCGATGCCGGCTGGTATGTCTCCTCGACCACCACCGAAACGCCTGACGGCCTCGAAATCGCCCTCGACAAGGACAATTATGCCGCCGGCGAAGTGGCCAAGCTGAAAGTCTCGCCGCATTTTGCCGGCGAACTTCTCATCAACATCGGTTCCGACAAACTGTTGAAGACCGTCACGGCATCCGTGCCGGCCGGCGGCAGCACGGTCGACATACCGGTCGGCGACGATTGGGGTGCCGGTGCCTATGTCACGGCAACGCTTTTCAGGCCGGGCGATGCGCAGGAAACGCGCATGCCGGCCCGCGCCATCGGCGTGAAATGGCTGAAGGTCGATCCGGGCTCGAAGAAGCTCGCCATCACCTTGACGCCGCCGGACAAGACCATGCCGCGCCAGCAGCTGTCGATCCCGGTTTCGGTCGCCGGCGTGCAGCCGGGAAGCAATGCCTACGTCATGGTTGCCGCCGTCGATGTCGGCATCCTCAACCTGACCAACTACAAGGCGCCGGATCCGGAGAACTGGTTCTTCGGCCAGCGCATGCTGGGCATGGAAATCCGCGACATATACGGCCGCCTGATCGATGGCTCGCTCGGCAATACCGGCAAGCTCCGGACCGGCGGCGACGGCGCCAACATGCAGGCGCAAGGCAACCCGCCGACCGAAAAACTGGTCGCCTTCTTCTCCGGCATCGTCGAACTCGATGCCGACGGCAAGGCGCGCGTCGACTTCGACATCCCGCAGTTCAACGGCACCGTGCGCGTCATGGCCGTCGCCTGGACCAAGGATGCGGTCGGCCACGCCCAGTCCGATGTCATCGTGCGCGATCCCATCGTGATCACCGCTGGCCTGCCACGCTTCTTGGCGCCTGGTGACGCCGCCGTCATGCGCCTAGACGTCGCCGACACCGATGGTCCGGCCGGCGACTATGCGTTCTCGATCGAAACAACGGGTGACCTGTCGACCGGCGACAAGCCCCTGCCCCAGAAGCTGACGCTCGCCCAGGGCAAGCGCCAGACGCTGACCGTGCCGCTGGTCGCTCAGACGGCCGGCAATGCCTCGCTCACCATCAAGCTTGCCCATGCCGACGGCACCAGGGTCGAGCAGACGCTCTATGTGCCGGTGCGCCCGGCGCAATTGCCGGTGACCACCCGGCTGGTGGTCGACCTCAAGGGCAATGGCGGCGCGCTGCGCGTCGACAAGGAACTGCTGGCAGCCAGCCTGCTCAACGGCGCCTCCGTCAGTGTCGGCGTTTCGCAGGCCGCCGCCTTCGACGTGCCGTCGCTGCTGATGACGCTCGACCGCTACCCCTATGGTTGCGCCGAGCAGACCACCAGCCGCGCCATGCCGCTTCTCTACGTCAATGAGTTGGCTTCCGGCGTCGGCATGGCCAGCGATCCCGATATCCATGGCCGCATCCAGGACGCCATCTATAAGGTTCTGAGCTATCAGGCCTCGGGCGGCAGCTTCGGCCTGTGGGGTCCGGGCTCCGGCGATCTGTGGCTTGATTCCTATGTCACCGACTTCCTGACCAGGGCGCGCGAGCAGAAATACGACGTGCCGAGCCTGGCCATGAACCAGGCGCTGAGCAATTTGCAGAACTCGCTCGGCTACGACCAGAGCGTCCAGGACCGTGGCAGCGAGATCGCCTACGCCCTCTACGTTCTGGCCCGCAACAAGAAGGCCTCGATCGGCGACCTGCGCTACTATGCGGATACCCAACTCGAAGCTTTCTCAAGCCCGATGGCCGTTGCCCAGCTGGCGGCAAGCCTGGCGCTCTACGGCGATACACCGCGCGCCGAAGCCACCTTCAAGACCGCCTTGCAGTTGGCAAAGTCGACCACCGACTACGACTACTACCGCTCCGACTACGGTTCGCGGCTGCGTGATGGCGCGGCGATGCTGGCGCTGGCGGCGGAATCGAAGCCGGTGCCGACAATCGTGCCGGAACTGATCAAGCTGGTGACCAGGGAACGCGCGGAAGCCCGCTGGACCACCACCCAGGACGAATCCTGGATGCTGCTGGCGGCCCGCGCGCTGAAGGAGGGCAATGATACGATCACGCTGGCCGTCAATGGCGCGGCGCATTCCGGCGGCTACTCCAACCAGGTGGAAGGCTCTGACCTGGCCGACAGCCCGCTGACCATCGCCAACACCGGCAAGACCCCGCTGCAGGCCGTCGTCACCACCGTGGCGTCGCCGGTCCAGCCCTTGCCGGCCGGCGGCGACGGCTTCACCATCAACCGCACCTACTACAAGCTCGACGGCACCGAGGCCAATGTCACCGAGGCGACGCAGAACGAACGCTATGTCGTCGTGCTCAAGGTCAACGAGCAGAACAAATGGCCGTCGCGCCTGCTGGTCACCGACCTGTTGCCGGCCGGCTTCGAGATCGACAATCCCGGCCTGGTCTCCAGCGCCCAGTTGACGAACTTCTCGTGGCTGGCGCAGACCGATGCCGCGCATCTCGAATTCCGCGACGACCGTTTCGTCGCGGCGTTCAACCCGGCCGACGGCGATCATGACCACAATCTGACGCTCGCCTATGTCGTGCGCGCGGTGACGCCTGGTACCTATGCGCACCCGGCGGCAACGGTGGAGGACATGTACCGGCCGCAATATTCGGCCCGCACCGCCACCGGCATGATGGAGATCAAGGCGCCGTAAGGCGCCTTGGCGAATATGAAAGTGAGGCTTGTGCTGCCCCTCATTGCCCTGCCGGGCATTTCTCCCCGTATAGTGACGGGGAGAAAGAGGCCTTGTCCGAACCGGATAGATAGGTAACAGAATGGACTGATTAGATGGGTGACAGTTTTCTTGTCCGCCGGGAGGACCGG
>NZ_JBVVQW010000032.1:0-29610 GCF_055811655.1 Mesorhizobium sp. WSM4809
CTCCCGGCGGACAAGAAAACTGTCACCCATCTAATCAGTCCATTCTGTTACCTATCTATCCGGTTCGGACACCGGCATCCTCTCCCCGTATAGAGACGGGGAGAGGGGCGCTGTCGTCTTGGCTTTCGCCAATCGCAAACGGTGCAGAAAAAGCGTCGGCGTTGCGGCCAGCGTCTTTCTCCCCGTCACTATACGGGGAGAAATGCCCGGCAGGGCAATGAGGGGCGGCGCTGACCTCGGCTTTAAGTCCCTTCAACGCGTCACGGTCGACGCCTCACCCCTCAATCCAAACCTTCTCGAAATGCTGCTCCAGCGCCTGGTGCTGTTCGCAGCCTTCGACGCCCTTGCGGTACGTCCGGTAGACCGAGCGCCAGTAAGGTTGGATGATGATGCCGCTATCGCGCAGATTCTGCTCGATCTTGCCCATGATCTCCTTGCGCGCCTTGGCGTCCGGCGTCGCCAGCGCCTTGTCGAGCAGCGTGTCGAATTCGGGGTTGGCGTAGGCGCTTTCGTTCCAGGCGGCGCCCGATTTATACGCCAGCGCCAGCACCTGGACGCCGAGCGGGCGGCCGAGCCATTCGGTGCAGGAGAAGGGATATTTGCTCCAGTCGTTCCAGAAGGTGGCGGCCGGCAGCACGGTGCGCTTGATCTTGAGGCCGGCCTCGCGCATCTGCGCGCCGATGGCGTCGCCGGTGCTCTTTTGCCATTCGACGTCGACGGAGATGAGCTCGAATTCGTGGTCGGCCCTGCCGGCCTCGGCGAGCAGCTTCTTCGACTGCTCGACGTCGCGCCTGGCCGGGCCGATATCGGCATATTCGGGGTGCATGGGGCCGACATGGTGGTTGTCGGCGGGCTTGCCGCGGCCGCCGAGGCCGAGCGCCAGCACGGCGGAATTGTCGACGGCGAGCTGGGCGGCGCGGCGCACCTTGACGTCGTCATAGGGCGCGTTGGCGACATTGAAGCGGGCGACGATGGTCGAGCCGGTGGCGATCTCGGAATTCATCAGCCCCATCTGCTCGGTCTGCGAGACGGCGTCGGAAGCGGTCTCGTGGTCGGTGTCAATCTCGCCGGATTCGAAGGCCGACAGCATGGCGTTGGGGTCGGAGCCGTAGTCGACCCATTTGATGCCGTCGAGATGGAATTCGCCCTTCCACCAGGGTTTTTCCTTGCGCTTCACCTCGGCGCCCGTCTCGGCATCCCAGCTGACCAGCTCGCAGGGGCCGGTGGTGATGGCAAGCGCCTTCATGGGGTCGCCATCGCCCTCATAGGAGCGGTGCATGATCAGCGCCGGATAGTCGGCCATGCCGGCGATCAGCGAGATGTCTGACTTGGGCAGATTGAGCTTGATGGTGAAGTCGTCGACCTTGGCGATGCCGCCGTCGACGACCTTCTTGGTGTCGGCATTGACCAGCGCGCCCATGCGCGCGGCGACCGAATTGCCGGGCACCGAGGCATCGCACCAGCGGGTGAGGTTGTGGATGACGTCGTCGGCGTTGAAGGCATCGCCGTTCGACCAGGAGATGCCCTTGCGCACATGCAGGGTGAGGGTCCTGGCGTCGTCGCTCGCCTCCCAGCTTTCGAGCAGCCAGGGCTCGAAGGAGAAGTCGGTGTTCCAGCGCACCAGATATTCGTTGCAGTGGCGGGCGACATTGGACATTTCGACGCCGTCGAAGGTGCGCGGGTCCTTGAAGCCCTTGACGTTCATGGCGACGCGCAGGACGCCGCCCTTCTTCGGTTCTGCCGCGCGGGCAGGGGTGGGGGCGAGCCCGCCCAGCGCAAACGCGCCGGCGGCACTGACACCGAGGCCGGCCATGAGCGCCAGATATTCGCGGCGGTTGATGCCGCCGGTCCTGAAATCATCGGCGACGGGTTTGGCTTGCGGGTGGAGTTTGCGGTCGGTCAGCATGAATTTCATCGTCGTTCCCCTGTTGTTGATGCATGCCGCCCAAAAGTGCCCAGCGGTTTTGGGACAACGGCATGCACAGAAAAATCGCCCCGGCCGATCGACAGACGCGGGGGCGGACGCGACCGCCGGGGCGCCATGCCTGAGGGTAATGATAGGGCCGGGTGACGCTGGGGAGTGTTCGGTTTTCCGCAGTGATTGTGCGGGGTTCCGCAGGGGGAGTCGGCAGTGCGCTTATGCTTTGCAGCCGCGCTGCGAGCAGATGCGCCAACGGCGCGGCGCCAATCTCCCTCCTTGAGGGGGAGATGGCCGGCAGGCCAGAGGGGGTCGGCACGACGGGACGCGACCTCCTACTTTAAACGGGACGCGACCTCCTACTTTAAAAAAGATGATGCTAGCGCTCTACGCGCGACGACCCCCTCTCTGTCGCCTTCGGCGACATCTCCCCCTCAAGGGGGGAGATTAGCGTTCCACCGTCGGCCACTCACCTCGGCCCAGCGCGCCGACCGCACCAACAATCCGCGCAAACGCCGCCGCCGCTGCCGGCAGCGACGTTCGGGCGCGCAGGAAGCTGTGCACCAGCCTCGGCTCCTCGTGCCACCAGGCCTTGCCGCCGGCGGCCACAATGCGGTCGCGGTAGGTCTCGCCATCCGACGACAGCGGATCGCATTGCGCCGTGACGATCACCGTCGGCGGCAGGCCGGAGAAATCGGTGTCGCGCAGCGGCGAGAAGGTCGGGTCGTCGGGCGATTGCCGCCAGGCCGAGCGGACGTCGCGGTAGAAGGCGATGTCGGCCACCGACAGCAGCGGCGCGTGGGCGTGCTCGATATAGGAACCGGCGGTATCGTCGCCACCGAGTTCGGGATAGATCAGCACTTGCCCGACCGCAGCTCTGATATGGCGGCGCGTCGCCTGCGCCACGGCGGCGGCGAGATTGCCGCCAGCGCTTTCGCCACACAGGACCAGCGGCAGGCCTGATGTCGCTGCCGCCCATTCGAAGGCGGTGACGGCATCGTCGAAGGCTGCGGGGTGGACGTGCTCCGGCGCCAGCCGGTAGTCGACCGACAGCACGTCGAAACCGGTGCCGGCGCAGAGCTCGGCGCAGATGTCGTCATGGCTTTCCAGCCCGCCGAGGATGAAGCCGCCGCCGTGGTAGTAGATCACCATCGCCTGGGCGGCCTTGCCCGCAAGCCGGTAACGGCGGATCGGGATGTCGCGGCCGGCGGCGGCGATCAGGCCGTCGCTGGCCTTCACGTCGGGCGGGCGGCCCTGGTGGAAGGCGCGGCTCATACGGTCATAGACGGCGCGCTGCTTGTCGATCGGCAGGCCGAGGATTTCGGGCGGATACCAGGCGTTGACGGCGTCGATATAGGCCCAAAGGGCCGGGCCGAGCCGTGTTTCGTAGGGGCCGCGCGTCATAGATCGGCGTAAAGCGCGGCCGCGTTGTCGAAGGAGAAGCGCAGCGGCACCGAGCCTTCGACCTGCCAGGCGGTGACGGTCTCGCCGGCCAGCAGCCGGCAGGCGCCATTGGTATCGGTGACGGCGCCGCCATAGAGCCGGTTGGCGAGGTTGAGGATGCCGGTCTGGTGCATGGCGGCGCTGCCGCTGCCGCAGGCATCCTTGACCAGAAGCACGCGAAAGCCTTTGGCCACCGCATCCTTGACCGTCGCGTCGATACAGGCCTCGGTCCAGACGCCTGATATGACCAGCCAGTCGATGCCTGAAGACTTGATGTCGCGCGCCGCCGGCCCGGTGCGGAAGGCGCTGGCCTCGGCCTTGATCAGCAGCGCCTCGCCGTTGATCGGCGCCACCTCACGGCAGATCTCGGTCAGCGGATCGCTCTTGTCGGAGAAGGCCGACTTGCCGTCCGCACCGAGCGGATGAAACGGCCGGTCCTGGCTGTCGAGATCGACGATGTAGGCCCAGTGGTAAAGCGGCACATGGTTGCCCCGCGCCGCCGCCTGCAAGCGCTGGACGTTGGCGAGGATGCTGCTAAAGCCCTCGACCAGGTAGCGGGGGTCCTGCCGGTGCTCTTCCTGCAGGTCGATGAAGATCGCGGCCACGGTGCCGGGTTCGATGGCGATGGGGGTTTTCATGCGGATGCGCCTTGGTTGTGGGCGGGCGACACCGCTCTGTTTAGCGAGCTGGCGCAAGCAGCGGTGATTGGCCGGCGCCTCCCAACCTTCGTCATCCACGGGCGGAGCAGGAGCGAAGCTCCGTCGCGGAGACCCGAGGATCCATGCCGTGACGTTGATCGAATGGTGCAGCGGTGCAGAACTTGTACCGTTGCGGTGCATAGAGGTCGCGGCATGGATCCCTTGGGCTGCGAAGCAGCTCCAGGGGTCTGCGCCGCGTCGCTGCGCTCCTTGCTCCGCCCTAGGATGACGAAGCGATGGAAGGCTGCGACAGCAGCGAAGGCTCGCGATCCGGCGCCGGTGTACGAAACCGCCCTCAAACCTGCGTCTCCAGAAACTCGTCCTCATAAGGAAAGCGCGACAGAAGCTCTGTACCCGTCTCGGTGATCAGGATCTCGTCCTCCAGCTTGACGCCCTCGCGGCCGCCCTTTTCGCCAATATAGCTTTCCACGCTCACCACCATGCCTGGCACGATATGGCCGTCGCGGCCATAGGTCTCGTAATCCATGGCATGCGCGATGAACGGCGTTTCGCCATGCATGCCGACGCCGTGCATGACCGAGGTGTAGCGCTGGTCTACGAAACGGTCCGGGATTTTCCACGCCTTCTCGGCAATCTCGCGGAACGCCATGCCGGGTTTGACGATCGAAATGTTGTGCTGAACCTGGTCGTGCGCCATGCGGTAGAGCGACTTCTGGTAAGGCGTCGGCTTGCCCGGCCCGCAGCGGAAGGTGCGCGAGAAATCCGAATAATAGCCGTAGCAGCCGATCGTGTCGGTATCGAGCGCCAAGAGTTCGCCGGGCCGGATCTTGCGGCCGCTGGCCTCGTTGAACCACGGATTGGTACGCTGGCCCGATGTCAGCAGCCGCGTCTCGATGAACTCGCCGCCCTGGCGGATGACCTCGCCATACATGATGGCGAACAGTTCGTTTTCGGAGACGCCGGGCTTGATCGCCTCGCGCACCGCATAGACGGCGGCCTCGGCGCCGGCCATCGACACCTGCAGGCATTTGACTTCCTCGGGCGTCTTGACCGCGCGCACCGCCAGGATCTCGCCCTGGCAGTCGCGAACCTCGCAGCCGCGCTTTTCAAGCGCCAGCGCCTGCAGATGGCTGCAGCGGTCGAGGCCGAGCTTCATCGAGCCACCGCCATGCTGCTTCAGAAGCTCGGCGATCTCGTCGGCGAAGGGACCGGCGGTCTCGTCGTCGCGACCCGACACCGACGACCAGACCAGCTTGGAAGGCCGCGCCTCGTCGATCGTGTCGAGCACCATCGAGACATGATAGCTCTGCGGGTATTCGAACAGCACGATCGGCCCTTCGGTCGGGATAAAGAAATAGCGGGTCGAGTTGCGCAGGAAATAGCCGAACATGTTGCGCGAACCGGTGGCGTAGCGCTGGTTGTAGGGGTCGAACAACACGACGCCGCCATAGCCGGCGTCGCGCATCCAGCCGCGCAGCTTGGCCAGCCGGCCCTTGCGCAGGGCATCGGCATCGATGAAGGACGGCTCGGTGTCCGACAGCCACATGCCGCCGGCCGGATCGGCCGCGGCCGGGTGGCGCATGCGGTCCTTGAAGTCCACGTCCTGCGTGCTGTCGGGGTCGAAAACGACGATGCTCATTGGGGGTACGGCCTTGGCTGGGTTGCGAGGTCGGAGCATGGCGCAGGAGAGGCGGGAGAATTGTGCGGAAAACCGCGTGTGTTGTGCGGGATGCCGCTGGCTAATCGGTTACGTCGCGATCCTTCGCGCCCCCCTCTGCCCTGCCGGGCATCTCCCCCTCAAGGGGGGAGATTGGCAGTTTCGATGCCGCCGTTCTTTTCTTCAACATCTGAGATTAGCGAAAGCAGAGATGCAGTCCGATCTCCCCCCTTGAGGGGGAGATGTCCGGCAGGACAGAGGGGGGCGCTGTCCCGCCAACGTCTCACCCGTCAGCAAGCGCCCTAATGCCGTCTCGCCAGTTTCGGCGGATGCCCGTGCTCTTCCCGAAACGCCCGGGCAAAACTCGACATCGATGCAAACCCACACGCCAGCGCCACGTCGCGCACGGCGAGCGTCGAATGCGCCAACAGGTCGGCGGCACGTTTCAGCCTCAGCCGCCGGTAATAGCCATTGGGCGAGATGGCGAGTTCGGAGCGGAAGGAGCGTTCGAGCTTGTCGGTCGACACGCCGAGCTTTGCGGTCAGCTCGGCCATGCCGAGCCGCTCCTCGACCGCGTCCTCCATGATGGCGATGGCCGACAGCACCAGCTCGTTCTGGACCCCGGTGCGCAGCCGCAGCGGCATCATCTTGCGGTCGATGCTGGAACGCAACTGGCTGTGCACGAACCATTCGGCGACGCCGGCGGCGAGCTCGGCACCATAGTCGCGGGTGATGATCTCCAGCATCATGTCGAGGCTGCCGACGCCGCCGGCCGAGGTGAAGCGCTTGCGGTCGATGACATAGAGGTCACGCCTGAGCTCGATGTTGGGGAAGGCTTCGGTGAAGGCGGCCTGGCTGGTCCAGTGCAAGGTGCAGGCATGACCGTCGAGCAGGCCGGCGCGGGCGAGGAAGAACGCCGCATCCGCCACCGCGCCGATATGGGCGCCGTTGCGCAGGCTCTTGCGGATCCAGTGTGCCGCGTCCTCGGCGACGAGATGATCGGCATCGCCGCCCGAGCAGACGACGATGCGATCGACCTTCGGCGCATCCTCGGCGTAAAAACCCGGCTGGATGACGACGCCGTTCGAGGCCTCGACCGAGCCTTTCGTGCCACCGACGATGATCCAGCGATAGCATTCTCTTTTCGCCAGGACATTGACGGCACGCAGTGGCTCAATGACCGAGCTGAACGCCATCATCGGAAAGCCGGGGAAGACCAGCACCGCGAAGGTGAGAGGGGTGTCGGTGGGTTTGGGTGGGGCGTGTGTGGCCATGGGCGCTAGACTTCGGGCAGATGGGGTGCGGCGTCAATTGGGCTGATGCTTGAACCTGGAACGTCAGCGCCGCCCCTCACCTGCCTGCCGGCATCCTCTCCCCGTAAACGGGGCGAGGGACGCTGTTATCGGCGCTTACGCCAATCACCGGCGGCCGCGGTTAGCGTCTTTCTTCCCGTCGCTATACGGGGAGAAATGCCCGGCAGGGCAATGAGGGGCGGCGCCGATTTTGGCGATTTGAGGGTCTATCCCCCCAGCGCCTGCTCCAAATCCGCGATCAGATCATCTCCATCCTCGATCCCCGCCGACAATCTTACCAGCGAATCCGATATACCGATCTCGGCCCGTTTCTCCGCCGGAATGGAGCCATGCGTCATCAGTGCCGGATGCTCGATCAGGCTCTCCACGCCGCCGAGGCTTTCGGCCAGCGTGAACAGTTGCGTGCGTTCGAGGAACTTTTTGGTGCCGGCAAGGTCGCGGTCGAGCACGGCCGTGATCATGCCGCCGAAGGCGTGCATCTGCTGGACGGCGACGGCGTGCTGCGGGTGGCTGGCGAGGCCGGGATAGATGACGCGGCGGATGTCGCGGCGCGCTTCCAGCCACTGCGCAATCTTCAGCCCGTTGGCGGAATGACGCTCCACGCGCAGCGCCAGCGTCTTCAGCCCGCGCAGCGCCAGAAAGCTGTCGAACGGGCCCGAAATGGCGCCGATGGCGTTCTGCAGGAATTTCAGCTGGGCGGCGAGATCCTTGTTGTCGCCGACCACGGCGACGCCGCCGACCATGTCGGAATGGCCGTTGAGATATTTGGTCGTCGAGTGCACCACGATGTCGATGCCGAGCTCCAGCGGGCGTTGAATATAAGGGCTGCAGAACGTGTTGTCGGCGACCGTCAGAATCCCCTTGCGCCTGGCAAGTGCCGCGACGCCTTCGAGGTCGACGATGCGCAACAGCGGGTTGGTCGGCGTTTCGACCCACAGCATTTTCGTCTCGGGCCGGATCGCGGCTTCCACGGCGGCCAGGTCGGTGAAGTCGACGAACGAGACCTGCAGATTGGCCGAGCGTTTGCGCACCCGCTCCATCAGCCGGAACGAGCCGCCATAGATGTCGTCGGTGGCGACGATGTGGGCGCCGGAATCGAGCAACTCCAGCACGGTGGCGATCGCCGCCAGGCCGGACGCGAAGGCAAAGGCGGCCGAACCGCTTTCGAGGTCGGCCACGGCGCGCTCGAAGGCAAAGCGCGTCGGGTTCTGGCTGCGGGCATATTCAAAGCCCTTGTGCACGCCGGGCGACTGCTGGGCAAAGGTCGAGGTGGCGTAGATCGGCACCATCACCGCGCCGGTCAGCGGGTCGTGGCTCTGGCCGCCATGGATGGTGCGCGTCGAGAAAGCCAGACGGTTCTTGCCCGGTGGTGGTGTTTCAGCGGTCATCGTGCGCGCCTCAGATGGTTGATCAGGTCGATGCGGGTAATCAGGCCGACGAACTCGTCGCCGTCGAAGATGATGGCGACCTCGTTGCGGTCGAACACCGGCAGCAGCGCATCCAGCGTCTGGCTGGCCTGTAGCGTGTGCAGATTGGAGGTCATCGCCGTGCGCACCGGGCCGTTGAAGCGCTCCCAGCGGCCGTCATAGGGGCCGTCGACCTTGGCCAGGATGTCGCTTTCGTCGACGATGCCGACGAGCTTGCCATTGTCGAGCACCGGCAGCTGCGAGACATCGGAACGGCGCATGCGGCCATAGGCGTTGAGCAGGCTTTCGTCCGGGCCGACATAGACGGTGTCGCCGGTGCGGTGCGAGCGCATCACCAGGTCGCGCAGATCGCCATGCTGCTCGTGCTCGGCCAGACCCTGCTCGGCCAGCCAGAAATCGTCGAACACTTTCGACAGATATTTGTTGCCGCTGTCGCAGACGAAGGTGACGACGCGTTTCGGCACCGTCTGCTCGCGGCAATAGCGCAGCGCCGCCGACAAAAGCGTGCCCGACGACGAGCCGGCGAGGATGCCTTCCTTCGACAAGAGGTCGCGCACCGCCAGCATGCTCTGCTTGTCGGGGATGGAATAGGCCTTCTTGACCAGCGACAGATCGGCGTTGGGCGGCACGAAATCCTCGCCGATGCCTTCGACGGTCCAGCTGCCGGCCTCTTCCATCTTGCCGGTCTTGATCAGCGGCGCCAGCACCGAGCCGACCGGATCGGCCAGCACCATTTCGGTCTTCGGCGACACTTTCGCGAAGTAGCGGCCAAGTCCGGTCAGCGTGCCGCCGGAGCCGACGCCGACGACCACCGCATCCACGTCACCGTCGAGCTGCGAAAAGATCTCCGGGCCGGTGGTGGTTTCATGCGCCAGCGGATTGGCCGGGTTGGCGAACTGGTTGGCATAGAAGGCGCCGGGCGTTTCCGCCGCGATCTTCTCGGCCATGTCCTGGTAATATTCGGCATGGCCCTTGCCGACGTCGGAGCGCGTCATGCGCACTTCGGCGCCGAGCGCGCGCAGATGCTGGATCTTTTCGCGCGACATCTTGTCTGGCACGACCAGCACGATGCGGTAGCCCTTGGGGATGCCGACCTGGGCAAGGCCGAGGCCGGTATTGCCGGCGGTCGCCTCGACGATGGTGCCGCCGCGCCGGAGCTTGCCCTGCTTTTCAGCCGCGGCGATCATCGACAGCGCGATGCGGTCCTTGATCGAGCCGCCGGGGTTCTGGCTTTCAAGCTTGATGAACAGCCGGCATTTGCCGGTATCGAATTTGGTCAGCTCGACAACCGGCGTCTGGCCGATCAGGTCGAGCACCGATTTGTAGGGCGGACGCAGGCGGGATAATTCGTCGGCTGCGGCGATCTCATGCTCGCTCATATCGATGCTCCATGACCAAGCGACCGCCTCTAGGCAGGGCGGCAGCGTATCCTCTTTTCCAGCCCTTTGCAGTCGGAAAGAAGATAGATCGTGCCAATCAACCGGCCAGATGTGGAATGAAATTCCGGGTTTGCGTTGGCGAGAGTCGCTTCGAAGTCAGGCGAACCCTCCGCGCGTTCGTCATCCTAGGGCGAAGCGACGCGAAGCGGAGTGTAGACCCTAGGATCCATGCCGTGACATTGGTCGAAGAATGCAGCGGTGCAGAATTAATTTGGAAGCATCCGGCTGCATCGACAGGTTTGCACCGCCGCAAAGCTCGCAGGTCGCGGCATGGATCCTAGGGTCTCCGCGACGTCGCTTCGCTCCTGCTCCGCCCTAGGATGACGACGGCGTTGGGATTTGCGCGGAGCTCTCAGCCGAGCAGCTGCTTGCTCAGCCTCGCACACTGCACGCGGATATCGGGAATGGCGTCGATCTCGAAGAAGGTGCCGCGCGTCAGCGGGCCGACGGCGAGGATCTTGGCCGAGATGGTTCCGTCGCCGGCGATGATCTCGCATTTGGCCGATACATCGAGGCCGATGCGCAGCGGATCCGGCCGTGCCAGGCCGCGGTCGACCAGCGAGCGCACGACGCTGTTCGATGAGGTCGAGATGTCCCTGACGATACCAGAGCAATCGTAGATGCGGGCGACCTCGAAGGTCTCGAGACGCTGCGTGTGGCGCGACTGGACCTGGACGGTGAATTCGCCGTTGCGCGCGATGTCGACGACGCGGCCGGCGACCAGGCGGATGCGGCCGGATTGCACGGCTTCGGTGACACGGGCGTAGACCTCGGGCGCCATGCGATGGCGGTGGATGTCCCACCAGGCCTTGGTGTGCTCGACGAAGCGGCGCTTGGCGGAAGCCGGCCAGTTCTGCCAGATCTTCTGGTTGAACGGCCGCAGGCCGTCGACGACGTCGCGCCAGTCGATGCCGGCCTTCTGGTTTTCCTTGATCAGGTCGCGGAACCAGCCGACGAAATAGGAGAGCTGCGTGCCGAGCGGAATGTCGGCGACGTCGAGCTTGATCGGATTGCCCTTGCGATGCGGCGAGGGCAACAGGCCGCGCCGCGACACAGCTATGATGTCGCCGCGATGGCCGCGCTGTTCCAGCGCCAGGAAGGCATCGACCATGCTCAGGCCGGTGCCCAGCACCATGACGCCGGCGTCGGTCGGAAGTGCTGTATCGGCTTCCGATCCCATCCTGATGGCATGGCCTTGCGCCGGCTCCTCGTCGTGGCCGGTGGCCAGCACGGCGAGATGCGCAACGACGCTGGTGCCGTTGGCCAGCGCCACTTCGACACCGGATGCGGTGGGCGTGATCGAGAGGCTTTCCTCGCGGATCAACCGAAGCCGCCCGGTCTGCTTTTCGCGCGCCTGCAGCTCGTCGAGCAACTCGCCGAGGTAACGGGCATAGATGCTGCGCGGCGCATAGAAGGGTGCCTGCTCGGCCGTTGCCAGGCCGCGCTCCTGCAGCCAGCGCCAGAAATTACCGGGATCGTCGGCATAGGCGCTCATGCCGGCGGCACTGACATTCAAGACATGCGCCGACAGCAGCGTCGAATAGGCGATGCCCTGGCCGAAATGCGGGCGCCTTTCGATCAGCGTGACGCGCAGGTCGGGATTGGGCGACTTCAGGAGATGTGCGGCCAGCACGACGCCGCTGGCGCCGCCGCCGACAATGATGATGGAGTTGGCGCGCCCGGTCATAGGCGTGCCTTCGCTCTGCGCAACGCCAGTGTCAGGCCTGGACCTTCACCGCGAGCGGCAGATCGCCGATGTCCCTCGCAACCGGCGGGTCGTCGAGAGAGATATCGCGCATTTCGGCGAGGCTGCGCTGATCGAGCACCTCGGCGATCGCCTGCCGGACCTCGAGCATTAGATATCGGACTTGGCATGTCGCCTCGTTGCAATCTTCACAGCGCTGGTACTGGGTGCGGCTGGCGCAGGGGATCGGCGCCAGCGGACCGTCGAGGACGCGCACGACATGGCCGACCTTGATTTCGTCGGCAGCGCGCGCCAGGCGGTAGCCGCCATCCTTGCCCTTGCGGCTCTGGACGAAGCCGGCGTTGCGCAACTCGCCCAGGATGGCGTCGAGAAATTTCTTCGGGATGTTGTTGCCGGTGGCAATGTCGTTGACGAAGGCGAGCTGTCCGGCCGGCAATCGCGCGAGGTGGACAAGCGCCTTGAGGCCGTACTTACCCTTTTTCGTGAGCATGAAATCAAAATTTCTCTGGCATGCGACGGCATGGAACCATCGGTTGCAAAACGCCTGGCGGGCGTTGCCGCCGCGTCCAAGCCCGCATGACACATAAATTCTAGTGACATGATGTACAAGCCGAGAACTGCTGATTTTGCTTTGTTTTCAAGCCGCGCCGGCCACTTTGGCCAGCCTTTGTGCCCACAGGGACACAAAAGCGCACGACTTTGAGGGCGCGATCGTCGCGATATGGTGACTGCTCATCGTCGCCTCCAGTCTCAATGTCGATAAGATTACTATACTTACCCTCGAACACGCGGGATAGGTTTTCTAAATGGGCCGTTGTTTGAGGTATGGATTTGCCTGATATTGGCCTGGGTAAGAACCTATCATTCGTGCGTGAACGGCACAGAGTTGAGTACCGAAGCGTACCTAACTTCGTCATTCACGGGCGGAGCAGGAGCGAAGCTCCGTCGCGCAGACCATAGGATGACGAAGCCGGGAGGCTCGCGGAGCGCCATTCTTGTTCGTATGCGATTTGTCATCGGGGCGATGATGGCGGTTGCAGCCGCCATATGCGCTCGGGTGCTCCGTCACCGACAGCTTTTTTCTAACAAGCCCGTCTCGGTTGGAAGGATTTAACTCTACAAACCTAATAGAATTAGCGGACTATCATGGGGCATTCCGATTTTTCTCTTTTCAGGAGCCCTTCATGTTCACCATTTCGCGACGCATTGTTCTCCTCTCGTCGGCGGCGCTTGCCGGCGCGGCCTTCCTCGGCCCGGCCCATGCCGACGACCTCAAAATCACCATCGGCTATCAAACGGTGGTCGAGCCTTCGAAAGTGCCGCAGGCCGACGGCGCCTATGAAAAGGAGACGAAGGCAGTAATCGACTGGCGCAAATTCGATTCCGGCGCCGATGTCATCGCCGCAGTCGCTTCCGGCTCGGTCGATATCGGCTATGTCGGCTCGAGCCCGCTGGCGGCGGCGGCTAGCCGCGAATTGCCGATCCAGACCATCTTTATAGTCGGCCTGATCGGCGAATCCGAGGCGCTGGTGGCGCGCAACGGCGCCGGCATCGAGAAAGTCGCCGACCTCGCCGGCAAGAAGGTCGCCGTGCCGTTCGTCTCGACGACGCATTACAGCCTGCTCGCCGCGTTGAAGCATGAGGGCGTGGATCCGAAGTCGGTCGTGATCCTCAATCTCAGGCCACCGGAAATCGCCGCCGCTTTCTCGCGTGGCGACATCGACGCGGCTTATGTCTGGGATCCGGCGCTCGGCCAGATCAAGACGACGGGCAAGGTGGTGGTGGATTCCTCGCAGGTCGCCGCCTGGGGCGCGCCAACCTTCGACGCCTGGATCGTGCGCACCGACTTCGCCGAAAAGAACCCGGAAGCGGTGCGCGACTTCGTCAAGGTGACGGGCGCCGCCTATGCCGAGTTCCTGGCCAAGCCCGACGCGTGGTCGGTGTCGTCGCCGCAGGCGGCCGCGATCGCCAAACTCACCGGCGCCAAGCTGGAAGAAGTGCCGCAGCTGCTCAAGGGCTATGTCTTCCCGACGCTGGAAGAGCAGGCCTCCGACAAATTCCTCGGCGGCGGCACGGTCAAGGCGGTGGAAGCGACATCCGCCTTCCTCAAGGAGCAAGGCAAGATCGACGCCGTGCTGCCGGACTATTCGAAATACGTGTCGTCGAAATACGTCACAGAGGCGCTTGCCTCGAACTAGTACTCGCTCAACGCAATTCCGGACGGAAAACCGCTTCACACTTTTCCTGGAATTGCTCTGAACCCGGCCCGCGCGCTTCTTCCCTGACGCCGCGTGCTGACTGCCCCGGAACCGCTGACGAGCGCCGGGGCCGTCGGATTTCAACGAAATTGCGAGGCATCCATGCCGCATCTCGTGCTCGACCCCCATCTCGTACTGGACCCCCATCTCGTACTGGACAAGGTCTCGATCCACTATGACGGCCAGGCGGAGCCTGCCGTCGAGCTTGTGTCGATCGATGTCGCCAAGGGCGATTTCGTCGTGCTGGTCGGCCGGTCCGGCTGCGGCAAGACCTCGCTGCTCAACGTCGCCGCCGGCCTTGTCGCGCCGGCACCCGGGCGCGCCTCCATCAACGGCAAGCCGATCACAGCACCTGGTTCGGACCGGGCGGTGGTGTTCCAGAACGACGCGCTGTTCCCATGGCTGACGGCGCGCGAAAACGTCGCCTTCGCGCTCAGGCTGCGCGGCGTCAGGCCCGCAGAGCGGGCCCAGCGCGCCGATGAGTTGCTGGCGCTGGTGAAGCTCACCGACGCCGGCGACAAGCGCATCTGGGAGCTTTCCGGCGGCATGCGGCAGCGTGTCGGCCTGGCCCGGGCGCTCGCCGCCGAACCGGAATTCCTGCTGCTCGACGAACCGCTCGGCGCGCTCGATGCGCTGACGCGCGAGCGCATGCAGACGACGCTGCTCGATTTGTGGACGGCAAGCGAGGTCGGCGTGCTGATGGTGACGCACGGCATCGAGGAGGCGCTGGTGCTGGCCACCCCATCGTCGTGCTGGCGCCCGGTCCCGGCCGCGTGGTGCGGACTTTTGAACCCGGCTTCTCCAGGCGCTACGCATCGGGCGAAGCCATCCGCACCATCAAGGCCGATCCGGCTTTTGCGGTGGCGCGTGGCGAATTGACCGACGCGATCTTCGAAGGAGAGGCGGCATGACCGTTACCTCCTACACCGAGCGGGCGGGACACAAGATCGACGAGGCCGATGGCCTGTCGGTGCCGTGGTCGCGGCCCAGCCCGAAACGCAAAGGCGTTTCGGCGCGCGCGGTCAGCGCGGTGACCATCCTGATGGTGCTGGCGCTGTGGGCGCTGTCGGCCCGCCTGCAACTGGTGTCGCCAGTGTTTCTGCCATCGCCTGCCGCCGTGTGGAACAAGTTCATCACCGTCGCCCGTGACGGCTTCGTCGATGCTACGCTGCTGCAGCATGCCGTCGCCAGCCTGGGCCGGGTATTCGCCGCGCTGGTCGCCGCCCTTGCCATTGGCGTGCCGGTTGGTCTCGCCATCGGCATCAGCACCATCGGGCGCGGCATCTTCGATCCGCTGCTGGAATTCCTGCGGCCGATCCCGCCGCTCGCCTACCTGCCGCTGGTCATCATCTGGTTCGGCATCGGCGAGCCGTCGAAGATCCTGGTGATCGCCATTGCCATGCTGGCGCCGGTGGCGCTGTCGACCGCGTCCGGCGTTCGCGGCGTCTCGCAGGAACGCATCAACGCGGCGCGCTCGCTGGGCGCTACCCAGCGCCAAGTGGTCCGCCACGTCATCCTGCCCAGCGCGTTGCCGTCGATCCTGACCGGTCTGCGCATCGCGCTCGGCGCCGGCTGGTCGACGCTGGTGGCGGCCGAACTGGTGGCGGCGACACGCGGGCTTGGCTTCATGATCCAGTCGGCCGCCCAGTTCCTCGTCACCGACGTGGTGGTGATGGGCATATTGGTGATCGCGGCCATCGCCTTCGTGCTCGAATTCACCATCCGCAGGATCGAGCGCGTGCTCGTCCCGTGGGCGGGACGCGAATGATCCGAGCCCAGAGGAGCAGGAGAGAATGACGATGACCCATTCCACCGCCGTGCTGTTCGCCCAAGCCGGTAACTGGCTTCTCGCCTGGACCAGGGAAAGCCAGCCGCCAGAACAGCAACCGAAATCGCCAACGCCGGTCCGCTGGGACGCCGAGCGCGACCGCCTGCCGCGCGACGAGAGTTTTTACTGGGCTTGGCAGTATTGGTCGCAGTGAAGGGGGTGGCGCACGATTCATGTCACGAAGACGGCCTAACCCTGGTTTCGTCATCCTAGGGCGAAGCAAGGAGCGAAGCGACGCGCGCAGACCCTAGGATCCATGCCGCGACGGTGATGTTATGCTCCGGCGGTGAAAGAAACCGAGCGCCTACCAGCCGGTTCCACGAAAGAGCTCGAACCACTCTGGATTGGCTTTTTCGATCAATCGATCTTCCATTGACGTGGCCAGCGCTTCAGTGACTTCTCGCGCTGGATGGCATCGGTGATGTCGAAATACTCCTCGTACCAGACAAGGCGTTGCACGCCGTAGCGACTGGTGAAGCGCGAGCCCTCACCGGATTTGTGCTCCGGCATGCGGCGGCCGAGATCGTTGGTGACGCCGATGTAGATCGTACCGCGCTTCTGACTCGCGGTCATGTAGACGTAGCCGGTCATGGTTTCAGGGTAACAAGCCTCGGTGCGCGGACAAGCGCCATTCTGATCCGTAGCGTTCTAAGGCAAACGTCACGGCATGGATCCTAGGGTCTGCGCCGCGTCGCTTCGCTCCTTGCTCCGCCCTAGGATGACGAAGGAAGGGTCGCTGCAGAAAATATTTCCGCCGTTCGCAACGAACTCGCAAAATCATTCCTCTACTAACTTTATAGAACTACCTAGCCTGATCCATCTTCCAACCGGCGAGGCCATTTCCGGCGCCGATCCGCAGCGAAGGAGAGGGATCAATGTTCAATCTAACGAGACGTGTTTTCGGCATCGGCCTGCTGGCGGCGACGGTTGCCGTGTCATCCGGCGCCACAGCGCAGGAGCTGAAGCAGCTCAGCATCGGCTATCAGAAGACCGGCCTGCCGGTGATCGCCAGGCAGCAGCAGGTGATCGAAAAGGCCCTTGAAGACAAGGGCGTGACGGTCAAATGGGTCGAGTTCACCGCCGGTCCGCCGCTCGTGGAGGCGCTCAATGTCGGCGCCATCGATGTCGGCTGGACCGGCGACGCACCGCCGATCTTCGGCCAGTCGGCCGGCGCCAACATCGTCTATGCGGCAGCGCTGCCGTCGAACGGCGAGGGCGAGGCGATCTTCGTCAAGCCGGCGTCGCCGATCCAGTCCGTCGCCGATCTCAAGGGCAAGCGCGTCGGTGTCGGCAAGGGCACCAGCGCGCATAATCTGCTTGTCGCCGCACTGGAAAAGGCTGGCATTGCCTTCGACCAGATCACGCCGGTCTATCTCAGCCCGGCGGATGCGGCCGCAGCCTTCGCCAGCGACCAGATCGATGCCTGGAGCGTTTGGGATCCGTTCTTCGCCATCGCCGAAACCCGCTACCAGCCGCGTGTGCTGGCCCGCTCCAGCGAGGTGCTCAAGGTCAACACCTATTTCCTCGCCAACAAGGATTTCGCCAAGGCGCACCCCGAAACCATCACAACCACGATATCGGCGCTTGGCGAGGCGGCGAAATGGGCCGACCAGAACCGCGACAAGGTGGCCGCGGCGCTGCATGAGGTGACCGGTGTGCCGCTCGACGCGCAGATCATCGCCGCCAACCGCACCAAGTTCGGCATCTTTCCGATCACCGACGAGATCATCGCCGGCCAGCAGGCCACCGCCGACCGCTTCTACAAGCTCGGGCTGATCCCGAAAGCGGTCCGCATCTCCGACGCGGTGTGGACGGCACCCGGCAACTAACTTGTCCCCTGACGGCGCCGGGTGAGTACGCCCGGCGCCATTTGCGTTTGCACCCATATCTACAGGAGATCCGCCCGTGACTGTGCCAGACATGACCGCGCCTGCCAGCCCCGCACCGCTCGATTTCTTCTGGTTCATCCCGACGCATGGCGACGGTTCTTATCTCGGTTCCGAGGAGCAGCAGCGACCGCCCGAATTCGGCTACTTCAAGGAGATCGCGCAAGCGGTCGACCGGCTCGGCTTTCCCGGCGTGCTGCTGCCCACGGGTCAGAACTGCGAGGATTCCTGGATCACCGCGACAGGTCTCGCGACGCTGACCGAAAAGCTGAAGTTTCTCGTTGCGCTGCGGCCGGGCGTCACGCTGCCGACTTTCGCCGCGCGCCAGACCGCCGCCCTCGATCGCTTGAGCAATGGCCGCCTGCTGCTCAATGTCGTGGTCGGCGGCAACCCGACCGAGCTCGCCGGCGACGGCGTCTTCCTGCCGCATGACGAGCGCTATGCCCAGGCGCATGAGTTCCTGACCATCTGGCGCGGCCTGGTGTCCGGCGAGCGGGTCAATTTCGACGGCAAATATTACCGCGTCGAGAATGGCCGCCTCGACCTTCTGCCGCACCAGGAGCGGCCGCCGCTCTATTTCGGCGGGTCGTCGGACGCAGGCCAGGACCTCGCCGCCGACCTCGTTGACATGTATCTGACCTGGGGCGAACCGCCGGCGCAGGTTGCCGAGAAGCTGGCCGCGGCGCGCGCAAAAGCGGCACTGCGCGGCAGAAAACTGCGCTTCGGCATCAGGCTGCATTTCATCGTTCGCGAGACCGAGGACGAAGCCTGGCGCGCCGCCGACCGGCTGATCAGCCATGTCACCGACGCCCAGATCGAAAATGCGCAGGCGCGCTTCCTCAACCAGATGGATTCGGTCGGCCAGCGCCGTATGGCGCAATTGCATGGCGGACGCCGTGACAGGCTGGTCGTCTCGCCCAATCTGTGGGCCGGTGTCGGGCTGGTGCGCGGCGGCGCCGGCACGGCGCTGGTCGGCACGCCGGAACAGATCACCGAGCGCATCCGCGAATACCAGGCGATCGGCATCGATACCATCATCGGCTCGGGCTATCCGCATCTCGAGGAAGCGTACCGCGTCGCCGAGCTTCTGTTCCCGAAACTCGGGCTCGGCACCAGGCGGCAGCGGGCGCATGAGAACATCGCCAACGAATTCTCGGTCGGCTTCCATGGCGCCAACCGCCTGCAGGCTTCGTCATGAGCTTTGCCACGCGCCTGCATAGCAATGCCATCGGCTGGTTGCTCCCGGCGCTGGTTATTGCCGGCTGGGAGATTGCCAGCCGCGCGGGCGTCATGCCCGCCAACGTGCTGCCGGCGCCAAGTGCGGTCGCCGAGGCCTTCTGGCGGCTGACGCTGTCGGGCGAACTGGTCCGCAACATCGGCGTTTCGACCGCGCGCGCCCTTGCCGGCTTCGCCATCGGCGGCTCGATCGGCTTTGCGCTTGGCCTTGCCAACGGGCTGTCGACGCTCAGCCGCGGCCTGACCGACACGACGCTGCAGATGATCCGCAACATCCCGCACCTGGCGCTGATCCCGCTGGTCATCCTGTGGTTCGGCATCGACGAGGAAGCCAAACTGTTCCTGGTGGCGCTCGGCGTGTTCTTTCCGATCTACGTCAACACGCTGCTCGGCATCCAGAGCGTCGACCCGCAACTGGTCGAGATGGGCCGCGTCTACGGCATGGACCGGCGCGCCCTGTTCTTCCGCGTCATCCTGCCCGGTGCGCTGCCGGCGATCTTCGTCGGCCTGCGCTATGCCCTGGGCATCATGTGGCTGACGCTGATCGTCGCCGAAACCATTTCGGCCAGTTCGGGCCTCGGCTACATGGCCATGCAGGCGCGCGAATTCCTGCTGATCGACGTCGTCGTGCTGTCGATCCTGATCTACGCGCTGCTCGGCAAGCTCGCCGACAGCCTCGCCCGCCTGCTCGAGCGGCTGTCGCTCGGCTGGCATCCGGCCTTCCAGAACGGATGAGAGATTGCCCATGACCGCCGCCAGCCTGACCGCACCCCGTTCCTTCGTCGCCACGCCGGTGCGGCCGATCGGCTCCGTCGAAGGGCAGCGGGCCTTTGCCTTCAGGCAAGCCGGCAAGCGCTTCGGCGACAAGACCGTGCTCGACGGCATCGACCTGGACGTGCCGGCCGGACAGTTCCTTGCCGTCATCGGCAAGAGCGGCTGCGGCAAGAGCACGCTTTTGCGGCTTCTGGCCGGGCTCGACCGGCCGACATCGGGATCGCTGACATTCGGCGTCGAAGAGGAAGGACACAGCCGCACGCGCTTCATGTTCCAGGAGCCACGGCTCCTGCCTTGGGCCAGCGTGGTGAAAAACGTCGAGGTCGGGCTGACCGGGATTGCTTCCGGCGCGGAGGCAAGGCAACGCGCGCTCGACATTCTAGGCGAGGTCGGGCTTGCCGACCGTTCCGACGAATGGCCTTCGGTGCTGTCGGGAGGTCAGAAGCAGCGCGTGGCGTTGGCCCGCGCGCTGGTCGGCCACCCGCAGATCCTGGCTCTCGACGAGCCGCTCGGCGCACTCGACGCCCTGACCCGCATCGAGATGCAGCAGCTTCTGGAACGAATCTGGCTCGCGCAGAAGTTCACCGCCGTGCTGGTCACGCATGATGTCGCCGAGGCAGTGGCGCTGGCCGATCGGGTCGTGGTGATCAGCGAAGGCCGGATCGCGCTTGATCTGGATGTCCCGGTCGAACGGCCGCGCCGGCGCGGTTCGGTGGAGTTGGCCCGGCTGGAGGGCAAGATCCTGGATCGGCTGTTCGGGTAGGTTTGTTGGGGGCGGCGCCGCAATTGGCGGAGTGGGGGTCGACCTTTCTTCGAAGCTCACCCTCGAGAACGGTTCGCCCACACCAATCCCCCCAGCCCGACCAGCATGGTGACGACACCGATATACAGCCATTGCGACTGGCCGGTCATGAAGCTGCCGCCGACCACGCCGACGCCTTGCAGCGACCACAGCGCGCCGATGGCAAGGGCAATCAACGCCAGAAGATTTTTGGTCAGCCTCATTGCCGGATCTCGCTTTGGAAGTCGATTGGTTGGAGCATCGGGGCAGCGATAAAAGAGCCGAAGGAAGTGGCCCGACCATGCCGGTCTCTACTTGGATATTAATGTTCGATCTTGTCAAACGGACGTCTGACCGCAGCACAAAGATCATCATTGATTGACCATCGCGTGCCGGAAAATCCCTGACAGACTGTTACCCAGCGACTCCAAACGTGTGCCATTGCCACGGAACCGCCAGATGACTGCCGCATTTCGCGCCTTATTTGGCACCTAACGGCTGGGGTCTGTCAAAAACGGAGCCATCCCCCAAATATGAAGAACCCAAAACAGACCGCGCTTGTCGCGGTAACGATCGCTGCTGGCCTGATGGTCGGCGCTTCTTCGGCGACCGCCGCCGCCCAGTGCGGCCGCGCCTCGTGGTATGCCCTGCACTCCAAGACCGCCTCGGGCGAGCGCATGAACCCGTCGGCGCTGACCGCCGCGCATCGCACCTTGCCTTTCGGCACCAAGCTCAAGGTGACCAACAAGAACAACGGCCGCAGCGTCGTCGTGCGCATCAACGATCGCGGTCCGTTCATCAAGGGGCGCGTGCTCGACCTGTCGAAGGGTGCCGCCGGCCAGCTCGGCTTCATCGGCTCCGGCCATACTTCCGTGTGCATGGCGCGCGTCTAGAGCTCCCTGTGTCCGGCAAAAGGGCCGGACACACTGCCTACACATTTCGCAGCCGCACACTGAGCCGGCTGGGGCCGTTCGCCCCCGATTTCCATGGCCTTGAACCAAAGATGCATTGGTCACGCAGCGTGAAGTATTGCATCGCAGCAATTAGTTGTTAACTTCCCCGCGAGACATCTAGGGCTCGGCGCTGCTCGTCGTCCCTTCGGTCGCAGGCAGCAGCGGGGTTCTCGATGTTCTACCAGCTCTATGAAATGAACCACGCCGCCTTGCAGCCCGCGCGCCTCTATGCCGACGCGGTGCGGGTGTTCTATTCCAATCCGCTCAATCCGTTTTCCCACACGCAATGGGGCCGTTCGATCGCGGCGACGGCCGAACTGTTCGAGCGCACCACGCGCCGCTACGGCAAGCCGGCCTTCAGCCTGAGCAAGACCGTGGTCGACTGGAAGAGCGTCGAGGTCGCCGAGAAGACCGTCTGGTCGAAGCCGTTCTGCAATCTCGTCCGCTTCGAGCGTGCCGTGCCCGCCGGGCGCAAGCCCGATCCGAAGCTTCTGATCGTGGCGCCGATGTCGGGCCATTATGCGACGCTGCTGCGCGGCACGGTCGAAGCGATGCTGCCCTATGCCGACGTGCACATCACCGACTGGGTCGATGCCCGCATGGTGCCGCTTGCCGACGGCCAATTCGATCTCGACGACTACATCGACTACGTCATCGACATGCTGCACACGCTGGGGCCGGACACGCATGTGATGGCGGTGTGCCAGCCTTCCGTGCCGGTGTTGGCCGCCGTGGCGCTGATGGAAACGAAGGGCGACCCCTTCGTGCCCTCGACCATGACCTTGATGGGCGGCCCGATCGACACCCGCAGCAACCCGACTGCGGTCAATCTGCTGGCGCAGGAAAAGGGCATCGACTGGTTCCGCGACAATGTCGTGATGCATGCGCCTTGGCCGGTGCCGGGCTTCGGCCGCGAGGTCTATCCCGGTTTCCTGCAGCTGTCCGGCTTCATGAGCATGAACCTCGACCGCCACATCATCGCCCACAAGGACTTCTTCATGCATCTGGTGAAGCATGATGGCGACAATGCCGAGAAGCACCGCGATTTCTACGACGAGTATCTGGCTGTCATGGACCTGACGGCGGAGTTTTATCTGCAGACCGTCGACACCGTCTTCGTTCGCCAGGCCTTGCCCAAGGGCGAGATGACGCATCGCGGCACCAGGATCGATCCGTCGGCGATCCGCAACGTCGCGCTGTTCACGGTCGAAGGCGAGAACGACGACATATCGGGCCTTGGCCAGACCAAGGCGGCGCATGATCTGTGCCCCAATATCCCGGCTGAGCGGCATGCCCACTACATGCAGCCGGCGGTTGGCCATTACGGCGTGTTCAACGGTTCGCGCTTCCGTTCCGAAATCGTGCCGCGCATCGTCGACTTCATCACCAGCTATGGCCGCCAGGAGCGTGTCGCGGTGAAACCGAAGCTGGTCCGCGCCGCCAAGAGATAATGCAAGTCGCCCAAATTGCGGATTTTTGGACGATGACCTGCATAGAACCAAGCTTAACGGCGACAAACCGTGAGATTGACCGGTAAAAGCCGGCTGGCTGGCCGATTCTGTTGCACAAGTGCCGCTGTCCAGCCCCTCGGGTAACCATGCCGACAATCCGACCGTCGTCGTAATTGACACGGACTGTAAATCCCCCTTAACCTTTCGTTAATAACAAAGGGTGAGCGGGGACAATGATTTCCTCATCGATGGCGCAACGGCTGCGCGTGTATGTGGCGGCCGGGCTGGCAGTGACGGCGGGCTGGGTGGCACCGGCTTTGGCGGGTGGAGCGATGGCGACCGGGGGTCTCACCTCGCAGCCGATCGGCCACTATGATTTCTGCAAGCTGCATCCGAGCGAGTGCTCGATCCGCCCGACCAATCTTGCGCCGGCTCCGATGAGCGACGGGCTGATGCGCAAACTCCTCAATGTCACCGCCAGGGTCAATGCCGCCGTCAAGCCTATGAGCGACATGGACATCTACGGCAAGGACGAGGTCTGGGCCTATCCCGACAATGGCGTCGGCGATTGCGAGGACTATGTGCTGGAAAAGCGGCGTCAGCTTTCGCGCATGAGCATATCGCTTGCCGATCTTCTGATCACCGTCGTGCGCAAGCCCGACGGCGAGGGCCACGCCGTGCTGACGGTGCGCACCGACGAGGGCGACTATGTGCTCGACAATCTGACCGACAAGGTCAAGCCATGGGACGCGACCGGTTACCGCTTCCTCAAGCGGCAGGCGATCGACAACACCGGCCGCTGGGTCTCGATCCGCGGTGGCCAGCAGGTTCTGGTCGGCGCGGTTCAGTAGCTTCTGCGCGAACAGGGCGGCATCGGCGATCCTTGGCCCCCCCTCTGTCCTGCCGGACATCTCCCCCTCAAGGGGGAAGATCGGATGTTACCTTCGCTTTCGCCAATTTCCTGCGTTGAATAATGTTGAAGAGGCGATCCGGCGCGAAGCCGCCATCTCCCCCCTTGCGGGCAGGGCTATCGCATATGGGTTCTTGCGAAGAAGGACCCCACCCTAACCCTCCCCACAAGGGGGAGGGAACGCTGCCGCGCACTCCAATCCAATCCTTTTGGCGTCTGAAACATTGGCAGTTTGCCGTTGTCAGCGCCGACCGGAGTCTCCCTCCCCCTTGTGGGGAGGGGTTAGGGGTGGGGGTCCGTGCCAAGCAGACATCTCAGGAGTTCCATATCCGATAGCCCTGCCCACGAGGGGGAGATGCCCGGCAGGGCAGAGGGGGGCGCTGTCCCGCCAGCGTCTCGCTCGTGGCCCGGCGCCGCGCGCATCCTCTAATAATCTCGCATTTCTCCGTGAACCATTTCGCTCCGGCCTGCGACACACAGCCGTAACCGAAACCAACCATGGAGACTTCAGATGACTGCTTTTCTGCGAAACACCCTTCTTGCCGCTCTCGCGGTGTCGAGCATGGCCGGATCCGCCATGGCCGAGCAGACCGCCAGCTGTTCCAAAACCAACCTCAACGACCTCTGGGCCGGCCGCTGTTGCGGTGATGCCGGGGCGTCGGGCTGCCTGGGGGGTGGAAACAATGGCCATGGCGGCAATGGCGATCACGGCCGGGGCGGAAATGGCGGCACGGCCGGCAAGAAATGATCTCACCACTGTGCCCGCTGGCGGTCCGCCGGCGGGCAGTTTCCTGCTGAGGCAGGCGAACCTGCATCACGCTCGGATCGTCGGCTACGGCCGCTGGTTCAACGCCGCGCGGATCGATGCAGTGATGCGGCGAAGCTCGGCCTCGTCGAGTTTCTCGATGTTTTCGGCCAGCAGATTGGCAAGCTCGGTGGCAGCGGGGGAAAGACCCGACGTGTCGATTTTTACACGCGGGTGCGAGGCTTCGGCCAGCCGCGCCAGTTCCTCGGCGTCGTCCCAGATGATGTTGAAATAGCCGATGATCTTCTGGATCAGCGTCCAGGTCGGGGCACCGCGCCTGCCATGTTCGAGCGCCGACAGGTAGGCGGCGCTGACGCCGATCGCCGCCGCCATGTCCTTCTGGCGGACACCGCGTTCGCCTCGTAGCGTGCGCAGCTTCTCTCCGAACGGGGTCATGTCCCCGCCCTCATGATAGAACTCCTCACAGGCGCGCCCGCCGCAGGCGGATATAGAGCGCACCCGAACCGCCATGGTTGCGGGCGGCATGGTCGTGGCTGGAGACGAGCGGCCGGAAGGCGGGCGTCGACAGCCAGGCCGGTACCGCGCGACGCAACACGCCATCGCCGCCGGAGGACGAGCCCTTGCCGGTGATGACCAGGACATAGCGGACGCCGCCGGCATGCGCCCGGTGCAGGAACGAAAACAGCAGCGAATAAGCCTCGTCCTGGGTCATGCCGTGCAGGTCGACACGGCCCTCGATCGGCAGCCGGCCTTTCGACAATTTGTCCAGCGTCGGCTCGTCGAGGCGGTGCGTGACTTGCTGAGCCTTCGGCTTTGCGGTCCCTGCGGCGTTGGCAGAGGCCAGCGCCGGCTGCGGCTGATTTGGCCTGGCCTCGGCGGCAATGTCGGGGACGTCGACGGCAAATTTGCCCTTCAGCGGCTTGGCCGTGCGCGCCACCAGGTTCCACAGAACCCGGTCGTCCTCGCTGAGCTTGTCCGGGCGCCGGGTCATCGGACCGCACCCGCAACGAGCGCGCGCGGCACCAGCGCATAAAAATCCGCGGCATTGCGGACCACGCCGGCGATCTCGCCCGCGGCATCGCCCGAACCGGCGAACAGGTCGCCCCGCGCCGGTCCGGTGATGGCCGAGCCGGTGTCCTGCGCGATCATCAGGCGGCGGAACGGTTTTGCGTCGAAGGCAGTGAGCGTCGGCGCGTCGATGTAAAAGGGCGTGCCGAATGTATGCAGCAGGCGGTCGACGGCGATCGAGCGGCCCGGCGTCAGCGGCACCTTGGCGGCGGCGATCGGGCCAAGGGCCGCGTCCTCGACATCGGCCTCGCGAAAGAAGATGTAGGAGCGGTTCTGACGCAGGATCTCGTCGACGCGGTCCGGATGCGCCTTGAACCAGGCGCGGATCGACTGCATCGTCACCTCCGCCAGCGGGATCTCGCCAATCTCGCTCAGGATCTTGCCGGGCCCGGTGAAGCGCTGGCCGGATTTGGCAGCATAGGTGACGCGGACAAGCCGGCCGTCGGTCATGGCGAGGCGTGCGGCACCTTGCACGTGAATGAAGAAGGCATCGACCTTGTCGGCCAGCCAGGCGATTTCCAGGCCCTTGCCGTCGAGCGCGCCGCGCTCGATCTCGCCACGGTCGGGATACTCGACCGGCCCGTTCGGCGTCTGGCGCGCGAAAGCGAGGTAGGGATCCAGGCCGGGCGGGCGGTTTCCGTCGTCGATATCGACGAGATCGGCCGGGCGCGACAGCAACGGCACCGAAAATCGGTCCGTGCGCACCGGTGAGGCCTCGACTTGCGGTTCATAGAAACCGGTGACGAGCCCGGCGCCGGCATTTTCGGCAGGGATAAGCGCCGGGGCAAAATGACGCTCGAAGAAGGCGCGGGCTTCCCCGCGGGTCGGCGACCGATTCGCCGGCGAAACGGTCCGCGCCTCCGCGTAGGCATCGGCAAAAGCGTGGAAGTCGACGCCGAGCGCACCGCTGCGATAGGGTTTGGTCAGGACATGGAAGGCCGAGCGGCGAAAGGCAGCGAAGGCCGCCAGATGGTCGTCATCGTCCCAGCCGGGCAGGTCGCCGAAGGCTTTCTCGACAAAAAGAGGCGATAGCGACACCGGAGCCTCGCCGCGTGTTTCGAACTAGTCTTCTTCCTCGGTGGCGACGAGCTTCCAGTTCGGATCGCGCGAGCGCGTGTCGCGCGCGAAGGTCCAGACATCCTTGACCTCGGCGACGGTTTCCGGGTCGCCGTCGATGACCGCGCCTGCCTTGTCGCGGGTCGCGGAAATCAGCTCGCTGATGATGCGCAGCGTGACATGCGCCTCGCCGCCCTTCATCTCGGCCGAGACGATGTCGGCCTTGTCGATGCCGACGAAGGAGGACTGGATCTTTTCCGCCTTGGCCTCGCGATCGCCGATGGCGGCGACAAAACCGTCATAGACCTCGCGCGACAACAGGTTCTTCAGCGTTTTTCGATCGCCGTCGGCATAGGCCATGACGATCATCTCGTAAGCCATCTTGGCGCCGTCGACGAAACCCTTCGGCTCGAAGGACAGATCATTGTCCTTGATGCTGCGCAGGCCCTTGTTGAGGTCGGTATCGGGCTTGGCGAAAGCGTCGATCGCGGCATAGGTGTCTGGAGCCGGCTCGCCTGGCGCGCGCTTGCGCGGCAGCGAGACGACGTTTTCGGATTTCTGGGCGGCATCCTTGTCGCCGGTGCGAGCCGCCGAATAGGGATCGAAGGGCGGCCGTTCGCTGCCGGTGCGGCGGCCCAGCACATTGCGCAGCTGGAAAAAGATGACCACCGCCGCAATCAGGAAGAAAATCGTGCCGAAGTCGAAGAATCCCATATCTTCCGCCAATCAATCCCTGCCCTGTGGCCGGACCGTCAGGCCCAATGGCCACGGTCGCATAGCGTTCAACATTCAAAGCATATAGAACGCAAGGCGCAATCATTCAAATCAAAGGCAGGCATACCTATCTAACAGCCTCAGTGCCAGCGGCGATTGCTCGCTGGCGGCCAAAACAATCGAAACGATCATAACAATCGAAAAAGGTTGGCAAGACTTGCGCATTTCGCTGCTTCCCTTCTTTCTCCTCGCGCTTCCGCTGCTGGAAATCGCCGGTTTCGTCATCGTCGGCCGCGAGGTCGGCGCGCTGGCGACGGTCGGCCTCGTGCTGGCCTCAAGCATCGCCGGCGTGCTTTTGCTCCGATACCAGGGCTTTGGTGTGATGGCCCGCATCCGCACCGAGATGGCCGCCGGCCAGAACCCCAGCCGCCACCTTGCGCACGGCGCCATGATCGTGGTTGCGGCGATCCTCCTGATCATCCCCGGCTTCATATCAGACATCATCGGCCTGCTGCTGTTCCTGCCGCCATTGCGCGATTTTGCCTGGAGCCGGTTCAAGGGCCGCATTGTCGTCGCCACCGATTTCTCGACCGGCGGTTTTCGTGGCCGGCGCGACAGGGTCATCGACCTCGAAGACGGCGACTATTCGCGCGAGGACGATCTGAAGCGCGGACCGGATCACAACTCGCCGTGGCGCCGCCTGAAGGACGATTAGGGCGCCGTCCCATCTCCATCCCGCAGCCCGGAAGCAAGGCGGCAAACCTTGTCTTGTCATCCCCGCCATGGTAGCGAACGCCCGATTTCAATTCGGTCAGCGACGCTGCCCAGGCAAGAGGACAAGGCTAATGGCCAGCAAAGATGACGCGCCGGTCGGCGCAGCCAACGGAAACGGCAATGCGGCGCAGCCGTCGCTCAACGTTCTGGCGCAATATGTGAAGGACCTGTCCTTCGAAAGCCCCGGCGCGCCCAATTCGCTGCGCGGCCGCGACAAGGCGCCGGGCATCGCCATCAACGTCAACGTCAACGCCAACCCGCTCTCCGACAAGCAATTCGACGTCAATCTGACGCTGAACGCCAAGGCGTCCTTCGACCAGGAAGTGCTGTTCAATGTCGAGCTGGTCTATGGCGGTGTGTTCGCCATTGCAGGTTTTCCGCAGGAGCACATGCTGCCGATCCTGTTCATCGAATGCCCGCGCCTTTTGTTCCCGTTCGCCCGCCAGATCATCGCCGAGGCAACCCGCAATGGCGGCTTCCCGCCGCTGATGCTCGACCCCATCGACTTCGCCCAGATGTTCCAGCAGAAGCTGGCCGAGGACGAGGCGTCAAAGGTCAAGGTGAGCTGAGCTGAGCTCGGCTGCCACGAATTGTTGAAAACCCGGCCTCGCGCCGGGTTTTTTGTTTTGGAAACGCTGGCAGGACAGAGGGAGGTGTGAAGGATCGCTGCGGAACGACATTGTTCCGTCTTGCTCAGCCAACCGCAACCTTCAGCCACAGCGCCTTTTCGCCAAGCGTCCCGACCATACCGGCGTGCAGGGCGCGTTCGGCTTCGGTGACACGCGGCGGCAGGGGTGCCGGGCGCTGGCTGATGATGATTTCGATCTGGCGGACATTCTCGCCTTGCGCCGGCGCGGTGGCGCTGTCGAGGATGAGGGCCGCCTGCTTGCCGCCGATCAGCTCGATATAGACCTCGGCCAGCAATTCGGAATCGAGCAGGGCGCCGTGCTTGGTGCGCTTGGTGTTGTCGATGCCGTAGCGCCGGCAGAGCGCATCGAGCGAATTGGGGCCCATCGGGTGCTTGCGGCGCGCCAGCGCCAGCGTGTCGACGACAAAACCATTGTCTATGACCGGGTGACCAAGCCGGCCGAATTCGACGTTGAGGAAGCCGACATCGAAAGTGGCGTTGTGGGCGACCAGCTTGGCGCCGTCGGTGAAGTCCAGCCACTCCTGCACAATCTCGGCAAAGGTTGGCTTGCCCGCGAGATCCGCCGCGCTGATGCCGTGCACGGCCTGTGCCTCGGCGTGGATCGCGCGGCCTTGCGGGTTGATGTAGTGGTGGAAGGTCCTGCCGGTCGGAAAGCGGTTGACCAGCTCGACGCCGCCAAGCTCGATGACGCGGTCGTCGCGCGAATCGAGGCCGGTGGTTTCCGTGTCGAAGATGATCTCACGCATCGAATCAGTCGCTCCGCTCCAAGGGAGCAGATTCATACAACGGAACAAAATGGCAATGAGAAACGGCGTTGCCTAGGACAATCGCCACAGGTTTGCGCTGCCCCTCATCGCCCTGCCGGGCACTTCTCCCCGTATAGTGACGGGGAGAAGGTGCCGGTGTCCGAACCGGATAGATAGGTAACAGAATGGACTGATTAGA
>NZ_JBVVQW010000033.1:0-24862 GCF_055811655.1 Mesorhizobium sp. WSM4809
CTTAACCTGGTGTGCGAACAACCGACAGCAGGCCACCTCAGGCGAACCTCCATTAGGTGGCGAGAGGCAATGTCAGCCGCGTAGACACCGTGTACCCGGCAAAAGTGCGAAGATACTTGGCTTCCCAACAACCAGCTCAGGTCCAGATGCTCGACGAGGGACCGCTCAATCACAGCGACGTTAATAAACCATGACCTCGCCAGGTGCACGATCAACAAGATAAAATCGCTCAAGTTTGTCGGTTTTCTCGATAAGCACTGGGTCACCACGAAGCCGACACAGTTCCCTAAGCCAGCTATACATAGCTTGGCAGTCGACTTTGTAAAAGAAGTGAATCTTTGCCAAAATAGCGACGATCTCGCGGTAATTGGCTTCGCTTATAATTTCAGAAAGTCCCAGTACGCAACCAAGTGTTTCATCTGTCCAGTCCTTTCGAGTATCAACCATAGCATTTCCCGTCACCGGCTCTTCGGTTTTACGCACAATCTGTTCGGGAAGGCGAGTCCCCTCGAAGTCGGCCATTAGGTGCACCCGTGGCGTTGGTGAGAAGCACCCAGCGCTGTGCGGCACACTCGCATCGAGAAACCATATCTCGCCCAGGCTCATGTGAAAGATTCGATCCTTTTCCGTGTTCGCGCATCTTTCATTTGTATCTAGAACTAAATGAACCCTTGCAAAGTTCCCCTCCAGTTCCAAGTAATCACGGTGAGGTATAATACACGAGTTCTCGGATATACGTACGATTCGGGCGTAACGCATGGAACTAGTGTCAAAGTATGTGTCCAGGAGTTCGTTCAAGTAGGGTAGAGATCGGCCCAGAGGCGTTGTTACCGCTGGGGTGCCGTGGGTGACCACACTATCTTCCTCCTGCACCCCCGACTGGTTGCGCAGCATGCAGGCCTCCCACTTCCCGCAGGAGAAATCCGAATATGTGGCTGGAAAATTTGCTTTCGCTAAGGTTGCAAGATCGGCAGCCAACCGCGTTTGATCAAGCTCGACCATACCCAATATCCGCGTCGCCATTTCAACCTCCAGCTGTTTTCCAAGAAAGTGACCTATACGTCTAGAGTTATGGATATGCGCGTTTTGCCTGTTCCCGCGCCGCTTCACCGAGAAAACCATAGGGTTCATGGCACATTGCACGAACCAACACGGTCTCCATGTCATTTACGTTGATTAGCCTGGCGTAGGTTCCCGCCAGCGCGAAGTCACGCGTAACGTCCTTCAGCTCCTGAACGTCGCGAGCTACATTCCGTTCGAGAAACTTGAACTCCGGCCTTCCGGCGACATCACGGACGTACACGGACGATGACGCGGTAATCGGCCCCATTCCGAAGTCAACGATGCCTTCGATGTCGATCGTCTTCATATATGGCACACGTGCCATCGTTTCGCAGCGGTGAACATGCGTAGCAACCGCCGTCCCGATACCCATGATCAGCCCTCCAACCCGGCTGATGAGCCCAAATATGGAGTCGTCACCGAATGGGGTGCATTTCCACCACTCCGTTTCGCACAGTTCGCGCATTCTCGGACCGGTCACGACCATTGAATAAGCAGGATGTTTTGTACGCCCGGCAGAGAGCCTCCGCATTACAAGATCGGCCAGCACACCTGTTTCGGACTTCGTCTCTGTCAAATGAAATTTTTTCGTGGCGCAATAGCTCAATGTGAACGACGGCAGAATAACCGTGGTTGACGCCGCGAGACGGTCTATTGCCTCGAGCAGAATGGATGAAACCTCGGTCGCAGTTACATTCCTCATTGCTGCAAGCGATGAGTGCACCACAACCGTGCCTGGGGTCTGACTTTCAATGTGTTCCACAATTGTGGCCAGCTCGCCCCGAAGTTTGGCAGCCCGCCCGGTCTTGCCCGCGGCGCCGATCCCTTGAGATCCACTGCCGTTGATCGTTCCAATTCGACTTGCCCACTCCCCCAGCGACAAATCTTGCTCTCCAAGGACGTCAGTTCGGAACATCAGACCGCATTCGGCCAACTTGAGCTGTACTTCGAGGAACATCAGTGAATCGATGTTGCATTCCCAAGCTTTCGAACTGGGTAAAACGGACCTTCCCGTGACAGCGTTCACCGCTTCCAGCAAAAGGTCCAACGGCATCCCGGCCCGATCCCTGGGAGCTACGTCGCGCTTTACTTTCGTCCCAAGCGCCTCATTGGCAATTCTGTGAAGGGCGACATGGTCAAGTTTTCCATTGGCAGTAAAAGGAAGCGCATCGACAGTCACAACGAGCTTTGGGGCCCGATCGCTCGGCAGCGCATCCGCCAGCCTTCGAGCAAGGTCATCCACGTCGGCGCTCGCGGGCGTCACCATGCAGACCAAGTCCTGGCCCATCCCGTCGTCCCTATCTACCACAACTACTGCAGAATCCGCGCACAGGCCCGTCCGGTCTATGGCACTGGTAATTTCCCCTTTTTCCAGTCGCATTCCTCGATATTTGGTCTGATCGTCCATCCTTCGGATGGACCGCAATCCATGTTCTTCCGATGCCACGACATAATCACCAGTGCGGTACAGCACTTGCTCGCCTTTCGCCGTCATGTGAGGAACGAAGTGCAGTTCAGTTTCACGTCGGTCAGCCACATAGCCTTCGGACGTCTGCAGTCCTCCTATCCAGAGCTCCCCCTCGACTTCAAATCCCACGTTGCACAGATTCTCGTCCAGAACGAAGAAGTCCATGTTGCATACCGGTTTTCCGGTGAACATCGGGAGATCCAATTCGCCACGAGGGCAATAGTAGTAATTGACGGCAACACAGCATTCGGTCGGCCCATAGCTGTTTATTAGCTTCGTGTTGGGGAACATTGAGTAAAACCGTCGCCTAAGTGAGTCTGGCAGCGCCTCCCCCCCGCAGACCACAAAATTAAGTTCAGTGAACTGCCTCAGCAGGTATGGAAGACGGTCAAGAGTTCCGAGGAATGTCTGCAGTATTGTTGGAACCATCTGAATGACATTTGTTCCGCTCTGAATTAGAAACTCGATTGTTTGGATGAGCTGCGTTGCCAATTGTGTTGCGGGCAAAACGATTGTTCCACCGGTCGCAAAGGGTACGAAGAACTCGGGGATCGAGAAATCGAATGCTGGCCGCGAAAGCTGCGCGATGCTTGCTTTTTCTGAGAAATCAATCATGTCGATATACCAGTCGACCAAATTCAGAAGAGCCGCCTGGGACACTGGTACGCCTTTCGGAACTCCGGTGCTCCCCGAGGTGTGCATGATATAAGAGATGTTTTTGAACCCAGAGTTGGTGCCCACGCGTGAAATTGGCTCGACGCGAAGCGAACCATTTCGATCAAAGCTCACGACGGCACTGGCATTCGTTTTGAAAATTATATTCTCCAGTCGCTCGGCCGGCTCCGAAGGATCGGCAGGCACGAAAGCAACGCCCAACATTTGAGTGGCAAGAATGACCGCCACAAATTCGACAGATCGGGGCAGTTTAACAATGACGGCATCACCGGGGCGAACTCCCATGGCCTCGAACTGTCCCTTGAGACTGGAGCTCGACGCCTGTAATTCGCTATAAGTTATATCGTCTCTCCCATTCGTGCGGATTGCCGGATTTGCTGGAAATGTGTGAAATGTCCTGGCGATTACGTCGGCCATTTTATCGTCGCCAAAACGCGAGGGTCGGCGCAGACCGGAAAGCGTCGGTGTCAACGCATACATGCGAGCAGTTTTCATATTGAGCTTTCTCAGGAGTATGGTCTGAATCGGCGGTCGAAGTTCTCTTACCGCTTTCAGAATATGGACCGAGCAGCGCGATACATGGTGTTAATTATTTGCTAATTTGCTTTTCAGGAGTGTGAAAAATACGAGCAACACTACTTGCTGGGGAACGACGATCCTGCCATGAAACCAAGCCTCCGTATGGCGTCCTCCCCACCGGTGCTGCCGCCCTGACGACTGCGTTAGGCCGCCGCTGCCCTGAATGCCGAGCGGGTCTCCCCCGTTACCCGATGACCCTTCCAATGTGCCGTGCCCATATTCATCGGCCCTGCATTGCCCAGGCGCCTACCCCCATCAGGCAATCGTTGGTCGATCCAATCTTTCATAGGCTGTCACAGAGTGCAAATGACCGTCGTATAGTTTTCGTTAAATTTCATAATTGTATCATTGTACCAGTGGTGTAAACTCGGGTAGAAAGGAATACTCTTTCGCTTACAGCATTTGCTGTTTTCAGGCAGTGGAGTATAGTATGAAAATATTGTCGCTAAAACCGGGCCATGATGGCACAATTGCAGCACTGGATGCATCAGCAGCCGAACTGATTTATTCATACGAGGCTGAGAAGGACAGCTTTCCCAGATATTCGACCGTTAATTCGACGACTATCCTCGAAGCGGTAGGACGCCTAGACGCGATTCCGGATGTGATTGCTCTCGGTGGGTGGAGGAGGACAGGGTCAGCGCGCAACGTCTCCGACGCGACAGGCTACGGCGGCATAGCCGCAGGGTCGGAACTTGTCGGAGAGAGGACCATCTTCGGCAGGAAGGTGGATTTCTATTCCTCGACGCACGAGCGATCCCATCTCTGGAGCTGCTACGGGATGTCGCCATTCCCCGCCGGGATGCCCTGTTACGTGCTGATCTGGGAAGGATGGTTCGGCAATTTTTATGAAATCGATGAGCACCTGAACGTCGTGGATAGGGGAAAGGTGATGGCGTATCCCGGCCATAAATACGCTTTCCTTTATGCGCTCGCAGATGCGAGCGCAGGATCAATGCGGATCGAAGACGCCGGCAAAGTAATGGCGCTTACCGCCTACGGGGAGACCAGATCGGCCGACCACGACGAGCAGGCGCTAATGGACTTCCTGCTTCCTAGCGATCTGTACCCGATGCCCAAGGAGGATCTACGGGATTCACCCTACTACAATATTGGCGTAACCCATCAGAAGTTCACGAATCTTGCCAGGCGAGTTTCGGACGCCATCTTCGATTCGTTCCACGCTTTCGCGAAGAAGAACCTGACAAAGGGTTTTCCGCTGCTTATTGCCGGCGGGTGCGGATTGAATTGCGAGTGGAACCGCCGATGGATCGAGACGAACCTCTTTTCCGATGTTTTCATTCCGCCGTGCACAAATGACACGGGCTCAGCGATCGGGACCGCAGTGGACGCGATGCGGCATTTCACAGGCCATGCGAAGATCAAGTGGAACGTCTATTCCGGCCAGCCGTTCATATTTGACGAGATGGACCTAAACGGACTCGAGGTCCATCCACTCGACTACGAGCAAGTGACTTCGGCGTTGCTAAGCGACAAGGTGATCGGCTGGGTACAGGGGAATTGCGAAATAGGGCCACGGGCGCTCGGCAACCGGTCAATTTTCGCCGCGCCCTTCTCAAAGGGAACCCATGAGCGGCTAAACCGTATCAAGAACCGGGAGGCTTTTCGCCCGATCGCGCCGGTTTGCCTGGAAGAGGACGTCGCGCTCCACTTCGATCTAGCTCGCCCGTCGCCCTACATGCTTCTGTTTCAGAAGGTTCTTGATAGCCGATTGAGAGCCGTCACCCATGTTGACGGCACAGCACGGGCCCAAACCGTTTCGCAGAATCAAAACGTATGCCTGTTTCAATTGCTCACTTCCTTCAAAGCGAAAACTGGCATTGGCGTTCTTTGCAACACCTCCTTGAACTTCAAAGGTACCGGCTTCATCAATCGTGCAAGCGATTTGCTAGCTTATGCCCGGGCAGCAGGCCTCGACGGGTTTGTGATCAACGATGCTTTTTATCTCCTCAAGGAGGACTAGAAAGGGCAACGGTGCTCTGGCGCCGCGGCCAGCTCTCGGTCGAGGCGATCGTCACTCACAACGACGCTGTGAACGGCATCATGGCCGAACCCAGCACCGGCACCGTCTGCCCGGCATCACCGCGCCCGCTGCATGCCGACCGCGCAATGTGGCGCTCGTCCGGCGCTCGAAAGCGGCGAAGTGCTCGCAGAAAAAGCTGTAGGCGTGGCCGGCGCGATACTCCTGCCACAACAGCGTCAGCATCACGCCTTGCGCTTCACCTCCCGGGCAGGCGATCAACGCAAAGTCCGGTTCGCTCAGATCTTGCGGCGGACCACCGTCGTTCGCTTGCCTCGCGCGACCAGCGTTCGATAGTGGGCCGTCAGACGGGTCTGAGCCCTTCTGTGATGCCGCCACGCCTGATTGTGCGTATTCCGATGAAGCCGGCCACCGATTCCGATTTGAAGCCGGCCAGTCATTCCGATTTCATTCCGGCCACCCTTCCGATTGAAGGCGGCCAGTTTTCGGACTGATCCTGGGTCTCGTTGATGTTTGGGTTGGGTTTTGTTTCAGGTCAAGCTTCGGTGTTTTCGGGGACGATTGGCGGGCGCTGTTTTCGCATGCTTTCACCGGTGAGATCGATGCGATAGGCGTTGTGAACGAGGCGATCCAGGATGGCGTCGGCCAAAGTTGGGTTTGCAATAATTTCCCACCAGCGATCCACGGGCACCTGACTTGTGACGATGGTTGAGCGTCGTTCGTAGCGATCCTCAATGATCTCCAGGAGATCGCGGCGTTGGTCGTCATTGAGTTTTTCCGGTCCCCAGTCATCAAGGATCAGCAGGTCGGTCCTGGCAAGAGATTTGAGGATCCTGCCGTATCGCCCGTCGCCTCTTGCGAGCGCGAGGGCGGCGAACAGCCGGGGAAGCCGGTGGTAGGCGACTGAGAAGTCTTCGCGGCAGGCCTGGTGGCCAAGAGCGCAGGCAAGCCAGCTTTTGCCGACGCCGGCTGGCCCGGTGACAAGAAGACCGTGATGCTTTCTGATCCAGCCGCAGCCGGCAAGCGCCATGAACAAATTGCGGTCGAGGCCGCGTGCGGCGCGGAAGTCGGCATTCTCGATCTGCGCGTCATGGCGAAGCTTGGCAGCCCTGGCGCGAGCCTCGAAACGCTTCTGGCGGCGCATGGTCGCCTCGCGTTCGAGCAGCATGGCAAGCCATTCGCCGTGCTCGAGGCCACGCACTTCGGACTGTGCGTCGAGTTCCTGGAAAGCGGTTGCCATGCCGTAAAGGCCGAGCTCTCGCAGCATGTCGATGGTGGGATTGATCAGCATGGGTGGATCTCCTCAATGAAAGTAATCAGGGCCACGCAGATTGGCGTGATCGACGATGGCGGTTGGTTCGGTGGAATGGCGTGCGGCTTTGTGGTTGGCGATGAGCGAAGCGATGCTCTTGCAGTTCAGGCCACCGATCTCGACAGCGCGGGCTGACACGGCTTCGGCCCGATTGCGATCGATGTCGCGAAACAGACGTAGGATGCCCAGACATGTTCGAAAGCCCTGCTCGGGATGCGGACGGCTGGCGAGAATTGCGATGACCAGACCTTCGGTCTGCGGCCCGATCGACGTGGCCCAGCGCCGAAAACGCTCCGGCGTCCATTCGGCATAGCGCCGGTGGGAACTGGGCATGTGATCCGGATCGGTTCCATGGCGAGGACCTCCATAGCGGCGCTGATGCACCGCGACGCGCTTGCCGCGGTGGAAGATCTCGATGGTGCGCGCCGTTGCTCTCAGATCGACCTGCTGACGAATGAGGCTGTGGGGCACGGAATAAAAGAAGGTCTTGAACTCGACATGATAATCCGTCGAGACGCGGGCCAAACGCCATTCGGCAAACTCGTAATCCTCCAGTGGAAGACTGGCCAAAGCCGGGCGCTCGACGGTCTCGAAGAGCTGTCGGCGACTGACGCCCAGCCGGCGCATGACGTGGTCGTTGATGCGATCGAGCGCCTGGGCAATGGCGGCATTGGCCTCAGCCAGCGAGAAGAAAGTCTGGTTGCGCAGGCGCCCCAGAATGCAGGACTGGGCGAAACGCACTCCATTCTCCACTTTCGATTTATCCCGAGGCTTTCTTGGCCGTGCCGGAAGAACGCCGACGCCATAGTGGGAAGCCATCATGCCGTAGCTGCGGTTGATCTCGGGATCGTAGAAACTGGCGCGACTGACGCCCGACTTCAGATTGTCGGGAACGACGAGTCTGGGAACGCCGTGAAAAAACGAAACATCCGGACATGCGAGCCAATCCAGTCGGGGAGCGTTTGCGTCCAGGTGGCCTCGGCAAAGGTGTAGCTGGACGCACCCAGCACCGCCACGAAGATCTCCGCCTCGCGGATCTCACCGGTCTTGCGATCGACAATCGGAATCTTCTTGCCGGAATAATCCACGAAGACCTTGTCGCCGGCCGCATGCTCCTGGCGCATCGTCGGTGACAGTCGCTGCTTAAATCCCCGTAGAAGTTCACAAAAGCGACTGTAGCCATAACCGTCGGGATGCGACCCTCGATACTCCTCCCACAGGATGAGCAAGGTGACGCCGGGCTTCTTGAGCTCGACCGCAAGATCGGCCCAGTTCGGTTCCGTGCGTCGTCGCGTGCCCTGTTTGACGCCGTTGCGACTGAAGAGCTTGTGCTCAAGCGCATCGTCGGTCAGCTCGCCCGGCAAGGGCCAGCTCAATCCAACCGCGGCTGCACGCTGCAAATTATCCTGCACCGTACTGCGCGCTATCCCCAATACGACCGCAATCTCGCGGGAGCTCGTCCCGCTTCCGGCAAGCCGCAGCATCTGTCTCAATTGTCTCATGGTCAGCCTTCTCTTTGCCGGCATCAAAATGTCCCCGTTCATGGCGAGGTGATTGATGCCAAAGTTGCTGACCCAGGAGGTAATCTTCAGTGCCGAAAACTGGCCGGCTTTTGATTGGAATGGTGGCCGGCTTCAAATCGGAACGGTGGCCGGTCTTTGATCGGAATGGCGGCCGGCTTCACGTCGGAATCCGCACCTGATTGTCTCTCCAGTCGATCGCTCGCTTGGAACGAGGCCAGGACCGCCCATGAGCTGGCGAGAGCTCTCAAAACGGTCGCGGTACCGACCTCAGTAGCGCCACCGGCGACAATCGGATCGACCCCACGGAATGTCTGGAGCGCTCGTACGATCGGCGCCAGCGACCGGCTCGGGATGAACTCTTCGATCACGCGCTCAAGCCGTTCCACACGAGACGCGCACCGCATCGACCATCTCCTGGAGCGCGATCTGATGGTATCCCCACGGTGACGGCCAGACCGGAGGGATACATCTGATGCGCGGATCGTCGAACAGCTGCTACTGCAACGAACACAATAGCCAAGGAGCTCCTATGCCCTTGGAGGCTGGCACGATTTTTGATCGTGCTTCTCTGCAGCCTGGGATGGAAAGCAACCCTTCCGGGAGACCGGTGAGTGGCGAGGCAGTCTACCTTCAAACGTTAGGCGTCTTGCGCCCAAACCGTTGGTAACGGCCTTAGTTCTGAGATGCTGTCCGAGAGGAATGAATATGCTCAAAAAGACGTATCCGCACTCGAAATACCCCCTTGAACGACAGAGTCTACCTGAGGCGTTGGCAGACTCGTTGCGCGAACGGATTCTCAATGGGGAGTTCAAGGCAGGTGACCCGCTAGTCCAACAAGCAATCGCAGCCGAATATGGCTGCAGCCGAATGCCTGTTCGCGAGGCATTTCGACAGTTGGAAGCAGCTGGGCTGATCGTATTCCAGATTCATAAGGGTGCAATTGTCACATCACTACCGACAGCACAGGTCCTAGAACTTTTCGAGCTGAGAGCAATGCTGGAATGCGACGTATTGAGCCGCTCTCTAGCCTATCTGTCGGACGAAGACTTGGCTCGTTCCGAGCAAATATTGGAAGATCTCGGCGGCGCATATCGTAAGAGGGACATCGGGAAGGTTGGGGTTCTGAACTGGGACTTCCACCGCAGTCTCTATCTCCTACCGGAAGGCTCCCAGACGTTGGCGCTGATTCAAAGTATAAACATCCAGACAGAGCGTTATCGCAGACTCCATCCAGATTGGACCTTGAGCTTTGAAGACACAGACCTAGAACATCACCAGATTCTTGCTATGTTCAAGATCCGCGACTCCGGCGTGATAGACCTGATGAGAGGTCACATCACCCGAACAGGTCACAGACTTGTCGAGGCCCTCATTCGCGCTAAAGCGTAAGACCGTGTGTCCGCCTCTACCTATGAGGTACCTCGTCCTACATTGCACATCCGAGGGTCACTCGGGCGGGCTGAGCCGATCCTCACCGCAAAAGGACGAGCCGCGACGGATTACAGACGGATTACAGAGAAGCATTTGTCGAGATCTCGAGATCAATGATCAATGAATCCTTGCAATGTGACAGCGGCTGCGCCGAATTCGCCTGCGGCAGACGATCGATTTGATCTGCCAAACGGGTAAGTGTAAGCAGTGCAAGGACGGAAGCGCCGTCCTCCACTTTATCAGCGAGCGCCTCTATCGGTCGGAGAGGCCGGCAACGTTGAGACGAGGGATTCGCAGACGGGTCCTTGCGATACACCGTCGATAAGAATTTCAGCCGTTATGAGTGTTCGCCGACGATGGACCTGAACCGGCGCTGCGGCCTTAAGCATGATGTGACCCTTCTGTCCTGGTTGAAGCATGATGCTTTCGGCCTCTCCATGCGATGCCCAACCAAATGCAGGTAAAAGCCGAGCGCTGTACACAGCAGTGCGCTCCAAGTTATTGCGGATTTTGACCGTGTATGTGACCCCGCTGCCTGCCGGAACTTCCGAAACATATGGCAGCATTCGTGCCCAAAACAGATCGATAAAATGATCCGCGGGTTCATCTACTATGCCGCGGAAAGCGGCTTCCTTGCGTTCAATGTAGGCCGTATAATCGTCGAGCCTCGACTGATCCATCGCAATAAGTTCGCCGTGTCCGGGGCACACCAGTTCAGGTTTCATTGCTTGCATCAAGCTCGCGCAGCGGCGATGCATTTCCAACTGGAAGCTGTTGCGCATCACTGTAGACTGGACGACGGTATCGCGCCCAATCCCTCCGGATCTAGGATTGAAGAGGAACAGATTGTCTCCCCCAAAAACGATCCGCTTGCCATCGATTATAGCGAACACGATCGCGTGGTACTCGGTTTGACCTGGGGCGTAATGAACCTCGAAGTCGGCTCCTCTCCAATGAAATGCCTCACCATCTTGCAGAATCCGTTGCACTTCGATGGCCTTGTGAAAGCAACATGGCGTACTTGCCCACGCAGCAGGATTCGCGATGACTTCGGCTACGCAATCGAGAGCCCAGCAGTGCGTGCCGAAATGGCGTTGGAGAAAGGGTATCCCACAAACATGGTCATCATGAATGTGCGTGGGAATAACAAGTTCAATTTGCCGCACTCCATAGTCGTCGCGTAGCTGATCAAGATGATGCTCGACGAAACGCAGGGCCTGCATGCCATCGTGCTCAGCACCTGCATGGAGATGCGCCGCCGACGCAAATCCATAGTCGATCATCATCGCGTGGCCGCCTCCGCTAAGCACAATGTAGAAGTTCGAACAAGTGTAGGGACCCGCCCACAGCAGATGATCGCTTATACGTTGCAACTTGCTTTCGCGAAGAGTCTGCTGGTCGGTGAATGCGTTATTGCGGCCTGACGTGAAAAGTCGACCCGTCTTTGCGAGCGCTTCAAGCCGCGACTCGAGTCTTCCAACATCAGCGGCTACCTCGGTGATTGGCACCCCATGCGAGGGATAGGCGCATTCGACATGCTCCTTTTTGAGAGCAAGAATGGATTGCATCGTGAACTCGACGCCGAGCAAATCTCCGTACCCATACTCCATTGCATGAAGTTGGTAGAGTCGTCCGCCACGTGTCATCAGATCACTCGTAAAGGCGACCTTTTTTCCGTCCACATTTGTAATGAGGGTGATCATGCCGAAGGTGTGACCCTTTGCCGGCACCACCCGGAATTCGTACTCTTCCCAAGCAAAGGTGCTGTAATCCTCGAGAATAGCATCCACGCAAATATCTTCCCCTGGGGCGAAGAATGTGTTGCTGTTGCTGTAGTTGTCGTAGATACGCCGAGCCTGCCAAAAGGACTCAGCATTATCGAACAGGTGACGTTCGTATTCGGGTACTGCAACTAGTGCTCCGGTCTCCTGAACGATCCGCGTTCCCCAGCACTGATCCCGGTGGTGATGTGTATGTAGGACCCAGTCGATACGTTCGATCCCAATACCCGCAAGGTGCTGTATAATTGCCCCTGAGCCAGTATCGATCAGGACGCACCTGCTGCCACTTTTCAGAACATAGACGTTGCAGGTGTCTCGGAATTTCCACAGATGTTCAGAAAGTTGGGTGAGAGACATTATCCGTTCCTCGGATTTGAACGCCACGGAATGGTCGTTTCGTCGTTATGAACGGGCATAGACCACACTGCTCGGAGAAGATGCGAGGCGCCGAACATGAACACATGCGGTGCCATTCAACCTTCATTTTTTGGCTTACGTTCCTCCGAAGCGTCGTTCCGGACTCGCGCCTGGCGTTCCACGGCATGTCGTAGAAGACCCCGAGGATCGGAGTGACTTTGGCTTATTCAGGTAGCGTAAAGCGAGGGTCGAGCATATCGCGAAGGCTATCTCCCAAGAGATTGATTGCGAGCACGACGACTGCGATCACCACGCTCGGATATAAAATTAAGTGTGGCGCTACCAGAACAACGCTCCGTCCTTCGGCAACGATATTGCCCCAACTTGGATGCTCGGGAGGAACACCAACGCCGACGAAGCCGAGATAGGCCTCAAACAAAATTGCCAAGCCACAGATATAGGTTGCTTGCACTGCAATTGGTGCCAATGCGTTCGGCAAGATGTGCTTGAACAGCAGCCGAGCGGGACCGGCTCCATAGGATTGCGCGGCCTCCACGAAAACTTGCTCTCGAAGAGTCAACGTAAGGCTTCTGACCAGGCGCGCAACAACAGGTACCTCGGGCACAGCTAGGGCGATTATGACGGTGAAAATACCGCTCCCAAAAATCGTCGCCAACGCAATAGCTAGCAAAATCCCCGGTATGGCCATGATGCCATCCATCAACCGCATCAAGACCGTGTCGGTCAATCTGCCGGTCCCACCGACAAGGCCCACGACGGTTCCTACGGTTATCGCCAATGCTGCAGTTCCCAGTCCGATCGCAAGCGATATTCGACCGCCATACAGCACACGGGCTAGGACATCTCGCCCGAACATGTCGTTGCCGAGGAAATGCTCATAGCTAGGTGCCTTCAGCCTGAGCATAGAGTCGATCGCTAGGGGGTCCGCGTTGGTGATGTAAGGGGCACCGTAGGACGCTACCACAACGAGGACTATGATGATCACGGCTATAGGTGCTACGCCCGGCAAGCGCAGAGTCCTCCACGAGGGCAGTCGATTGGTCATTTCGCTAAGTGTCATATTCCTCGACTCCTCAGGTATATTGGATCCTGCGATCGATAACTGGGTACGTAAGATCGACGAGAAGGTTCATGATAACGTACACTAGCGCGCTCATTAGCAAGACACCCTGGATAACGGGTATGTCCTTATGCTGGATGGCATCGACCAGAAGTCGACCGACGCCAGGAATGGCAAAAACTGTCTCCGTGATGACAACGCCGCCCAACAGAGTAGCAAATGAGGTTCCGATAATTGTCACGATCGGAATAGCGACCAGCCTGAGGCAATGCCGAACGATAATAGTAAACTCACTCAGGCCCTTAGCCCGCGCAACCCGGATGAAATCCTGGTTGAAAATCTCGATAGCGCTTGCTCGTGTGATACGAGCCACCAAAGCGGTCTGAGTAAGCCCAAGCATGATTGCAGGAAGTATAACGTGTCGCACGAACTCACCAATTCCTTGATCGACGCCTGCGAAGCCTTGGACCGGCAGCCAACCAAAGGACACCCCAAAGGTAAAGATCAATACATATCCGACTAAAAAAGCGGGAACCGACATGCCTGCAACACAAAATAAGAGGACGAGTCGGTCTAACACCGTCCCCGGTCGATGGGCAGCTAGCAGCCCCAGCGGTACTGACACGATCAGCGCGATCACAGTCGAAGTTGTCGCGAGCGTGATCGTCGGCTCAATCCTGGTTAGGATAAGCCGCACGACGGGCTGCCCAGAGAAAAGCGATATACCGAGATTGCCGTCAAGGGCATCGTGCAACCATTGAAAGTATCTGATGAATACAGGAGCGTCCAGTTGAAGTCGTTCCCGAATAGCCTCGATCTGGGCGGGCGTGGCATAGTCACCCGCCATGATCGCTGCCGGATCGCCCGGACTTAGATAGGTCAATCCGAATACAACCGCCGTCACTATCCAGACTACAGGAACGACGGAAAGAATCCGGGTAATCGTGTATTTGATCATAATTGCCTCTAAGTCCGGGCCATGTGGCCCCTAATTGGCGGCCCGGCGAACATTCCAGAAGTAGAAGACAGCTACGTCGGCTGCGAGACCCTTGATTTCGGCTCTGCGGACCAGGGGCTGTGAGGATTCTCCTGTCAGCACGAACGGCAAATACTCGGATGCGCGTTTCTGCAGATCGAAGGTAATCTTTTTCTTATCTGCTTCGCTCGTTGCGCTTACAAATGCCGCGCGTAGTTTTTCGGTCTCTTCGTCACATGGCCAACCGAACCAAGCATCCCCGCAGTTGGAGGCAAGCATGAGATGCGTGATTGGAGACGACGCGGCGGCGGCATCCATACCCGAACCCATTAGGTTCCAGCCTCCTTTGGCGACCGGATCCTTTGATGTCCGACGCGACGTTAACGTCGCCCAATCCATAGATTGGAGTTCGACTTGCGCACCGGCCTTACGCAACTGCTGGGCCAAATACAGCATCCTCGAGTGATACGGGGCATAGTCCGTCGGATCGAGTATGACGAGCGGCTTCCCGTCATAGCCGGCTTCTGCCAACAATTGCTTCGCCTTGTCATAGTCGGGCCTACCGCGATGCTCTGTATAGGCGGATTCATCACCGTAGTGGTCGCCGCAAGTCAGGATTGCGTAGCACTCGCGCCACATTTTCGGATCGCCAGCTTCCAGCGGGAGGACCTCCTTCTGGTCGATGAGATAAGTAAGTGCTTCGCGCCCCTTCACATTATCGAAAGGAGGATTCGAGACATTTGGGCGGACGTTATTCGAATACCATATGCCGTTTTCTACGACGAACTTCGGATTGTTCCTAAAGGTGAGAGCATTGTCCATCGGCGGTTGCAGCCAGATGTCGTACTGATCGGTCAGCATTGCCGCCGTCGCAGTGTTGGGATCTGGGACATCCGTCATATCGATCTCGTCGAAGACAGCCTCCTTTTTACCGGCTCGGCCGCTTGGCTCATCTGTCCGCGGGACGTAATACGGGTTCTTGACGTAGACGCGCGTCTGACCCGGCTGCCACTTCGCAAGGTCGAACATGTACGGGCCGGATCCGGTGCCATCAGTGAGGGTCTCAGTGGCCGGAATAGAAGCTACCCGAGCAGGCATGATGAACGGAGGATTGCCTGTAGTGCCGGCCAAGGCAGTCGGAACATCGAAAGGCTCTTTAAGTTCTATCCGGAATGTCAGATCATCAACCTTGGTCATCTGGTTGAGTCTGGCGGCCAACATCTGCCCAATCTGAGCACGCGACGACCAGCGCCTTAGGGACTGAACTACATCATTAGTCGTTATGGGAGTGCCGTCCGAAAACTTCAGGTTCCCCCGAAGGCTAATTGTGTAGGTCTTCTTGTCGCCGCTGCTCTCGACCTTGTCCGCAAGCGCCGGCCTGACAACCCCTTTTTCGTCCATTTCGAACAATTTGTCGTAAATCAGAGAGGCGTGCGCTAGCGTCGAAGTTGCCGTTGTTACCATGGGATCAACGGTCTTCAGACCTTGGTCTGAAATCACACGAAGTGTATCCGCCATCGCTGTGGTAGCAAAAAGCGTCACAGCCAGCAACGAAACGATGGTGGCGCGTCGAACGATGCGCGGAAGCGTATTACTATTGGACATATCGGTCATTTTACTTCCCCTTCTAACAATTATGTTTTGGCCATCCGTCAATTTGTTTCGGAAGGCGTTTCCTTCTTGTCCCACTCCTCGCCCCATATCATAACAGCGTGGCCCAGCGAGACCTCGCGATACTGGCGCACGGGTGGAACGTAGTTGGCAGATCGGATCGGACTTTTGATTTCGTCGTTTGAAGCCGGTCGTTTCTGCAGGCGCCGCGCCGGATCGGCGATTGGTACTGCCGCAAGCAGCCGTTTCGTGTAGGGGTGCTGCGGATTCTGGAAAATCGCTTCGCGCGGTCCGATCTCGACAATCTCACCCAGGTACATCACTGCGACGCGGTGACTAACACGCTCAACCACTGCCATGTCGTGCGAGATAAACAGGTAGGCGAGCCCCATGCGGGCCTGCAGTTCGAGCATCAGGTTGATAACCTGTGCCTTGACCGAGACGTCTAGAGCCGAGACTGCTTCATCCGCCACGATGAGCCGCGGCTCAAGCGCGAGCGCCCGAGCTATGCAGACTCGTTGCCGTTGGCCACCCGAGAACTCGTGCGGAAAGCGGTTGGCCATTTCAGGCAAAAGACCGACGCGCTTCAGGAGCTCGGCAATCCTGTCCCCTGCCTTCGATCGGCTGGCGAGATTGTTGATCAGTAGCGGCTCGGTGATAGCAGTGCCGATATTCATGCGCGGATTTAGCGATGCGAACGGATCCTGGAAGACCATCTGCATTCGCTTTCGGTGCTGGCGTAATTCATTCCGGCTAAGCTTGAGCACATCTACGCCGTCGAGCAGAACCGAGCCCGAGAGTGGCTCCGTCAGCCGCATCACCGAGCGGCCGGTTGTAGACTTACCGCAGCCGGATTCGCCGACCAAAGCCAACGTTTCACCACTCTTGATGCTGAAAGAGACGTTCTCGACCGCATAGATCCGGCCTTTGACCGAGGAAAACAGACCGGAGCGCATTTCGAAGCGCTTCGTCAAGCCAATGACCTCCAGCACGGGGCGCTCGTTCTGCTTGACGGTATCCGGCACCTCAACTGGTAGATCGGACTCGCCAGTCGCGCGGTCGACGACGGGGAAGCGCATGGGCCGGCTATGGCCTTTCATCGAGCCGAGCTTCGGAACGGCTGAAAGCAGCGATCGCGTATAGGGGTGGTTAGGGCTGTTGAAGATGTCTTCAGTCTGTCCGGCCTCGACCGCCTGGCCATTATACATCACCACCGTTCGATCGGCGATCTCGGCGACCACACCCATATCGTGGGTGATAAAGAGGACCGCCATACCCTCCTCTTCCTGAAGCTCCTTGATTAGTTCCAGGATTTGGGCCTGGATCGTCACATCGAGTGCTGTTGTCGGCTCATCGGCAATCAGCAGTTTCGGCTTGCAGGCCAGCGCCATCGCGATCATCACACGTTGGCGCATGCCGCCCGAGAAGTGATGGGGATATTCGTGGAAGCGAGACGTAGCCGCTGGGATGCGCACTTTCTCCAGCAGGCGGATGGTCTCCGCCTCGGCCTCGGCGCGAGATAGGCCGCGATGCAGGATCAGCGCCTCGGCGATCTGAAAGCCGATTGTCAGCACTGGGTTCAGTGACGTCATCGGCTCCTGGAAGATCATCGCAATTTCGTTGCCGCGAATGCGGCGCATCTCGGCCTTTGAAAGGTTGAGAAGCTCCTTGCCCCCAAGCCTGATCGACCCTTCGACCTTGCTCGAGCCTGGCGCATTGAGCCGCATGATCGAGAGCGCAGTGACACTCTTGCCAGATCCGGATTCGCCCACCACCGCGACCGTCTCGCGGGTGCCAATGTGGAACGAAACGTCATTCACGACAGGACTCCAGCGCCCTCCCAGTCGGAAGGAGGTAACCAGATTCGAAACGGACAGGACGGCATTACTCATCCGCTGCTGCGGCATGGTTAGTTCCGATCTAGGTGTGCTGGGGTGTTTCAGGTCGAAATCCACCTGCTCAGTTCCCCCAAACGTCTCGGAAGACACGCAGCCAGTTCAACCCCAGAATCTTTTGGACATCACTCTCCCTATAGCCTCGGCGGAGAAGTCCTTGCGTCATTCCCAAGAGCATCTCAGGCGTTTCGATTTCTGGCGGGTTGTAGTGAGGTGGGCGCGGATAAGCAGCAGGGCTCCACATGCCGACGCTGACGTAGTACTCCCACATCTCAATCACTGTGTCGACATCGGAGAAAGGCGGAGTGCCCCACCAATAATCGAGACCCAGGCCTACGTGATCGATTCCGACGAGCGAGACGAAGTGATCGATATGCGCGATTAGATCGTCCAGCGAGGGCCGCGCTGCGCCACCATTGGCAGCCACAACGAACTGCGGAACAGCGGTGACAGCGACAAGACCGCCGGTGTTGGCCGCAGCTTTGGCCTGATCGTCTTGGATGTTCCTCTTGCTGGGAAACAGGGCGGCAGAATTTGAGTGCGAGAAAACCGCCGGCTGCGTTGTCAGCGACAAGGCATCCATGGTGGTCTTGTAGCCGGTATGGGTGCAGTCAACGACAATTCTGTTTTCGTTCAGCCTTCTTACTAGGCTCTTGCCAAAATTGCTAAGCCCTTCGTCGATCTCCTCCTCGCATCCGTTGCCGACATAATCCCTTTTGTTATAGGTCAACTGCACCATCCGGACGCCGAGCGATTGAAAAGCCTCAACGAGGTTGAGATCAGTTCCGAACGGCCCTGTTCCTTGGAAATGAAGCAGGATGCCCATCTGACCATCCCGCTTGGCATCTTCAATATCGGATGCGTTCCGCACCAGCTTCAGATCTTCCCTGGAGCAAATAAAGCGAAGCCAACTCCCGATCAATTGAAGTGCAGCTTCTGGGGAAGAACTACTTCCTCCGGAAACGGTTGGAGCTACGCATGTGACCCCACCTTTTTTATACGATTCCACGTACTTCTTACGATCGAGAAGCGGTGCAACGGCATCGATGACGATTGAATCGCGGTGAATTCTTTCGGCTTCCAAAGCGCTTCTCCTCCCAAATTAGTCCGCGATCGGCTTACCCTCACTTTCAAACCATCTTAACAGCGCATTGTCAAGCGATTGTAGATTGGATACAGTTGTTCAAGCGTGGGGTTCGCGGGCATCGGTCCACTGAAAAGGAAAGCTTACGCAATGGGTGGAGTGAGCGTCATTCTCGTGGGCGCCGGTATTGTCGGGTTAAGTGTTGCCTACGAGGCGCTACAGGCGGGTGCGGCAGTCACACTCGTCGACCGCGACCCTGATGGTGATAAAGCCTCGCTAGAGGCAACGCTGGCGGTATCGCCGTAACAGAAGTGATACCTGCCTCCGTCCCCGGACTGTGGAAGAAAGTGCCGTTCTGGATGCTGGATCCCTTCGGGCCGCTTCCCATTCGGGTCGAGCACGCGCCTCATTTATTGCCATGGCTCTGGCGGTTTGCGCGTGCTGGATCGAGATCCGAAGTGGTCCGGATCTCCGCGGCACTGGCCCACCTCAATGGTCGGGTCTATGACGACCTTCTGCCGCTATTCAATGCGCTGAGAGAAAATTCGTGGCTGCCGCTTTGGATTGACCTGCGTCGGCGGTCGGCTCGCACGGTTAAGGCGACTGCGACACTTCCGGGGTGTAATCTAAAATATTCCAACTGTCTTCGACCTGTACCGCACCTGTGCACCGAGCCTGCAAGCCATAGCCTCCCCTTCTGCTTGGCATTCCGGCGCTTCTCGGCACAAAATCGATTGTCCCCTCAGTGCGGATCTACTCCACCGCGACCGAGGGTCGCCTTCGCATTCGAGAGGATCGTTCCTGCCATGCTGCAATCCCGGATCCGGCACATGTCCGGATTCTCGCGCGCTAGTAGGATTGCAGGCGAGAAGCCGCGGCCCTCCGCAGTCGATGCAGTCATTTACGGCTGTCGACGAATGACATGAGACGCACGAACCGCCGATGCGGTCAGATAAGGACTCCATCATGACCTTTGATCAGATCAAGAGCTTCTACCTTGTCGCGGTGCTCGGGACATTTGCCAAGGCTGCAGAGCAACTAAACACCACGCAGCCAGCCATTTCTGCGCGAATCGCGGCCTTGGAGGATCGGCTCGGCGTTAACCTTTTTGACCGATCTGGTCATCGAGTTGCGCTCACCCCGGACGGCCGTAGCTTTCTGCGGAGTGCAGAGAAGCTGCTGGAAATCCAGGCGAAGGCCCTGACGCGCTACGGCAAAGGCAAGCTGCGCGGAGTCATCCGGATCGGGGCATCAGACACAATGGCAGTCATTTGGATCCCCCCCTTTCTCGCGGCCCTGCGCGCGGCGAATCCGGACGCCGAGTTCGAGCTTCACATCGGCCCATCCTATCGTCTGCGCGATGAGCTGCTGGCCAGAACTATCGATATCGGCTTCATTGCTGGCCCTGTTTCCAATCCCGAGATGGTGAACCATCTACTGTGCGACTGTCCCATGGTATTTGCGGCAGCACCGCCGCTTGGCCTGCACGGCAGGAAACTCACATCGGCCGAAATCGACCGCACGGACATCTTCACCTTCGAGCGGATGACCAGGCCGCATCAGGAGCTGTTACGCGATCTGCGCAAATTCGATATTTCGCCCAGGCTGAACCCGATCAACTCGCTGCAGACAATCATTCTCATGGTTCGCAAGGGTTTGGGAATTGGCGCAGTACCCCTCGGCTCCATCGAGGAGGATGTCGCCGCCGGCGATCTGGTTGTCCTCGACACCGAATTCAGGCTTGGCGATATCCGCTTCACCGTCTGCTACCCGCAGGGGCCGGACACGCAAGTTCCCGAGATGCTGACCCAAAGCGCGATGGTCTGTCTGAAGGGACGCGGCTCGTCAGAGTCGATAAAAATGCTTTATTGATCTCCAACGCAAGTTGCGATTTGCATCTATCGGCCCATCCTTTTTATGGTCTGCCCGCATTGGTGGAGCAGCGAGGATTCGATGGAAGGCTGGCGTTTAGCGTCCGACATTGGCGGTACCTTCACAGATATCGCTTTCATCGCCGAGGACGGGCTGCTCAGTACGATTAAGGTGCCATCGACGCCCCAGAACTATGCCAGGGGAGTGATCGAGGGTTCGAAAGCCCTCGCGTCGGCCTGTGATCTCGAGGTCGAGGAAATCACAGAGATGGCACATGGCTGTACCGTCGCTACCAACGCAATCCTGGAGGGCAAAGGTGCCCGGGTCGCTTTAGTCACGACGGCGGGGTTCCGTGATGTGCTTGAGTTGCGTCGCATCCGAGTGCCGAAGCTCTACGAACCGCTCTACGTCAAACCTTCTCCATTGGTCACACGCGACTTGAGGCTCGAAGTTCGTGAGCGTGTCGGAGCCGATGGAAGCGTGATCGTGCCACTAGTTGAGGATGACGTGCGCAAAGCTGCCGAGCTCATCGCAAAGTCGGGGGCGGAGGCTGTTGCCGTCTGCTTCCTGCACTCCTATCGCTTCCCAGACCACGAACGGCGTGCCGGCACGCTGCTTCGGGAACTGCTTCCCGGGTGCTTCATAACCCTTTCGGTCGACGTGCTCCCGCAGATTCGTGAATACGAGCGTACCAGCACGACAGTGGTGAATGCCTATGTTGGCCCCCCAGTGAAGCGGTACTTGGAAAGCCTGGAGGCCGATCTCGCCGAAGCCGGCTGCAAGGCGCGCATCTCGGTTATGCAATCCTCCGGTGGCTCAATCTCCTCCGCTTCCGTCAAGGAAATGCCAGCCCAGATCGTCGAATGTGGGCCGGCGGCGGGCGTTGTGGGAGCCGCCCATCTGGCCCGTCTTCTGGACATCCGCAACGCCATAACTTTCGATATGGGTGGCACTACGGCGAAAGGTTCGCTGATCGAGGATGGCGATGTAATCTTCGCTGAAGAATACGAGATCGGTGCTTCGATGAGCACAGCGGGGGCAGTCGCCGGCGGCGGCGGATACGCGCTCAAGCTTCCAGTCATAGACATCTCCGAGGTTGGCGCCGGCGGCGGCTCCATTGTGCGGCTGGACCGGGCAAGGGCCATCAAGATCGGTCCCGACAGCGCAGGCGCAGCGCCGGGTCCGGCCGCATATGGGCTCGGCGGCGAGGAGCCGACTGTCACCGATGCAAATATCGTGCTCGGCTTCTTGAACCCGCGGCACCTGGCTGGTGGAACTGTGCGGATTGATGCCGGCCTGTCGCGCGCAGCCCTCAAGCGTGCGATCGCCTCCCCGCTCGGGATGTCCCTGCATGAAGCCGCATACGGTGTGCACGAGGTTGCCAATGCGATAATGGCGCGGGCAATCAAGGCGGTAACAACGTATCGCGGGCGCAATCCGCGCGATTTTGTTATGTTCGCTTTCGGAGGCAACGGCGGTGTGCACGGAGCCTCCATCGCGCGCAGCCTGGAGATCAGCCGCATATTTGTTCCGCCCGCAGCCGGCGTCTTCAGTGCCGTGGGTCTGCTTCTGGCGGAACGGTCTGTAGCAGTCGTCTCGGCCTTCGTTTCGCTGCTGGATGAGCTCGACGATTCCGCAGCCGAACAGGCTTATGTCCAACTTGAGCGTGGGGCGGCGCGCCTTTTGGGCATTTCCGGTAAGGCCAAGTGTACGCGCCAGGTGGAAATGCGGTACGTCGGGCAGGCATTCGAACTAACGATTGATTTCGATGTTGATGGCCTGGTTACCGAGGCGCGCAAGGATCTACGCGCTCGCTTCGACGCCGAGCATGCGCGACGATTCGGGCACTGCTTCGATGAGCATAATGCGGTCGAGATCGTAGCATTGCGGCTCAGGGCGTCCGACCCGAGCCATGTCGTGCCCGATCGGCTGCGGCATGCGCTCCAGCCAAGCGCGCGTACTTCGAGACTGGTGTGGTTCGGAAAGAGCCACGGCTTCATGGAGACGGCTGTCGTGGGCCGTGCTGAAATTACGCGAGAGAAGCAGGCCGGCCCGATTATCGTGGAAGAATATGAGGGGACGACGGTTGTGCCGCCAGACGCTTCCGTTTTCCGAGACGAATTCGACAATCTGGTCCTCGATTTACGGCGAGAGATCGCATGATGGGACTCCGCAAGACAGACCCGTTTCTGCTCGAAATATTCAAAAATGCGTTCGACACGATAGCCGAGGAGATGAGCCTTACGATCATCCGCACCGCGTACTCCCAGATCGTTCGGGACTCTCTGGATTTCTCAACGGCGCTCTGCGATGCGAGGGGGCGTACCATCGCCCAAGGCGTATGCACCCCGATGCATCTAGGCAGCTTCTACGATGCACTACAGACGATGTCCGGCAAAATCGGTGACGACGTCCATCCGGACGACGTGCTCATCATGAACGACCCTTATGCTGCGGCAGGCCAGCACCTTCCTGACATCTATGTAGTCCGCCCCATCTTCTACGAAAATGCCTTGCGCGGCTGGGCAACGACGCTGGCGCATCATTCGGATGTCGGCGGCATCGTGGCGGGCTCAAATGCGCTTGGGGCTCACGAAATCTGGCAGGAAGGCCTGCGCATCCCTGTCCTCAAGCTGATGGATCGGGGGCGCCGCAACACCACCTTGTGGGACATGATAGCGCTCAACGTGCGTACGCCCGATCTCGTCCTCGGCGATCTCCAAGCACAGATGGCTGCCGGAGCGACGGGCGCGCGCGCGATGGTGCGTCTCTTCGAGCGCTACGGTGCCGGTACGGTCCTGCAGGCCATAGCGGATCTCAACGACTACGCACGGGAGTTGGCAGAAGCCGAGATTGGCGACCTTCCAGACGGCGTCTATCATTTCACCGATCACATTGACGGCATCGGCGAGGATCCCGAGCCGATCATTCTGAAGGTTCGGGTCGAGATAAAGGGCAGCCGGGTCCTTGTAGACTGGGACGGCTCATCTGCCCAAGTCGCCGGCGGCGTGAACTCCACCTTCCCCTTCACCAAGGCTTGTGCCTACGCAGCCCTGCGTTCCGTGATGAAGACGGACGTTCCTAACTGCCACGGGTTCACTGAGATCATCGAGGTCAGAGCCCCGGAAGGCACTGTGGTCCGCCCTGTGTCGCCGGCCCCCTGCGGCGCGCGCGGCATTACTGGTTACCGGATGATCGACTGCCTCTTCGGCGCGCTTTCGCAGGCTGCTCCCGATCGGGTGACGGCCGACGGCTCAGGTGGCTCGACTCTGCCGACCATCGCCGGCGTGCATGGGGGCCAGCAATTCGTCTTCTGTGAAACCGCGATGGGGACCTGGGGCGCCAGCCTAGTGAATGATGGGCTGGATGGTGGGCCCCATATCGGCGCCAACCAGTCTAACGTGCCGATCGAGATGATCGAGCAGGCCTATCCAATCCGCATCGAACACTACGGCTTCGTTGCCGATTCAGGCGGTCCTGGGCGCCGCAGAGGGGGGCTCGCCATCCAGCGCGATTATCGGCTCCTTGCAGAAGCAGCCACCCTGAACGTCCGTTCCGACAAGCGTGCCTACCCGCCTCATGGCCTCTTCGGGGGCTGTCAAGGCAAACCGTCGATGAACCGCCTGATCTCGGGCGACAATGTGATCGTGCTGCCGGTGCTACTCAAGGAACCCGTGCCAATGAAAAAGCACGACCTGTTCAGTCACGAGATGCCGTCGGGGGGTGGCTACGGCCCGGCAACCGAGCGGGAGCCAGAGCGTGTGCTGGAAGACTGTCGTCTGGGCAAAATCAGCATACAAGGTGCGCGGCGCGACTACGCCGTCGTCCTAATAGAGAGTGAAGCGGAGATCATGATTGATATCCACGCCACGCAACAACTACGGCAGGTAAGATCGTTTCGCTCCGGCAAATGAAGAGATGCCCAGCGGAAAAAGAGGAAAGGAGGAAATCGGCTTCGTCTTTTCGCCGACGGCCGCGCTGACGATGATGATTAAGGGAGCCAGCGTGCAGACCAGCTTGGACATGGCAAACGCTCGCCGATAAGGTGCGCTGGCCCGCATCGCGTTGATCCCGATGACGTTGGCGTACAACACGGTTTTGACAATACATTATGTTGCTTAATAGCCATATGGTTCGCGCTGTTCAACTGTCA
>NZ_JBVVQW010000034.1:0-1065 GCF_055811655.1 Mesorhizobium sp. WSM4809
GCGCGCTGATCTGCCCGGCTCTTGCCGGACAGCGCGGCGACCAAGCCGTCAGCTACACCACTCCCTGGGACACGATCCGACAAATGCCCACAGCGTCGGGGGCACGACGCCTCACGCGCCAGCTTGCCAGAGTACCACAACAACTCACATTACGGGGCGGTTTCGTTCTCCGGAATCTCCGCGTATAAGTGGCCGTTTGAAAAAATCGAGGGGTTGCGAATTTGCGGCGAAACGATTTGTTGTTCAAGAGCTGGAGGATCCTCGTCGCAATGGGCGGAAACCTATCCGGCGAAGTGCACATCCCTCATTTTCAAAATGCACTCTAAGGCGCGTAATTTGCAGAGGTCTTCACAGCACTACTCCCGACCCAGCCCTTGGCCGGGCGATGGGACCTCGAACGAGCAAAGCCTCAAGCCGGCTTGCTTCTGTGATGAGTTTTTGCTCGTCAGTAAAGTTGTGTGCGTCAAGTTCTCCCGTTCTCAGGTGCGTCGTTGCAAACCACACAGGCACCGTTGCCGGATCTCGGTAGTCCTCCTGTTTCGTCAGCATGGCCCAGATGCCACGCGCCTCTTGTTGGCCAGCGCGATTGCCACCAGCATGCGCGGTTCTTCGGAGCAGGCTGGCATCCACCCCCGTCATGGCTGCTCCTCCTGATGTCTGTGGCTATCTACATCGACCACGTTCTCACATCTCGACAGGAGCCGCCGCCCTCAATCGGGCTCGGGCGAGACCCCAATCACTCATCTATTGAAAAAGTCAGGCGCTCGCAGACGAAGCCTGACTCGTCAGCATTATGGATGGCCGACGGAGGCGACCGGCAGTGCCGATCATCGCCCATCCGCGACCGCAGGCGGGATCGCTTTCGTCGCGCCCCTCCCACGAGAAATTTCGCTCAGGTTGAGCCATCGCGGGTGCCATATCGGACATCGAAGCCCTGAGTGCGGGGGGGGGGGGGCGGGCCCCCCCCCCCCCCCCCCCACGAACCAAGCGCTTGTTGGCCGCGATAGCTGCCCCACCCGCCCGCCGCCGGGGCGCGCACCGCCCGCAGCTCGGGACGCCCAAATG
>NZ_JBVVQW010000034.1:1075-20904 GCF_055811655.1 Mesorhizobium sp. WSM4809
CGCGCGGCGCCCCCCCCCCCGCCCCCCCCCGCCCCCCCCCGCCCGCCCCCCCCCGCCCCCCCCCCCGCCCGGCCCCCCCCCCCCCCCCCGCGGCCGCGCCGCCCGCCCCCCCCCCCCCCCCCCCCCCCCCGCGGCGGGGGGGGGGCGGCCCCCCCCCCCCCCCCCCGACCCATAGAATGTCAGATGCGCTTCTTCGACGAGATCGAGGAGCCTGCGGCCGGCCGCTGGGCGGCGCTCCTCGCGAAGTGCTTGACGACCATATGAAGACGGCTGTGATCGGCGAAGGCGATACCGGCGGCATGGTCTACAACCGTGCCCTCGTCGATCTTGCCCGCCACCTCGGCCTTACCGGCCGATACGAAAGGCAAGGTCGAGCGGCCATTCCGCCACATTCGCGAGGACTTCTTCCTGGCCCGCTTCCTTTCGCAATCTCGAAGATCTGAACGCCGAGTTGCGTCACTGGCTGGACACGGTCCCAAACCCGAGGGTTCACGCCACGACGAAGGGGGTGTCGTCAACGAAGCTTTCGCCTAGAAACGGGCAGCGCTGCGGCCGCTAGCTTTGGCTCAGTTCCGATCGGTCCTAAAGCTCGAGCGACGTATCAGCCGGCAGTGGCATGGTCAGCGTCGGGAGCAATTTCTACCGCGTGCCTGATGCCACCAGGCGCCGTGTTGTCGAGGTACACACGCTGGCCGAAGAGTTGCGCATCTTGGAGGACGGCGCACCTGATTTTAGCGAAGGAGAAACGTCCAGGACGAACGCGCTTGACACCACGCCATCCACGTCTTGAATGGGTGTTTGAGGCGCTGCGCTTCGAGTTGATGATAAAACGTGGTCTGCGTGAACAGCCACAACCATCAGGAAAGGAAGCGCAGCATGAAGGATTCTGCCGGGCTGGACGTCTCAGTGAAAGAGACGACCGTTTGCATCGTGGATGAAGGAGGCCGCATTTGCCGAGAGATGAAGGTTGCGAGCCACCCAGACGATCTTGTTGAGGCGTTGAATGACCCCGCCTGGAATTTGGCCCGGATCGGGCTTGTTCAGTGGTCTGCTGGGAGCCGGACTACCTGCAATCTGCATCGAACCCCTCATGTGAAGGCCTCAAGCACAAGGTCACCAAGGCAAAAGCGAGCTGGAGCCGCTCCTTTAATGCAGTCGCGCGTACCCCCTGGTCGCAACCTGATCAAGACCTCGACTAGGTGTGTAGTCCCCGAGTGTGATGGTGCATCATCGAACCTGAGTCGTCAGGATGAGGATGTCCTATGGCAAGTGTTCTTCACGGCAGCGCCCATACGACGCCGAGTCTTGGAGCCGAGCTACAAGCGTCGCAAGCGAGCACCAGTCCCCTTGCCACCCGGTATGGGCTGAACCCGGAGACAGTGGCCAAGTTGCGCGAGCGAACCACGACGGCGGACGCGCCGATAGATCCGAAGACGCCCAGAAAGCTCGGTGCTGACACCGACTGAAGAGGCTATGGTGGTGGCGTTCCGCCAGAAGACGCTGCTGCCGCTGGACGATGTTCTGGGTTGCCTGAGGGATACGATCCCTAACCTCAGCCGCAGCGCCTTGCACCGCTGCCCCCAGCGCCATGGCATCTCACGACTACCGGTCGAAATGATCAAGGAACAGCGCAAGCGGTTCAGGACCTACGGGATTGGCGATGTCCATATCGACAGCTGAGAACTGCGGCACGCGGACCGCAAGCTGGTCATGTTCCTGGCGATCGACCGCGTGTCGCAGTTCACGTACGTCGAGTTTCACGCCTGCGCCGGCAAGATGGAAGGCGCGGCCTCCCTCAGTAACGTGGTCGACGCCTTCCCTTATAAAATCCACACCGTGCTCACCGACAACGGCATGGCCTTGGCCGATCTGCCCAAAATCGCAACGGTCCCAGCCGACGCTTCCTTGGGGCGCACATCTTCGACCGGGTCTGCATCGCCAATGGCTTCGAGCATCGGCTCACCAAACCCTACCATCCTTGAATGAATGGTCAGGCCGAGCGGATGAACCGAACCCATCAAGCACGCCACGATCAAGATCTACCACTACGACGACCTGAAAAGCCTCAGGACCCATGTCCTGGCCTTTGTCACCGCCTACAACTTCGCCAAGCACCTCAAGGCCCTGATACGGAAAACACCCTATCAGGTGATCTGCGACGCATGGACAAAGGACCCGCCAATCTTCCCCGCAAGACCTCATTCCGGGACCGCACAGCTAAACCAATTTTGATTTATTGCATTATATAATCCCAATGTTGCTCGCTTTTATCGCTGCTGCCGTTCTGCTAGAGACATCTAATTTTCTCATTAGATTTTTGACATGAAAATTAACAGTATTGTGGGATATATCTAGGATGTTTCCTATCTCCCACGACGATTTTCCTTGCGCCACCCAAAAAATACACTCCTTCTCTCTTAGAGAGAGGCCGGGGGGGGGCTCAACGCCACTCGGATTCGCGAACTTGGCGACTTTCAGGTGAAAGTGGAACGCGACAAGTTCTAAGTACGTGATTGTTATATCTTGGAATACGCCGTCACGAGCTCGAGCAAAGCTCACAATGGCACAGCTGCCATCGGGGCGATGCATTGCTATGCTAATGCCTGACCTTAAGCCGAATGTCGCCGCCTCGTCAAGAACGCGCCGTTCGTCTTCAGTCGTACTTGAGTCATTGTACACATCGCTCCAGCGAAACGCGCCTGCCCGCTTTCGGCTCGTCTTGATGATCGGGTCTGTCTTGTCGTAACCCATCTCAAAATATCGCTCCTGCCATTCGTCAGGATAGTTTAGCATGACGTCAAGATTGCGCCGGACTGGCTTCAAAAATGACTGGTCGGGAGAAAGAGCGCGATATGCAATCCACGGGCAATTACAATTCAGTGCAAAAGCACATAACAGGTCGAACAACTTCTCAGGTTCAGCAACACCATCAGCCTGACTGATAAATCGGCTGAACTCAACGGCGAATGCCTCCTTGGCCGCCGGTCGCAAATCTGTGGAGGGGGCCAAAGAAAACTGGTCGGAGACTCCGATCGCCGGCCTTCGAACCTGAGAAACAGCAGCCATCCGGGGCCTTCCATGGTTCATGCTCTGCTGCCACTTGCGCCTGGTGTTTTCATCGATGCACAAAGTTGCCGCGTCTACGGGTCGTCTTCGGCAGACGGGCACCGCAAAAGTCTACTCCATCGTCGCGTTGTCTAAGGTTAACTTATGTTAAAGTTAATTTCCCGTTTTGCTAAAGTTGTCCCTTGTAAAAGCGCTTTAATATGTGGCGTACACCGGCTGATCCTGCACGACATATTGCGTCGGGGCCTCTAAAATACTTTCGTCGGCGGCACCACTGCGGTCGGCGCCTAGTTCTGTCTGATGCACCGTTCTGACGCTTCAATAGAGTCGAGGAGAGGCGCGGTGGCGCACCCAACAGCGCTCCGTTTCTTCCCCCCGCTCATCAAATCGAACGTGCGGTTTACCCGCATCCGGCTTTCCGACAGACCTCATTACTAGACGCGCATCGGCGACATCCTACGCACGCGGTTCAGCACGAGGACGCCAGGTTCCAGTAAAACTTGTGGGAAAATCGTCTGACCCCTCGGCCTGGCGCATCGTGTCGTCTGCGCAGGCGGGCACGCGGGCGAAGACCGCGATCGACGGCTTGATGGACGGCTGCAAGAGAGCGGTAGCTGAAGTAAGCCGTAGCTGATGTAAGCCGCCCAGCCTCTCAGGAGGCGATTGAGATTGGTTTGAACCTCTGGCCGTGAGCCCTTTTTTGCCAGGCCCCAGCAATTGGGTGGCCTTCCTCTTGATCCGCAGCACGCTTTTCTTGGACGGAGCCGCCCCCAGATACCAACGTCCCCCGTCCGGGAAACGGCGATGTCCGAGCGTCTACCTCAAAACGTCCGAACTCGAGGCCGTGGCCTGAGAACAGCGCCTACAAGTTTCCGCTTAGGTTGACCTGTTGGCTCTGGATCTGATGGGATAGTGTGGCAACTTCGTGCTTAGTTAGCTTCGCCCACTCAATCTGCGTGAGCTTTAGTAGAAAAGCTTGCGCTCCATTCCAGTCAGTCGCTTGCCCCCTTCCGGTTTGACAACGATGGTTTCACTGAACGCCATGCCCGCTCCCCAAGTATACATATGAAAAACCTGGTTTTCCTGTAGCGTCCAGTCGCTGCTTTCCCGGAAGACGCGGGTAAAATCACTTGTACGGGGCGGGTGCTTCAAACCTAGGGTGTAGCCGGTGATATTGGTGTAGCTATCGCGCACTTGAGCAGACAACATACCCTCGCGAACGATCCGGTCCACCTCCTTTGCGCCCGCTCCGGGTTTCATGGCTGGGAATTGTTCATCCTGAATTCGGACCATGGTTTCTGCCGTCCGCATCTGTTCATCGGTCGGGGCACCAATTGATTTCGGGCGCATCATTCGCGAAGTGTAGCCGCGAAAAAACGGAACCGGTTCCACATGCAGGATGTCCCCTTCCGCTAGCGTGCGGCCGGCTAGGGGGGAGTGTAATATTCCCGAGCGAGGTCCGGATGCAATCACGGCGATTTGCGCATTGTCCGCGCCACTGCGCCACGCTTCGCTTGTTATGGCGACGAAGACCTCGCGCTCATTCACACCAGGCCGAGCTACTTCGAAGCCTGCTGCCGCTGAACGATCGCAGATCTCCGCAGCTACCTGGAGGCAAGCAATCTCAAGTGGGGATTTGACCTGGCGCATTTCCCACATGATGGAGGAGAAGTTGACGAACCTGGCCTCCGGCAGCAGGCTTTCGAACTCTAGAGCACGGTTCACAGTGAGGAAATAGCTGTCGCGCTCGATGCCTATGGCGGAAGCCCTATATCCGCGCGCTCTGATCGTATCGGCCGCTACCTCGATCGGGTTTTCATCGTCCATGAATGCCACGTAACTGGTAAGCCAACTCGATTCGCTGAAGGCTGAAGCGTCAAACCCACGGATCACGGCAACTGGCTCTCCTTCAAGCGGGACAAGTACGGCTTGATACATCGCCGCTGTGGGCGCGTAGCCGCAGAAATAGTCCATGTGCTCATGCTGGTTGACGATGAGCAGGTCCACGCTCCGCTCAGCCATGATGGTGCGCAATGCCAAAAGGCGCGCCTGATATTCCTCGCGAGGGAAAGGTGTAGGGAAGCGCGGAGGCTGAGTCATCAAGTGTAACTCCATAGCTATGAAATGTCGGTCGTTTACGACAGTTACCTTACCCTGTGGTCGCGTCTCATCCGGACCACAGCATCCCTCGACCGAGCATGCGGCGGCCCAGCGAGGTGTGTAAAGCTTGACGAGCAAGGTCGGGACGGTCGCGAGTCCCTATGGCCTTCAACTATGATGAGCGCTCTTCTTGCCATTGGCCCACTCCCTTTCGTGCTGTGCGGCGGTCCCCTTTCATAGCGTGCCTGACCTCAGATCTCAGAACTCAATGAAAGTATCATTGTCCGCGATCTGCGGTTGCAAAGATTCTGTGAATTCATTATTGAAGATCTGTTTTAATTGCGCCATCGGGAGGCGGCTTCCCTCCAACTGCTTGTAATTTGTTAGCAATGCATACTTTACGAACCCAAATATCAATAACTTCGACCCGTTTCGTTCCGAGATCCGCGAGCATCTGAAGGGACGTACGGAGGAGCTCGAGGACTTGGCGGTGGAACTGCTGGCACGCGGTCTTTCGGTGAGCCGAGGACGCTTTCCGCAACGAGACGGGGCCGCTGCGCCACTCCCCGCGATCTCGCCGCAGATCTGGTGAAGGACTACGAGGCCGAGCTGCCGACCGCGGTCGCGTGCTTCATGGACGACTTCGAAGCGGCAATCTCGCATTCACTCACCGCCGCGACATCAGGACCTCGAATCGTCTGGAACGTCTGTCGTCGAGGAGCGGCGCAGGCCAAAAATCATTTTCAATCCCTTCGGCGAGAAGCCAGTTCTCAAGCTCGTGTTCGGCGCCATAATCCGAGCTGCGGAGCGTCGAAATGTACAGGTCATCACCCATGGCCCAGCGGCGGCATTAAGCTTTACAATCTGCCAATTAGGCGCAGCAGTTCTGCAGCCCGGAGGCCTTTATTGGTGCGACTCTTCGTTCGGAAAGCAGTAAAGTTTTCCCCGCACGATCCCTTGCGCGTGTTGATCTGTAGCTGGAGATGTTAGTGCCCTCAACGTTTGAGCAGCAGTGCGAATTCCCAGCGTCCGCCAATTTATCGACGCGTTACATGCAAGCCGTCAAACTCTCTTGCGTGCGGTCCGCGATCCCTGATGCATTTCCTGAATTTCGTTGGCTCGGGCCGGATGAGCTTCTAGCCGCATCAGGATCGAAGAGGGGGGGCGTTTTCAGCGTGAGGGACGGGAAGTGGATCGAGTCAGAAGAATCGGTAGAATTGAAAACCAGTTCGACTGGAGATCGAGCCCTGTCGCCAGATGGTCTGGCGCGCATTCTCCTAGATGGATACGACTTGACGATGATCGAGACGGAGACGGGCTCCCGTTATCGGATTACGGGTGATGGCACATACCATGTGGCCTATGGCGTTGTTGCTGACAATGGACCCACCGCCTTGCCGCTAACGCGATTGAGAGAGCACCTGGTTCCGCCTCTCGTCGGAACGTGGTCGCCTGATTCGCGCTATTTCATTACAGTCCGCGTAGATCAGCGTGGACTTCGATCGCTCCCTTTCGTAACAGCATCGGCTCCGGACGCAGAAGGACATCGGATACCGGAAGTTCATGCCTTTCGATACGCGCTTCCCGGGGACAACGCTGTGCCGACCGCCACCCTCATCTTGGTCGATCGCCGCATGCGCGCATTGCGCGAACTGCACGTCCCGCCGTTACATCTGCCCTGGGGGGCGCCTCAAGATAACAAGTTGGTCTGGACGGAAGACGGTCGCTACCTCTTCGTCGGAGTGAAGTCACGAGACTTCAGACAGCTAACGGTTTACCGGGTGGACCCTCAGACAGGTGCTTCTCACAGAGTGCTAGTCGACCGCGGCGAAAAACCGCTGCGGACGTTTCTTCACGGGTCCAAGCTATTTGCGTCAGTCGGAGGCGGCGCACAACTCGTCTTGGTTTCGGAACGAGACGGTAGAGCTCACCTATATCTATACGACGTAGCATCCGCAAAGCTTGTTCGGCAATTGACGTCGGGTGCGTGGTCAATTGTCGAGCTGACAGCAATTGATGCCCGTGAGCGTGCCGTGTTCTTCTCCGCTGCTGGTCGTGAACCAGGACGCGATCCTTACCTGCGGCACTTCTACCGCGTTGCGCTCGATGGTGGTGATCCCGTCTTGTTGACGCCTGAAGACGCTGATCACGAAGTCCATCTCTCACCGACGCTGGATCTTTTTGTCGACGTTTACTCGACAGTGTCGAAGGCTCCCACAGTTGTCCTCAGGGAGAGCACGGGTGACCTCAGATCGGAGCTTTGGCGAACAGATCCCAAGCCCCTCTTGAAGAGGGGATGGGTCGCGCCGGAGCGCTTCAGCATTACTGCTGCCGATGGCAAGACCGTGCTACACGGTACGCTCTATCTGCCATCAGGGGACAAGGGAGGGAGCAAGATCCCTATCATCGATTCGATATACGGCGGGCCGCAAGTGTGTAATGCGCCGGTTCGGTTCCCAGGCGAAGGCGCGTTCGGCGCCTTGGCCTTGGCGCAGCTCGGTTTCGCGGTCTTCGTACTCGACGCCCGTGGTACGCCACTGCTCGAGCGTGCCGCCCGCGATGCAACTTGGGGGCCTAATTTTGGCTCAGCAGATGTCGTCGCGGCGGACCATGCGGCCGCTGTCGCGCAACTCACGGCGAAATACGATTTTCTCGATTGCGAAAGAGTGGGTATATGCGGACATAGTTGGGGGGGGTATTACACGGTACGACTAATGGCCCAGCGTCCCGACGTCTTCAAAGTCGGCGTCGCGTCCGCCCAAACCAGTGACAATTACTTGTATTATTTTTCGAACGATCGCTGGTATGGGTTACCTTCTGAATTCCCCGAGAGTTATCGATCGCAATCGAACTTGCCCCTTGCATCTCAGATTAAAGGGCGCCTCTTGATGATCGCTGGCGACGCGGATGACGACTGCCATCCACTACACACCATATTAATGGCGGGCGCGCTCGCGAAGGCAAACCGGAAGTTTGATATGCTAATTCTTCCAGACTTGAACCATTCCAGAACTGCAGCTAATGGTTATGCAATTAAGCGCAAATGGGATTACTTCGTGGAGCACTTATTGGGTGCCGAGCCGCCCTCGGACGTGGAGGTTCCTGACATGCTCTGACCGCCCGGCGCAACGGCTTCATCTCTTCACCGGAACCTAGGAAGGTACGGATCAATTTTTGGGCTGTCGGTTTCGGCGATCAAATCAGTTGATCTCGGGAGCTTTCAAGCTGGCCGGCTCATCGTCTGCTAGGCTCGCTCCATCCGCTGGTCATCCGACACAGCAAGACTCGAGATACTAGACTTCGCCGCCACTGAGCGGTCGAGGGACAGGAAACGCGGAACATCCTTTGGATCGCTTCGTCGTCGCATGACCCGTCGGTGTTAGATCCTGTCGGTATCTAAGCCGCCGCGTCCGTCGGCCGGCTGAGCCGGCGTGACTTTCTGGGTGCGGCGGCGCTCGGCGTCTCAGCTACATTCGCGAATTCTCTCCTCGCCAGCGCTGCCCGTGCTCAAGGGCGGATCCGCGGTGGTATCATCAAGGGCGGTCTCCGGGGCGGCAAGTCGACGCGAAGCCTCGATCCGGCACCTTCGTGATCCGGGCAACTTCGGCAAATTCTGGGGTGCGTATCTTGTGGCGCTGGCGCCTGGGGGCGGACTGGAGCATCGCCTCGCCAAGGCGATCCGCTCGACCAAAGACGCCAAGATCTGGACCTTTAATATCCGGAAGGACTTGGAATTTTAAGAGGGGCAAGACTGGGGACGGCAGAGGACGTGGTGGTGGCCGGCCCCATCGGGTGATTCATGTTGAATGTTCTGCGTGCTGGTCTTTGCTCTACGGCTGGGGTGGCGGGCGAAGTTGGTCTGGGTTGCGCAGCCGGCCACAGGATTGCATCTGGCGTCGGGGGTCTGTAATCCAAAGGTGAATGCGGTCGCACCGTGTTGAACAACACGACGAAGAACTCCACAGGACCGAGGAACGCAAGTTTCTTCAACCATGGCATTCTAGGCCAGGCGTTGTGTTCACGTTCATGAGGTGATCGAGAAGGCAGACCGGGAGGTTTTCCGCTGCGGTCTTTCTGGCCACGCCTGCGATCGGTGGCTGGAGGTTCCGGCCTGGAATGTTTGATCGCGCGGTCTGTACTGCGGCGCATTGCCGCTGCTCCACGTGTCCATTCGAGAACGCTTGGCGGTTGTGACACTACTGCAGGACGCGACGACCAATTCCCACAATTGAAGGATTCGGGCGCAGCATCGGGTCCTCACGACGCGGATCAAGTAGAGCGACTGTCCTAGCTGTCAAGTTGTTTGCCATGGTTTTCGGTCCCGCACGATAACCTTGAGGCGCATTGTGGCGACTGCGACGATTTTCGGCTTGCCGGCCGCAACAAGACGCTCGTGGAAGGGCTTGAGGATGGGGTTGTGTCTGATGGCGACGAGGGCAGCAATGAAGAGGACGGCGCGCACTCGGCTCCTGCCGCCGCCGATGAAGCTCTTGCCGCGCAATTTGCCGGCCTCCGATCATGGATTGCCTGGCCACCAAAGCATCGTGGCGCGGAGTCACATCGAAATTCGGGCGGCGGGGCGGCCTGTCGCTTGGAGCATTCTCGTTAATCAGAAGCGACATCGTCGGTAAAACAGATTCAGCTGTGAAAAATTCATGATGATTGACAAACTTGGCACTTGAACTTGAAAACAAGCCGATTGACCATCCCGGAGCTCTTTCCGCGCCTGGGACATTTCAGTTTCCGGTCAAGAGCTTAACCGTCCCCGGGCGTCGACGCGAAACGTGATGCGGGTGATCGCTCGGTCAAAGACGCTTATATCAGTTATGCTCGCCAACTGGAAAGTAAGGAGCCCATCGCAAATTGCTAGTTTAGCGCGGTATTTTCAAGGCGAGGTGTCCGCTGCCGTTTCGATACCGGTTGCCTTCTCAAGCCTTCAGATGGTGCCTCTCGTGGCCAATACGCTGCCACCAGGGCGGAAAGTCGGCATTCTCACCTATGACGCCAGCAAGTTGACAGAGCATCACTTCGAGCCTGAGGTCAGGCTCGAGGGATCATTGAGGATGGCCAGATCATAACAAAACAGAGGCGCTTAGGGTGCGGCGCGCAGGCGCCATTTTCTCGTCGAATAAGGTAATAAGGTGCAGCCTTGAACATAGCATGCAATCGTGAGGTTCTGAGTGGTGGCCGATTGGCCGTTGAAGGATGCTGTTGAGGAGCTCCTGAAGGCGATCGCGCTTACCGTCAATTCGTCGTCCTTGATCGCGTTGTGCTCATTTCTGGTCGACCACGCCGGGCGGAACGATGGCCCTTGGCGCCAGTATCTCGTCTCTGGTGCCCGGCGGCAAATTCAGAAGGCTAAAGCGTGTCGCGATTAATTGGCCTCATATCCTGCAGCGTTGAAGAAGTTTCTGCACTCGGCTGGCTCAAACAGGCGACAGATGTCGCCGAGAGCTCCGCAGAGTGTGTCGAAGGTTCTGGCCGGCTTCTTTCGCAACCGAGCCTTGAGCTTTGAGGCCATTTCGATGGGGTTGAGATCGGGGGAGTAAGGCGGCAGGAACAGGAGCCAGGCACCCCTTTTGTGAACCAGTTGTGCAGCGCGCTCGCCTTTGTGGAAGCCGACATTGTCGAGAATGACGGCATCGCCGGGCGACAATTCGGGAGCGTCATCGGTGCGTTGACGATCCAGGGCGCGACAAGACCGTGGCAGCGCAGCCCGGCGATGAAGGTCTGTGTCTGCCATTTGCCGAATGGCGCATGCGTCCTGAAGTGCTCGCCCTTCGGCGCTCAGCCGGTGCGTTTGGTCAGCTTGGTGTTGGCCGACGTCTCATCGATGAAGATCAGTCGCGCCAAAGCCTTGTTGAAGAAGCGCTTTCGCCGCCCCATCCATAGTTCACGCGCCTGGCGCAGGTCGGCCCGCTGCTGCTCGCTGGCCTGTAGAGTTTTTTATGACTGAGCCCAGGCGTTGGAGCAGGCGCCCGACATTGGAGCGGTGCACGCTCACCCCACGCCCCTCCAGCTCGACGCAAACCTCATCCAGTGTCAGTTCGCCGTTCTCGGCCAACCGCAAGCGGACGAACTCGGCATACGGCTCAAGCTTTCCGCCCCCCAATATGGCCTGCCGGCGGGCTTCAAGCGAACCGGTCTGTCGGCGCGGTTGATCAGATTGTTTACAAAGCGAGGTGAAACGCGGAAATGGCGCGCAGCCTCCCGGCGATCACGCCCCTCATCAACATCCGCTACAACACGCCGACGCAACTCAAGCGGTAGCGGCTTGCCCATCGCGGTCTCCTTTCAACCGCAATGAATGACGAACTCAAATCAACGGGAATCCTGAATCCATTTAATCGCGACACGTTTTAGGAGGTACGTGGAAAGCTCCCGAGCGGCTAGCAGGCAACTGGATTGGCGGCCTTCCAGCCGGCGGCATCTGGGCCGCAGTGTTCGGGATGGCTTCATATGTTTTTTCTGCGTCGGTTGCTTTACCGTCAGCGCACTGGCTGCAAGTGCAATCATCACTCTATGGTCGCCAGTTTTGCTCCGAGGCTGACGGCGTGGCCGGCTTCAACATTGATGTGGATACGGCCCGCTTTTGGAGCGATAATGCGCGTTTCCATCTTCATAGCCTCAAGGAGCGCTATTGCTTCGCCCTCCGCGATGTGCGAGCCGTCCTCGACCAGCCACTGCTGAATCGTGCCGGGGATCGGGGCCGATACCTCTCCGTCGCTAGCGGGTGCGCTGGCGGCAGCAGCCGGTTGTGGTGCGGAAAGGCCGGAAAAGAGGGCGGCTGGTAGGCCGAGGGTATGGCGCTTGCCGTCGATCTCAATGAAGCTGCGTAACAGACCGCCCTCGATAGCGTCGATGCGCGGAGCGGGCTCGATGCCACGAAACGCGGTCTCGACCCAGCTGGTGTAGACCCGGAAGCCATCCTCGCCGGTGAAGTCGCGCTCTTCCAGCACTGCGCGGTGGAAAGGCAGTACCGATGCGACACCCTCGATCCGGAATTCGGCAAGCGCTCGGCGGGCGCGGATCAGAGCTTCCTCGCGCGTCGCGCCGGTGACGATCAGCTTTGCCATAATGGAATCGTAAAGGGCGGGAATTTCAGAGCCGGTCTCGACGCCAGCATCGAGTCGAATCCCAGGGCCGGAAGGTGCGCGGAAAAGGGTGATTAGCCCTGGCGTCGGCAGAAACCCGCGGCCGGGATCCTCGCAATTGATGCGGAACTCAAAAGCATGACCTCGTGGCGCGGGCGTTTCTTTGATCGAGAGTGGCAGACCGTCAGCGATGCGCAACTGCTCGATGACGATGTCGACGCCAGTAGTCTCCTCCGTTACAGGATGCTCGACCTGAAGACGTGTATTGACCTCGAGGAAGGAGATGACGTCGTTGTCCGACAGCAGGAATTCGACCGTGCCCGCACCCGTATAGCCGGCCTCCGCGCAAATGGCGCGGGCGGCGTCGTGGATCCGGCCCCGCTGCTCCTCGGAAATGAAGGGGGCAGGGGCTTCCTCAACGAGCTTCTGGTTGCGGCGCTGGAGCGAGCAGTCGCGTGTGCCCAGCACCACAGTGTTGCCGTGGGTATCGGCAAGGACCTGCGCCTCTACGTGGCGTGGCCTGTCGAGGAATTGCTCTGCATAGCATTCGCCGCGGCCGAAGGCTTCCGTCGCCTCGCGCACGGCCGAATCGAAGAGTTCGCCGATTTCTTCGAGGTTGCGGGCCACCTTCATTCCCCGCCCCCCGCCACCGAACGCAGCCTTGATCGCAAGCGGCAAGCCAGCTTGCCTAGCGAACGCGACGACTTCTGCGGCCGAGGCAAGAGGTCCGTCCGAACCCTTGACTAGCGGCGCCCCCACCTTGGCTGCGATGCGCCTGGCTTCGACCTTGTCGCCAAGAGCGGTGATGACGTGTGGCGCTGGACCAACCCAGGTGAGGCCGGCGTCGAGGACCGCTTGCGCAAACTCGGCGCGCTCCGACAGCCAGCCGTAGCCGGGATGGACGGCATCTGCTTTGGCGCGACGAGCGATGTCGAGGATTTTTTCTATGTTGAGGTAGGTGTCGACTGGGCGTCCAGGTCCGAGACCATAAGCTTCGTCAGCAAGTTCGGCGTGGAGCGAAGCGGCATCGGCATCGGAATAGATCGCGACGGAGGCGACGCCGTAGTCGCGCGCGGCGCGGGCTATGCGGATTGCGATTTCGCCGCGATTGGCGATCAGGATTTTCTTCATCGGCGGGTTTTCCTGATAAGCGGTTCGAAGGAAGCGATTGCGTTAAAGCGGATATTCGCGCCAATGGGAATCTGCCCCGCGACGTCGAGATGGTGGCGAGCGACTACGCCGATCACCGGGTACCCCCCGGTTAGCGGACGGTCGGCGAGGAAGAGCACCGGCTGGCCGTTATGCGGCACCTGGATCGCCCCGAGTGCAGCGCCCTCCGAAGGGAGCTCCGCCGCATCACGCCTTTGCAGAGGCTGCGCGCCGCAAAGTCGCATACCGACCCTGCTCGATTCCGCCGTCACCTGCCAATCCCGACCAAGGAGCGCTTCGACGCCCTGTTGCGTAAACCAGTCCGTGCGGGGTCCGAGCACCACATCGAGCGTTACGGTGTCTCCGGCCCTCGGCAATCTCTTGAACGCCGTTTGGAAGGGATCGACCGCAGTGGTGTGCTCGTTCGCCGGCACCAAGATGTCACCTGCCATGATGGGTGCGGGTCCAACCTTCGCCAGCGTGTCGGTCGCCGCCGAGCCGAGAATGGCTTCGACATCGAACCCGCCGCGCAGCGCCAGATAGCTGCGCACGCCTTCGGACGGGGGACCCAGCACCAACTCATCCCCCGCATCGAGCGCGAAGGGCCGACCGAATGGGGCTGAGAGGTCCCGGCCGTCCTCGGTTCGGATCGCAATCGGAGCAGGCGCACCTGTGACCGCAAGCGTTACCGGCCGGTCGGCCTTGAACGCAAAGCCGCCGAACGTGATCTCGATTGCTGCAGCCTCCCGCCGATTGCCGACACACAGGTTTGCCTGGATAAGGCTCCATCTGTCCAGCGCACCCGATTCCGTGACTCCCTGGTCCGCGCGGCCCGACCGGCCAAGGTCCTGGTAGAGGGCCGGACTATGGGAGCGAGTAACGAGAAGGCCTGCGGTGCGGACACCTCCCGTCTTCGGTTCCGGTGGTGCGGGAATAGTAACGAATGCCCCTCTTTCCATGTCGCGGAAGCGGACGCGGTCGCCGGGAGCGAGGAGCGCTGCGCGGGGGCGGGTGGTGTCCCACATCTTCAGGGGCGTTCTGCCGAGAAGCTGCCAGCCTCCGGGGCTGTCGGAAGGATAGACACCGCTGAACTTGCCCCCGAGTGCGACGGAGCCTGCCGGTATCCGTACACGCGGGCTCTGCCGGCGTGGGACGTCGAAGGCGGGTTCCTCGCACGTCATGTATGCGAATCCCGGCGCAAAACCGGTGAACGCCACAGTGAAGATCGCTTCCGTATGACGGCGGATGAGCTCGTCCACCGTCCAGCCGAGAATGTCTGCGACCTCATTGAGATCCTCGCCGTAATAGGCAACGGGAATTTCGAAGGTCTCGCCCTGCTGCTTGCGGCGCACGGAAAGGTCGATGCGAGATATGGTGTCGATGAGCTCTGCACGGTTCGCAAGCAGAGGATCGAAGCGGACAAGAAGGGTACGGGCGGCAGGCACGAGATCGACCGTGCCCTCTGGTCGGTGGGCGAGCAGCCCATCGAGCAGCGTCAGCGTGGTGGCGAGGTCATCGAGCTCGACTAGCAAGGCGTCATTGCCAGCTTGAAGAAATCGCAACTCCTCAGCCATGGACAAAGGACTTCAGCTCGATGCCGTGGCCAAGGAGCCAATTGCGTAGCGTGCGGGCGATGCTCACGGCGGCCGGCGTGTCGCCATGGACGCAGATCGACTGCGCTTCGAGCCTGATGGCCGTGCCGTCGATGGCGGTGACGTAACCCTCGATGAGCATGCGCAGCATGCGCTCCGCGATCTCTTCCGGCTGGTGGATGACGGCACCCGCGAGTTGGCGGCTGACGAGGCTGCCATCGGCATTGTAGGCGCGGTCCGCGAAGGCTTCGCAGACGACCTCGAGTCCTGCTGCACGTGCCTGTTCAACAATCGGTGCGCCAGAGAGCGCCATCAGGACGAGCGAGGTGTCGACTGCTTTTATGGCGTCTATGATATCGGCTGCCTGGCGGGCATCCTGCGCGATCGTGTTGTAGAGCGCCCCGTGCGGCTTGACGTAGCGCACCGTCGTACCGGCGGCCTTGGCCAGACCTTGTAAAGCGCCGATCTGATAGATCGTGTCGGCGATCAGTTCCGCACTGGACGGGTCCATGTTGCGTCGGCCGAAGCCGACTAGGTCGCGGTAACCGACGTGCGCGCCGACGGAAACTCCACGTCTCGCCGCTTCGGTCAAGACAGCAAGGACGCCAGCCGGATCGCCGGCATGGAACCCGCAGGCGATGTTGGCGCTACTTACAATTGAGAGCATCGACACATCGTCCCCCATTGCCCATGGGCCGAAGCTCTCACCGAGATCACTATTGAGGTCGACACGTGCCATAACCATAGCGTAGCCTGTTCAGCGGAAGACAGATATTGTTGAATAACATGGACTAAATTGTTCAACAATCCGAAATTTGAAACATGAAACCGAACGCAGGCATGAGATGCCAACCGAACAGGCCGTAGAAGTCGAGGACCGGTCGCTAGCCGAATCCGTGGCGGCCGGCATCCGCGAGCTACTTATCGCGGGTGAATTCGCACCCAGACAAAAGCTTTCCGAGCAACAAGTTGCCACCCGGTTCGGCATCTCGCGCAATACCTTACGCGAGGTTTTCCGAATCCTCACAAGTCAAAGGCTGCTGAAGCATATCCCTGACCGCGGTGTCTTTGTCGTCGCTCCGGATGAAGCAGCAGTTATCGATATTTATCGCGTGCGTTCTGTGATCCAGAGAGGAGCTGTGCAAGCAGCGGTCAGGGGGCATCCGGCCTTGGCTCAAATGCGGTTGATCGCCGACCAGTCTCTGAAAGCGAGCTCTGATGGCGATTGGCGGCAGGTGAGCACGACAAACATGGAATTCCACCGCGCCATGGTGGAACTCTGCGACAGTCCGCGACTTAGCGCCTGCTTCGCCTTGGTGCTCGCCGAACTTCGGCTTGTCTTCGGGCAACTAGAGGACGCCGCGCACCTTCATGAGCCCTATATCGACCTGAATGCATCTATAATCCGCAGGCTCGAGGAAGGCGAGACAGCGGCTGCGCTCTCGCAATTGGAATCGTATCTTCTCAAGTCGGAAAAGTCTGTGCTCGCAGCGCTTCTGCGTCGGGGATAACGATGGTGGGCTTGTTGTGCAGGCGCACGAAGCCGTCGGCAAAGGTCATGGCATAGATAAAGCCCTGGCGCTGGCGAGGTCGAACCCGCCGGCATAAAACGAGCCTATGCGCAACCAGGGGCGCACTCGGCGGCGGCAGGTGGTCCGCTGTCCAAGGGGCGAGCAGAAGCGGGCCGATATCCTTGCGGTCGATCGGAGGTTTGGGGCAGGCGGTTGCCGATCAGCCAACCACGCCCTGATTGTCTCCACGGTCAATTTCCAGACTCGCTCCGCTCGTGGGTCGAGCGCAAGGGTGCTCACCAATAGGTCACATCCTTGACGACGGTGGACGTGCCGCCAAGTTGGTCCACGCTGTTCTGGACAATATCGTTGACCTGGACGAGACCAAAACAAATTCATTCGACAGATGACATTTTTGCACGCGGCTGATCGTAAAAACCTGTGCTCACGAATGGAAAGTACGGCGTTCGGTTTCATACCCCGACAGCGAGCTCAGTGCCGGTCGTGGAGGGCGCGCAAAACAAACCTGAGAGCTTACAGGCAGATTCGACGCGCAAAGGTGAGTAGGTCCGCGTAGGACTAAGTAGTTACCAAGTATTTGCTCGTCTAAGCGGCAATGGAGCATTGCCGCAAGCCATGGATCGCCTTTGTCGGTCCCCTGAGTTGCTTGAGCCTATGTGCCGCCGCTTGTAAGTCGGCCCAACCTGGGGCTCGGCTTTCGACCTGTCCCGTAAAGAGGATTGTGTTCGACGTAGCAGGATTTTTGGATTCTGGATATAAGTCTAGTAGAAGAGCCTGCGCTCCATTTTGGTTAGGCGCTTTCCGCCCTCGGGCGTGACGACGATGGTTTCGCTGAAAGACATGCCACGCGCGGACGTGTACATGTGGAAAGTTTGATTTTGTTTCAGCTGCCAATCGCTGTTGGCAATGAAGACGCGGGTGAAATCACTGATACGCGGAATGGAGACGAGGCCGAGCGTATAGCCGGTGATATTCGTGTAGCTGTCACGTAGTCCAGCTGCCAGCATGCCCTCGCGCACGATGCGGTCCACTTCCTTTGCGTCCGCTCCGGGCTTCATGGCGCGGTACTGCTCGTCCTGGACTCGGATCATCGTTTCGGCGGTCCGCATTTGTTCGTCGGTTGGCGCGCCGATCGATTTCGGGCGCTGCATCCGCGAGGAGTAGCCGCGGAACTGCGGCAGCGGTTCCACATGCACGATATCCCCCTCGGCCAGGATGCGATGGCCGAGCGAGGCGTGCAACATTGTCGAGCGAGGGCCCGACGACATGACAGCGACCAGATCATTGTCCGCCCCACTGCGCCACGCTTCGCCAGTCATGGCTGCGAAGACCTCGCGCTCGTTGACGCCGGCCCTGGCCACCTCAAAGCCAGCCGCCGCCGCGCGGTCGCAGATCTCCGCGGCTACCTGCAAGCAGGCGAGCTCAAGCGGCGATTTGACCTGCCGCATTTCCCACATGACAGCGGAGAAATCGACAAATCTAGCATCCGGCAGCAGGCTTTCAAATTCATGTGCCCGGTTCAAAGTGAGAAAATTGCTGTCGCGCTCGAGCCCTACGGCCGAGGCTCCAAGACCGCGGGCTTTGATCGTCTCGGCCACGACCTCGAGCGGGTTCTGTTCATCGCTGAACGCCACGCAATCGGTGAGCCAGCTGGATTCGCTGAATACGGCAGCGTCTAGAGCACGAAGCACGGCGACCGGCTCTCCATCGAGGGGGATGAGCAGGGCGTGATACATGGCTGCCGTGGACCCGTAACCTCCAAAGTAGCTTATGTGCTCGAACTGGCTGACCATCAGCAGGTCAATTTGCCGCTCCAACATGACAGTGCGCAATATTGCGAGGCGAGAGCGGAATTCCTCGACGGGAAAAGGGGGCGGAAAGAGCGGGGGCTGTGTCATGGACTAATCCTGTGTACTTTAAATGGGGCGTTTGATTAAGCAGAAGTGGCGATGATCGCCCGCGCGACCTGGCTCAATGATCGCTTTGGCGTTAGGTTGCTTAACGCCTAGGAACTGCTCGAAGATCTTCAATTCTAATAGGGCGGCGCGAACTCGGTCGTGGGTGATCGTCACGCCATGCCCGCGGTGATGTATGCCGCCGAGAAAATCGCATCGAAGATGCGCAGGCGTCGCCTCGAGCGATTGTCATGCCTCAGTACCCTTTTGATCTGTCGCTCGGAACGACTCGCGTCGACTTGTTGGATGAATACCGAAAGGGTCCGCGGCGGTTCAAATTTTTACCGCCACCGTCCTCCGCATATTTAAATAACACTATTGCAGATTATGCTCAGCTTTTGCTCGAATGTGAGCTTCGAGATGCAGAAAAGCGTGGGCATTTACGGCAATCTCGCAGAATTTCTGCAGCCGGAGTCGGACGATCTTTTGGAGATCGACGATCGGATCGATCGAAGGATAATTCCGTCTCAGTGGTTGCGCCAAACAGGGTGTCCGATTGGGCGTGACTCTGAACCGGATATACACGTCCGGCCCGACTGGTCAATGGCCGTCCGCCCATGCTGGGCCGCCGCAACACGTAATCGCAGGCATCTGTCAGAAGCCCTGTGGGAAGGCTTCCTTTTCCGGCATTGGTCGAGTCAACATGAATACTCATCACTTTGAAACCGGGGGGGGCGATTTCACCTAAGGTTGAAGCGGGATCCTTGCCGTAGATCACTCTCTACCTGCCGAGAACGGCAACATAAGGGACAGCTCGCAAATCGATGATGCGCAGACCCGCATGAAGCTCGTCGGCATCTCTTTCTTCAGGCGATGGCTTATGCGCGCGGCGCGCCCGGACTCTAGTGGATTGCTGCTGCCGGCTGGCTCGGGCAATGCCGGCAACACCGTCCTCGACAGCGCTAGTGCAGCTCTCGCCTGACGTTGGCTATACCCAGACTGTAAGCCGTTGGCGTACTGCCGGTGAATGGGCGCCGCCGCGCTTTGGCCGGTATCGCGATGAGTATCGGCGCGGGTGCCCGACGACAACGAATGCAGAAATTCTGCGGGAGTTGACGCAACAAATAGCGCAGACTGCGTGTTAAACCGAAAAGTCGCGGGAAAGCTGTGGCGAACTTGCATTAGAAAGTAGACGTCAACTGGGAGGAATTGCAAAGCTTGGGAACCAGGATCCGATCTGCACCGCCCATTTCGGGAAGTTCGCGAGAAGGATCCGGATCTTAATTCCGGCGGCACGACGCACCTCTGAGTAATCAAGCAACTAGACATGGGTCATCCGTGCGATCGGCTCAAAGGGGAACTGAGACATGACAATCTCTCGACGTGACCTCATCAAGGCGG
>NZ_JBVVQW010000035.1:0-19476 GCF_055811655.1 Mesorhizobium sp. WSM4809
GGATGACCGAGGCCGCCCACCAGATGGCATCGAACCGGCTGCCGCCGGGCCAGCGCAAGCCCGGCAGCGTCGGCGCCGCCCCCCCTCCCGCCGGGGGGGGCGGGCCCGCATTGTGGTGGTGGGGGGGGCGTCAAACCCCCCCTGGCCCGGCCGTCGCGCCGCCCTTCTCCGGTTTCTGGCCGGTCGGCAATTAGGCGCGCCACCCGGGCGTGAACTGGCTGCGCCTAACTGCTTCGCCGAGTCGGCTAATGAGACCTCTCTTGCGATACCAGCCATCTAGGCGTTTCGCGACGATTCGCCCAATCACGAATTGTTACAGTGCTTTGCGGATGGATTTGTCCGCGCAAACTTCGGATTTTTGTCGTATGGTCCCGCCCGGATATTATCATCATATGTATATACGCATTCGTATGAATTCATCTGTATGGGTTGATTATGTCTATTTATACGACTATCTGTCGTAAGGTACTGACGCACTTAAGGGTGGTTTGCGATGTCTGACATAGCTGAAAAGTGGGGTGACGAGGTGGCGGAACGCGGGTTCGCCCAAATCCCGAACTACCTGTTGCTGCTCAATCGATTTCTAGATGTCGAGAGCCGTCTGACGCCGGTCGAGCTGTTGGTGCTTATTCAGTTGGTTGGGGCATGGTGGCAGAAGGAGAACAAGCCGTTCCCCAGCATGGCAACGCTGGCCGTCCGCATAGGGGTTTCTGAGCGCCAGGTGCAGCGTGCGGTGGCCCGGCTTCTGAAGGAAGGGCTAATCGCCCGCGTGAAACGTCGCCAAAAGGGCATTATCGCGTCCAACGCCTATGACCTGTCGCCACTCGCTGACTTCCTCGGGAAGGTCGCGAAAGCCTTCCCTAACGAGTTCCCTCGCAACGTGAGGAGGTCTCGACCAAAGACGCTATTTGTGGGGGACAATTCTGGAAACCCACGAGCAATCGAAGACTCGGTTGGGACGGAAGATGTGACGCTGGACGATATAGATGACGACGGCAATTTGATACCGGCGGCACAGCGGCGGCGCCAGTTCTAAGGGCGTTGCCCTCGCGCGGGCAAGGGGCGCGGTTCCCGAGGCTCGCCGGAAGGCGCTTTGCGCCAGATCCGGCTGCGCCCGCCGCGCTAATCCCTTGCCCTTGCTACCCCACCCTCGCCGGGAGGCAGGTTCCCTGGGGGAACTTTGCCCATTTTAGAAGTGCGTCGCGTGCGACACAGCAGGGGCGGAGAAACACCGCCGCAAGGTGGACGGGCGGGCCGAGGTCAGGCCAGACTGCCGGCAATGTTCAAACTCTCCACCAGGCATCGCGTCAAAGGTCAGAAAGCCGAAACGGCATTCCGCGCCTGGCTGAATTGGTCAGCGGTGGCGTATATGTACGTCGAGCAGTCCCCGTTCACGGTGCCGGCCGCGCTCAAAGGCCGTATCAAGCGCCCCGACTACCTGGTGGGATTGCCGCACGTGGGCTTGCTCGCGTTCGATGTCAAAGCGAAGTCTGTCTATGACGGCATGCTCATTTTCGAGCGCGACGAGGTTGAAAAGCTCGCGCTGTTCGCCCGCATGTTCCATGTCACGCTGTATTTCGTCTGCGTCGGCATCGAAGACACGGCCCATATTTGGATTGCCCTAGCCGACCTGCAGGCGCGTCCGCTCGAGCGACGCGGTCGGCGGCAGGTGCTAACTTTCCCGGTCGAGGCCGGATTCCAGGTTCAGCTCGAGCAACCGTTTCTCGATGCCTTGTTCACCATGGCGGCCGCCGCCGGCCAGCGTTAGGTGCCTCGCGGAGCAAAACAGAATGATGGTAGCGGCCAGCGGCCGCGCGGCTGCACCTTGCCCGCGGTGGGCATCCGGTTAGGTGGTTGGCGGTGCCGGGTCCCGAACAGCCTTGCGGCCGAGCAGCTCGAGGAGCGCAACCTGGCCCGTCAACGCCGAGCCAGCCACCCATGCCAGCAGGAACCAATCCCTTAGACTCATGCCGCCCTGGCGGGCGCTGAGCAGCGCGCCGGCGACCGCCATCAGCAGACCGGCGCCGACGGCGAGTGTGACGGCGAGTTTCAGGAACGCCGGCGGCGGTTTTTGGCCAACGAATTGGCCAGCCGCATACATCGCTGCGAGCGGCAGGCTGATAGCGACTGCAATGAACGCCAGCGTGCCAAAGAATACCATGACTATCCCCTTACCTTTGCCGGCGCCGTTCAATCGAACAGGTCCGGCTCCTCCTCTGCGGGCCAATCGTTGTCCTCGTTTTGGCCCTTAGAACGCCGGCGAACCTTAGCGGCAAAGACGTAATAAGGTATCTCGCCCGAGCCAAAGGCGGCCAACAGGTCCTTGTACAGCTCGAATTTCTCACGGGCTTCAGCCGCCACGTTCATCATATCGGTGGTGATGAACTTGAGGAGCCGGGCGTCCGGCTTACTGCCCAGGCGGATGTCATGGTAGCCAAGCATATCCTTGTGCCGCACGACCCTGACAATTTCTGTCGCAGTTTCCGGCATGAGCTGATTGTAGGTCTGGTGGATAAGCACCCCGGCCGCGTTGAGCAGCTTGAAAGTGACAAACGGGATGCGCCGGGCAATGAAGACCGGAACGCAGCCGAGGACGGTGCACTTCAACAGCAATTCCCTGATTTCCTCGCGGTTCGGATACATCCACTCGCGCACATTTTTGCATTCGATGCCGAGAAATCCGGCGTCGGGGTGCAAGACCAGGAAGTCGAGCGAGCGATGACCTGGCAGGACGAGCGTGCCGATATGATTGGGGGGCTCGACTTTGGTGTAAGCCTTGCTGTCATCGTGCTTGTGGAGGTCTGGAAACCGCCCAAAAAACTCCAGATTCGGCACTTCGGAGAGAGCATGGAACGTCGCTATCTCGAGCGTCTGACCATAGCGGCCTGGTAGGTTGTTGGCCTGGAATTTCAGGAAAAGGTCGGCCAGCTCATCGAGGCGTTTCGTGACGACCGCCGCCGGGATGTTGGCCAAGTGAAACCAGGTGTTGCCGGCCTTGTCAGTGGCCTGCACAAGGCCTTCCTGTATCAATTCGTTGCGCGCTGGCGTCAGGACGTGCGGGTCGATGCGCATTCCGAAGGGGCCGGCGTCGGAAATCTTTTGCTCAAGGGTCCGGGCGTTGGCGACGACCTGCTTTTGCAGGACGAGCATAATACGGCGTCGCGCGAGGTCGTGTCTGTCCTCTTGAGACCGCTCCGCCATCTCCCCTCTTATATATATTTAGCAGTATTTCCCCCTGCCCCCCGTCGTTTACGAGGGCGTGGCGCCCCCGGTCAAGGGCCGCGCTGCTCGAGGCGCCGTGGCGTCGAGGACGCGCTTTTCACGAGGAAATTGCAGGCCTCGCGTCCGTTGCCCGTTCACGATGCGGCCAGCGGCCCAATCGCGCTCGCGCGCGGTGCGCCCCAACGACATGGACGGCACAGCACGCCGAAACCAGATAGTGCCTTGGTCTTCGGGCTTGATGTTGAGTTTGCGCGCGTACTCCGGCTCCGCTCCCTTCAGCAGGTAGAACATGTCGCCGTTGAGGTTATAGACCGCCTGTTGGTGCATGGTGTCGTCTGGCTGGTCGCCGAGGACCTTTTTCATGCGCTTCTCGACGATGGCCTGGGCCTCTGCCTGTATGTGCTCAGGGATGCTCACCAGCCAGTTGACGTGATGCTTGCCGCCTGGTGCCTCCCATATGACGAGGTCGCAGATACTGCCGTCGACAAGGCCCTGCTTGCGCTTGTAGTCCCACCAGGAACAGAAACGGCGGCGGATGTCGCGGAACTGGCGCGACGGTCGAAACTCTTCACCTTGGTCGGGCCAGCCGAAGTCGATGACGACCTGCCAGTTTATCGGCCGACCGACCCGCCATGAATGGCGTGCAGCGCGGAGTAATTCACGGGTTTGACGTGCGCGGATGTGGCGGGAGGGGGCCGTCAGCATTCCCTGGCTCTTTTCTGAAGGTTAGGTGCTCTTGTTACCAGTAAGACCGAATCATCCCCTATCTCGGAACATATCAGGAACCGGCAAAGGAAACAGGGGCCTGGCGAGTTATCCCCACCCTGTCGTTTGGTGCGAAAGTCAAGATTTATGCACCAGACTTAATCCGTTGTGCCGATTGTTCTTTTCTGGTGCATAAATCCGGTGCATAATGCAGCATGATTTACGGCTACGCACGCGTGTCTACCGAGAGCCAGGACCTGGCCGCTCAAATCGACCGGCTTAAAGGAGCCGGCTGCGAGCGAATCTTTCATGAGAAGCGTAGCGGCAAGAACGCAGACCGGGCACAGCTTCAGCGCATGCTGAAGGCGCTCGAGGCTGGCGACACGGTGCTGGCCACCGTGACCGACCGCATTGCCCGCGACCCGCTGGACATGCTCAACATCCTCAATTCCGTCAAGGCCGCCGGCGCAGGCCTGCGTCTGCTCGATGAGCCGTTTATCGACACGACGTCTGAAATGTCCGACATCATCATTTTTGTGGTCGGCTGGGCTGCGAAGTGGCAGCGCCGGCGCATCCTTGAGAATACGACCGAGGGCCGCGCTCGCGCTAAGGCCCGGGGCGTGAAGTTCGGCCGCAAGCGCAAGCTCACCCGTCACCAGGAGCGCGAGGCACTGGCGCGCGTCGACGCCGGCGAGCTGCTGCGCGAGGTCGCTCGCTCTTACAACGTCTCCCACAGCACGATTTCGCGGCTGAGGAACGCATAGCCATGCCTATCCGCACGCACCGCCGATTCCTTTACCCTATCGACTGGCCGCAGGTGTCGGCCTGGGTTCGCTTTGTTCGGGCTAAGGGGCGCTGCGAGCGCTGTGCGCGGCCGCATGGTCGGACGGTGACGCACCTTGGCGACGGGCGCTGGTGGGACGAGGACGCCGGCAGCTGGCGCGACGGCGACGGCAAGCCCGTTCGCAGCCTCCCTGCCCTGCCCGAATGCGTCGGCCTAGAGCTGCACACGACCAAAGTTGCCATCGCAGCTGCACATCTCAATCACGACGCCGGCGATTGCCGGCCGAAGAACCTGCGGGCGTTTTGCCAGCGCTGCCACATGCTGCATGACAAGCCAGAGCATTTGCGCCAGCGCGACCTTACCTACAAGAAACGCCGCGCCGTCGGCGATTTGTTCGGCGGCCGCTATGAATAGACGGACCAGGATGCAACGCCCCCACCGTCCAAGCGCATTAACCCGATGAAGACTTGCAGCGGCCATATTGACAGCTGTGTTAGAGTAAACCGACCATGACCAAGAGCACCCTCGCCTATATCAACCCGGCCATCCTGCGATGGGCCCGGGAGCAGGCCCGCCTCAGCCCCGAGGCGGCGGCCGAAGGCATGGGCGTGAGCTTGGACAAGCTGCTGGCTTGTGAGGCTGGCGAAAAGCAGCTGACCTTCCCCCAATTCCTGGCCGCCGCGAATTTCTACAAACGCGCGCCGGCGATTTTCTACCTCAACGAGCCGCCGCACGGCTTTCAGCCGATTCAGGACTTTCGGCGCCTGCGCGAGACCCCCGAGGACGCCTTCAAGTCCGGCTTGGAGTGGGCCATTCGCCAGGCGCGCGAACGCCGCGAGCTGGCGCTCGAGCTGCGCAACGACGTGGGCGAGCCCGTGCAGGACTTCAAGCTTCAAGCGACCATCAAGGAGGACGTGGAGAAGCTTGCCACGACCATCCGCGCTTATCTCGGCGTCAAGCAGACCGACCAGCAAGGCTGGCGGGCCAAGGCCTTCGACAACTGGCGCACCGCCATCGAGGCCAAGGATGTGCTGGTGTTCATGGTGCCACGCCTGGCATTGACCGAGATGCGTGGCGTTGCCATCGCCGAGACCAAACTGCCGGTCATTCTCATCAACTCCAAGGACCGCACCAACGGGCGGACCTTCACGTTGCTGCACGAGTTCTGCCACCTGGTCGTCAGGGCCAGCGGCATCAGCGGCCTCGACTTCGTCGCGCCGGAGCCTGCCAGCGCAGTGGTCGAGCAGTTCTGTAACGCCGTCGCCGGCGCCGCCCTGGTCCCAAGCGAATGGTTGCTTGGCGAGCCCCTCGTGCGGGCCAAGGGCCAGAGTATGACCTGGGCCGAGGACGAGCTTGTGGCCCTGGCCGCCAGATTCGGCGTCAGCCGCGAGGTTATTTTGCGCCGGCTGTTGACGCTCGGCCGAACGACCAAGGCGTTCTACGACAGCCGCCGGGCAAGCTTTCAGGCGGAATATGACGCGCTGGCTGACAAGAAGAGCAGCGGTGGCCCCGAGCGTCACCTGGTCGTGCTCAGCCAGCTCGGCCGCAACTTCACCCGCCTTGTTTTTCAAGGCTACTATGACCGCCAGCTGACGCTGCGCGACGTGGCCAACCACCTCAATATGCAGGTCACTGCCGTTCCCAATATTGAGCGCGCTGCCTTTGGAATGACAGGGTAGCGCTCAGTGGCAACGGTCTATTGCATCGACACATCGGCGCTTATTGGCGCCTGGTATGAACGCTACAAGCCTAAACGCTTCCCGAAGCTGTGGGATGAGTTCGACAAGCTCATTGGCGAGGGGCGGCTGGTGTCCTCCTTGCTGGTGCAGACCGAGTGCGCGAAGCGCTCGCCCGAGCTGCACGAGTGGCTGAAAGAGCGCGAACATATGTTTATCGCGCCCGACCAGGCCATCCAGCAGCGTGTCCAGCATGTGCTGAACACCTACACCGGCCTTGTCGCTGCCGGCAAAGAAAAGTTCGCCGCTGACAGCTTCGTCATCGCCACGGCCGAGGTCCATGGCTACACCCTCATCACCGAGGAAACTGGCCCCGACAGCCTGCGGAAGATCCCCGGCGTTTGCAACGCCATGGGGATTTCCTGGTGCAACCTTATGCAGCTGTTCGATGCCGAAGATTGGACAATCGGCTAAGTCCGTTTGCCCCTGATGCGGATGTAACGCTGACGCTTCCGCACCTGATAACCTCGCCAGAGGGCAAACGTACAAGCCATTAGGCTCAAAGCATCCATCGATAGTTTCAAAAGCGGCGCGCCATAGTGCCAATCGTTGAAGATTTCCAACGCCGTCGACACTAGGAACAGGCCGGTGCCATACAGCAGGCGCTCGACGCTGAAAAATCTGTCGTCTCCGAAGCGGTTCGCCGAAATGCCCCACGCTGCGGGGAAGCAACGCAACCCGTAAAAAAGCTTGCCAATGTTCCCCTCAATCTGGTTGAGGTCGGCCGACCATTCTTCACGATACCTGTCACGCTTTCGCTTAGGGACACGCATTGAAGCTGCTTTAACCAACAGGTCCGCCCATTTCGGACACCAAGCGTACAACTCGCTCGCAGCGAGGTTATAGGCCAGGTTGCCGACGACGATGACCAGGGCGCTCCATAGAGCTGCGATTAGGCTCGACCCCATCCCAGTGCTCCATTTGTTACTTGGTACGGCGCCAAGGCCTCATTGGCTTTATTCTGTCCGAGCCCGGTGATTTGATAATAGCGGCGGCGGGGCCTTCCCGCCTGAGAGGGGTCAATCTCTTCCCATCGGCTTGTAAACCATCCGGCGGTCTCGAGACGGTCGAGAATTGGGTACAACGACCCGGAGCTGATACCCGCTTCCTTTGTAATTTCGCTGCCCGAACGCGCCTTGCGTGGCTCCTCGACGAAAAGACGAAGGACCTTGAGTGATGCGCTGCTGAGCCTAACGTCGTTGCTTGGCATGGCCTATCTCGCTTCTCTACATAGCCCTATATAGACTTTCGCCAGAGGGTTCAATCCGTGTCGTGCAGTTTAGTTCGTATCGTGGTTCCCTTTGAGGCGCCGCGCCAATGCGTCCGGTTATCGGCTCGACATGAGACGGCCCTGCCGGCGTCAATCGGGGCGGCCCGCTCCATTCGCTAGCGCTCCCGTGTTGCCATTGACATCCGGCCGGCCCGTTCCGGGCCTGACGGTGCTCGTCTCCCAATACGGCCGAACCGAACGCGATGGTCGCGGCGGTCAAAACCAAAGGGAGAAATCCACATGACTACCGAACAGAGCAAAAACCGCCCAACCCACGGCGTTTACATCATCGAGGGCGAAGGCGACGACGCCTACTGGCTGAAGGTTGGCGCAGCCTGGCCGCACAAAGACGGCGACGGTTTCAACATCCAGTTGACCGCCCTGCCCGTCGACGGCCGGGTCAGCGTCCGCAAGCTGAAGCCCAAGAAGGACTAGGCGCCAGTCGTCAGCTGGGCACGAAAGGCCACAGATGGCCTTTCGTGGTCCCAAGCCCCTGCCGGAAGCGCGAAGGCCGGTCAAGGGCGGCCCTGGCCGCTTGCGAAGCCCTTGACGGGCCGTAGCGGGTCTGGCCCCTGCCCTATTGCCCCTTGGCGCCGTATTTGGCGCGCAGCAGCTCCACCGCCTTTTCCAGCGTCTCGCCGAACACCCAGCCCTGGGCATCGGAAATCGCGCAGAACTCGGCGATGGTTTCGGGGGTAGCCTTGAGATTGATTTGCGCGTTGCGGCCGGTACGCCGGCGCCGTTGAACCGGCTTGACCAGCGCCACGGGCGCAGGAGCGGCTTTAGCCTCACGGCTTACAAAGCCCGTTGCAGCGGCCGCCTGCTTGGCCGCCGCCAAGCCCTGGCGTGCCGGCTTTTTCGGCTTGAACTCCGCCAGGTCGAGAACATCGTCGCCGGCGAACAGGTTGGTGCGTTGCTCTCCCATGTTACGCCGCCTTCCCGACCGCGCTGGCCGCCTTTAGCTTTGCGACCACTTCGGCCGTGAATTCCCGGGCGTTTAGTAAAGCCTTGTCCAGGTTGCTCACCTTGGCCGGATTCAGGTCCTTCAGGAGCCCGCCGAAGTCGAGCAAGTCGCGGTAGGCGGCCCGCTCGACAATCGACGTTGAAAACACCTCGACGCCGCCGGCGTCCAGCTGGTCGCGGATATTTTTCAAAGAGCGCGACGCCACCGCCGCGCTGGTGCGCGTCAACAGCACCGCGTGGGCAATCTCGCGGTTTGCCATGCGTGCCTGGCTGCGGATAAGACGCAGCGTCTTCACCGCGCCCTTGGCATCCATAGAGGCGCCCTGCGTCGGGATAATCACCAGGTCGGACAGGCCGATGGCATGAGCGACCAGAAGGTTCGCGGTGCCTTCCAGGTCGACAATGACAAATTGCGCTTGGCTGGCCGCTTTGTCGATGACATCGACTGCCGTGTCCTCGCTGACATCGCTGACGATGGAGATGTTGGCGGGCTTGCCAGGAAGCGCTCCCCATTGGGAAATCCACCTTTCGGGGTCCGCGTCGACCAGCACCACACTGGCGCCCCGGTCGGCCAGCTCGCAGGCGAGCAGCAGTGCCGACGTGGTTTTGCCGGCTCCGCCCTTGGGATTGGCGAATGAAATTACAGGCATGGTGTCACTTTCTCGTTGTTGTTGGTCCCACCCTACGACTGAAAGGCTAACGGATAGCTACCAGCTAGCTCAAGGGTATCTAGTAGCTATCGGCTAGCTTGGTGTTACCAAAAAGCTACTAGTTAGCTACCGGATAGCTAGTAGCTATCTAGTAGCTACCAGCTAGCTATTAGCACGATTCTGACGAGAAGGCAGGGCCAGGCCTCAATTCCAAAAAATGGGGGAGGGGAGGGGGGAGGCCTTTACGGCCGCTATATGCGCCGCTTAGACTCGCAGCACCGCTTCGCGGCTAGTCGCGTATTCCTGTCTGTTTCAGTGGCAACTCACTTTCGCGCCCGCCAGGGGAGGGGATACACTTGGCTATGAACCGCCCCGACGAATCACTGATACGCGACGAAGACCTGCTGGCCGAGCTCGAGGCAGCACGGGGCAACTCGCTGTTTCTGGCCATAGCCAACACCATCATCTCGCGCCAGCAGCGGCGTGACCAGGAGCGCGCGGCCGACGCCATGAAGGCTCAAGCGCTGGCCGCTTTGCCGCGCGAGCGCCGGCGCCGCGCTGTTATTCGTGAGGTTTTTGAAAACTCGCCGCCAAGCTTGGCTGACGTTCGGCACATCCATTCGGTCTTGGCCGTGGTGGGGCTACCGCACGAGCGGCAGGCAGCAGGCGTGCGCGAGTACGTGCGCACCCAAGGCAACATGGGCATCATCGTCCAGGCTGGCACCACGTTGGATGAAACGGGGAGGGCTGTGCATCACCAGCTGCCGTTCGGCCCCAAGGCCCGCCTGGTGCTCATGCACCTATGCAGCGAGGCCATTCGCCAGAAGTCGGCCACTGTCGAAATCGCTGACACCTTCACTGGTTTTGTGCGGGACATGGGTTTTTCCGATAGTGGCGGCCGGAAAGGTCCGCTGACCGCGTTCCGCGAGCAGCTGAACGCGCTCGCAACCTGTTCAATGCGCATTAGCGCATTCGCCCCGGGAAGCCTGAAGACCAAGCAGTTTTTTCCGATTGAGGACATGGAAGTCTGGTTGTCGAGTGACCCCAACCAGCGGTCGCTTTGGCCGAGTACCGTGACGTTCAGCCCGACCATGTTCGAGAGCTTATCCAAGCACGCGCTACCGGTGAACGCGAAGGTGGTCAAAGCCTTCGCCGGCAGCTCGCGCAAGCTCGACCTATACTTTTGGCTGGGTTGGCGCATCCACAACATCGACCAGCCGCTGCACCTAAGCTGGGAGGCGGTGACGCAGCAATTCGGCGATGGTTTCGCCAGGCCACGCGCTTTCCGCGCGAAGTTTGCGGAGGAGGTCAGTCACCTCAAAGAGGTTCTGCCAAAACTCCCCCTGAAGCTAACCGAGCGCGGTTTGACACTGTCGCCGGCCGACCCGGACGCTCTTGCGCTGCCGGCGCAACGCACCCTTATCCGACGCTAGGTTTCACGAGAAAATATCGTGGAACATCAGCCATTTGACTCCGCAGACTTGGTGGCGGTGAGGGCTGATTCGATGCCTGTTGAATCAAAGGGTTAAATGCCATGTTCCGCAGACTTGGTGGCGCCATCCCGCAGACTTGGTGGCGGGACCCCCCTTTGGCTCCGCAGAGTTGGTGGCGGGGCTCCGCAGAGTTGGTGGCGCTTCGCCGCAGACTTGGTGGCGCTGCTATATATAAGGATACAGAACACTGTCTAAACAGGTGCCTGAACATTCTCTTTCTAAACATCTTCCAGAATCTACAGAACAGAGCTACTCAGATTTTTGAAAAGGGAAAAGGGTATCCCAAACCGAGTTTATTGGGGGGCGGAGGCGACCTAGGGACATCGGTGGCGAGGAACTCCCAATAAAGCGCTGAAAGGGCAGGGGACCTCACCAGAGCGCGCTAAAACCGTTTCTTGCGGTGGAGAGGTGACAAGGGTCACCAACGTCCCTTGGAACCGCTCCTAACGCCCGCCTACGCTGTTTGTGTCGCTACGCGACGACCAGGCTACGGCCGAAAGGCCGTCGCCCTTAGCTCCCCGCCGTCTTCATACGTGACGCTGTGACCCGGTCGGCAAATGCGAAGCACTTCTCGAGGCGAGCCGCATGGCTGCTACGGCCGAACACAATCACCTGGTTGGCAAAGTCAGGCCCGGAAAGCTGCGACGCTTCCGCGAGCGGTCTGCGGCTTCCGTCGAGAACGGATTCGCGCTGCCCGAGGTTTTGAGACAGAGAATGGGCGGTTTGCTCGTCCGGATTCATGAATGCCCGGATGGCGCAACTTTTCATCATGCCTTGGGCGTTGGGGTAGGCGTTGTCGAGCTGGCCGATATTCTGGCAGAACATCCACAGGCGCACACCGAAGCCACGGCCGATGTCGAGCGCTTCTTCAATCACGTCCATGCGCCCCAGGCGGGGCAGTTCGTCAAGGAAGAACGTCACCGTGCGGCTGTCGGCCTCCGGGGCCGCCCGGCAGAGCTGGTTGACGGTCTGGCCGATGATGACGCGAAGCACCGAAGCGTATTTCTTGATGTCGTCCAGCGCGACGCACAGGTACAGGGTGGCGTTGTTCAGGCGCAGCGTCTCGGCTGAAAACGTCGAGCTGGTAGTCAGCCGCTCAATCGCTGGAGATTGCCAGATCTCCAGCTGGCGCCGAGCACTGTCAAAAATACCTTCTCGCTGTTTGGGCGGCATACCCTTGAGGGCAGATGCTTGGCGCCGCAGCTGGGAGACGCCGAGGCCTTCCAGGTGCTCGAACCAGGCTGACAGAGCGTCGTCTTCCGACAGATAGAGGCGGTCGAGCACACTGGTCATGTTGCGCTTGTCGCCTTTTTCGGCAATCGCAACATCGAGCACAGCCGTTGTTATCATGTCGCGGGCGCGGTCATCGAAATACGAGTCGCCGCCTTTTTGCGCTGCCGGCACAAACAGCAGGTCGGCAAGCCTGCGGGCTTCGTCCCAGGCGTGTTCGGTGTCGTCGGAGATGAAATCCAGCGGATTGTAATGGAGCGAGGTCGCCGGCGTGGTCGGTGCGAAAATATGCACTGGCCCGACATTCTGCGCACGCCAGGCAGCCGAGTGGTCGCGCATTTCGCCTTTCACGTCGAGCACGACGGCCGGAGCGTCGATATACAGCAAATTGCGCAGCACGTGCGCCTGGCTCTTGCCAGTGCCAGGCGCCGCAACCGTAATCAGGCTTTCGTTCATGTCGAACAAAAATTCTTTGTCACTGTCGGCAAATTTGCCGAGGCGCAAAGCGGAAGGTGAGGCGCCTTTTGGCGTAAAGGCCGCCGCTTCTTCCGGCATCATCCAGCGGCCGCCGCTGACGATGTAGCGGGCCAGCACACGCTGAATGGTGGGGTGTGCGCCATCCGGCTCCATAACGCGGGCGAGGTGCGCCTTGATGGTTTCAGTACCGGTCGCGGGCTCGCCGAAATAGGAGCTGATGAGAGATTTAAGCGCTTGCAACGCGGCTTCGCGTTTACGTAAGTTCCCGCCATAGTTGCCCTCGATGGTCACCAGGCACTCGCCCTTGTTCCAAACGATAGGCGCGCGCGCCTTCAGGATGTCTTCAGGGGCCACGGCGCCGATGGCGAGCAGCATGTCGGCGAGCCGCAAAGCGGCACGCTCTTGCTCTGACATCGAGACCAGCGCGCGCTGGAAGCGTGAGCCCTGAATGGCATCCGTAGCCGAGCCCTTCCGCAGGCCCTTGTAAAGAAGCTTGCCGATGTCTTCGCTGGTGCTCTGCGACTGGCCTCCGAGCCAGTTTTTGTTGAGAGTGCTACGGCTGCCCTCAAAGGCCAGGTCGCCGGCTTGGGAAACCGCGCCGGCGGGCAGGACAGTCTGCAATTCGGCGACGGTGATGGTGATGTCATTGAGCGTGTTGGCATAGAATTTGTCGATATCGGCGACATCCACCTCGAACTGCCGCGCCCTCTCGGCCGCTGCCTGGTTCTCGGCTTCAATCCTGGCCGCTTCAGCATCGGCCGCCGCTTGTTCGCCGGCAGTGATGAAGTCGGGCACCTTGGGGGAGGCGAGGAACTCACGTATCTCACGCCGGTTCAGCATGCCTTCCTGGGGCAGGGGAGGGTGGCCAGCGAGATGGTCGCGCGGCAGCAGTTTTTGAATGGCGCGATAGCGCTGGATGGTGGTTTGCTCGCTGGCGGTCAGCTTCGGTTCAGCCATGCGCTGTTTGGTGTCGTCAATTTTCTCCTCGGCCTTTTGCTTGACGAAGCTGCCGAACTTTTTCGCCAGCCCCCAGCCTCCGTTAGCTAGCCGCTTGGCCGTGTCGGCCGCTTTGTCGCCGGCCGTCGGCAGCTTGTTGTCATCGCCTGGAAATTCCGCTTCGTTGCTCATGACTTGTCCCCTCACAATAATCCCGGACGCTATGTCAGCCTTGTGAAGAAGACGCGTCAAGGTAGCAAATCGTTGGGAAAGTAGTGCAAGCAGCGATTTCCCAATAATTCACGTTTTGCGCCCGGGACAGGTTGCTGTCCGAGGGAGGGGACTCCGCTGCCGGCGTCTCACGACTGGCGCCGTGGACCAGCCGACAGCTACTTGCCCTTGGGGGATGGCGGAGGTAGATCATGGTGAGGGCGCACTTATGGGTTTCGTTCCGAAACCCGCGCCCCGCAGGGGAAACGCCGGGTGGCGATATACAGCCTCAATCACCGCCCTATCGGCAAAACGACGCAGAGCCAGCCCTACACGGCCAGCTCGCACGTCGGCTATATTACACGCGAAAGTGCCGAGCCGCAGGTTGAAGCTGCCCGCATGCCGGACAGCAAAACCGGAGCACAGGAGTTCTTTCGACGGGTCGAGGACACCAGCCGGGCCAATGCCAGGGTAGGGGACAAGCTCATGCTCGCGCTGCCGCGTGAGCTTTCGCCCGAGCAGCGGATGACGCTGGTGCGCGGCTTCGCCGAGGACGTAACCAAGGGCAGGGCGCCTTGGTTTGCTGCCCTTCACGACAATGGGGCCGAGGCCCACAACCCGCATTGTCACCTGATTTTTCACGACCGCGACAAGAAGACAGGCCGGCGAGTATTTGGCACAAGCGAAGCCGGTTCTACACAGCGCTTGCGGGCGCTGTGGGAGGTGCACGCCAACAACGCGCTCGAGGCGGCAGAGAAGTCAGAACGCGTCGACCGGCGCACGCTCGAGGCGCAGGGCATCCACAGAGCCGCCCCTATCCATGAAGGTCCAAAGAGCCAGGCCGCACGCCGGCGTGGCGTTCGCCCGCGTTCACGGGCACGCAATGCCCGTAACGGTAGGGGCGCCCGCAGCCGCTTCCGTGAGGTTGATTATCCGCGCATCGACCAGGGCCGGACCCGGGCCGAGTTTAACCGCGCTCTGGCGGTCGGTGCGGAGAGCAACCACGACTATTGGCAAGCGGTCGATGCCGACCGCGTATCACGGGAAATGGACGCATTGCGTGCCATTCATCGACCGGACTTAATGGATGGTGGCGGGAAGGTCGTCGGCAAGGGTAAACTCGGACGGCGTCTCAAGTCCGCAGATACGATAGGTCTCAGCAACCTCAAGCCAGATTTCACGATGCTCGGCGGCGCGAAGCTCGACCCGTCTGGCAGACCAAATCTTGTTCCGAGTCTCGATTTGCGCGTCGCGCCTTTGGCACCAGCGACGGAACGGTCCAATCATAAGCAGCAGCCGGCCCAGAATGTAGATGAGCGGTTCAAGTCTGGTGGCGACAGTGTTAATCATAATGCAACTTCTGGTTACATTATGGGTCAAGCGGAGGGGAAAGCAATGGATGTTGACGTGAAAAATATCCTGGCCAGACACGCCAAGGATATTGAACAGGCGGAGTACGAGAAGAACAAAGCCGACACCGCCTTGGCAGGGCTGATGAAGGCATCATTTAAAGACAAGGACAAAGCACAGGAGAAAATGGACCGCTACGAACGGCGACATGGTCGGCCGGCGCTGGCCGACATGCTTGAAAATCGGTTCGAGAACAACAAAGTCGTCAGGTCTAAAAAGCCCGGCAGCCTTTTCACCCTCGACGGTTACAAACATGATGGACCGGCCAAGCGAAGCAACGCTGATGCTGCCCGGCGCCAGTTGCCCAACGCATTGCGCGCAGCTGACGCTGCAAAAGCGAAGCTCGGACAAGCGAAAGACACTCACCGCGACGCTAGGAGCCGGTATGGCTTACCAGCTGAAGCACCTTCAGGCTCGCCAACCGGGCAAACGCCGGGCCAGGTCGGTAGCGGCGGCCCGAAGGATGTTTCAGGCAAGCAGCGGAAAGCCGAGCCCTCTCGGCAACAGCAGCCCAGCCCCCAGCAGGCAGCGCCAAGCGTGCAGCAGCATCAACCGCCATCACAGCGGCCGCCACGCTTCAGCGAGGTCTCACGGGCTCGGCCGGCCGAACCTGTAGCCTTCCGACCAGGAGACAAACCCCGCCCCGAGCTGGCCGCAGGTTTCAAACCCAAGCAACAAGGACCGGCTGGACCTCGCGATGGCAAACCGTCGTCCTTCACCGATAAGGTTCGGTCGGCTCAACCGACGCCAAAGCCTTCCGGCAGCTTCAGCGAAAAGCTGGCCGACATGCGCAGCAGGCCTTCAGAGAAGCCCAAACCTGGCCAGGACAAAGGAAAGCGCCCAGGCCGCGACCGGGAGGATGAGCGCGAGCGCTAAGGCTACCGTTTGGCCCAGGTCACGAGCATGTACCAGGTCTCGGGGTCATCCGCGCGCAGCTGGCGTCTGTGCCATTCCACTGCAAAGCCGGCCTTCGTCAGCAGTTGAGAGGATTCCTTGGCCGCTTCCGTCGACCGCAAGTCGAGCGGCAGGCCAGGGGCGACGGTCAGGGTGTCGAAACCCCTGCCGGCCATTTCCGTAATGGCCAGGCTCACCTGGTCAATGTCGAAAAGCTTTTTGGCCAATTCCTCCCGCGCCTGTTGTGTCAGCTTGCGCGTCCGCGTCAGCTTCTCGGCAAGCGCCTTTACCTTGTCGCTCATGGTTATGCCGCCTTTCGGTTGTTGTGTGTCGGGAAGCGCCGGCCGAGGTAGGTGTCAGTGACATCGAGGCGGCCGTGCCCCAGCTCGTGCGAAATCTCGAAGCGCGCCGCCTTGTCGGCCGACGCCTGCGCAGGCGTCATACCGTCGACGGTCCGACCGCCCTTCAAAGGGCAGTCCCAGCCTGTAAGAACCTTGTAGCGCCATTGGGCGTAGGCGTGCCGGTAGCCGTGGGCGTTGCGGATTCCGGCGCGCAGCAGCTTGTTTTCATAGTTTTTGAGGGCCTGGTAATAGTTGCGGCCGGGGCCAATCAGGCTCCCGTCACCGCACGCCTGGCGCAGCTCATCGAGCAGAGCCCGCTGCTTGGGGTGCGTCAGCGGAATCTCACGATAGCGGCCGCCCTTCGTCCAGCTGGCCTGAAGGACCAGGCGGTTGCCTCGGTCAGCCAGGACCGGTCGCATTTTCAATGCTTCCTCACGGCGCAGCCCAAACGCCGCTTCCAGCTTCAGCGCCAGCACCACGCCGGCGTCGCCGACGCGCTCAATGTCGTCAGCCTCGAGGCGCCGGCCGCGATTAACCCCGCCGCGCTGGCGTTCCTCCAAACCAAATTTCGCATTGTCGGCCGGAATGAGGCCGGGCTTGCCGACCTTGTCGGACCACCAACGCAGCCAGCCGAGGCGGTTGCGCACGGTGGCGTCGGCGATGCCGCCGGCCTTCCAGCTCGCTACCAGGGCGTCAACGTGTTTTGGCGCCAGATTCCGGGCCGCCTTCACTTTGTAGCCGAGGGCGTGCAGCTCGTCGGCGAGCTGTTGCAGCCCGCGAGCGCGGCACGCCTGCGTCGCAAAGGACCCTTCCCCGCTATGGCGGGTCAGGTTCAACAGGTCGAAGTTCAGCTCCTTCATCATCGTGTCTTTCGGTAAGTTTTAATGACCAGACGGTTCCCGCCAGGCGGGGTTGCCGTTGAAGCTTCACAGCTTCCAATGGTCGGCATTTCGGTTAGCAAGACGTACTTTGTCGCTCCATGTGTCTCCAATTCGGTCCGGGGTTGAGACGGCCGCAGGGCCGCCTTGTCATTCGGCTTCTGCGTCGTTCCTCCGGTTTTGGTTAGCCTCCGTGGGCCTTCCCAGTGCCGTGCCCGTGGGGCCGTGCGATGCGGTCGTTTTTGTTGCTGGCATCCTGGGCAGGGGGCTCCCCTTGCCGCTGGGCTCGCGGCATGGTCGAGCCATGCCATTGCGTGTTCGGTGTCATTTCAGGTTTCCTTTCTGGAAATGTTGCGGGCGCTGTGGCCCTGATGTCGCTCACTGAATCCAGTGAGTGCCCGCGTGGCACTCACCAGGCACTTATGCAGGGCTGGTCGAGCCGAGCTAACACCCCTCCCCGACCAGGCGCGAAGTCCAGCAATTTCGCCGTTTTTGCCAGGCGCAGTCGAGGCACGCGCCGAGTTTCCCGCCCTGTCACTACCTGCGCTGCGGTAGTGACAGGGCTGCGTTGCTGGCCTGGTGTGGCGATTTCAGCACCCCTGTAATCGCCGGCAGGCCCGCTTTTGGCGTTCCTGCCCGTGGCGTGCTTAGGGCCTTTGGCCGCCCAGCCGCGCCAGCAGGGTCTGGCCGACCCCGCACCCTGGCGTGGGCGCTAGCGCCCAGGGGGTTGCACCCCACACCCCGCCACGGCCGCTGGTGGCGGCCGTGAGGCAGGGATGGCTTCGCTATGGCGCTGTTTGATTGCGCGCTACGCAATCCCTGCCCAACACCGGCTTCGCCGGCAACGGGCGCTTTCGCAGCTCGATATTTTTGATTTCCCGCCCTTGACCCGTCGAACGCAACTACTAGGTTCGCGTTTAACGGGTCGATGCCTCTATAGGCATCAAGAAACGCGGGGCTAAATGCCCGAAGCTGCCAGCCGGACTCAACCGACTGCCGCCGCCAATCCTACGCGCCGCGTAGGTGAGGTCGCGGCAATTCAATGCTGGGCCTCTTTCTCAGAGAAAGGAACCCAGATGTTCGTCTACGTTGTTGAATTGAACCGCTGCCGAGGGGACAATGTTCTCCTGGCAGCTCAGCGTTTCACCAGGCGCGGCATTAACGCTAGCGTTATCAGACAACACAAAACGACCTTGCGGCTTGAACGCCCCCAAAGCATGTCATGGCGGGCTTTCAAGGCCGAAGTCCGCCGTGAGCTTCAGCCGAACCGGGGTTCGGCGCTGGTGCACAGCCACAGGAGTGGCAAAACCTACGTTTGCAGTAACTCTGGCAATCGTAGCGGCCGGTTTGACCGGATTCGCTAATTAGGCGGTTCGGACTAAATTGGCCGCTCCGTGGAAGGGATTTGGGGGGATTTCTCCCCCCACAATCCTCAGTGGTAGAAAGCCAAAATGGTGTATATCAGCGGTAGTGCATAATAATTATGTGTAATAATCGCAAAGATGTAGGCCGCCGCAATAACGATATAGGCTCTATTAATTGTAATTCTCATATGTATTTTTATTCCTCTGTGTTTTAAGCAGCCTTGGTGACTGCGATGTATTTAGACATCGACGCAGCCAGACTTGGCTAAAAATGACATTTTTTTTGAAAATAATTGAAGCGAAGGATGGACGGCGGAAATTGCCGATTGATGACTTCGATCATCGCCAACGAATCATAAGAAGGGTAGATAAAACCTACCTTCCTCACTTATAGTATGACACGTTTATCTTGATTTGTCAATATATTTCAGTAGGATAGGAGGCTAAGGGCGTTGCCCTCGCGCGTGCAAGGGGCGCGGTTCCCGAGGCTCGCCGGAAGGCGAGTTGCGCCAGATCCGGCTGCGCCCGCCGCGCTGATCCCTTGCCCTTGCTACCCCACCCTCGCTGAGGCGGTCATTCATGGCCTTCAGAGCGCTGAACACGGCGGCCGAGGCCGCTACGATTTTTCGGCTGCTTTCGTCGCCTTGGGTGCGCTCGCACCCACATCGCCCATATGCGCATGGCGGCTTACGGCCTTTTCACCCAGCGGCGCCAGCAGGTCTGGTAAACTCCGCACAATGGCGCCTTGCGCTGAATGTGCCCCTTCTGGTCGGTTGACCTGGCAACGCCGCTTGTCCATCCTTCACGCAGGCGTCGTCGTCGCGGCAATGCTCTGTTGGTGTCGGCTGCGAAACGCAGAAGGGGGGGGGGGGGGGGGGGCCGGGCGCGGGGGGGGGGGGGCGGCGGCCCTGGG
>NZ_JBVVQW010000036.1:0-15440 GCF_055811655.1 Mesorhizobium sp. WSM4809
CCATCATAAGGGGGAAAACTGTTACCTATCTATCCGGTTCAAACTGTTACCCATCTATCGGCTGGACACCGGCAGGCAGATGAGGGGCGGCGCCAGCCTGCAAAACAAGGCACCAGACGATGCTCCTCACTTCGCCACCGCCACAAAGTTCGGCTCCAACGCAATGAAAAAAGGCCGCCGGGTCGCCCCGACGGCCTTTTTTTGCCTGAGATTCCTGCCGCCGCGCTTACTGCGCGGCGGTTGTCATGTCGGCCAGCATCGGCTCGGCGACTTCCGCACCCGAGGCCTTGCGGCGCTCGTCGATGATCAGTTCGTCGCGCGAGGTGGCGATGCGCCGGATCTGGCTCATCGTGCCGCCGGTACCGGCCGGGATCAGCCGGCCGACGATGACGTTTTCCTTCAAGCCCTGCAGCATGTCGGTCTTGCCGGCAACGGCGGCCTCCGTCAGCACTCGCGTCGTCTCCTGGAAGGAGGCGGCCGAGATGAAGGACGGCGTCTGCAGCGATGCCTTGGTGATGCCGAGCAGCACCGGCAGGCCTTCGGCCGGCTTCTTGCCGTCCTCGACCAGACGCTCGTTGACCTCTTCCAGTTCGATCACGTCGACATGATCGCCTGGAATGTAGGTCGAGTCGCCCTGCACCGTGATCTCGACCTTCTGCAGCATCTGGCGAACGATCACCTCGATGTGCTTGTCGTTGATCGACACGCCCTGCAGACGATAGACTTCCTGGATCTCGTTGACGAGGTAGGAAGCAAGTGCCTCCACGCCCTTGATCGCCAGGATGTCGTGCGGCGCAGGATTGCCGTCGAGGATGTAGTCGCCCTTCTCGATGACGTCGCCGTCCTGGAGATGGAACGGCTTGCCCTTCGGGATCAGGTATTCGACCGGCTCAAGCGTCGAGTCATGCGGCTCGATGATGATGCGACGCTTGTTCTTGTAGTCGCGGCCGAAGCGGATCGTGCCGTCGATCTCGGCGATGATGGCGTGATCCTTCGGACGACGTGCCTCGAACAGCTCGGCAACACGCGGCAGACCGCCGGTGATGTCCTTGGTCTTGGCGCTTTCCATCGGAATACGCGCCAAAACGTCGCCGGGGCGAACCTGCGAACCCGGCTCGACCGAAAGAATGGCCTCGACCGAGAGCAGGAAGCGGGCGTCGCCGCCCTTCGACAGCTTGCCGACCTTGCCCTTGGCGTCCTGGATCGCAATCGCCGGCTTCAGGTCGTTGCCGCGTGGCGTCGAGCGCCAGTCGATGACCTCACGCTTGGTGATGCCGGTCGACTCGTCGGCTGTTTCCTGAACGGAAATGCCGTCGACCAGATCCTCGTACGACACCCTGCCCTCGATTTCGGTGAGGACCGGACGTGTGTAGGGATCCCACTCGGCGATACGCTGGCCGCGCTTCACCTTGTCACCATCGTCCACGAAGATGCGCGAACCATAGGTGAGGCGGTGCGAGGCGCGCTCCTTGCCGGCTTCGTCGAGGATCAGCACCGCCATGTTGCGGCCCATGACCATCTGCTGGCCGTCGGAGTTGCGCACCACGTTGCGGTTGCGGATCTCGACCTTGCCCTCATACGAGGCTTCAAGGAACGAGCTGTCCACCACCTGCGCGGTACCGCCCATGTGGAAGGTACGCATGGTGAGCTGCGTGCCCGGCTCGCCGATCGACTGCGCCGCGATGACGCCGACGGCTTCGCCCTGGTTGACCGGGGTGCCGCGGGCCAGATCGCGACCGTAGCAGACCGCGCAGACGCCAACCCTGACTTCGCAAGTCAGTGCCGAGCGGATGCGGACCGACTGGACGCCGGCCTTTTCGATCTGTTCCACGTCACGCTCGTCCATCAGCGTTCCGGCCTTGACCAGGATCTCGCCCGACACCGGATGGGTGATGTCGTCGAGCGACGTACGGCCCAGCACGCGCTGGCCGACCGAAGCGACGACCTGACCGGCATCGACGATCGGCTGCATGGTGAGGCCCTTGTCGGTGCCGCAGTCGACGGAGTTGACGATGCAATCCTGCGCCACGTCGACCAGACGACGGGTGAGGTAACCCGAGTTCGCCGTCTTCAAGGCGGTGTCGGCCAGACCCTTGCGGGCGCCGTGGGTCGAGTTGAAGTACTCGAGCACGGTCAGGCCTTCCTTGAAGTTCGAGATGATCGGCGTCTCGATGATTTCACCCGACGGCTTGGCCATGAGGCCGCGCATGCCGGCAAGCTGGCGCATCTGGGTGGGCGAGCCACGCGCACCGGAGTGCGACATCATGTAGATCGAGTTCATCGGCTTTTGACGGCCATTGTCCTCGAACTCGACCGCCTTGATGCGGGCCATCATTTCGTCGGCGACCTTTTCCGAGCACTTGGCCCAGGCGTCGACGACCTTGTTGTACTTCTCGCCCTGCGTGATCAGACCGTCATTGTACTGCTGCTCGTATTCCTTGGCCAAAGCCTCGGTGTCGGAGACCAGCTTGATCTTGGCATCCGGGATCAGCATGTCGTCCTTGCCGAACGAAATGCCGGCACGGCAGGCATGGCTGAAGCCGAGCGCCATGATGCGATCGCAGAAAATGACCGTCTCCTTCTGACCGCAATGGCGGTAGACGGTGTCGATCATCTTGGAGATGTTCTTCTTGGTCATCTCCTGGTTGGCGGTCTCGTAAGGCACGTTGACGTTCTTCGGCAGAAGCTCGCCGATGATCATGCGGCCAGGCGTCGTGTCATGGATCTTCGACACGACCTTGCCTTCGGCGTCGACCGTACGGAAACGACCCTTGATCTTGGAGTGCAGCGTCACCGCCTTGGTCTCGAGCGCGTGCTGGAGTTCGCCCATGTCGGCAAACACCATGCCCTCGCCCGGCTCATTCTGGTTGACGATCGAGAGATAATAGAGACCCAGAACCATGTCCTGCGACGGCACGATGATCGGCGCGCCGGAAGCCGGGTGCAGGATGTTGTTGGTCGACATCATCAGCACGCGGGCTTCAAGCTGCGCTTCCAGCGACAGCGGCACGTGAACGGCCATCTGGTCGCCGTCGAAGTCGGCGTTGAAGGCCGTGCAGACCAGCGGGTGCAGCTGGATCGCCTTGCCTTCGATCAGGATCGGCTCGAACGCCTGGATGCCGAGACGGTGCAGCGTCGGCGCACGGTTCAGCAGCACCGGATGCTCGCGGATGACCTCGTCGAGGATATCCCAGACTTCCGGACGCTCCTTTTCGACCAGCTTCTTCGCCTGCTTGACGGTCGAGGAGTAACCCTTGGCGTCGAGACGGGCGTAGATGAAGGGCTTGAACAGTTCGAGCGCCATCTTCTTGGGCAGGCCGCACTGATGCAGCTTGAGCTCCGGACCGGTCACGATGACCGAGCGGCCGGAATAGTCGACGCGCTTGCCGAGCAGGTTCTGACGGAACCGGCCCTGCTTGCCCTTGAGCATGTCGGACAGCGACTTCAGCGGGCGCTTGTTAGCGCCGGTGATGACGCGGCCGCGACGGCCGTTGTCGAACAGCGCATCGACGGCTTCCTGCAGCATGCGCTTTTCATTGCGCACGATGATGCCCGGCGCCCGCAGTTCGATCAGCCGCTTCAGACGATTGTTGCGGTTGATGACGCGGCGATAGAGATCGTTCAGATCCGACGTGGCGAAGCGGCCGCCGTCCAGAGGAACCAGCGGACGCAGGTCCGGCGGGATCACCGGAACCACCTTCATGATCATCCATTCCGGGCGGTTGCCGGATTCCATGAAGTTCTCGACGACCTTGAGCCGCTTCAGATACTTCTTCTGCTTCAGCTCGGAGGTGGTCGAAGCCAGTTCCGAACGCAGGTCGCCGGCGATCTTCTCCAGGTCCATGCCGGCCAGGAGGTCATGAATGGCCTCGGCGCCGATCATGGCGGTGAAACTATCCTCGCCATACTCGTCGACGGCGATCATGTACTCTTCCTCGCTGAGCAGCTGGTGCTCCTTCAGCGCGGTGAGGCCAGGTTCGGTGACGATGTAGTTCTCAAAGTAGAGGACGCGCTCGATGTCCTTCAGGGTCATGTCGAGCAGCGTGCCGATGCGCGACGGCAGCGACTTCAGGAACCAGATATGGGCGACCGGTGCCGCCAGCTCGATATGGCCCATGCGCTCGCGGCGAACGCGCGACAGCGTGACTTCAACGCCGCACTTTTCGCAGATGACGCCCTTGTACTTCATGCGCTTGTACTTGCCGCACAGGCACTCATAGTCCTTGATCGGGCCAAAAATGCGCGCGCAGAACAGACCGTCACGCTCCGGCTTGAAGGTGCGGTAGTTGATGGTCTCCGGCTTCTTGATCTCGCCGAAAGACCAGGACAGAATCTTCTCAGGGCTGGCAAGCGATATCCGAATGGAATCGAACACCTGCGCAGGCGCCTGCGGATTGAAGAGATTCATGACCTCTTGGTTCATGCCGTTCTCCTTTTCGGGGTCCTCGAAAACCCCTTGCATCTAGCGCGGGCCAAACGCCCGCCGTCGTGTGTCGGCCACCGGCCGAAGAATTTGGTGCGTTCGGTCGCGATTTCCGCGACCGAACGTCTTGTTTACTCGGCCGCGCCCCTATTCGGCAGCATCGGGCAGCCGGACAGGGTTGTCGTCGAGCTTGGTGTTCTCCAGCTCGACATTGAGGCCGAGAGACCGCATTTCCTTGACGAGAACGTTGAAGCTCTCGGGGATGCCGGCCTCGAAGGTATCGTCGCCACGCACGATCGCCTCGTAGACCTTGGTACGACCGGCGACGTCATCGGACTTCACCGTCAGCATTTCCTGCAGCGTGTAGGCGGCGCCGTATGCTTCCAGTGCCCAGACCTCCATCTCGCCGAAGCGCTGGCCACCGAACTGCGCCTTGCCGCCCAGCGGCTGCTGCGTGACGAGCGAATACGGACCGATCGAACGCGCGTGGATCTTGTCGTCCACGAGGTGGTGAAGCTTGAGCATGTAGATGTAGCCCATCGTCACCTTGCGATCGAACGGCTCGCCCGTGCGTCCGTCATAGAGCTGCGACTGACCTGATGTGTGCAGGCCCGCCTGCTCCAGCATGATGTTGATGTCAGCCTCATGCGCGCCGTCGAACACCGGGGTCGCGATCGAGACGCCGCGGCGCATCTGCTCGCTGAGGCGAACGATGCTCTCGTCGTCATAGTCACGAACCGGCTCGTTGCGGTCGTTGGCCGGGATGAAGCTCTCGAGCGTCTTGCGCAGCGGCTTGATGTCGCCGGCTGCCTTGTACGTGTCGATCAGCTCGCCGATCTTCCTGCCCATGCCCGCGCATGCCCAGCCCAGATGCGTTTCCAGGATCTGGCCGACATTCATGCGGCTCGGCACACCCAGCGGGTTGAGCACGATATCGGCATGCGTGCCGTCCTCGAGGAAAGGCATGTCCTCGACCGGAACGATCCGCGACACGACACCCTTGTTGCCGTGACGGCCGGCCATCTTGTCGCCGGGCTGCATCTTGCGCTTCACGGCCACGAAGACCTTGACCATCTTCATGACGCCCGGAGGCATTTCGTCGCCGCGCTGGACCTTCTCGACCTTGTCCATGAAACGCTGTTCGAGCGCCTTCTTGGAATCGTCGTACTGGCCACGCAGGGCTTCCAGTTCGCTCTGGAGCTTTTCGTTCTCCACGGCAAACTGCCACCACTGCGAACGCGGATACTCGTCGAGCGTATCCTTGGACAGCGTCGAGCCCTTCTTGAAGCCCTTCGGTCCGGCGATCGCTTCCTTGCCGACGAGCACGTCGGAAAGACGCGCGTAGACGTTACGGTCCAGAATGGCCTGTTCGTCGTCGCGGTCCTTGGCGAGGCGTTCGATCTCCTCGCGCTCGATCGCCATGGCGCGCTCGTCCTTCTCCACACCGTGGCGATTGAAGACGCGCACCTCGACGACCGTGCCGAAGGTGCCCGGAGGCATGCGCATCGAGGTGTCGCGCACATCGGATGCCTTTTCGCCGAAGATGGCGCGCAGAAGCTTCTCTTCCGGCGTCATCGGGCTTTCGCCCTTCGGCGTGATCTTGCCGACCAGGATGTCGCCCGGCTGAACTTCCGCACCGATATAGACGATGCCGGCTTCGTCGAGGTTCTTCAGCGCTTCTTCCGAGACGTTTGGAATATCGCGCGTGATTTCCTCCGGTCCGAGCTTGGTATCGCGCGCCATGACCTCGAACTCCTCGATATGGATCGAGGTGAAGACGTCATCGGCGACGATGCGTTCGGACAGGAGGATCGAGTCCTCGTAGTTGTAGCCGTTCCACGGCATGAACGCGACCAGCACGTTGCGGCCGAGCGCCAGATCACCGAGCTCGGTCGACGGACCGTCGGCGATGATGTCGCCCTTGTTGACCCGGTCACCCATACGAACCAGCGGACGCTGGTTGATGCAGGTGTTCTGGTTCGAACGCTGGAACTTCATCAGCCGGTAGATATCGACGCCGGACTTGCCCGGATCGAGATCTTCGGTGGCGCGGATAACGATACGCGTCGCGTCCACCTGGTCGACGATGCCGCCGCGGCGGGCGCCGATGGCGGCACCCGAGTCACGGGCGACGATCGGCTCCATGCCGGTGCCGACGAACGGCGCCTCGGCGCGCACCAGCGGCACGGCCTGACGCTGCATGTTCGAGCCCATCAGAGCGCGGTTGGCGTCGTCGTTTTCCAGGAACGGGATCAGGGCCGCGGCCACCGACACCATCTGCTTGGGCGACACGTCCATCAGATCGACGTTTTCGCGCGGCGCCATCATCACTTCGCCGGCGCTGCGGCAAATGACGAATTCGTCGACGAAACCACCGTTCTTGTCGAGCTCGGCGTTGGCCTGCGCGACATGGTGCTTGGCCTCTTCCATCGCCGAGAGATAGACGACGTCATTGGTCAGCTTGCCGTCGACGATCTTACGGTACGGGCTCTCGATGAAGCCGTACTTGTTGACGCGTGCGAAGGTGGCCAGCGAGTTGATCAGACCGATATTCGGGCCTTCCGGCGTCTCGATCGGGCAGATGCGGCCGTAATGCGTCGGGTGCACGTCGCGCACTTCGAAGCCGGCGCGCTCGCGGGTCAGACCGCCCGGTCCAAGCGCCGAGAGGCGGCGCTTGTGGGTGATCTCCGACAGCGGGTTGGTCTGGTCCATGAACTGCGACAGCTGCGAGGAACCGAAGAACTCGCGCACGGCGGCAGCCGCCGGCTTGGCGTTGATCAGGTCCTGCGGCATGACCGTGTCGATCTCGATCGAGGACATACGCTCCTTGATCGCGCGCTCCATGCGCAGCAGGCCGACGCGGTACTGGTTTTCCATCAGCTCGCCGACCGAACGCACGCGGCGGTTGCCGAGATTGTCGATGTCGTCGATCTCGCCCTTGCCGTCGCGCAGCTCGACCAGCGTCCTGACCACGGCCAGGATGTCGTCCTTGCGCAGCACGCGCACGGTGTCCTCGGCCTTGAGCTCGAGACGCATGTTCATCTTGACGCGGCCGACGGCCGACAGATCGTAGCGCTCACTGTCGAAGAACAGCGAGTTGAACATGGCTTCGGCGGTTTCGAGCGTCGGCGGCTCGCCGGGGCGCATGACACGATAGATGTCGAACAGCGCGTCCTGGCGGCTCTCGTTCTTGTCGACGTTGAGCGTGTTGCGGATATAGGCGCCGACATTGACGTGGTCGATGTCGAGAACCTTGATCTCGTCTTCGCCGGTGCCGAGCAGAACCTTCAGCGTCTTCTCGTCGATCTCGTCGCCGGCCTCGAGGAAGATCTCGCCGGTGGCGTAGTTGACGATGTCCTCGGCCAGATAGTTACCGAGCAGGTCCTCGTCGGTGGCCTTGATCGCCTTCAGACCCTTTTCGCCAAGCGCCCTCGCCTGGCGGGCGGTGATCTTCTTGCCGGCTTCGACGACGACTTCGCCGGTATCGGCATCGACCAGATCGCCGACGGCCTTGAGGCCGCGGAAACGCTCGACGTTGAACGGAATGCGCCAATGGTCGCCGGCGCGCTTGTAGGTGATCTTGTTGTAGAAGGTCGACAGGATCTCTTCGCCGTCCATACCGAGCGCCATCAGCAGCGACGTCACCGGAATCTTGCGGCGGCGATCGATGCGGGCGTGCACGACGTCCTTGGAATCGAACTCGATGTCGAGCCACGAGCCGCGATAGGGGATGACGCGCGCGGCAAACAGAAGCTTGCCCGACGAGTGCGACTTGCCCTTGTCATGGTCGAAGAAGACGCCCGGCGAGCGGTGCATCTGCGAGACGATGACGCGCTCGGTGCCGTTGACGATGAAGGTGCCGTTCAAGGTCATGAGCGGCATGTCGCCCATGTAGACGTCCTGCTCCTTGATGTCCTTGATGGACTTGGCGCCGGTATCCTCGTCGATATCGAACACGATGAGGCGCAGCGTCACCTTCAGCGGCGCGGCATAGGTGAGGTCGCGCTGACGGCATTCGTCAACGTCAAATTTCGGTCCTTCGAACTCGTACTTCACGAACTCCAGCATCGAGGAGCCGGAAAAATCGGAGATCGGGAAAACCGACTTGAAAACAGCCTGCAGTCCCTCGTCCGGACGCCCGCCCTTGGGCTCCGCCACCATCAGGAATTGATCATAGGATGCCTTCTGAACCTCGATGAGGTTCGGCATCTCCGCAACTTCCGGGATCTTTCCGAAGAACTTGCGTACGCGTCTGCGGCCATTGAAAGTCTGGGTCTGGGCCATCGTCGCTCCTTAGCTCTAAACTCGGGACGAGCCTCGCCGCGGCTCGCCTTGCATTCTGGGCCACCTTGGCGGCAACCCTCTGTCTGTTTTCCCGGCGCCTGTCGGCGGCCGGCTAGAACGGGAGAAAACCCGTTTCCTGAGGGCCGGTTTTCGGCCCTCAGGAAAGAGGTTCTCGTAGATCTCGCGTTACGCGTGCTCCCTCCGGGCGAAGGGAGTGGCGGACGGCGCGAGGCCGCCCGCCGCTTTCACGATTACTTCAGGTCGACCTTGGCGCCGGCTGCTTCCAGCTGGGCCTTGAACTTGTCAGCGTCGGCCTTGGAAACGCCTTCCTTGACCGGCTTCGGAGCCGCTTCGACCAGATCCTTGGCTTCCTTGAGGCCAAGACCGGTGATGGCGCGGACTTCCTTGATGACGTTGATCTTCTGAGCGCCTGCCTCGGTGAGGACGACGTCGAATTCCGTCTTTTCCTCGACCGGAGCAGCAGCGGCCGCACCACCGCCAGCGGCGGCAACAGCCACCGGAGCAGCGGCGGAAACGCCCCACTTTTCTTCCAGAAGCTTCGACAGCTCGGCCGCCTCGAGGACGGTCAGCTTCGAAAGGTCGTCTACGATCTTTGCGAGATCAGCCATTGTTGTGTTCCTTCATAAGGTTCGAACGTGTGTTTGTGATAGCGAGGAACGGCCTCATGCCGCCTCGTCCTTCCGGGCGTAAGCGCCGATGACGCGCGCGACCGAGGCCGCTGGCGCATTGACGATCTGGGCGATCCGGGTTGCCGGCGTGGCGATCATGCCAACCAGCCTGGCGCGCAGCTCATCGAGCGACGGAAGTGTGGCGAGTGCCTTCACACCGTCGGCATTGAGCGAGGTGGTGCCCATTGCGCCGCCGAGAATGACGAGCTTGTCATTTCCCTTGGCGAAATCGGACGCGACCTTCGGCGCCGCAATCGGATCCTCCGAATAAGCAATCAGCGTCTGTCCCTTGAACAGCTCGATGATCGATGCGGAGTCCGTGCCCTGAAGAGCGATTTTGGCGAGACGGTTCTTCGCGACTTTGACGGTGCCACCGGCGGCGCGCATTTTCGACCGAAGGTCGTTCATTTGCGCGACGGTGATACCGGCGTAGTGGGCCACGACCACTGAACCTGCGTTCGAGAACGCACCGTTCAGGCCCGTGACGAGTTCGCGTTTTTCCGCTCTGTCCACTGCCTATCTCCAGTTGACCCCAATCCTGTTAACGGGAACATCCCATTGACGAGGACAGGCGTCGGGTTGCCTTTTGTCGGCCGGGCCATCCAGTAACGGATCTCCCGAACGACGCTCGAGGATCCTGCCCCCTTTCGCCACATCGACAGTCAAGCCGGCGATGCGCAGACAAAAGGCAAACACGGTTCGAACCTTTCATTGGAGCAATCGCTCCGTTGTCCGGTCTTCACCCGTCTCATGCAGGCCCAAATCGAATTAAGGCTTCTGGGCCGCCTGCAATCTCGGACAGGATGTCCGGAAACCTCTCGGCTTCCGGTACCGGGCCGCCAACTAGGTCGGAGGCCCGGAATTCTTTGCAGATCAGCCGTTTACCGGCCGATCTCGATCAAAACTTATCAGGACGCGTTGAGCGTCGCGACGTCGAGCTTGAGGCCCGGGCCCATCGTCGAGGTGACCGACACCTTCTTGACGTAGTTGCCCTTGGCGCCAGTCGGCTTTGCCTTGGTCACCGCATCGGCGAAGGCGCGGATGTTCTCTTCCAGGGCCTTGACGTCGAACGAGACCTTGCCGACGCCGGCATGGACGATGCCAGCCTTCTCGACACGGAACTCGACGGCGCCGCCCTTGGATGCCTTGACGGCGGCGGCAACGTCGGTGGTGACGGTGCCGACCTTCGGGTTCGGCATCATGCCGCGCGGGCCGAGCACTTTGCCCAGACGACCGACGAGCGGCATCATGTCCGGCGTGGCGATGCAGCGATCAAAATCGATCGTGCCCTTCTGGACGATGTCGACCAGATCCTCGGCACCGACGATGTCGGCGCCGGCGGCGCGCGCTTCGTCGGCCTTGTCGCCACGGGCGAACACGGCGACACGCACCGAGCGGCCGGTGCCGTTCGGCAGGTTGACCACGCCGCGGACCATCTGGTCGGCATGGCGCGGGTCGACGCCGAGGTTCATGGCGACTTCGATGGTCTCATCGAACTTCACCGAGGAACGGTCCTTGAGCAGCTTCAGCGCATCGCCCAGGGCATAAGCCTTGTTGGGATCGATGCCTTCGCGGGTCTTCGATACGCGCTTTGCAATCTTTGCCATGATCTTAGCCCACCACTTCCAGACCCATCGAGCGGGCGGAGCCCTCGACCATGCGCATGGCCGCTTCGACGTCGTTTGCGTTCAGGTCTTTCATCTTCGCGGTGGCAATCTCGCGGACCTTGTCACGCGAAACCGTACCGGCCTTGACCTTGCCCGGCTCCTTGGAACCGGACGTCAGGTTCGCCGCCTTCTTCAGGAAGTAGCTCACCGGCGCCGTCTTCATGACGAAGGTGAAGGACTTGTCCTGATAGTAGGTGATGACGACCGGAACCGGCGATCCCTTTTCCATTTCCTGGGTCTGCGCGTTGAACGCCTTGCAGAATTCCATGATGTTGATGCCACGCTGACCAAGCGCCGGGCCGATCGGGGGAGACGGCGTCGCCGATCCCGCTTTCACCTGGAGCTTGAGCTGGCCTGCAATTTTCTTAGCCATCTCTTTTCCTGCCTTTGTCTATGCCGGTCATGCCGGCGGTTGCAGTCTGGTGGTGCGGTTCGCGCAGCCGGCTAAAGCCGCACTCGCCTCCCACCGTCTCAGGCCGCGCGCTTCCGCGCCGCCTCCCCTGATCGCCAAACCGGCGTCAGGGATTTCGGATCAGCCCTTTTCGACCTGTCCGAATTCCAGATCGACGGGCACGGCGCGCCCGAAGATCGAAACTTCCACCTTGAGCCGCGCACGCTCCTCATCCACTTCCTGGACGAAGCCGTTGAACGACGCGAAGGGACCATCCGAAACGCGGATCGCTTCGCCGATCTCGAACGTGACCGAGGGCTTGGGCCGCTCGACGCCTTCCTGGACCTGGTTCAGGATGCGCTGGGCTTCCGCCTCGGTGATCGGCACCGGCTTGGAGTCGCCCAGGAACCCGGTGACCTTCGGTGTGTTCTTGACCAGCGAGAACACCGCATCGGTCAGATTGGCCTTCAGCAGCACATAGCCCGGGAAGAACTTGCGCTCGGCATCGACCTTGCGGCCGCGGCGAACTTCGACGACCTTCTCGGTCGGAACCACGATCTGGTGGATGTCGGCGGACAGGCCCTTCTGCTTGGCCTTGTTCTCGATATCCTCGGCGACCTTCTTTTCAAAGTTCGAATAAGCGTGGACGATGTACCAGCGCGCGGTCATTTCAAGACTTCTCCGTAATCGCCGGACTTAGCGTCCGATGCCCAGAATCTGTTCGACCGCAAGGCCCATGAGCTGATCGGCGGTGAAGAAAAAGATCATCGCGATCACTGCGAAGGCCAGAACCATCACCGTCGAGATCATCGTTTCGCGTCGCGACGGCCAAGTCACCTTGGCGGTCTCCGCGCGAACCTGCTGGAGAAAGACGAAAGGATTTGTGGTTTTCGAAGCCATATGCCGCTCTGTCTTCAAGACCCGTTGGCCGGGTCTCCTGGATGATCCCGCTGGCCGGGACGTGCCGCCTGAGCCCAATCTCGCGCCGAATCAGCGCAATCATTTCGCCCATGCAAATCAGACGCGTAAAGCCGGTTTCCCAGCTCCACGCGTCGCGTGTCTGTTTCGTCTACATAAAACCGATTCTTGATCCACGCAAGTGGCAAGTCTCCGCTTTATGACCAAACACCGCCTCGGAACCATCCAGTCGTTCCGTCCCGGCTATGGCGCTCTTATGCCCCAATCGACCCTATATGGCAAGCGGGTCGCCGATTTTCAAAGGCCAGACCATGGAAATATCGCTTTGAAACGCCATTTCGAAATGGCGAAACATTGCGTTGAATGCCATTCCAGGAAATGGCACGGGCAGCAGGGCTCGAACCTACGACCTGCGGTTTTGGAGACCGCCGCTCTACCAACTGAGCTATGCCCGTATCGTGCGCATGTCGGCGCAGAAGGCGCTTCCTAAAAGCTTCCGCACGCTCTGTAAAGAGCGGTTTGCAAGCAAACGCGCCTTAATCCCCTGCGCCAGAAATCGGGATGGCTGACAACCAGTCCGTTCGCAACGACATAGCAGCCGAAGCTACTTCGTACCCGGTGGCCGATAGGGGCCGCCCGGCACGCCCCAGCCCCAGGCCGGCATCGGTTCCGTCTGCGGATCGCAGGTCTCGCCGAGATTGGAGTTCATCTTGGCCAGACGCGATCCCCATTCGACATAGCCCATGAAGGCCGAACGGAATTCCGGATCGTCGGGCAGGCCGACCGCGTCGGCTGCATCGGCCAGGAGGCTGATCCAGCGGCGGCGCTGCTCCTCGCTCAGATGCTTGCCCAGATGGTGCATGACCATCTCGCGGTGGCCGCCGAACTGCTCGCTGTAGGTTTTCGGTCCGCCGAAAACCTCGCCGATGAAGGCCGCGACGTGGGCGGGGTGATCCGGCGACATGGTCTTGAACACCGGCCCGACGATCGAATCCTGCGCCACCTTGTCGTAGAAAGTCTGGGTCAGCCGGTTCAGGGCCTCGCTGCCGCCGGCCCATTCGTAGAGTGTCGGGATATCCTGGCTCATTCTCGATCCTCCGCTGCCTGGCGCCGCCAGCAGCGACGATAGCGGAACAATCGGAAGTGTCTCAACCTGCCTCGATGGCCAGTTCGTGACTTCGCCGCGGTCTACAATTTGGCCGGCGCATCAGCCTCGGCATTGGCGGAAGGCCGGATCCGGCAATTCTCGGGTCTTGGCACCGCCTCGCAAATGGTGGCACCGGTCAGCGCGTCGACCGATTGCAGGCCGGTCGTCAGGCCGACCTTCAGCATCATGCCGGGTTCCAGCCGGCGCTCGACCGAGCGCCGCTCGATCGCCGCGAACAGGGCGGGACCGATCGCCATCTCCTCGAGATAGGCCTTGACCATCTGCTTTTGCCCCATCGGGTAAAGGCTAAGCCGCGCCTGGGGACCGACAAACCGCCTGATGCCGCCGGCAAGCATCAGCGCGCAGGCCGAATCGCACTCCACGCCGGCATCGATGCTCAGCCCGGCATAGGCGCCCTCTTTGGCCAGGCAATTCCACGCTCCTGGGTCACAGCCGACGAAATCGGTGCGGCCAACGGCGACGTCGAGCTTCTTTTCATGGATAAGCCGTCCTGCCGCCAGGGCGCTGAGCAGGTCGCCTCCCCTCGAACTGATCACGACAGGCAGTTGCCGTTTGCCGAGCATGGCGAGCAGCTGGCGCAGCTTCTGCGGGGTCCGGGGGGGTGATCGCACCTTCCGCCGAAATCCATTCCGGGCAGTCTGGATTGCAGAGTGGATTGGTGCCGCGAACGACGACGAAGCGCATGTCTTCATCGCGCCGCGCCGCCTCGGGTTCGATCGCCGGCGGCGTTGGCTTGGCCGCGGTCGCCGTCAGGCCATCAGGCTTGTTGCCCGGCACCTCCCGGCAATTCGCGGCCAGGCGGCCGGGCTCGCACAGGCTTGCCGCTGTCAACAGGCCCACAGCGTCCGTGCTGGTGACCAGCTTCATCGCCAGCATGTCGTCGAGGGCGATCTGGTGGATTTCGCTGGCCGGGGTGCCCTTCATCGTTTCGAGCATGCTTTGTTCGATGCCCATCTGTTTCAGGTAGGCCGCCAGCTTTTTCTCAACCGCCTTGCTCATCTCGTAGGTCTTGTAGCTGCCGGCGTTCTTGCGGCTGACGATCTTTGTGTTGAGGATCTTCTTCTTGCCCCCCACGACGCGATAGGTGGTCCGGTATTGCAATTTCGTACGAATGTAGGTCGTGGTGATCTGATGGACGCCGAGATAGGCCCATTCGCCGGCCACCCGCCTGATACCGCCGGCAAACATCAGAGGGCAGGCGGAATTGCACATGGCGCCATAGTCGATGACATCGCCGAAGTAGCGGGCGTCACGGTCCTGGCACCCCTTCGCACCGGGCTGGCAGCTGGAAAACACCGTCTTGCCGATGGCGATATCGAACTTGTTCTTGCGGATCAGCCGGCCAAGCGTCAGCGCCGCCTCGACATTGCCGCCGGGAGAATCGACGACAACAGGCAGTTTCCGGCCGCCAAGCGTCTTCAGCATGCGTTTGAAGAGTGCCGGCGTGCCGGCTTCTATCGAGCCCTCGGCCGATATCCATTCCGGGCAGATCGGCTCGCACCCCGGTGCGTTGCTGCGAACGATGCCGAACCGCATCGTCGGCCCAAGATCCGGCGCCGCATCCGCCGCAAAGGCTGCCGGGCCTGCGGCAAGCAATGCGAGCAGCCAGGTCAGAGCCAGCGGCCACAATGCCCGACGATGGAAAAACCGCCTTGGAACCATTTGAAAAAAGCCCCTCGATGCAACCTATACTAGTCGAGGCCCGGAGCCTTGCAACAGGGTTCGGCCGACTGGGCCGCAACCGATAGCCCCGCAAAAGAAAAGGGCGGCCCGAAGACCGCCCTTTTCTTGTCGATCCGGCGAATGCCGGGCTCGATTATTCCTTGATGGTGACGACGATGCCGGCACCGACGGTGCGGCCGCCTTCACGGATAGCGAAGCGCAGCTTCTCTTCCATGGC
>NZ_JBVVQW010000037.1:0-15030 GCF_055811655.1 Mesorhizobium sp. WSM4809
GGCAATTTCCTGTTCGCCAACGGATTCTCCGGCCATGGCCTGCAGCAGGCGCCGGCGGTCGGCAAGGCGCTGGCCGAGTTGATCGTGCATGGCGGCTATCGGACGGTGGATTGCTCGGCGTTTGGGTATGAGCGGGTGGCTGAGGGGCGGGCGTTTCGGGAATTGAATGTGATCTAACAACAACGGCGGCGCGACGGTCTCCTTTGGTGCCGGCGGGACAGAGCGGCGCCAAGAATAGCGACAGGCGGTGCCGCGGTACAAAGCCTTATGTTTAGCTTGCCCCGGTCGTACGGACCTTCGCTATATCAATGTGGAAGAAGCCGATCGGAAAGGCCTTGAACCTCTTCTTCGCCGGCCTGTCGACGTCGGCATCTGGCAATCGCACGATGCTTGCGCTGCCGACATCGGTGCAATGAAGAGCGCGTCAAATGCGGGATCGCCGGCTGAACGCGCGAGCGGCAGCAGCGTGTTGCGGCGGAAGGCCACAAGAACGGTCCTCTCCTCGGCAGACGAGACCGTCGATCTCGGCTCCCTGGGCCCGTGGGCAGATCGGCTGTCGAACCCGCTTCTCCATTGCTCGGTCTTGGGTTGATGCCATAGCGGATCGAAGGCGACCTCAGGCTCGCTTCAGGCCCCGGCCCATCGGTGCATCCTTTTAGTCGGACGACAATGATGAACCATCAAACCTCGGATCGAACACACCAGACTAGCCGATTATGCTGCGGCCAGCCACCTGGCAATGCTCGCCGCCGGCCTGCCGCCGAGCGCCAGCCCAACTGGTGAACGGTCCGGCGAAATCTCTCCGCGACAACCCCCGTCCATAAACCGCTCGGCAAATATCCGCTTTCAGTAGAGCCGTGCACTACAGACGAAGTGTCTTGCGACAAAGTCGATTTCAATCCTCTTGCCCGCCCGCAACGAAGGAGATCATCGGGACCGTCGTTGCAGGCGCGCTAATGCCCGGCTGACGCTGGGTTAGCACTCGGTCGAGCACAACGAGAGGATTCAGGTTAACGCCCTTGGAACCTATGTCACCACCCATCCATGGCGTGGATGCGTTTCATCAAAACAGACGATTTTACCGATGTTACGGCACGTTGCATAGAAACAATTCAAGGATGTAACCCTGAGGGAAAGTGGTTGATGTTTGCGTTGGCTCCGAAGATCATTTTCTGGTCTGCGCCGAAGACCGGCCCAGGGCGCGCGTCCATCGCGGCCAGGCACTTCCGCGATGGACGCAAGCTACATCGCATTGGCGCAGCACGACAAGCTCCCGGAATTGCGCAGGCGCTTGCCTCAAAGGCAGCAGCAAAGCTGAGGGTTGTGGTGTTTTGGAAAGAGGCAATTTAGATGCTTGTTGATGGCTCAAGGATGGATCGGTTCGTTGTTTCGCGACGGCGCGAGGGTCTCGGTGATTGCCTGTGGTCTCTCGCGTCGGCATGGGACTACGCACATCGGACGGGACGGGCTTTAGCAATAGATTGGCGCGGCTCTTGTTACCTCGACAACCCGTTTGCGAATGCCTTTCCGGCTTTTTTCAAGCCAATTGAAGAGATCGGTGGTGTACGGGTCATTTGCGATGACGAGATCAACCACGTCTCATTCCCCGGTCCCTTCTTCCCGTCGTGGTGGAACAGGCCATCCATCGACTGCGTGTACCGTCCGGATGAACAGATTTTCCAAGAACGTGACGAGCTTAACGAGCTTTTCCAGCTCCACGATGATTGTGAAGCCAACACAGTAGTGTGTGATGCTTGCTTGATGTGGCGTTGCGATGAGCGAGCCGAGCGAACGATATTTCAGAGCATCACGCCGAGGGCCGAAATTGAGGATCGGATTGAAGCGCTCTACCAGGAACACTTTGACGGGTACAGCATAATTGGAGTCCATGTCCGTCACGGCAACGGCGAAAATATTATGGATCATGCCCCTTACTGGGCTGATCCAAACGTTGCCTTAGAGCAGGTATGCACTGCCATTCGTATGGCCAAAGCGCAACGGCATGCAAGGCCTGTAAGGGTGTTCTTGTGTACAGACAGCGCCCGGGTTGTTGATCACTTGTCGGGCATGTTTCCCGAACTCTTCACCGTCCCAAAACACTTCCAAGCGGATCAGGCCGGCCCCTTGCACAGTGCAGCACTGGGCGGCACCGACGGGGGTTTTTCCGCTCTCGTTGAGATGTATCTCCTCGGTAGATGTGACACTGTCATTCGCTTTCCTCCGACTAGCGCCTTCTCCCGCTATGCCCGCCTCTTTGTGCCGCGGATCATCGAATTCGATTTGAATGACCCGCCTCATTTGATCTTGATTGATAACTCTTTTGAACGTTCCCCGGCTCCATGAAAGGGTTGGCTGCCCGCTCGAACTCTCTCTAGCCTTCGCAGAGGCTCCGTTCGCCCTGCCCAATGCGCCCCTTTCTCGCCACGCAATGCCGCCGCAGGCGAGCATTTGCACGGGCGCGCCAAAATCAAAGGATTCAAGCTTGTCAAAGAGAAAAGTCGCTTTAATCACCGGGGTCACGGGGCAAGACGGTTCCTATCTCGCAGAATTGCTTTTGGAAAAGGGCTATTCTGTGCATGGGATAAAGAGACGGTCGTCTCTTTTTAATACAGGCCGTATAGATCATCTCTATCATGATCCTCATGAAAGTGGGGTTGATCTAACACTTCACCACGGGGACTTGACAGACTCGTCCAGCCTTACGCGCGTCATCCAACTGGTTCAGCCGGACGAAATTTACAATCTGGCAGCTCAGAGCCACGTTGCAGTCTCCTTTGAACAACCAGAATACACCGCGAACTCGGACGCGTTGGGTGCACTGCGTATCCTCGAGGCAATTCGGATCCTGGGGCTCGTCGAGCATACGCGCTACTACCAAGCCTCGACGTCTGAGCTTTACGGACTGGTGCGGGAAACGCCACAGACCGAGACGACACCGTTCTACCCCCGATCACCCTACGCTGTTGCCAAACTGTACGCTCATTGGATGACCGTAAATTACCGAGAAGCTTACAATTTGTACGCATGTAACGGCATTTTATTTAATCATGAGTCACCTGCGCGCGGAGAAACCTTTGTAACGCGAAAAATAACGCGTGCCTTGGCTCGAATTAAGCTTGGAGTGCAGCCAACGTTATTCTTGGGCAACCTTAATGCGCGTCGGGATTGGGGGCACGCTCGAGACTACGTCAAGATGCAGTGGTTGATGCTTCAGCAGGAGCAAGCTGAAGACTTTGTGATCGCTAGCGGTGAGCAACATTCGGTGCGCGAATTTGTCACCGTCGCGGCCGCTGAACTCGGCATTGGTGTTCGTTGGGTAGGGGAAGGGGTCGACGAAGAGGGGTACGATGCGAAGACAGGAGCTTTGATCGTAAAAGTAGATCCCCGTTATTTTCGTCCTACAGAAGTCGAGACACTTCTCGGCGATGCCCGCAAGGCCAAAGAAAAACTTGGGTGGGAGCCCAAAATCTCCTTCATCGAATTGGTTAGGGAGATGGTTCAGGAAGATTTGCGCATGGCAGAGCGTGACGCAGTGCTGATGAAGCAAGGTTATTATTCACACTGTCCACAAGAGTTATGCTGACAACAGCGGCGCCATGCAGGCTTGTTGTTAAGTGCCATGGTGGCCTTCTTCAGGGGCGCCCAGAGCAATATCAATGGAAAACAAAAGATGAAGAAAGTCTATGTGGCAGGCCATCGCGGCCTTGTTGGTTCCGCCACTATGAGAGCCCTCGAGGCGCTAGGATCCTATGAGATAATAACACGTACTCGCGAAGAACTGGATCTATTTGACCGTAGCGAGACGCGCAGGTTCTTCATGTCGCGGCGGCCTGATTACGTCGTTATGTGCGCCGCAAAGGTTGGTGGTATACTGGCGAACGCTAGCTCCCCCGTCGATTTCCTTCATGACAACCTGGCGATTCAACTTAGTGTTTTTGATGCCGCTTACGCTTCCGGTGTCAAGCGGATGATTTTTCTTGGTTCCTCCTGTATCTATCCACGCGACTGCCCGCAGCCGATACGTGAGGAATACCTTCTCACCGGTCCGCTTGAAGCGACGAATCGTCCCTACGCTTTGGCAAAAATCGCAGGAGTCGAATCATGCTGGTCTTTTAACCGGCAGTACCAGACGCGCTATCTCACGTTGATGCCGACCAGCTTATATGGTCCCGGCGATAATTATGACCCCGGAAATTGCCACGTTCTGCCTGCTCTGATACGCCGTTTTCACCAGGCTAAATTGAACGGAGACGCCTCGGTAGAGGTCTGGGGATCCGGAAAGCCTCGGCGAGAGTTTATGTATTCGTCGGATGTAGGCGATGCCATTGCATTCCTGATTGGCTTGGCAGATTCGGACTTTGACGCCTTAACAGCCCCCGACACAGCGCCCCTGATTAATGTTGGCGTTGGCGAGGACGTCACGATTCGCGAGGCAGCGGAACTGGTTAAGGCGACGGTCGGCTGGGAGGGCAATTTGGTATTCGACACGACGAAGCCAGACGGTACTCCGCGCAAGCTACTGGACATAACGCGCTTGCGTAACCTTGGCTGGAAAGCCAAAACCTCTCTTGGTGCCGGGTTGCAAAAGATGTATGAGGATTTTCTCCGCGTTCATAAGGCTTGATGTGGATGCGCGCATCCTGGGTGGACTGCATGTCCGACCGGTGCAAGCTTGTTCAGCCAGGTCCAAACAGAAGAGAGGGACGCATACATAGCCAGGGCGGCCGTGATATTGGCCTGTGCTAACGTTGCCAACCCGACCTCACTGCGACCGGCGATGCAAAGCATCACCCCAGAAGCGTGGCCAAGCCGCCGGTAAGACCGTATACGGGCCGCACTGAACGGCTGTGCGTGAGCGCCCTTAACTCAAGCCTGCGCCTCGGCCAAAATCTTCCCGTTGTCCGTCATGGGTTGCGGCCATGCTGAGGTGGTGAACCCCAGTCTCCCTGTGTCCTCATCAGCGTGCCGGCGTAGCCGCGATTTTCGACCCTCGCAGCGCGCAGCCGGTTCCATGGTTGCACGCTTGTCGTTCTCCGCCATGGTCAGCGCATACGGCGCAGCCGGCACACGAGGTGGGCGGACGAACGATCCTAAACCTGTCCACCGCCCGAATTGGAAGCAGCGATCCGCGGCATTTCCGCCTCTTTCAGGAATCCAGCTCGCTCCGCGAAGCCGACAAACGCATCGCAGGCCACGCCCATCTGCGTGCGGCGTCTTGTGCTCGGTAGCACCGGTGAATGGCTGTTTCATGGACCAGACGACCGCGGTTGCGGCGACCCAGCCACGCCCAATTCCGCGTTCGATGTGTTTAGGGCGTGGATGGTTGTCATCCGAACAATCAATTTGCCAATCCTGCCGCTCCTATTAGAGGGGTGTGACCGAAACCAAGTGCCTCGGCCTGCGGGGACGCCCGACGAAAAAGCCTGAGCACCATCACCAATGCCCATTGGAGTGCAGAAGGCAACGATCCGAAGGCAGTGGAAATTGGTGCTGGGACTTCAGAATTAGCGTGCTTTGGTCCCGACCCTGCCGACGTCTGACGGCATTTTGCAGCGCCGGTGATGCTGCTTTAGCGAGGTGTGAATTTGACCTACAAGATCGATCATGAACTGCTGAATCGAGAAATGGCCGCAGACGATCCATGGCGGCTCGATGGCAATCCGTTCGAGCGGGAGCGCCATACGCAAATTCTCAGCTTGTCGCTTGCGCAAGGTCCTGTCGCAAATGCGCTTGAAGTCGGGTGCGCTGCCGGCGCCTTTTCGGAGCGGCTAGCTCCCCATTGCAAGCGACTCACTGTGATCGATGTCGTGGAGCCAGCGATTACGCGAGCACGTTTGCGCATGAAAGAGGCGTCGCACATCAGCTGGATAATCTCCGATGTTCAACAGTTTTCGAGTGATGAGCCGTTCGACCTGATTGTCGTGGCGGAGGTTCTTTACTACGTCGGAGATCTCGTTCAGATCCGCGCAGCAGTCCGCAACTTGGTAGGCCTGCTTGCGCCAGGCGGGCACCTGATTTTCGGGTCGGCACGCGACACCAGTTGCCAACGTTGGGGGCACGCTGCTGGTGCAGAGACCACTATCGCCATACTGAACGAATCGTTGACCGAGATGAAGCGCATCGAGTGCCGGGGCGCGTCCATCAATGAAGACTGCCTGCTTGCCCGCTTCCGAAAGCCGATTTCCGCTTCCTGATCAGACGAATTGTCGAGGTTGACTTGGAGTCACCGCGCCTCTGTATCAAGCTGACCTTATATACGTGGATGTATAAGGGCGCCGATCAACAAATTAGCTGGATCCGGTGATGGTCACAACTGCTTAGATATCCGGCTTCTTCATGCGGCTCGATGTTCAGCGCCGCGAGCCTCAACGGGTTTTCACCCGCCCTCCAACTCAGCGGCCCCCAGACGTTGGCCGAAGCCTTTCCGGTCCACACAGCAGGTTCGGAAGTGACGGGATGACCATTTCCCACCTTTCCCATTTTGCTGCAAGGCAGGTGCGCCCTCCTTCTCGCTCTCCAGGTCCGTCCGCCCGCCTTCACCGTCAGTACCGGTTGCCAGGCGGCACTCGAGAGCATCGAACAAACGATCCTTGTTGGCGAGCGCGACCGCCGCGCCATCGGGATGCCGCCTTTGCAGCAACTTGTCGAGCCAGAGGCTTCGCGGAGCCTGTTTGCCGCCGGCGCTGTCAAAAGCTGCGCGATCGCCATCAATCATCAGCGTGCGTCAACGCGCGCCGCGTTTGCTAACGCCTAACAGTCGGACCCATCTTCCACTTAATCGCTGCTTCGGCACGAGGCGCAGCCACGCTCTGACGGCCGCTCTTGAGGCAGGTTGTGTAACCGACAGCTGCCTCGGTGTCGTCGTTTGTCGGGCCAATCGAGCACGACCAGAAGGTTCAGATCAAGGCCTTTGAACGCATGGTTTTGTCATCCATTGCGTGGATGCTCGCGATCTAAACAATCAATTTTACCAATCTGGGGGGGTGGTTCATAGACCCCCACATGACACGCACCGCCGTTGCTTTACCGCGTGGGGTGCACAAAAGAACCCGAAAAAAAGGAAGTCTTCGCATGCGCTCTGACGTGCAGTGGAGGTTGTGCTGGGAAAATGAGTTGCAGCTTTCCGATCACCTCGAACTCTCTGAGTTCTTCCGGAAGACCTATGAACCTACCGGAGCCTTTAATGGAAAGCAATTCGCAGGCGGTCGAAGTTGGGCCGGTGCAAGACCGGAGGTCCGCGCAATCGGCTATGATGTGCACGGGGTAGCGGCTCACTTAGGCCTGCTGCGCCGATACATCAAAGTTGGCGACGCTGATCTGCTTGTCGCTGAACTCGGTCTATACGGGGTGCGTCCGGATCTTGAGGGGCTAGGAATCGCCCACTCGATCAGCGTGATGCATCCAGTGCTACAGCAGCTTGGCGTTCCATTCGCTTTCGGCTCGGTTCGGCCCGCGCTCCGGAACCATGTTGGGAGGTTCTGCCGCAAAGGCTTGGCGAACATTTTGTCGGGCGTTCGCGTGCGCTCAACCCTCCCGGACGTGTACCCCGATCTGCCTCCCACGCGAGTCGACGACGACGTACTCGTCATTGTGCTCCCAATTGGATGCTCAATGAGCGAGTGGCCGGCCGGCACCTTGATCGATCGGAACGGTCCAGAGCTATGAAGAAGGCCCGCAATGATATCAGTCAGCGCGACCCGCCTCTCATGGCATTGATCGATCTGATTCCAGCATTGATCGCGGATCTACCATCCGCTCGCTTCCTCAAATTCACTGAAGAATCTGACGTCTCATGAACCTATTTGCCCCAGCCAGTACTATTGCCATCTGCTCTTACGCGCTGCTGTCGAGCATCTATAAAACCGCGCAGGTGTTCTACACCCTGCCTGCAAACGTATCGCCGACCTCGGGCGAACCGGCCGGCTGTGAGCCTTGGCCGAGCGTCGATGTCATTATCCCGTGCTACAACGAGGCCCCTCGCACCCTCTCGGACTGCCTGGCTTCCATTGCAGGTCAGGACTACGCCGGAAAACTGCAGGTCTATGTTGTTGATGACGGTTCCGGAAACCGCGATGCGCTCGCAGGTGTACACGAGGAATACGCTCGCGATCCGAGGTTCAACTTCATTGCGCTCCCAAAGAATGTCGGAAAGCGCAAGGCACAGATCGTGGCGGTTCGCCGCTCGTGCGGAGATTTGGTGCTCAATGTCGATTCGGACACGATACTCGCGCCGGACGTCGTCACAAGGCTTGCGCAGAAGATGCAAGATCAAGCGATCGGCGCCGCCATGGGCCAGTTGGCGGCTAGCAATCGCGATGAAACTTGGCTGACGCGGTTGATTGACATGGAATACTGGCTCGCCTGCAACGAAGAGCGGGCAGCGCAGGCTCGGTTCGGTGCCGTCATGTGTTGCTGCGGTCCGTGTGCCATGTACCGGCGAACCGCGCTTGTTTCGCTGCTGGATCAATATGAGACGCAGCGCTTTCGAGGGAAGCCGAGCGACTTCGGTGAGGACCGCCACCTTACGATCCTGATGTTGAAAGCAGGCTTTCGAACAGAGTATGTCCCGGAGGCCGTCGCAGCAACGGTCGTTCCCAACAGCATGGGTCCCTATCTGCGCCAACAGCTTCGCTGGGCCCGGAGCACGTTCCGTGACACGTTGCTGGCGCTCCAACTGCTGCGCGGTCTTAATATCTATCTCACATTGGACGTGATTGGGCAGAACCTTGGCCCACTATTGCTCTCTTTGTCGCTCCTGGCGGGGATCGCGCAGTTCGTTACCACAGGTACTGTGCCTTGGACGGCATGCCTGACGATTGCGGTCATGACTATAGTTCGTTGCAGCGTGGCAGCGTTTCGTTCGCGCCAACTTCGATTTCTCGGTTTCTCGCTCCACACACTCATCAACATCTTTCTCTTGCTCCCATTGAAAGCATACGCGCTGTGTACATTGAGCAATAGCGATTGGTTGTCGCGAAGCCCTGCGGCCACTGTGCCAGATACCGGCGGCGCCATTCCAAAGCCCAACTTGGTTGGATCTGACGCAGCTTACAGCGAACAGCAATAATCACGTGATCGCAGGTGGAAGAGTTTTGAGCCAGGACCAGAAACAGCAAGTGTTGAACCTGAAGTTGGACCCAGAGGATCTGCGGCAGATCGAGACTCCTGCGATCGAACGGGAATCTCAGGGGCAAACAAGCGCGAAGAGACCCGTGCCTGGCTCTTTGTCGACCGTGGCAGTCGATTTCGCTGGCGTAACCAAGTCCTATGGGAACAAGGTCGTTGTCGACGACCTGTCGTTCACCGTTGCGTCGGGAGAGTGTTTCGGCCTCCTGGGGCCAAACGGGGCGGGCAAAAGCACGATTGCGCGTATGCTCCTCGGCATGACATGCCCTGACGCGGGCACCATCACGGTGCTCGGCGTCCCGGTGCCGGCGCGCGCTCGGCTGGCACGTAGGGGCATCGGCGTGGTCCCCCAATTCGACAATCTTGACCAGGAATTCACCGTACGCGAGAACCTGCTGGTGTTCGGCCGCTACTTCGGCATGAGCACACGCCAGAGCGAAGCGGTCATCCCGTCGCTTCTCGAGTTTGCTCGCCTCGAGCGCAAGGCGGATGCGCGCGTCTCGGAATTGTCCGGCGGCATGAAGCGATGCCTGACGATGGCGCGGGCGTTGATGAACGACCCCCAGCTCATCGTGATGGACGAGCCGACCACCGGCCTCGACCCGCATGCGCGCCACCTGATCTGGGAGCGGCTGCGCGCCCTGTTGGCGCGCGGCAAGACGATTATCCTGACCACGCATTTTATGGAAGAGGCTGAGCGATTATGCGATCGGCTGTGCGTGCTCGAAAGGGGTCGCTACATCGCCGAAGGCCGCCCGCAGGCTCTGATCGACGAGCATATCGGATGCCAGGTCATGGAGATTTACGGCGGCGATCCGCACGAGTTGCATTCGCTGGTCAAGCCCCATTCTCAGCGCATCGAGGTCAGCGGCGAAACGCTCTACTGCTATGGGCCAGACCCCGATCAGGTGCGCACGCAACTCCAGGGGCGACCAAGTCTGCGCCTCCTTCTGCGTCCAGCCAATCTCGAGGATGTTTTCTTGCGACTGACCGGGCGCGAGATGGAGGAGTGAACGATGATTGAAGGTCTTGCGGCGGTGCTGCCCGCCAATGCGTGGAACTGGGTTGCGGTGTGGCGCCGCAACTATCTGGCATGGAAGAAAGTCGCATTCGTAGCGATTCTCGGTAACCTCGCCGATCCAATGATCTACCTTTTCGGCCTCGGTACCGGCCTCGGCATAATGGTCGGCCGCGTCGACGGTGCGCCGTACATCGCTTTTTTGGCGGCCGGCATGGTCGGGGTCGGTGCGATGACCGCCTCTACCCTCGAAACACTGTACGCGGCTTTCGCTCGCATGCATTCTCAACGCACATGGGAAGCCATGCTGTATACGCACGTTACCCTCGGCGATATCGTTCTGGGTGAACTGGCGTGGGCAGCCAGCAAGGCCTTCCTAGCCGGTATGGCAATTACCATTGTCACCGCAGCGTTGGGCTATACAGCCTGGCCGTCCGTCCTCTATGCGCTGCCATTCATTGTTCTGACAGGGTTCGTATTTGCCAGCCTCGCGATGGTCGTCACCGCACTTTCGCCCAGCTACGAGTACTTCGTATTTTACCAGACGCTTATCCTTACACCCATGCTGTTCCTGTCGGGCGCCGTTTTCCCATTGAATCAGCTGCCTGACACCTTTCAGCAGATAGCCCGATGCATGCCGCTGGCACATGCGATCGACCTCATTCGACCGGTCATGCTTGATCGCCCGATCGGCGGCATCGCCCTGCACATCGGGGTGCTCGGCCTCTACGCGCTGTTGCCATTCTTCCTCTCGATGGCGCTGTTGCGCCGCCGACTGATGCGCTGAGAGAAGGAGATAAACATGCGCTATGGACGCAAATAAAACGACGTCGCCAATATGTGCCACGAAGGGTTTGGCTGGCGTCGATTCAATCCCACAACGCTATGGTACGCCTGGTGCCTCGAGCAGAGGATCTCTCTTGGTCCGGGCCGACGTATGAGAATTTCTTTGAGGCCGGTAATGTTGGCTGGCCTTCGTGGCGCGAACGACCACGCAGCCTGTCGGCCATGAGACAGGCCAATTTAGTCTTCCTGTACGATAATGGAGAGCGACATGCTGTGTCTAGGATTGAGCGGCGGATTGGACAAAGTCTATGAAAACAGATTTCAGATTCCCAACACATTCATGCACGATGGCGCTGCGGTGCTCGTCCGAGACGGACAGGTCATCGCGGCGGTAGAAGAGGAACGCCTCAATCGGATCAAACACTCCAACAAGCTGCCGCTTGGTTCGGTTCAATACTGTCTTTCAGCCGCTGGGGTTCAGCTCAGCGAGATCGATCGAGTGGCGTTCTACGCTACCGAAGACTATAGCAACGCCATGCTTGAAAACATGCTTGTTTCCCAGCCGGACGCCGCCATTCCACTGGATGCCAAACTGTTGATGCAGCAGCTGCTGGCGCAGGAGTTCGGTACCGAGCTCGACGCTTCGCGTATCTCATTCGTAGGTCATCATCAGGCGCACGCCGTGAGTGCTTTTGCAATGTCGGGCTTCGAGCAAAGTCTGATTTTCGCGATTGATGGCTCAGGTGATTTCCAGTCGGGCCTTGTGGCAGTAGGATCTGGTACTGAAATTACGCAACTCGCGACTTTCCCCGAGAACAATTCTCTGGGGCAATTTTACCTCGAGACGATCCGGTATCTCGGCTACGGAATGTTCGATGAGTATAAAGTCATGGGGCTTGCCCCCTACGGCGATCCCGTTCCCTATCGCGAGCTTTTTGAGCAATTCTATGAACTCTCTGCAAACGGTGAGTATCGCGTCCACCTTGACCGCATCGGTCCGACTTTGCTCCGCAGCATTCAGGTTCGGCAAAAGGGAATGCCATTCACCCAGCAGCATATGGATGTGAGTGCGTCTTTACAGGAAGCGCTCGAACGCATCGTGTTTCACATTCTTCGCCATTATCGTGAGGCCACCGGGATGACGCGCTTGTGCCTGGCCGGCGGAGTAGCGCACAATTGCTCCATGAACGGCAAGCTGCTCTATTCAGGACTTTTCGCAGACATCTTCGTGCAGCCCGCATCGCATGACGCTGGGTGCGCATTAGGCGCCGCGCTAATCGTGTCTAATGAGCTGGGCCGCCCAGCGCCGCGTACGCGATTGCAGGAGGTCAATTGGGGGCCGGAACTCGCGAGCGATCACGCTGTCGAAGAGGAACTAAAGGCATGGGCGGGGCACCTGGAGTTTGAACGCACTGAGGAGGTAGCGGATAGGGCAGCCGAGTGGATGGTCGGTGGCGCCGTGATCGGCTGGGTGCAAGGTCGTTCGGAATTCGGGCCGCGAGCGCTCGGAAATCGCAGCATTCTTGCCGACCCCAGGCCCGCTTCAAACAAGGACCGGATCAACGCTATGGTCAAGAAGAGGGAAGGATATCGCCCGTTCGCCCCATCAGTGTTGGAGGAGGATGCGCGCGAATTTTTCGACCTCCCGGGCAGTGCTTGCGAATTTCCCTTTATGAATTTCGTAGTTCGTGTGCGCGATTCCAAGCGTGATTTGCTCGGCGCCATCACGCATGTCGACGGTACGGCGCGGCTGCAAACAGTATCGCGCAAGGCCAGTCCGGCCTACTGGGATGTCATCAATGCCTTCAAGCAGCGGACAGGCATCCCAATTCTGCTCAATACGTCCTTTAACAACAATGCAGAGCCGATCGTAGATTCGGTTGCAGACTCGATTGCCACGTTCCTGACAACAGAGCTGGATGGACTTGTGGTCGGGCCGTACCTCGTCAAAAAACGGGCCGCAACGCTGCAGGATTGGACTGCGCTCGCGGTTTCATTGCCGCCTTATGCATCCCTGCATAAAGTCCGCGAATACACGGCGCGGGATCGCCACGAGACCGTCTGCGAAATCCGAACGGATCACCGTGACTGTGCGCGTATTTCACATGACTTGTTCGATCTGCTGACGCGGATCGAAGGCGAAGCGGTGCTCGCGGATCTACTCGACACAATTACGCTGGATCAGGGCCTGCGCGAGGCTATTACAGGAGAGCTGCGCCAATTGTGGGAGCAGCGCCACGTTCGGATGCATCCCTCGCAAGCTGCTCGCGTCCACCAAAACTGATGCCTGGACGACCGACAATAGGGCCGAACCACCGGTCTGCACCTTCATATGACTGTCTCCGATCCAGTAGGCCGAGGCAAGGGTTCTATGAAACATCTTGATGACAGAAGGGAGGTGCGGAGTGAATGCGCTGATGGAACCGGCCGTCGGAGCGTTTTTCTGACGTTTGACGACGGCCCCGATCCATTTTTCACACCACAGATACTCGATGTGCTGGCGCAAAATCAGGTGCCAGCGACTTTCTTCGTCATTGGTGCCTACGCCGCAGAGCACCCGGATCTCATCCAGCGCATGATCGCAGAAGGGCATGAGGTAGGCAACCACACGATGTCTCATCCGGATCTATCCAAATGCGGCTTGGGCGAAGTGCAACATGAGGTATTTGAGGCGAACCGTGCCATCATGGTAGCATGCCCGCAGGCCTCGATCCGCTACGTTCGCGCGCCATACGGCGCCTGGAGCGAAGAAGTGTTCACTGCCTCAGAGATCGCCGGTCTGGCGGCCCTTCATTGGTCGATAGACCCAAGAGACTGGTCGCGTCCCGGCGCCGACGCGATCGTCGACGCAGTGCTCGCCTCGATCCGGCCCGGCGCAATCGTGCTCCTGCACGACGGTTGCCCTCCCCACGAGTCGAGACGGAGCACTCAAGCCAGTCTGCGCGACCAGACGGTTACGGCACTGTCCAATCTGATTCCGGCATTAGATGCATGCGGATATGAAATTCGCTCGCTTCCAGAACATCACTGAAACGCGAGATCCTACGCCCGGCTTTCCCAGCCAGTACCGTGATCTCGCTTATGAAGAACCGTTTACGCCTGCCGGCAAACTAGTCGCCATTGCCGTTATGGGTGATACGCCCGACCTCGGCTGCAAATGACCCAGGGGTCCTCGACTTCGCACACCCCCGGAGATCCGGCGCGCGACCGATCCAGCAACTGGACCACGTCGATGACTTCTGACTGGCTGTTTCCAGCAGGCCAGGTTGCCGGTATCTGTTGGTAACGCAAGGAGTTTTCGCGATGTACATCCCTCCCGCTTTCCGCGACGACGACAAGGAGGGCCTGCGCGCGACGATCCGCGCGGCGCTTCTGGCGAACTTCGTTACAGTCACCGCGGAAGGGCCGCTTGCAACGCCACTGCCGCTCTTGCTTGATGAGAGCGAGGGCGAGCACGGCGTCATCTACGGCCACCTCGCGAAGGCTAATCCCCAGTGCCATGTTCCCCCGATGGGCGACGGCTTGGCCATCTTCATGGGGCCGGACGCTTATGTGACGCCGGCATGGTATGCGACCAAACGGGAAACCGGGAAGGTCGTCCCGACCTGGAATTACATCGCCGTCCACGCCTATGGTCCGGTCGAGTTCTTCGAGCATGCGGGAAGACTGCTGGACGTTGTGAAACGTCTGACTGACCACCAGGAGGGCGAGCGCGCCTCGCCTTGGGCGGTATCGGATGCACCGCCGGATTTTGTACAGGCGCAACTCCGCGGAATCGTTGGCTTGCGCATGCCGATCACGAGGCTGGAGAGCAAGCGAAAACTGAGTCAGAACCGGAACGCGGCCGACCGCGCTGGCGTGGCTGCGGGCCTTGCGGCGAGCGAGCGGGCATCTGACCGCGAGATCGCCGCTCTCATCCCAAAGCCCGGGCGTCGCCAGTGATCGAGTACAAAGCGGGGCGATGCTTGGCGCATGAAGCAGACGGATGGCTACGAGTTAGCTCAGGCGATGTTTCAGACTTGCTCGAAGAACGAAGCGGCTAAGGCCATTGCCGCCATTGATGGCCAGTCCGTCTTCCGCCTCGTGCACGACACATTTCA
>NZ_JBVVQW010000038.1:0-14909 GCF_055811655.1 Mesorhizobium sp. WSM4809
CGTGCGCTGCAGGCTCCGGCCCGCCAGATCGCGGCCAACGCCGGTGCGGAAGCATCGATCGTTGCCGGCAAGATCCTCGAGAACAAGGGCGCGACCTTCGGCTACAACGCCCAGACCGGCGAATATGGCGACATGATCGCCATGGGTATCGTCGATCCGGTCAAGGTCGTTCGCACCGCTCTCCAGGACGCGGCCTCGGTCGCCGGCCTGCTGGTCACCACCGAAGCCATGATCGCGGAGGCTCCGAAGAAGGAGTCGGCTGGCGGCGGCGGCATGCCTGGCGGCATGGGCGGCGGCGGCATGGGCGGCATGGGCGGTATGGATTTCTAATCCGGCCTCTATCAGCCTCCAGATACGGAAAGGGCGGCAGCGATGCCGCCCTTTTTTGACCAACTACTCGGAACCACAACTACATCGTCATAATGGAGCTTGATAACGCACATCATGTCCGCTCCAGCACCCATCTCGTCCTTTGGCGCTCTCCTTGAGGCAATCAGCAATAGCTGGTACCGGTCACAACTCTTTCGCGTGCTCTTTTACTGCAAATTCAAGCGCTTGGGTCAGAGTTACCGCCTTGGAGAATAGGAAGCCCTGAGCGGTTGTGCAGCCAAGCTTGTGCAGAATTTGTCGGTCTGCCTCTGTCTCCACGCCCTCGGCCATGACCTCGATCCCAAGCGTCCTACCAAGATCGATCACCGTTTTGACAAGCAGCCGGTCGTCTCGGGACCTTGCCAGACCGCGAACGAAGCCCTGGTCAATTTTCACCTTGCCTATCCGGCTGTCCTTGAGCGATGCCAATGTGGAAAAGCCGGTGCCGAAGTCATCGAGCGCGATGGAGATGCCGGCATGTGAAAGCCGTCCGAGCTTCTCATCCACTCTGTCCGGGTCCACAGGGGATTCTTCGGTGATCTCAATTTCGAACATCGTTGGTGGCAGGTCTTTTGCGGCCAAACCATTCAGAATCATATCGTCGATATCGCCGGCCTCCAGTTCGCGCGGTGAAACATTCATTGCCACACGTACATCACGGCGGTCAGCTTTCAACAAGCCGTCGATAAGAGCACAACAGTCCGCGAATACCGTATGGGTCAGCAGCTGAAGCATTCCGGTTTCGCGCGCGGCTGTGATGATTTCGGGCGGAGAGATGGCGCTATGAATCGGGTGGGTCCACCTCAGCAAGGCTTCGAAACCAACCAGGGCCTCGGTATCGAGTCTGACGATGGGCTGGAACCAAGAACTGAGGCTTCTCGTCGTTATCGCTGAATGAAGGTCGCGTTCAATGGACTGGCGGCGATGCAGCTCCCTGTCGAGTTCGGCATCGAACAGGCAAAATTCGTTCCTGCCACGACGCTTAGCTGTGTAAAGGGCGATATCCGCCCGCAACAACATTTCTGTCAGCCCCGGGCTTTCAGCCAAGTATATTCCTAAAGATGCTCCGATCCGGACCGACGCGACCCCAGGATAGGGGCGAGCAAGTTTGGCTATAATGTTGGATGCGAGAATATTAGGAGAAGGAGAATTTCCGAGCGAGGGGAAAAAAAGCACAAATTCATCACCGCCGATACGGGCGAGCGTTGAGCCTGCGGGCGCTTCTTGCTCTATCCGGCGGGAGATCATGACGAGCAGTTCATCACCCGTCCTGTGACCGTAGGTATCGTTGACAGACTTGAAACCGTCTAAGTCAATCAGCATTGCCACGAAGGGGCCGTCTGTGTTCTCGTACTGGCCGATTGCGTGTTCGAGGCCCCGTCTGTTGAGCAGGCCGGTCAAGTGGTCCTCCCTGGAATTGCGCTCCATTTCGGCCGCAAGCCGCTCGGCCTCATGTCTCAGGCGGCTCCCCTCGCGGAAGCGCGCTTGCCCTACAAACGAGCTTCGAACCAAGCCGCCCTGGAAGAGCAGAACCGCAAAAGCCAGAATGTAGTCTTCCAAGTTGCCTTTCGTCAGCAGCCATCCTGCAGTGATAAGGAGTGGCGGTGTGATGAAGTTGATCGCTGCCGCGGAATACGAACTGCCGTATGTTACCGCACCTGCTGAAATCCCCGCCAGAATGATCAGATGCAGCGCCGCTTGGGGTGTTGTGTATCCGGCCGTGAGGACGGCAGGAAAGGACCAGGCAAATCCTGCCACAAAAGCAAGAATGGCAAACCAGCGAAGCCGCTGCGAAATCCATATCAAATCGTCCTGCTGACCCGTCTCATTTAGCTGATAATGGGCTAGTGCAAGGCGCGCGACATTTATAGCATTGACAATCAAGAACCAGACTGCGGCGGCAAAGCCGGCGCCAGAAAGGGCCTGCACCATCAAAATCAGGCCTGATAGGATAGTGCTTATCGGCATCGACACGAAGAGACCGGCCCTCAAATCAGCGAGCTGATCCTGAAGAATTCTGGCATCCAGCGCGTCTTCTTTGTTCAGGGCCATAGATCAGTCAGCTTGCTTTCTGGTCTTCTTCCGGAGCGCAGATTTATGCAACCCCCCTGAAGGACGGGTTAACGATTCAGCGGGGCATCAGCCTTGCGCCGCTCAGTCAATGAAATGTCTGCGGAGTCTTACAGCGGTCAAAGGAACGCGGCGTCGTGGTGTCCCGATTGGATTCGGCACGAAACTGGGATCTAGGAAGGAGCGGCACGGAAGCTGCGCTGGTGTGCCGCCGAAGGCGATGCACAAGGGCTTCGCGATGCTCTTCATGGCCCCTGGGGCGGGTAATCTTCAGAGGGCGAGGTCAAGCAGCGTTTGGGATGGATGAGATTTCATCGAAGATACTTTCAGCCAAGCCAAGTGCCCGAGCGATTCGATCGCGATAGCCCTTGTCGAAGGGATAGCCAGACTCAATCAGCCTGACCTCCTCTACCGTCAGTCCGCTCGTCACGGCGATCTCCTCGGTCAAATAGCCAAGATGTTCTCGATATGCCTGAATTGCGGGTTTTCCGGTTGAGATTGCGGTAATTACTTTCTCGGGCAGCGCGAAAGGCGATGCAGTCATTTTGCCTCCAAATGCAGAGCCGGCCGTTCGAAGATGCGAAACAAGCGGCGGCCGAAGTTGAGATAGGATGCCGAAAAAGCCCGAGCCGGCGGCATCCAAAACGCGACCACTCTCGGCGTGGGAGGCGCTCCGCTAATGCGGCGGCCGCCACCGTCTAGATCAAGACCTCATCTTCGAAGACTCCTATATAGCTACAAGAAGACGTTCGCGAGTGCGCCAACTTGATTGCGACCTGTAGAAGTGGACTGTCAGGTTCGACCGTATACGTCATCAAGCCGCACGATGTCATCTTCGCCGAGATACTCGCCGCTTTGGACCTCGATCATCACCAGGTCGATATTGCCGGGGTTCTCGAGCCGGTGTTTGTGACCGCACGGGATATAGGTGGATTGATTGGTGGTCAGGAGTAGCTCCTGGTCGCCGTTGACTATTTTCGCAGTGCCGCTGACCACGACCCAGTGCTCGGAGCGGTGATGGTGCATCTGCAGGCTCAAGCGCCCGCCAGGGTTCACCTCGATGCGCTTGATCTTGAAGCGCTCGCTTTCCTCCAGAACCGTGTAGGTGCCCCAGGGCCGGTGCACTGTACTGTGAAGTAAGTGTGCTTCATGTCCCGCAGCCTTGAGTCCCTCGAAGAGTTTCTTTACGTCCTGGACGCTATCGCGGGATGCGACAAGCAGGGCATCGGGGGAATCCACGATCACCAGGTCGCTGATACCGACGGTGCCGATGACTCTCTTGTCCGAGCTTATGTAGCTGCGCATGGTGTCGATCATGTGAACATCGCCGCGAATCCTGTTTCCGTTCACGTCAGCGGCGACCAGTTCAGCCATTGCGTTCCACGACCCAATGTCATTCCACCCCATTTCGCAGGGAACGACGGAGAGATTGTGGGTTTTTTCCATCACCGCTCGGTCAAGTGAAATACGAGGAGCCATGGCGAAGTGCTCAGATGAGAGTTCGATGCTGGCAACATGGTCGCCGTGGCTGACGCGAGCATTCTCGTAGCTAGCGAGAACGGCATCGATCACCTCCGGACAATGCGCAGCCATTTCGTCGAGCATGACCTGCGCCTTGAAGCAGAAGATGCCGGCGTTCCAAAAGAAACGTTTGGAGGCGACATAGGATTTGGCGGTCTCGATGTCCGGCTTCTCGACGAAACGGACGACTTTTTCGCCATCGGCCTCGATGTAGCCGAATGCTGTGTCCGGCCTGTTCGGATTTATGCCCAGGGCAGCGATGTGCCCCTGCCGCGCATGCTCTATCGCCCGGCTCATGGCGCTTCGAAAAGCCGGCAGGTCGCCGATGATTTGGTCCGCCGGAAAAATGCACAGGATCGCATCCGGACCCTGTGTTGCCTTGGTGTGGATCGCCGCCGCGGCGACAGCGGCGGCCGTGTCCCGGCCCTCCGGCTCGAGCAGGAAGGTGCGCGGCAGCACAACAGACTCCAGCTCGTTAAAATCGTCTTTCGTGAGGTAGAGGTGGGCCTTGGAGGTCACGGTGACGAGTTCGGCGACCCCCTCTATCGAAACCGCACGCAACACGGTGTGCTGAATGAGCGAATGCCCGTCCGCCACCTTGAGGAAAGGCTTAGGATGCGATTGCCTGGAGGCAGGCCACAGCCGCGAGCCGGCCCCGCCGCTGATAATGACCGGAACCACTTTCATCAAATGCTCCCTATCGTCTGTGACGCGGATGCCAATGCCCTTTTCAGCACCGAGGCGACGATCGCCGTGGCTCTGCTCTCGGTCGAAGCTTCCGAATAGCAGCGCAATTCCGGTGCATTGCCGGAAGGCCGCAGATGTATGATCTCATCTGTGCTCATTCGAACCCTGAGGCCGTCGGTTTCGTCGACTTCGGCTACGGTCCCGAACGGAGCGAGAAATTGCCGCAGCACGTCGTGGTCTGCGAGGCGATCCATCAATCTGCGCGAAGTTTCCGCAGAGAAGTCTTGAAGGCGTTCGCTCGCGCACGCCGGAAGGTTCCAAAACCCGCGCAGTTGCGACAGCTTCTTCTTTGTCGATGCCATGGTACCGAGAACAGCTAGGATTGGGAGCAGCGAGTCCCGCGTCGGCAGTGCGGTCAGCGTCTTCCCGTTCACCGTGCAATCCGAGCCTAGCAGAACACCGCCATTGGCCTCAAAGCCGAGGACGATGCCGGCGGCGCCGCCTGAGGCTTCCATGGCTTCGATGACAAATGGAGAGCCGACCTTCGACCTCCGGACTTCGAAACCAAGAGCTTTCGTAATGCCCGAATTGGAGGTCACTGGCGTCACGACCGTGTCTGCCTTCAGGAAGAGAGCCGTTGCGAGCCCAATCAGGTCGCCGCGAAAAAGATCGCCATTTTCATCAGCGATGAGTGGCCGATCAGCGTCCGCATCGGTCGACACGATGGCATGGAGACCGAATTCGCGGACCCATTTCTTCAATTTTGACATTGTTGCCGAGCCCACGGCTTCGGTATCGACAGGTACGAAGGTTCCGGTTTTCCCGACCGCGATCACGCTGGCACCAAGCGATTGAAGGACCTGTACCAACAGTTCCGCCGCGACCGAACTGTGCTGGTAGACACCAAGTCTCATGCCGGAAAGGGAGTCCGGCTCCAGTATGTCATTGGCGCGCTCTCGATAACAGCCGATCGCTTCCTCATGGCGCATAGGCCACGTCGCTCCCAGCGGAGCCGGTGGCAAGCAATATGCAGCTGATCTTTCGCCTACAAAGCGCGTCATCGCGGCCTCATCCGCCTTGGTGATTTCACCATTCGGACCATAGAATTTGATGCCGTTGCGATCGGCTGGAATGTGCGACCCGGTGACCATAAGAGCGGCCGTGCCGTGTCTGCGTGCATATAGTGCCAGGGCAGGCGTAGGTATGGCGCCGCAATCGATCGGCTGAAAACCATTTGCGGCCAACGCTGCCATGCAATTGTTGACTATCGCCTGACTGCTGTCACGTAAGTCGCGGCCTATGAAGACCGAACTATTCGACTGAACCCGGCTCGAAATCAAACGCCAAGCGAAAGCTTCGGTATAAAGTCCGCTGGCTTTGCCGACCAATTCCGAATCCGAACCTCGAACGCCGCTTGACCCGAATTTCATGACTTCGCTTTGCTGGTGGAGAGGCAGGGTGGATAATGTTGCAGTGCTTATTGAAAGCGCCATCGCTCTCAGCCACCTGCAGTTCAGATATGCGGTTCCGGCAACGGCCGATCAAATTTCAAGATCGATCCAAACAGGCCTCAGAACGGGAGGTTTCTCGCCACCCAAGCTACCGGATTCTAGCGGACCCTATGGCTCGCTCTATCACGAGAGCCGTGAGGCCCATTCTGAGGTCCGGCCGGGCATGCACAGTTCTCCTCTTCCATTGGAATCTCTGGCCCGCTCATCTAATGATCTAAGGCAGTGGTTGATTGATCGGCCTGCCGGTATTTCGCTATGCAGCATCATGACAGGTCGGTAAACTTGGTTGTTTGGATTGGATGCATCCATGCCATGGATGGAGCTAGAAAGCCGTCTTGAGTCCTGTGATTTAGATGATGAGGTCAGCTAGAGGACTGGCTGACCATGGCGTGACCTCGGGCGCTAGACCAAGCAATGTCTTGCCCTGCAACGCCTCAAGTCTGGGAAAGTTGGTTTCTGGAGTTGCATTGGATTAAGGCCTATCCCAAAAAAGTTGACGCTGTCGTCGTCGCTGCGATCCACGCCTTCGGCCTTGTCTGCATCCATCCCTTTTCGGTAACGTAACGGCCGCTTTCACTGCAACACGATGCGCCACGGGCTAGCCATGTGCCGCTTCAGCCGGCGAGAGTGCTGGCTGCAACTCCGTCAAGGAAACGGTCACCATCGCGAACATGGCGCGCGAAGAGTTCGGCACGAGCTGGATCAAGCTCGAAGTGATCGGCAACCAGGACACGCTGCAACCGGACGTGTCCGGCCTTGTGTCGGGGCCGCGCGCATCCTGTGCGAAGACGGCTTTGCAGTATTCCCCTGCACCACCGGTGACCTTGTCGTCGCCGAGCGGCTGCTGGAAGCGCAAGGTGCTGATGCCGTAGTGAGCGCCGATCGGTTCTGCCCTCGGGCCGATCAATATGAGGGGCGCTGCCCTCGATGCGCCTTCGCATGCTGCCACCGTCATGGAGCTCGGCTTTGACGCCGTGCTTCTGACACGGGTCGCCAATGCGGCCGATCCCGTCGGCATGGCGCGCCCGTTAGGCTCGGGAATGCTCGAAGCGTCCCCTCCACTCCCGTGATCGGCATGGCGGCGTTCTACCTGATTGTGAATAGCGCTGCCTGGATCCAACGGCTGGTGCCGCTCGGCGTGAAGCTGGTGCAGCTTCGCATCAAGACCCTGGATAAGGCCGAGTTGCGGGCTACTGGGCGGCACATACGTCAGCCTTGGCTACGGCTATTCACAGGCTGCTGCGGATCACCTTCGACCACAGTTACATACTAATCTCGATTTGATTGTTGAACCTCGATCCTAAGAGCAGCAGTTCTGACGTCAAGCTCCTTAACCGATGTCGAAATGAGTTGGCCGCATGGCACCCGCAAGCGGAGCACCCTGGCCAGCCATTGTGCTCCAATCCGTGCTCATTCCTTGCTTTTGCTGCAGCATGCAGCGCCTTTCGAGCCATCGTAGGCGATCTCTGGGCAAACGGACCCTACGAGCTGCCAACAAGATCCGCCGACGTTTGCGTCCGACTGACCCCTTGTTTTGTTTTTGCTCCACCTCTCCTAAGCCCGCTGCAGTTGTCGCACCGGCTCTGGTCTTGCCGGTTCAGGCCGTGAATGGGTTTCAGACGCCACCGTCATGAAAGCCTGAAGTGCCGCGGAGAGATACTCGTCGCTCCGCGTCACAAAAACAGTCGGTGCCGACCGCAGATTATCAGGAAGCTGATGTATGATGACCTGTCCGTCGGCTGCCGCATTCTGAACGACCCCCCGTGGTAGCATGGCCATTCCTATCCCGGCGGCGACGCAGCCGATGATCCCGTCCATTGTTCCGAGTTCCATCCAGCGGCCATGCGTTACCCCACACGCCGCCAGGAACATGTCCATGCGTCGGCGGTAGGAACAGCCAGATCGAAAGGCGAGGACCTTCAGAGCCGGTGATGCGGCCAAAGCCTTCAGATCCGAAAGCTCGCGAAACCGCGGCGGGGAGATCACAACGAGCTCCTCTTCGATGATCGATAGGCTCTTCAGTTCGGGATGAGCGATGGGGCCGGAGACGAACGCGCCATCCAGTTTGCGTGCAACGACGTCGCCGACGAGCTTTTCAGTCGGTGCAGCCTCCACCAGTACGTCGACCTCTGGATATTCTGCAGCATAGCGGATCAGGATCGGCGGAAGGCGAAGCGCTGCAGTGGTCTCCATCGAGCCGATCCTGAGCAAACCGAAAGGCGTACCGCGGTCTGTGACGACGCGCTTGGCTTCGTCCAGAAGCTCTCCTACGCGCTCCGCATAGGGAACGAGCTGAATGCCGGTGGCTGTCAGTGTGACCCCTTGCCTGGAGCGATGAAAAAGCGGAGCACCGATTTCCTCCTCAAGCGATTTTATTCTCGCGGTGACGTTGGATTGCACCGTGTTGAGTACACCGGCAGCCCCTCCGATACTGTTTGCTCTCACAACCGCTTGGAAAAACCTGAGGTCGGCGCTGTTCATCAGCCATCTCCTTTTCAGATGAAAAACATCTGATCTAATCATTTGTCTTAAGTCAAGTGTCGCAATAGCGTCAAAGAAAAATCTCCGGGAACTTCCTCAAGCTGGGAGAAGTACAGATGACGATACGAACGCGTCTGACAGAATTTTTTGAAATCGAGCATCCCATCATCCTTGCCCCGATGACACCGGCCGCCGGTGGCGCACTTGCGTCCGCCGTCGCCGACGCCGGCGGTCTGGGCCTGTTGGGTGGGGGATATGCTGATCGTCAATGGTACGAAACAGAGTCGTCGCTTATCACCAATGAACGCGTTGGCTGCGGGTTCATCGCCTGGGCAGTCGAAGCCGACCTTGATCTGTTTGACCGCGCACTTGCGGAGCGTCCGTCCGCGATGATGCTTTCGTTTTCGGATCCGGCGAAGCTCGCGGCACGGGTCAGGCAGGCGGATGTTCCGCTGATTTGCATGATCCACACACTCGAACATGCCAGGCGCGCAATCGACATTGGCGCCGACATTCTTATTGTTCAGGGGACCGAGGCCGGCGGCCATGGCCTGGTCGCGCGGTCAACCATGCCTTTCGTTCCAGCAGTCGTGGATCTGGTGGCAAAGATTTCGCCTTCTGTCATTGTCGTGGCGGCAGGCGGCATTGCCGACGGAAGGGGCTTGGCCGCTTCGCTGATGCTCGGAGCAGACGGGGTCCTGATGGGAACCAGGTTCTGGGCTACGCGAGAGTCGCTCATTCATCCGGCAGCCAAGGACAAGGTAGTCGCTGCCTCTGGCGACGAGACAATCCGGACTTCCGTCTACGATATCGTCCGTCAGAAGGCTTGGCCGGCGGGCTATACCGGCCGACTGCTCAAAAACGGCTTCGTCGACAAGTGGCACGGGCGGGAAGAAGAGCTGCGCGCACTGCATTCCGAAGAATTGTCGAAAGTCGAGGCGGCATGGGCCTCTGGCGACTATGACACGGCCAACGTGACTGTCGGTGAGGCGGTGGGCCTCATCAACGATCTACCATCGGCGAAGGACATCGTCCGCCGAACGGTGGGCGAGGCAAGCGAAAGACTTGGCGTCTACGCATTCGATCAGCGCATCGCGAGCTGAGTATCCACGGCCCTGAAGAAGAGGACCGACTGCTTTCAAAAACATAAAAGGGGAACTGCAGCATGCAACAGCTACACGAAAGGGGCGACTCTGCCCAAAAACCAGGTATCTGGACCGTCGTCCTTGCATCAAGCGCTGGCACCGTCATCGAGTGGTACGACTTCTATCTTTACGGAAGTCTGGCGATTTTCTTCTCAACGCTCTTCTACCCTGCCAATGAACCGACGGCAGCTGTTCTGATCAGCGTCGCAACCTTTGCCACGGGCTTCCTCGTGCGCCCATTGGGAGCCCTGCTGTTCGGCAGCATCGGCGACCGCGTCGGACGTAAGAGCACGTTCTTGATGACGCTCATTCTGATGGGCATTGCGACCGCGCTCGTCGGCGTCTTGCCAACATTTGAGACTGCGGGATATTTCGCTCCGATCGCTCTTGTGGTCCTTCGGCTGATCCAGGGATTGGCGATCGGCGGCGAATACGGCGGCGCCGCCGTTTACGTTGCAGAACACGCACCGGCGAACCGGCGCGGGTTCTTCACGAGCTTTATCCAGACAACGGCAACCGTCGGCTTTTTTGTGGCGATTGTCGTCGTGCTTGCGTGCCGGCTGTCGCTCGGCGAAGAACTCTTCAAGCAATGGGGTTGGAGAATTCCGTTCTTGCTATCATCCGTTTTGATCGTGCTGTCCCTTTATCTGCGCCTCAAGCTAAGCGAATCTCCGATCTTCGAGGAGCTTCGCAAAGGCGGGAAGACCGCAAAGAGCCCAATCCGTGAGAGTTTCGCCACCGGTCATGGCGTGCGTTATGCAGCCTTTGCACTGTTCGGGGCGACCGCCGGCTTGGGCTGCATCTGGTATACAGGCCAGTTCTACGCACTGTATTTCATGCAAAGCGTGCTGAAGCTTGACTTCCTGACAGCGAACATTTGCCTTGCTGTTGCTTTGGTGATCGGAACGCCCCTCATCGTTTTCTTCGGCGCCTTGTCCGACCGGATCGGCCGCCGCCAGTTGATTGTCACCGGTTTCATTCTTGCGGCCGCGTTCTATGTTCCAATCTATCAGGGCATCGCCGCCGCCGCCGCTGCCCAGAACTTCGTTTTGGTAACAGCGCTGATCGTCGCCCAACTCGTTTTCGTCGGATTGGTCTATGGCCCCATGGCAGCTTTCCTCGTCGAGCTCTTCCCGGCGAAGTTGCGCTACACCTCGCTCTCGCTGCCCTATCACGTCGGCACAGGCGTGTTTGGCGGCCTTGTTCCCCTCGTCAGCCTGTCGCTGGTTGCCTACACGGGCAACATCTATGCGGGCCTGGCCTATCCTATTGCGATCGCGATCATGAGCGCAGTCGTAAATGTTCTCTGGTTCCCCTGCGCGCTGCCTGGGGAGCCAGAGGCTGCCCCAACCGGGCTACCTGCGAGGGCAATCTGAAATCTTCACGGGGACGCCGAGTGCGCGCCCCCGCCCTCTTTGCTTTCAAGGGCCGATCGCCTGGGGAGCAGGAAAAGATCCTCGACTGCATCCGTGAGGCGGTGGTCAGAGCTTTCCAAGTACCGCCCGCCGATCGCTATCAGATCCTGATCGAACACCAGAGAGCGCGTATGCGCGCGGAGGATACCGGCCTTGGCCTTTTTCGCAGTGACAGGCTGATCATTATCCAGGTGATCTCGCGAGCGCGGTCAACTGACGGCAAACAGGGCCTTCTATCGTTTCGTTGCAAGAGGGCTTTTTGGATGTGTGTGCGATCGACCTGCAGATGTTGTGGTCAGTATCGTAGAAAATGGTGACGCGGATTGGTCCTTCGGCCTTGATCGAGCTCAATTCATAACCGCGAGCTTCGCGGAAATTACGCATCGCGGCGGTGAAAGACGTCAATAGCTGATGCCAGTCCGACACGGCCGGCCATCAGCTTTGACCGGCCGCGCAAATTCCAAACAACAAGGAGAGAGAGAGCAGTTATGAAACAACTACACCGAACCGTTGCAGCGTCACTGGGAATGCTGATGACAACTTTTTTAGTTTCGGCGCAAGCCAAGGAGGCCATCATCAAGTTCCAGGTCGAAGGCCAGACAATCGTAGGCACGATGGTCACGCCTGATGATGTCGCGAATCCTCCCGTCATCCTGATGCTTCACGGTTTCACCGGCAGCCGCAACGAATGGAGTTCAGGGGCGGTGAAGGAAGGCCTGTTCGGGCGTGCCGCGCCGGTGCTCGCAAAGGATGGTATCGCTTCGCTTCGGATCGATTTTCGCGGCAGCGGCGAGAGTGACGGCAAATTCGAAGACATGACCGTCGAAACCGAGATAACGGACGCACAAGCGGCGCTCGACTTCCTATCGACAAATGACAGCGTTGACGGCAAACGTATTTCGTTGATGGGAATGAGCCTAGGCGGTGCGGTCACGACAGCAGTTGCCGGCCGGACGAAAACGCCTTTAAAGTCTGTCGTGCTCTGGAATCCCGGCATCAATCTTCCGGCAGCGTTCATCTCCATATTTGGCGAGAAGCAGATGGCGGAAGCTGTGACAGTGGGCGATAAAGTCTATCCGGCCAAGCGCGTCGGAGATGGGAAGGAAATTCCCTTGAAAGGCCGCTTCTTCGAGAGCCTCTACGCGGTGCAGCCTGCCGGCGAAATCTCGCGCTACAAGGGGCCGCTGTTCCTCGCGGTGGGCACGCGCGATAGCATCGTCTTTCCCCAACCCGTTCTCGCCAAGTCGTTGCTGGCTTATCACGACGGTCCGGAAGAACTGTGGGCTGAACCCGTTGATCATGGTTTCGGCGTTGAACAGAGTGCCAAGACCGTGGACAAGCTGATCTTAGCGACAGTCGCCTTCCTAAAGTCCAACGGCGAATAGCCTGCGCGTCGAACGGCGCTCACTCGGCCGCCAATGCCGCCGGATTGGCGGCCTCCAAGCGAAGGCGGTAACGCTCGCCTGTCGGTTATCCTTCATGCAGGATGCCTGCCCGCGTGAACCTGCCCGGTTCCCGAGTACATCCGCCCCATGACGACCGTAAGAAAAATTCGAGCTGATCGTGGGCCGCTCGCTAGCTAAAGACGGCGCGGCTATTATCGCGAGCTGCAACGGCGTACTCGCGACTCTCTCGAGAAGCACCCAATCACGATATTACCTTCGATACCGGTAGTTGGGAAGAAGTCCGGTCGCAGGCGGAAATGATCGCAGGCGAGCGAGCATGTTCTCGACTGGTTCCATATTCCATGCGCAATGGAAGCTGCTTCCTTCCGCGTCAACCCGATCCTGCCCTCAATTGCGCACAGGATTGCTGGCCGGCGTCGCCATCGTCGAGCGCGCCGGGCCTGCGATGCTCGAGATGCTTCACACCGGTACGAGGGGAGCACCAGGTTTTGGGGTGGTCAAGCCGCGCGGATCATTTCGCCGTTCTCGCGATTGTCGTTCGCCGGGGTACCATTGCCGGAAGCTCGACCGCAGGGCCATCCAAGTCTGCGTGCGGGTTTTCAGCGAAGATGTGTTGCAAAGTCTTCGGTAACCAGGCGCATGGCACGGCCTCTGGTATTTTCGCCGGAGAGTTCAGATGTTCAAGGGCCGCCATTTCGACCAGTCCGCCATTCTGCTTTGCGTTCGCTGGGATCTGGCCTACGGCTTGAGTCTTCGAGATTTGAGGAATGATGGCCGACCGCGGCATCAGTATCGCCGGTTATGGCCATGGTGCAGCGACCGACCTCACGACCGGCGCTCCGGCCGGTGACGCGCGTGCCGCGGTCGTGACCGGTCTCTCAGCGCGAGCAAGCGAACGCGTCATTGAAGCGCACATCGAGTCGAGAGCTCACTTGATGAGCGACGAGTGGAAGCATTCATGGCCATTGGTGAGAGCTTTGCCAAGGCGAGACGGTGAAGCATACCAATGGTGAATGTGTTCGCGATGCCGTCCACGGCAATTCGGTAGAGGGCTTCAACGCCCGCTTCCGCCGTACCATCGCCGGCGTCTTTCATCATATCCCTCCAGCATGCCGACCTGTATTTCCACGAGGTTGGCCTCCGACGGCCACATCGTGTTATCCGGGAGCGCCGTTCGGCAAGGCATGGTCTAGAAGTCTTGAGGACCATGTGGTCGCGCGTGCCGCCGGCGCTGCAGCTACTGAGCGTTTTCGCGCTGCCACGGGGCGTCAGGCGCTGAGGCCTGGGGTGGAGGAATCATTAACAAATCAACCGTAGCTGCCTTTGGTTGCTAAATGCCTCGCGCGTTTTGAGCAGTTCTTGTCCCGACCCCATCATGCGAGCATCGTGTGACCTTTTGGCAAAGCGAGAGGCATCCCACAGTTGGGGCACTCGGCTGCTGCGGGTCACCTTCGACGGCGGCCCACGCTTACTGATCTCGATTTGATTGTTGAACCTCGGTCTTAAGAGCAGCAGTGCTGACCTCAAGCTTTTTAACTGATGTCGAAATGAGTTTGGCCGCACGGCACGCGCAAGCGGAGCACCCTGGCCAGCCATTGTGCTCCAATCCGTGCTGTTTGCTCTCACACCCGCCCGGAAAAACCTGAGTTCGGCGCTGTTTATCAGCCATCTCCTTTTCAGATGAAAAACATCTGATCTAATCGTTTGTCTTAATTCAAGTGTCGCAATAGGGTCGACGAAATTTCCGGGAACATTGAAGGAAAGCCAAGCCATGCGCCAAGCAGCGCCCCGCTTTGCACTCGATCACATGGCGACGGCCGGACTCGACGTCAGGGCACTTTTCGCTGTTGCCCGTGACCAGGGCCTGACCGATGTCCAGATCCGCAGCCAACCGTACAGCAATGCTATTGCACGCGGCATGCCGGCGGGGGACGTCCGGGCTGCCGCCGGCGAAGCAGGCGTTGGGATCATTTCCATTAATGCCTTGCAGCGCTTCAACGAGTGGACACCCGCCCGCAAGACCGAGGCGAGCAAGCTCGCCGATTATGCGGCGGCCTGCGGAGCCGAGGCGCTCATGCTAATGCCGGTCAACGACGGCTCCTGGCCCGCGAATGGCGAGCGCAGGGGCGATCTCCGCTTTGCCTTGAAGGCGCTCAAGCCGATCCTCCAGTCGCGCGGCCTGATCGGTCTCATCGAGCCGCTGGGCTTCCAGACCTGCTCACTTCGATCGAAGAACGAAGCGGCTAAGGCCATTGCCGCCATTGATGGCCAGTCCGTCTTCCGCCTCGTGCACGACACATTTCA
>NZ_JBVVQW010000039.1:0-11098 GCF_055811655.1 Mesorhizobium sp. WSM4809
CTTGCAAAGCCCGGCGCAAGCTTCACCTATGATCGCAATGAGAGATACATACCGCGCAAGGAGCCGCCCAGCGGATTCGCCGGTGGGAAGATCGTCAACGTCGATCGTGTCGTCTGGGAGAATATCAGTGACCAGCAGACGGCTCTTGCGGCCCTGCAAGCGGATGAGATCGATTTCGTTGAGCAGCCGCCGGCCGATCTTTACCCGGCAATAGAGAGCGACCCGAACCTTACACTCAAGGTGTTGAATAAAACAGGCTCAGTCCTGCATCTGCGAATGAACTGTCTGCAGAAGCCCTTCGATAGCGTAAAGGCGCGCCAGGCGATGCTTCACCTCATCGATCAGCAGGCGTTTATGCGGGCCGCGTTCGGTGACCCGAAATACTTCCACACTCTTACGTCAATCTTTGGAAAGGGTACACCCTATTCAAACGACGAGAATACGGGATGGTTCAAGAAGGGCGGCGAGCCGGAAAAGGCTAGGCAACTCTTCAGCGAGGCCGGATATGCCGGCGAGAAGGTCGTCATCCTCCAGCCTACCGACTGGGCGGAGGCGAGCAATGCCTCACTACTTCTTGCGGCCACGCTGCGCGACATTGGAGTCAATGCCGAGCTTGCACCGAGCGACTGGGGTGGAGTTGTCGCGCGCCGGGCGAAAAAGGGTCCCATCGAGGACGGCGGCTGGAGCATCTTCATCACGTCAGAATCTGTTTTCTCCCGCACCGACCCGACTGGCAACCCTGCTCTGCTCGCGAATGGCGACAGGGGCTGGTACGGCTGGCCGAAGAGCGACGAGTATGAGGCTCTTCGGGCCAAGTGGGCAGATGTCGAAATGCTTGACGAGCGCAAGGATCTGGCCCGCCAGATGCAACGAGTATGGTGGGATTTCGTTGGCGACGTTCTGCTCGGTCAATTTATCGCACCAATAGCCTGCCGCAAGACGCTGATCGGCCTGGTCGAGATGCCGGGGCGTATCCCGATGTGGAGCATGCGGAAGGCCTGACGGCACAATGGTCGCTTACATTCGTTCCCAGGATCGGCCGGGCCTCGGACGAAACGCCTGCACCAGCCATCTCAGGGCACTTCGAAAAGCTTTGGAGCAAGCTTATGACTGAACTTGAACAGCGTTCGCCTCTCGGCAACGTGGAGGAAGCCACACTCGAATTCGCGGGGCAGCGCTACCTCGACGGCCGCGCATCCGATCCGCGCGAAATGGGCTGGATGCGCGGTGCGCCGCCGCCCGAGGACAAGCGCATCACGTTCGCCAGCGATACTTCGTTCGATTTCCCGCAGAACCGCTGGTCGTTGTCGCACGTGCGTGAGCTCGCGGCGACGGTGAACGTATGGCGCGGGCCGGGCACCCCTTCGCACTTCGAGCGCAGTGACAAGTGCGCCGAGATTGACGCGCTTACCTTCGCAGACATGGATGGCCGCAACCGCCGCTTTGACGAGGCGCTGTTCGATACCTACACCGACGGCATTGTGGTGCTGCATCGCGGGCGCATCGTGTACGAGCGCTATTTCGGCGCGCTCCAGCCGCACCTGCCGCACTTGTGCTACTCCGTCACGAAATCCTACGCGGGCACCCTCGCAGCGGCATTCGTGTACGAAGGCGTGCTCGACGAGTCGAAGATGATCTCCCATTACCTGCCCGAATTGCGAGGCACCGGGTGGGAGGACGCCACGCTGCGACAGGTAATGGACATGCAGACGGGTCTAGCATACACTGAAGAACATGGCCCCGTCGGGTGTTCAAGCGACGTCTGGGCGTACAGGGTGGCCAGCGGACGGCGGCCGCGGCCGGTTGGTTATGACGGTCCCAGAACCTCATGTGACTATCTGCGCACTGTGCAAAAGCAAGGCGCCCACGGCGGCGAATTCGCGTATAAGACGGTGAACACGGAAGTGATGGGCTGGGTGATGGCGCGCGTGACCGGCCGTTCTTTCGCGCAGTTGCTGCACGAGCGCCTTTGGGCGCCGCTCGGCTGCGAGGAGGACGGTTATATCCTCGTGGATCCAGTTGGCATGCCGGCTGCCGGTGGCGGCCTGAGCGCGACCTTGCGCGACCTCGCTCGCTTTGGCGAGATGATCCGGCGCGAAGGGGAGTGGAACGGCAAACAGGTGATTCCCGCCTTCGTCGTCCGCGACATTCAAGAAGGCGATCATCCGGCCAAGCTCCCCGACGGCTACTCGTACCGTAGCCAATGGTGGGTGCCGCATAACGAATTGGGGGCCATCGAAGCACGTGGCCTATACGGTCAGCGTATATATGTTGCGCCCAAGGCGGAGATGGTAATCGCGCGCTTCGCATCGCACCCGCTAGGGCCAGCAGAATACAATGACGTGATCAGCGTGCCGCAGATGCTGGCGCTCGGGCAGATGATGCTGGGATGATCGACACGACGCAGCCTGAAATTCGAGGGCGTCTCCATTGAGTGGCGCCGTCGCGGAAGAGCTCGGCCATGAGAAGATGATCGGAACGGCGTAATGTGCGCGATCTTGAGAATGTTCGAGCGACGGATATCTGTTGGATGACCTTATTATGACGCGGTTGAGCTTTCTAGTTTGCGCGTGCGTAAACGGTCGTCATTCCAAAAACCAACAAGCCGACGCCAGCCGACTCGAGCGGCTGTTTGGAGCCTGAAGATGCCATCGTCGATGTCCATCGGCTCCGGTGATTCGTACGTTGGATTCAGCCAGGCGAGCACATTCAAAGCTTGGCGGCCGGCGATTTCAGCTCGGCGGCACGCGATCTCCAGCGGGCACTACCTCGCTTCACACGCTGGATTTGAGATCTTGCAGGCAGGGGGCAACGCAATTGATGCGGGTGTGGCCGCAGGCCTCGTCTTGGGGGTTGTACACAGTGATCAGGTGAACGTAGCTGGCGTGGCGCCTATGATCATTTGGATCGCAGATAGAGGCGAACTCGTGTCAATCGACGGCGTGGGTTGCTGGCCCGCTGGGGTGAGCTGTGACCTGTTCCTACGCGAGCATGGTGGCCAAGTGCCGGAGGGCCTCTTACGGACTGTGATTCCCGCGGCGCCAGCCGCGTGGATTGAAGCCCTCACAAGGTACGGAACGATGTCATTTGGCGAGGTCGCGAGCTTCGCCGTAGGCTTCGCGCGAGAGGGCTTCGTCATGTATCCCTTCTTGGCTGAGCAGCTTCAGCTCGCGGCGTATAAGAATGCCCGCTGGCCGTCCAACAGAGAAATTTATCTCCCACAAGGAAAGAGCCCGACTGTTGGAGATATCTTCATCCAAAGCGATCTCGCAAGAAGTCTGCAATACATGATCGACGAAGAAGCTGCCGCGATCGGCCGCGGCGGCTGCCGGATCAGCGGCCTGCAGGCGGCGCGAGATGCTTTTTACCGCGGCGACCTGATGCGCGCGATCACGAACTTTCATGCGGAAAATGGAGGGCTACTCACAGAGCATGACATGGCGACGTACCGCGTCAAATTGGCGCCGACCGTGTCGACCAGGTTCGGCGATCTTGATGTGCATTCGTGCGGATTCTGGAGCCAAGGTCCAGCCTTACTGCAAACGCTCAATATCCTGGCGGGCTTAGATCTCAAAGCCTTCGGACACAATAAGGTCGAGTACATTCACGTCGTCGTCGAAGCACTCAAGCTTGTGTTTGCCGATCGCGAAGCTTTCTACGGCGATCCTGACGTAATCCATGTGCCGGCCGATATGCTGCTGTCGCCGTCCTATGCCGAGATGCGTCGAACGATGATCCAAAAGGACAGGGCATGGCCAGAGCTTCCGCCCGCCGGAAACAATGTCAGGAGCTCGGCTGTTACGAACGATGAGAGCGAGGCCGGGCCATTCGATACGTCGTATGTCGCCGTTGTCGACAGACAGGGAAACGCAATTTCCATTTGCCCAAGCGACACTTGTAGCGATACCATTATAATTCCTGGAACTGGTCTGGCTCCTTCCTCGCGCGGCTCGCAATCCTGGGCCGATCCGAAACATCCATCCGCCGTCGCGCCGGGCAAACGCCCGAGGCTCACACCGAACCCAGCAATGGTGTTTCGTCAGGGGAAGATGACGATGCCCATTGGCAGCCCGGGTGGAGACAGCCAGATCCAGGCGGTGCTACAGGTACTGCTCAATATGTCGGTATTCGGAATGGATCCTCAGACGGCTGTGGAGGAGCCGCGATTCGTCACCTATAGTCACCCTGATTCGTTCGCACCGCACGCTGCATTTCCTGGCCGACTGTGCCTAGAAGGGCGGTTCTCGAAGGCGACAGCCGATGCGCTGTCAGAACTCGGTCATAAAGTCGTTCTGTGGCCAGACCGTTTGTGGCGCGCTGGCGGCGTGTGTCTCGTTCGCCATGATCGCAATAGTGGTGTCCTGGAATGCGGCGCCGACCCGCGACGGGCGGCTGCCTACGCCCTCGGTTGGTGACTGCGGCTGCTTGATACCATTCGCTCGCTACTGGCCTGGCCCGGCACGTTGGCTTCCAACCCTGCCGGCCGTGTCGCGCCAAGACGAAGGGCAAGGGTCGAGCGACCATTCCGCTATCTCTCCGAGGACTTCTTGCTGGCCCCGCAGCTTCCGCAATCTCGACGACGTGCACGAGCTTGCAAGATTGGCTCGACACCGTCGCCAATGTTCGCCTGTACGGCACCACGCAGCGCATCGTCTGCGGGGCCTTCGCGGTGGAGCAGCCGGAACTTCAATCTCTCCCGGCAGTTCCCTTCGACGCGCTTCTCAAGCTGGAGCGTCGCGTCAGCCATGACGCTGTCGTCTCGATCGGTGGCAATTACCACATCGTTCCCGATCGCACGCGGCGGGTTGCAGAGGTTCACCAGCTTGCTGACTGCATCCGCATCCTGGACGAAGGCTGACTGGGCGCCAGCCATCCGGTGATCGAGGGACGCCGCCAGTATCGGATCCATCCTGCTCATCGCCAGGGGGGCAGCGGTGGCATTCCAGGCCGTCGCAATAGACTTCGCCGCTTACGCGCCTCCAGCACCGGCCAGTCGATCGTGCGGGTCGGACGCGTGCTTCATGTTGAGGATCTGATCAAGGCGGGCGCGGAAAAGATCCTTTTCTCCCGTCTCTCGCCTCAGCAGCTTCCGAATCTTCATCGTCGAGTTGATACACCTTGAGTGACGAGCCGGTGGCCTTTCGTGCGCTCGACGCTGCAATCATCAGCGAGTTGAACTGGCCCTCGGAACGTATGGCATTCCACGATAGGCGAGGATCCGGTCAAAGTCGTCGCAGATACAACCACAGCTCGCGGATAATCGCTCTATCGCTCCTCTGCTTTAGCGGCGGTCGATTCGCTCGCCCCAGGCTGGGTTATGATCTTCAGTTGAAATCTCGATTGGGACTGCAAATCCAGCCTTCACACGGTCCATAACAACCATGGTTTTCACGCCCTTAATGTCCGGATTTTCATAAAAAAACCGACGCGTAAATTGTTCATAGTCTTCCATGCTGTTCGATGTAATGTAGAGTACAAAGTCGGCATCCCCGGTAACATAAAATCCATTGACAACTTCTGTCGACGATCTTATCGCTTTTTTAAACCTATCGATTATATCTGAACGCTCCCGCTCCAGAGTAACTAGTACTAACATCCCGATTGGCCTTCCCACCATCTTCGGTGAAACGATCGAAACATCGGCCTCGATAATACCTTCAGACCGAAGTCTTTTCAGGCGCCTCTGACAAGCGGTCGCCGAAAGTCCAACCTTTTCGCCAAGGACGTCGGACGTTACGCGGTTGTTCTTTTGCACAATCTCGAGGATATGGGCGTCTATTCGATCGTAGCGCATGTCACCTCTCGGTATTTGGTTACATTTCTTTTGGCAGTGCGCAGAAAATCGTCTGCGAAGGCAGAATGTCGGTAGATTGTGCATGTCAAATCACTATCTTTAAAACTCGCAGAGGGCAACCTGGGGCCGACTTGCTTCATCATTGACCATCTCCCAACGATGGAGCATTTCGACGACCTTTGCATATTGTGAACTGCGCAAATTCGGCTGCCACTCCGATAGAAGAAAGTATCTTCGTGTCCGTCAGCGACGGCCGAAAATGGCTCCGGAAAAGCGCTGGCGCCACCTCTGGCCCTTCCGGCCTTGATCTCACCTCCCAATCACCGGGCACAAGTGTGCAAAAAAGGTGCCCGCATATCGTATTTGTGCGCTGGCCGTCGCCAGCGTGCTAGGTCGTGAACCCATAAAATGGGTAGAATCAAGATCGGTGGTTAGTTCAATGCGCGCGGAAAAGTTGGGCATCTTCACCATCGGCCCAGCGACCTGTCGGGGTGTCTGTGCGTAGATTGAAGACGGCCGACAATTTGCCACCAAGGAATAATCCTACAACGATCCCCAATGGATTCCACCTGATTGAAACGGACATTGAAAGCAGCAACGACCGCCGTCCTGCTCTCCCATGTCGAGAAGATAGAAAAACGCGGTTTCATCATCCCTCTCGAATACAGACCTCCAAACCGTACCGTTTCGTCAGTCGCACTCTCGCGCAGATGTCGATCATAGCCTCCTCAATGCGAACTTGACCAGCGCAGCCAATCTTCGCAAGTGGGGTATTTTCCGACCGGAGGCTTTCAAATTTCGCTGCGTTATGATTCACGCTCAACATGAGCCGATATGATCTGACGGACTTCGAATGGCGTGTGATCGAACCGCTGCTACCCAACAAGTCGCGAGGCGTGCCGCGCGTCGATTATCGCCGCATGTTGAACGGCATCTACTGGGTGTTGCGATCGGGCGCGCCGTGGCGGGAGCTGCCCGACCGCTATGATGGACGCCATCACCGCCGTGCACGACAGGGGCATCCAGATGATCGACAGCACCTCCGTTCGCGCCCACCAACAGGCCGCGACGGCAAAAAGGGGGGGCAGATCACTGTCTCGGTCGATCTCGCGGCGGGCTCACGACCAAGATCGACGTTGTCGTCGACGCGCAGGGCCTCCCGATCCGGCTCGGCTGACGGCGGGCCAAGCGCACGACGGGCAGATCGCCGCCACGCTCCTCTCCCGTCTCGGCCCGCGCACCACCGAGAGCGCAACCTGATCAAACGCTTCTTCTCCAAGCTGAAGCACTTCCGCCGCATCGCAACCCGCTACGACAAGCTCGCTGCCAACTTCCCCGCCATGGTTCAGCTCGCCTCAATGCGGCTGTGGCTGCGCGCTAATGAGTCTACAGCGTGATAGGCACGTTCGCTGCACGCGCATCACGCGTTAAAAGATGAACACAAGACCTCGGCCCCGTCGAAACTGAGAAAGCCCCCGTGTCTGAACATTCGTACGCGCGCGAACATGCGCCGTTCAACAGGCCGCGGCGGCAACCATGCCAAAGCAGAGGCTCATGCTCGTTTGACGCCGACGCTGTGATTTGGTCACAACTTAGGGTGCCATAACAGCTTCGAATAAAGACGCCCAGAAGAAAAAGTAGCGCGCAGGAATCCTGCATTTTGGTAAATATTCCGAAGGAAGTGTTCATGCTGCGGTTGAATGACGATGATCGCTGCCGATCGGTTTTCGCTAAGCTGAGTGGCTAGCTCAGGGGGGCTTTCCAGCCCCAGAAAAACGACGACCCAGGCCGCGTAAGGAGCAATATGATCACGAACACGACCGTTCGCCCTCGTGAAACGCCCACACGGGCGTATGAGGTTGTAATCATCGGAGGGGGCATTGCGGGGACGAGCGTTGCCTATCATCTCACCAAATTAGGAAAGCGGGACGTTGTAATCCTCGAGCGAAATCAGCTGACATCAGGAACAACGTGGCACGCGGCGGGGCTGATTATGCAAACGCGCGGTACGCATTCGTTGACCCAGCTCGCTAAATATAATGCAGAGCTTTATGCGTCTCTTGAAGCGGAAACAGGTCAGGCAACCGGCTTCAAACAGAATGGCACGCTAGGGGTCGCACGCACGAAAGAACGACTCCACGAGATAGCGCGCAACGCTTCGATTGCGAAGAGCTTTGGTCTGGAAGCCCACATGATATCGCCTCGTCAGGCCAAGGAACTTTATCCGGCAATCGACTCCTCGATCATCCAGGGTGCAGTGTTCATCCCAAACGATGGGCAAACCAACCCAGTTGACACCTGCCTGTCCCTGGCGGCGGGAGCCAAGCAGAACGGGGCGAAGATCTTCGAGAATGCTGAGGTTGTTGATCTTTGGCGCAGTTCTAACGGAACTTACCAAGTTCGCACCATAACGGATGTTATCGAAACAGAAATCTTAGTGTTAGCTTGCGGCCTTTGGACAGGAGAGCTAGCGGCAAAACTGGGTGCACGTATCCCCCTCCACGCCGCTGAACACTTTTATGTCGTAACAGAGCCCATGGACTTCATAAAACCGACACTGCCGGTTTTGCGCGACACTGATGGCCACGTATACCTGAAGGAGGATACAGGTAAACTGCTAGTCGGTGCCTTCGAGCCTTGGGGCAAGGCGCTGCCTATGGAGCGGCTCCCGAAGCAGACGGCCTTTCTAGAGCTTTGGGAAGACTGGGATCATTTCGAGTTGCCGATGACGAAGGCTGTCGAGATTGTACCTGCACTGGGAAGTGCGGGCATTGCGAAGTTCTTCAATGGCCCGGAAAGCTTTACGCCGGACTTGCTTTTCATGATTGGACAGGTCCCGGGAATGAAAAATCTCTTCGTCTCGACAGGTTACAACTCCGAAGGAATCGAATTTGGTGCGGGGGCGGGACGAGCCCTGGCCGAATGGATCGTAGCGGGTGCGCCGCAGACGGACATCAGCTTTGTCGATGTTGCCCGTTTCCATCCATTCCAGATTAACAAGCGATACCTGAAAGATCGGACTCCCGAAGTACTAGGTCTGCACTATAAGATGCATTGGCCAAGTCGTCAGCCAGAGACCTCCCGAGGAGTGAGGAAGAGCGCGCTTCACGACAGGTGGGCGAAACTAGGAGCCAGCTTCGGTGAAGGCATGGGCTGGGAACGCCCTATGTGGTTTGCGGGTGAAGGCGAGTCAACCGAGAATTTGTACTCTTATGAAGAACCGAGTTGGTTTAAATACACGGCGCAAGAATGCCACGCAGCACGCCGGGCTGCGATACTTCTTGATCAGAGTTCTTTTGGCAAACATCTTGTTCAGGGGCGTGACGCCTGCCGTTTTCTGCAATGGCTGTGCGCAGGCAATGTCGACGTGCCGGTTGGGAAGCTAGTGTACACACATATGCTAAATGAGACTGGAGGAATCGAAGCAGACATTACAGTAAACCGCCTCTCCTGCAAAGAGTTCTTAATCATCTCATCTGCAACGGTACATCCGCGTGACAAAGCTTGGATTACTAAGCACATCACCGATGAATGGAATGTTACACTGACGGATATGACTTCGGCATTCGCGGTGCTTTCGTTGCAAGGCCCTAAGTCTCGGGATATTCTGTCCGAAGTTACTGATGCAGATTTGTCCAACGAAGCGTTTCCGTTTGCAACCAGCCAGGAAATTGATGTCGGCTACGCTCGCGTAATAGCGAATCGGCTAACATACATTGGAGAGCTTGGCTGGGAACTGCATATCCCAACTGAAATGGCACAGCACGTATTCGACCGGGTTTTGGAAGCTGGCCTCAGACATAACTTAAGGCCAGCGGGTTATCACGCACTTGAACATCTGCGGTCCGAGCGTGCCTACCGCGAATATCAGTTGGATCTAACGCCAACTGATACACTGCTCGAAGCAGGGCTCGGCTTTACGATCGATTGGACAAAGGAAACGGACTTCATCGGTAAGAACGCAGTTGCGGCACAGAAAGCTTCAATGCCTCTCAAGAAGCGCCTGGTCTCATTCAAGCTGCGTGATCCGAAGCCAGTGCTGTTCCACGAAGAACTTATTCGCCGCGATGGAGAGATCGTGGGCTACATTTCGTCGGGCGTTAAAAGCTTCACGTTAGGTACGTCAATCGGTCTCGGGTATGTGAACAGCCCCACAGGCGTGACTAAAGAATTGGTTGAGAACAGTCATTGGCAAGTCGAGATTGCAGGTGAACTTTACGACGCCGACGCTTCGTTGCAGGCATTCTTTGATCCAAAGGGAGAACGTGCGAGGGGATGAGTGGCAACGAACTTCGTGTGGTAGTGAGTACTGCGCACGCCTTCATCGCCACGGCACAGGACGGATGACCCACCTTGGACTGACGAATTGGACGCGTATTTTGCCTGCTGCCGGATTTTTCGAACATCAGGTTAAGCTAGCATAGCTCGCTTCGAACTCGACGGGTCCGAGATGGCCTAGCGTCGAGTGCGGTCGTGTCCCCACAGGTGGTGTAGCTCGGCGGTAGTGAAGCCGTTCGCGAGCGCGCCCTCGATAGCGCTGTAGCGAGCGAGCGGCTTTGCGGTGGTCATCGGCGCTTTCCGGTAGGGTTTGGTTGTTGACGCCAACCCATTTTCGGAAGGACCACCGATGACCGACGACATGATGAACCTGCGCACGCTTGTGGAGAAGACCCCGGATGCCGATCTCCTGCGCGAGATGATCGGCTTTGCCGCCGAGCGGCTGATGGAAATGGAGGTTGGGGCCGCCACCGGCGCCGCCTATGGCGAGAAGAACCCGTTGCGGCTCGCTCAACGCAACGGTTACCGCGAGCGGGATTGGGAGACGCGGGCCGGCACGGTCGAGCTGCGTATCCCCAAGCTTAGGAAGGGCTCCTACTTTCCGGGCTTCCTCGAACCGCGCCGCATGGCCGAGAAGGCGCTGACCGCCGTCATCCAGGAGGCCTACGTCCAGGGTATATCGACCCGCTCGGTCGACGACCTGGTCAAGGCCATGGGGATGAGCGGCATCTCCAAGAGCCAAGTCAGCCGGCTGTGCGAGGAGATCGACGGCAAGGTCAAGGCGTTCCTTGAAAGGCCGATCGAGGGCGACTGGCCCTATCTGTGGATCGATGCCACCTATCTGAAGGTGCGCCGCGGTGGGCGGATCGTCTCGGTCGCTGTTATCATCGCCGTCGGCGTCAACGCGGACGGCCGGCGCGAGGTGCTGGGCATGGAGATCGGCACGTCAGAGGCCGAGCCGATCTGGACGGAGTTCCTGCGCAAGCTGACCCGTCGCGGCCTGCGCGGCGTCAAGCTCGTCGTCTC
>NZ_JBVVQW010000040.1:0-10967 GCF_055811655.1 Mesorhizobium sp. WSM4809
GCCCGCGCCAGGGGGCGACGCGGGAGGGCCGAGCCCGCCCGAGCCTGCCGAGGAAAACGCGGGCGCGGGGCACGCGCACCCGGCGCGCGCCTTCAGGCGCGCGGGCGCCACTCAGGTCCGCGATCACTGTAGCGGCGGTTTGGCAATAGCAATGGCGTATTGTATATTGTCAGCCGCTGCCATGTTTCGCTTCCGAGCCCCCGCCGGTCAGGCCCGGCGCGTGCTGACCTACCCCGCTAGAGGGCCAGTCCATCCCAAATTGCCGCAGGTGACTTGGCGTCAAGACTCAGGTATCGGTGCTGCGTACACTCCCATCTAGCCGGCGTCCATTTCAGGCAACCTCCACCAAACGGCGCCGGCCCTTCTTCTTATTCGTCCCGCCAGATCTCCCTACGCCGAGCGCCGGAGATCCACTCGCGGCTCTTGCACTGCTGGCATCGAAGCTTTTCCTCACCTCGTCGATCTTGGCCTTGCCGATCACCGCAGCTCGAGCGGCTCGTAGCAGCGCGTGACTTGCAGCGTGCGACCCGGCTTCCGCACTAAGCCGCGCTGTTCTTGATCACGCGCAGTTCGTGGTTCCCCAGCCGCCGGGAAGCGGCTCCCCTACCATTGCCGATCGTGTGCTGAGCGAAGTCGGAAATCGGGCAAGGTCGGCCGAGAAGATAACCCTGGATCGCATCACAGGCTTCTCCCCGTAGGAAGGTCAATTCCGCGTCCGTTTCGACGCCCTCTGCCAAGACGGGGAGCTTGAGACCCCGGGCGAGGCCAAAGACAGCACGCATGACGGTAGCCGCCTCATCGCTGCTATCAACCGCCCGCACTAGAGACTGATCGACCTTGATTTTGTCGAATGGGAAGGCCCGCAAATTCGACAGCGACGAGTACCCGGTGCCGAAATCATCCATAGCGATTTGGACCCCAAGGCTTTTGAGCTGGCGCAGCGCGGCGAGCGCGCGCCCCATGTCCTTGATCAGGCAAGTTTCGGTAATTTCCAGCTCGAGGCGGAATGGATCGAGACCGGTCTCTTTCAGCACTGCCCCGACCAACTCGGACAAATTCCCGCCATGGAGTTGCATGGCAGAAACGTTGACGCTGATTGCTAGCGGTTGTTGCCAGCTTGCCGCTTCGGCGCAGGCGGTCCGCAGCACCCATTCACCGATCTTCAGAATGGCCCCACACTCCTCCGCGATCGGGATGAACACCGACGGCGGAACGGCGCCGCGTTCAGGATGATCCCACCGGAGCAGCGCTTCGAAACCGAAGATCTCGTTGGACAGGAGTTCCGCCTGCGGTTGATAGACAAGGTGCAGTTGCTTGCGCGAGATCGCATGACGGACGTCGTGCTCGAACTGGCGACGGTCGCGCAGATGCTCACCCATGGACGGCTCGAAAACGCAATAGACGCCCCGCCCCTGCATTTTGGCCTCATAGAGCGCGGCATCGGCATGGCTCAGGAGCGTCTCCCGATCGGGTGCATCGTTCGGGAATACGGCGATGCCAAGGCTGGTGCCGATGGTGACGCCGGCCGGCAGGTTAGCGCCTGCGTCATTGAGTGCGTCCAGGATGGCTTCAGCAGTGCGCGTCGCATAGCCCGCGCTCGGCAGACCGGGAACGATGACAGCGAACTCGTCGCCGCCCAAGCGCGCAACCATTTGCCCGGGCTTGAGGATGCTTCTGATCTTCTCGGCCACACACTGCAGGACGGCGTCTCCGACGAGATGGCCGAAGAGGTCGTTGATCTCCTTGAAGCGGTCGAGATCGAGGAAGAGCACGGCAAGGCACCGCTCAGTGTCGAGATGTGCTGTAAGCTCGGCCTCGAGCTTTTCGTTGAAGCTCGTGCGGTTCGGAAGCTTGGTCAAGGGATCATGGTGGGCAAGGAAGTGAATTTCCTCCTCCGCCCGCTTGCGCCCGCGGATATCGCGCACTGCAAACACCTGATGCGGCTTCCCGGCATAAAGGATGCTGTGCCGGATCAGCTCCACGGGGACCATGGTGCCATCCGTCGCGCATAGCTCCACCTCCAGCGGCCTTTGCGCGGGACCCGTGAGTTCGCCTGGGGAGGCCGTGGGAAAGAAGGACGCGAGCGGGCGTCCGACCGGTTGCGAGCCGTCGGCACACGCAAGCGCGGAGAAACTGCGATTGGCAGCCACGATCTCGGTTTCGTTGCACACGATCAGCCCCTCGACGGCCGCGTCAACCAGCTCCTGCATACGCGCTATCTCGCCGGCGCGACGGAGATCACGCACATCGAGGGCGAGGCCGATGATGGCCAAAAGGACAATGACAATCGAAACGAGGGCTACGCCAGCCGCCATCCAGTCCGCGGGCAACGCCGTTGCGGAAACGACAATGCGCGGGTCTGGCATGATTGCCGCCGCGCCCATCGCCGTGAAATGGTGGCTGCAGATCGCTACGGTCAACACGAGGGCACCGAGCGCCTTCCATTTGAGCGTGTTGGCGTGAAGGGCAACCGGCAATGAGGCCGCACCGAACAGCCCACCAAGAATAATTGAGGCGGCGACGAGCGGCACATCCCAGACGACGCGTCCCGCGATCTCGAATGCGGCCATGCCAGTGTAGTGCATCACCGCGATGCCGCCTCCCACGATCGCACCGCCGATCCAGCGTCCATGTGGAACGCGTGGCGAGATGCCGATCGTGAGACCCGTGCCGGTCAAAGCGATCGCGGCCAGTAACGAAATGATCGTCAAGGCGATGTTGTAGCCGCTCGGCACGGCGGGCTGGAAGGCCAACATGGCTATGAAATGCGTCGCCCATATGCCGAAGCCAGTGGCGATCGCAGCGACGGCTAGCCAGATCCGTCGCATCTCGCTTTCACTGCGCCCGACATGGTGGAGGACATTCACCGCCGTGAAGGAGGCCAGAGCGCAGATAAAGGCCGCCAGCGCAACCAGACGCAAATCGTGCTGCGTCGCAATGCAAGTGTAGACTTTCAACATGCTCTTCCCCCAGGCAGTATGATCACCCGTCGGGGAGAAATCTACGGTCAAATCTTGAATAAAGCGCTTAAGCGGGAAGTCCGGTTTGAATCATTGTCGTCTCTCAAACCCGCCCAAAGCCGGTCATCTCCGCGCCCTCAAAGGCGATTACGCGGCCTAGGCAAAGCTCGTCTTCTTGCCGAGCCGAGCGGAATTCCGCCGCGATCGCGAAATCTCGACGCAATTCCCTCTCGATGTGCCGCGCCAGCGCCACATACGTGGGCGACGGCCGAGGCGGCCGTTCTCATCGAGTAGGAGGCAACCAGACCATCCCCGGTTAAGATGCCGGTCCTGCTATTCAAACACCTAGCTCCTGACCAAACTGCTTCGCAGCAATGCCAGGAATGTCGTCAATCCGGTCAGGTTTCCCGATTAAATAGCCTTGAGCTTCATCACATCCGACGCGGCGCAGGTAGTCGAGCTGGTCGAGAGTTTCCACGCCTTCGGCCGTTACCGCAATTCGAAGCTCATGCGCCAACTTGACCAATGATCGTACAATCGCGGCGCAGTCCGCATCAGTCAGCATATCCTGGACAAAAGATCGGTCGATCTTGAGCCGCGAAAGAGGCAATTTGCGGAGATAAGTGAGTGACGAATAGCCGGTGCCAAAATCGTCAAGAGCAACTGTGACAGACAGAGAACTCAACGATTGTAATAGCGAGATCGTCTCTTCAAAATTCGAAATCAGCACGGTTTCTGTGATTTCGACCTCGAGTCTTCGGGGCTCCAAACCGGCTTCAGCCAAGGCCGCCACAATTTCATCCAGCAAGGCCTTGTTCTTAAGCTGCCTTACCGACAAGTTGACGGAGACCCGCATGTCGCGCGGCCAGCGCGCCGCTGCCAGACAAGCCGTTTTGACGACCCAGTGTCCGATGGCGTGAATCAAACCCGTTTCTTCAGCGATGGGTATGAACTCCGAGGGAGAGATCGTGCCAAGGGTCTGATGCTGCCACCGCAGAAGCGCTTCATACCCCCGGACGCTATCACGTCCGAGGTCGAGAAAGGGTTGGAATGCGAGCCAAAGCTGGTCATTGGCCAGCGCAGATTTCAGATCGCGTTCGAGGACATGGCGCCTTGTGGCAGCTTCGTCGTCGTTTGCGCTGAAAAACTGGATGGAGCCCGCCCCCAGCGTCTTGGCCATGTATAGTGCGGTGTCCACGCACCGCAGGAGTTGGTTGGCATCCAAACCGCCAGCGGGAGCCAAAGCGATGCCTATAGAGGCCCTGCAATATAGTTCGCGCCCTTCGATCAAGAATGGGTCGCGCATGGCATCTACGATCTGTTTGGCCAAGGAGCTGATCTGATCTGGCCTTACATCGCGCGTGGCAATTATCGCAAATTCGCCGCCCTCCAATCTGGCAATGCCATCGCTCTCCCGCGTCGATCTCCGAAGTCTCGCAGCCACTTCGACCAAAAGGGCATCCGCCATGGCTCGGCCAAAGCGATCATTCACCTGGGCAAAATTGTTAAGATCGAACAAAAGCAACCCACAGTGCTGGTCAAACTGCTTTGCGTCCACCAACGCGTTCTCCAGCCGCTCATTGAAGCTGAACCGGTTTGGCAGTCTCGTCAGAACATCCCTGCGAATGGCATTTTCGCTTTCCGCCTGCAGAATGAAACGCTGAGTAAATTCGAAGGCGTGAGCAAGCACGGCACGAAACAACGTGATGGCGTAACTCACCATCAGGATTGCGACGGGCAGGTTGACCGCGTCTTTCACCCACACGATCGCCACCGCTGAACCGACGAAGATCGGTAGCGTATAGGCGATGGCCGCAATAGGAATCGTGTAAAAGGAAGCGGCGCCGCCCGCGATCATCCCCGCGCTCAGGCAGGTAATGACGACCTGGGCGGCACTTGTTGCCCCGCTGAAGAACAGAACGGGAAGTGCTCCCCACCATGTGCCGAACAAGAAGGCGTTCCGCACCAGGTTTTGCGTTGTCCGGCGAGACACCGACCTTGGTTTGACGGACTGGAATGATGATCTCGCTCCTAGGCCGACGAAACCAGCGGCGGCGATGATGATACTCGCCCAGAGGATGGCTACCGTCTGGTCGGGCGAGCCCCAAAACGCCATGACAAAAGTGGCCGCATTGAGGATGTTCGCAACCATGCCAAGAGGCGTGTTGCGAAGCACGATACTGACCTGCTCCGCCCTGATACGGCCGGCAAGTGGTTCGATCGTCGAGGGCCCGCCAAAAACACGCAGGTCTCCCGCCAAAAGGTCACCGAGCCTTGCGGCAGACAGACGCTGCATCACTCTTTTCTCCCGCCCTAGAGTAGTAGCTGCGTGTTGGTCTCCTAGCATGGAACAATTCGGAAAAAGTAAATTTCAACCGAATTTGGACAGCCCAGTTGGGGAAACCAAAGGACTCCGGAATTCGAAGATAGTGAAAGACACGATCCTCCATCAGGGTGATTTTCACCTGCGGCTTGCAGCGGCTGCAGTCGAATTTCAACGACATCGGGTCCACACCGCCGCCGTAGGCCATCATCAAATCGGCCGATCGGCAGTAGCGGACATTGCCGCAGCTGCATTCCGCTTTCACAAGCATGTTGTGCCGGGTTGCCTTGCCTAGCGTGTCGATCGGATCGTGCGCCATGCGTTAGAAAGAGGAACATATTCCTGTTTCGTCAAGAGGCATTGATTCCTGTGTTCTCATTTTGTTCACTGCTGGCAAAATGGAGACACTCATGAAACCTCTCATCGCCGACCCGACGGAGCACGCGGACATTATTTGCTACCGTGACCCGTGAACGGCCCGCCATCCACAGGACCGTCAGCAAGATGGCCAAGCAAATGCGCGGCCTCTCCGATGTCAGTCAGAAACAGGCAATCTCCGAACTGACGGCCTGTTGGATCCTGGCCATATATCCGGAAGACCTCGATCTGGCCTTGTGGCTCTTGGACGCCATGCGCGAACAGACCGACATTTATCTGAGAGAAAGCAAGAAAGCTGGCGTGCGCCACTAGGGGCAAGACATGTGCAATCTCTACAACATCACCACGTCGCAAGAGGCCATTCGCCAGTTCACAGGTGCCCTGCGTGACATTCTGGGCAACATGGAACCGTCGATCGATATCTATCCCAACCAATTCGGGCCGGTAGTCCGCATCGCATCGGCCGGCCAACGCGAGCTAGCCAGTCTTCGTTGGGGCATGCATGCCGACGCCATTGGAGCGCGTCCGAGGCAATTCGGACCCAGGCACCACGAGTGTCCGTAATCCTCAATACACCGACTGGCAGCAATATGTCGGCGTCGAGCACCGCTGCGTTGTTCCGGTGACCAGCTTTGCGGAGCCTAGCCCCAATCCGGATGAGGTGGACCCGGAGACCGGCATCAAGCGCAACTACTGGTTTGCCGTCGACGAGAACCGACCGCTCTTCTGCTTCGCCGGCCTTTGGACACCCTGGCATGGCGTGCGCAAGGTCAAGGAAGGCCCCGGCGATCACGAGGTCTACGGCTTCATGACGACCAAACCCAATGCCGTGGTCGCTGGCATCCATGAGAAGGCCATGCCGGTGATGCTGACCACGCCAGAGGAAATCGAAACTTGGCTGACCGCGCCTTGGTCGGAAGAAAAGCGTCTGCAGCGCACCGCACCCGATGATGCCCTTGTGATCGTCGACAAGCCGGCGACGCAGATCAAAATTCCGCAACAGGCGGCGCAGGGCTCATTGTTCTAAACAGTGGGAGGTATCGTCATGGATTACATCATCACGCTGGACAGCCGCCAGGAGGCGGCATTGCAGGCCGTCGCTGACAAGTTCGTCGCCAAGCACAAGGGCGATTTGCAAGAAGCCAACAAAGCTGAGCTTTTGTGCGCCTGGGTGCGGAAAGCAGAGAGTTCGATTCCTGGATCTGGTGCACGGCCGACGGTGAGATGCCGGCTTTGCCTGGTCGGCAAGACGATGGCACCGTCACATGAGGTAGGCACTCGCGGACGCTGAAAATGAGTACACCGTGCAGCTCGTGCGGGCGATCCCTTCCGGTTTGCAAGTTGGGCGGGTGACGCCATGTTCATAACCGCTGATGAGCTTCATCGCCTCTGGCGCGCAAGAAAAAGGCCGGGCTTACAGCACCCGGCCAAGCAAGAGGCCAAAAACCTCCAGAGGGGAACGCGCCGGACGCAATGGGAGGAGAACGCCCGACGCACAACGGCATATAGGTCATCAAGGATGACATCTCAACGACACGCCAGTAGATCACGAGGCCTGATCATCTTGGTGCACTGAAGCTTGCGAGCCCGGGCGTTTGCCCAAAACCTCTTGTTTGCCGGCGGGCGCTCCGGAGTGATCGTCCGTTCGGGATCTCATGGGTGTGCTATACGGCTTTGATGGCTATTGGTTCGATGTTGCGCCGGCGTTGGCTGCCGGAAAAGAGCTTTCCAACCTATGCGTATTTGCCGGGCAGGCAACCGCATCCGGTGCGTGATCCCACAGGACACGGCTATAATAGCGAAGCCATGCCGTTGACCACAGAGGTCTCGCTTGATTCAGACACATTCCTCTGGGGCCTCGACCTCTTCAACCACGGCTATTACTGGGAAGCGCATGAGGCATGGGAAGACCTGTGGCAGGTTGCAGACCGAGGCGCTCCGCTTCGGACGCTCTTCAAAGGATTGATCCTGTTATCGGCGGCCGGCGTGAAGATCCGCGAGGGCAAGCAGGCGGCGGCAATGCGTCATGCCGGACGCGCCGCGGCGCTCCTTCGTTGGCTGATGAAGACGGCCGATCATGGCTTCGAGCGTGGGCTCGGCATGTCACCCGCCGCGCTCGCCGAACACCCCGAAGCCGCGGCAAGGACCCCGGCAGCCTTGCAGGCGACAGCGCTCGGTCAGCCACAACCCGTGTTTGAGTTCATTCTCGGACCAAGCTCCGGCCGAAGCCCGATCAGCCGGCAACAAAGACGAACAATCATCCCGGAGAAGACGCCAGGGATAGACCAGCCTCGTTGGGTCCAAACGAACTGAAGAACCACGAGTGTCAGGTTTCGTTCACCTGGCCGTATTTTCGTGTCCGCGGAAATTCGTCACGTTGCTTCGGAATTACAAAAGCTCAATACGGTATGGCTGCATATATCGGTTGCGGCGCCTGGCAGCCGGAACGATGTCCGGGGCGGACGCTGTTAGCAATATCTTCTGGCGATGCTTATGCTGCCGAGACAATTATTGCCTTCAGCCACAACCATCACCATGTAACGAGGCTTCACCAGCTGTCTTCAAGCCAACCGGAGAATTTCATGACAGAAGAAGCCGACCACAGCCTCGACGCCCTCATCGAGCTTACCGCCAATGTCGTCTCAGCCTATGTCTCGAACAATCCGGTCCCGGTGGGCGACCTCCCCGCCCTGATCGGCCAAGCACATGCAGCACTGAAAGGAACCGCCGGCAGCGTTTCCGCAGAACAGCCGCAGGCTCTCAAGCCTGCTGTTCCGATCAAGAAGTCGGTGATGGCCGACTACGTCATCTGCCTTGACGATGGAAAGAAGTTCAAATCGCTAAAGCGCCATCTGTCGACCCACTATGGCCTCACGCCGGACGAATATCGCGCCAAATGGGGCCTGCCGGCGGACTACCCCATGGTCGCACCGAATTACGCCGCCGCGCGCTCGGCCTTGGCCAAGACCATGGGGCTCGGCCGCAAACCGAACGACTCGGAAACGCCGGCGCCGGCGACGCGGACCGGCAAGAAGATCACAGCCTAACTTTATCTCTCGAGGGTCATTCTGGAACGCGCAGGTGTTATCGCCGTGATCTGCGCAGAACAGGAAATGGCGGGGGACCAAACCAGCCATGCTGGTCTTCTTCGCTCTTGCCGGGACGCAGGAGAAAATTTCAGCCAGCTTTGCTGAGGTACCGGCAGAGGACATGCCAGTGCGGCGGTCCTGTTCGATCTCATAGTTTGATTGAACGTAGTCGGCCGGATGCGCGGACGAAGATTCAAAATCAGCATTGGCGGAATGAACCGAGCGAAATGCAGGGGCAAATCCGGTAGTTAGCGAAACCAGTTCGGGCGCGCTCGCTACGTTCTTGTGCTATGGCGGCCCAACCCGGGCAACAACCGGCCTCTCAAATCTCCTCAAGCCGGTCATCTCTCCGCCCCCCAAAGACGATCATAGGTCAAGAGCCCAGTTCCACTTCTTTGCCGAGCCGAGCCGGTCCGCTGACCTGAATGTCGACAATGCCCTCTTGACCCGCCCCGCGCCAGCCTCGCAGGGCTCGCCGAGCCTAGGCTCGCTCTTTTCCGTTGCCCGACTTGCAGGCAGCGAGCCATTGCATGGCGGAGGTTGCATCCTCCAATATAGCGGCCCGCTTCGCGAAGCCGAAAAAGGCATTGCGCGCTGCACTTACAGGCTTTCGCCCGTCGTATGCATCATAGCATGCCTTGAGGGCGGCTTCGTGGACCAGGTCTCTGCGATCTGGTGGCCATTCATCGAGGAAATCGACAGCGTCCGCAAGACTGGCAATCTCTTGCACGATGTATGCTGCACGTCGTACGAAAAGTGGGCTGCTGAAAGCTTCAGAGTTCATCAATCCTCCCGACCTGCTGAACAGCTGGTGCGTGGACAGGCACCTCGTGACATCCGCGATCTAGCAAAGTGTGTTGTCAGGGCGATGACGATCTCAAGAGAAATAACGGCGTGATGTCCCCAGGCGAGCAAGCCGGCCAGCGCCGGTCTGCCAGCGAGCGACACGGTGGCGGCTCCGCTGCCGCGGTGGCTCACTAGGTGGCATATCTACATGGTCCCGACGAAGACCATTGGAACATGGTCCGGCTTTGACCCGCTAACAGAACACGGCTTCATCTTCTCCGCCTTGGCTGCGCCGGCCAGGTATGACGAGCGGCCGCCCCTGACCTGCATGGCCACGCCAGACGCATCGGCGCAGCCAATATTCTGCCTGTACGAGCAGCGGAGTTTGACAATGAATCCTATCCCGCAGGCCCGGATGTCATGCCATTCTTGTGGCGGACGGCCGTGTTCACGTCTGAACAAGCAGCGTGGGTCGCCGCCCGTTCACCCTTATTTACGCGAACAATTCCTTGTAACCGGTGGTCATCATCCAGTTCGCCCGATCGAGATGGCTTCGCGCTGCTTTTCGCGCGCGCACCGGCTCTTCCGCCGGATTGATGCCTAGGATGACCTCCGCCATCTCCTCATAACTGGCATCGTCGGCGGAGGCGTCCAGGAACCTCAAGTAGGTCTTGAAGTGCTCCTTGTCGTAGGCGGTGAGGCTGTCCGACCAAGGGACTTCGTCTTGAAGACCTGGTTCAACGTCCGTGTATTTCATCACGATATCGGGCTCCGGAAACAACTGGTCGAAGATTTCGCTCGATAGGCTACCCGGACCGAGGGGAATATCGTCCTCGAGGCGACATTCCGATCATCGTCTGCAAGTGCCCGCTCGAAGCGAGAACGCTCCTTTGGCGATGCAACTCTAGGTTAGGGATGAACTGCTAAAAGCTCAAGACTGTTCGGCTGGCCGTCGATACCCGGCCGACTGCTCGGCCGTTAATTTCACATAATTTCACATTCCAAATAAGACACAAAAGTCGGCCCATAGCTTACGGCCGAAACGCGTCTAGGCATTGGGATGCGCCGCAATGGGAGCCAGGCTTCCGGCCGATTCCAAATCTTTTGGCTCTTCGGCCGTCCGCTCATCCGTCTTGACCAGTACGAACCTACAGCCTATCTCATCGGCACGTTAGCACTCGTCCTTGCTGAGTGCTAACCGCAGGTCCGGACAGCCGGGCTTTGTAGGTGTCCGGCTTCGCCGGACGGTGTTTCTCACCGCACTCATCGAGGAAAAAACATGGCACAGTCGAAGTTCCGCCCGCTTCATGACCGCGTGGTCGTTCGCCGGGTCGAATCCGAATCCAAGACCGCCGGCGGGATCATCATCCCCGACACGGCAAAGGAAAAGCCGCAGGAAGGCGAGATCATCGCTGTCGGCTCCGGCGCTCG
>NZ_JBVVQW010000041.1:0-7943 GCF_055811655.1 Mesorhizobium sp. WSM4809
AGGATGAGGTAGCCGCCTTCGCGAAAGCCGATATCGGCGTCGGCGCCGAACTCTTCCTTCAGCCGCCGGAACAGCTTCAGCGTGAACTGCGACAGGCGGATGTTTTCCGGGATAGAGAATTGCTGACGGATCGAGGCCATCGACAGCGTCGTTGCCGCATGCGCGAATTGCGGGTCGCGCTCGACCAGCACGATCGGACCCGAGAATCCCTCTTCGCGCAGATAGTAGGCGATCGCAGAGCCGACGATGGCTCCTCCGATAATAAGGATGTCGTAACGCACGTTTTGTCGCCTTTCCGGTAAACGCCCGTGTCGATCACACAGCCGTCAGCATGATGTCGAAGCGCGTTGCCGCGGCCGGGCGCGGCCTTAGCGAGTTGAAACCTGTTATGGGATTCCCTGTCAGCGAGCCCTAATGCAGCTGCCGGTCCTGCTTCACGGAGCAAGTCGTCAGCTCTGTCCGTCTTCTCCTAGGTGAACTCAGGCTCATTACGCCGAAGTGTCCTGCCGCCGTCTTGCGGTAGGGATCAACCATCTTGATGATGCCCTTCAGTCGGAGATCGAAAATATGAGGCACTGATGCCCCGCGCGCTGCTCGAGATCCTGCCCTCGTCCTTCATTGACGCCCTAGCTTATGTCCGGCGACGGCTCGGTGAGAGCCAGACTACGGCGCAACTTCGACCGGGCCAATGTCGAGAATCGTATCGCGGGCGACTTGGCTGTAATCAATCTGCGCATGAGTGGTAACCTCGTCCTGCTGGCTTGCCATTTGGCGCTCTTCGCAAATGCTGTTCGGCGACGGATATGCCGCCCACTGAACGTGAAAGTCGCGGTGAGCGTACCATTGACAGCGATTTGCGGTCGCGAAGGTTCCATGAATTTCTTTGAAGGATCTGTTGCAAACAAGAACGCAACGAGATTGGCGGGTCGAGTGCGGCGCCGAATTCGATAGCAAATCCGGCGCCGATCGCGCTTCAAGCGATGAGTTCGCCAATTTCCCAAGACGATTAAGGTCGACGTCCGCCTGATTGCCGCCACGAACAGGAACCTGGAAGACGCTGTTGCAAGGAACGAGCTACGCGCCGACTTTTATTATTGCATCAGCGTTGTTCCCTTGCTGGTGCCGCCATTGCGTGAACGGCGCAGTGATATTCCGCTCCTTGCCGCTTCGATTTCAAGAATTTCAACAGCGAAAAACGGCCCTACGATGGTGTTCGATGGGAGTGCGACTGAAGTGCTGATTAACTGTGCTTTTCCCGGAAACGTCCCCGAGTTTGAAAATTGCGTGCATCGGACGGGGATCCTGGCAGCCGGGAGCGTCAATCGTCAGAAGCGACTATGATTGCTCACACGGCCGATGCCTTTCCGCCATGCTATGGAAGCACGCATCGAAGGAGACTGCGCCGAAATCGGAGCCGATCGCACGATCGCCGCTGAACCCATGCAATCGTCTGGTGCTTTTGCTTCGGCCGCCGTGCGGCCCCGCCTGTTGACGGCGAGCAGGCACTGCCGGCGCCTGCTCGGATAGGCCTCGTAAGCGACAGGAACATGACCGATCGCGAGCGTCTCATCGCGGCGATGGAAAGATCCGGCTGGGTAAAGGCAAAGGAAGCGCGCCTGCTGAGACTGACGCCGCGCCAGATTGGCTACGCGCTGAGGAAATAGGGTGTCGAGATCAAGTGTGTCTGAACCGGGCTGTCGGACTTTCGATAAGGTCGGGGCGCGACATAGCGACAAACTAGTTTAATGAGGACTTGCCTGTGCAAAACCACTTCGCCGGGTAGCCGGACAGTGCGCTGGCGTTGTCGAAGGAGTTCGTGCCAAAATCCTCCCTGTAGTATCCCACCGTATGAAAGATGAAGGCATCACGTTCGATATCGACGAGAGCGATAATGTGCGGCTTCCACCCTAACCTCGGATCGAAGCCGCTCGTCGGATGCTGGAAACGTGAGTCAACGCCCGCGCTCAGATAATCCTTGCTGCCTCCATCGAGGACGTGTTCGCCGAATCCGCAGAGCTTGTCATTGTCCTCCCCAAAAACATGCGGTTTGTGACGGTTTCCGTCACCGGAGAGTTCGTCCCATGCCTTACCGCCATAGGATTGGTGATCGCCCTCGCGGGCCAAAGATTGATAGTCGCCCCGACAAGCGTCGATTCTGTCGCTGCCATGACGACCCAAGCTCACATCGTGCCGCTCGTCGTCGATTGCTTCGGGAACTGGTTGACCCCTAAGAAGCTGTTTCAGCTGCAGGATAAACTTTCTCATCGCAATCTCCCGATGCCCCCACGACGAAGCGCCTTGTATACCGCTCGTCGAATCGTGGCGGTAATCGTTTGCCGTTGTGAATACATTTAGGGGATGGATGTTTTCACGTGCTCTCGATGAGGGCTGCTTTTGCGCTAATTCAACCTCCCTCAATGGAAGCAGTCGGTGCGGCTCAGCCGCAGCGCCTTGAGCGTCTCGCTTCGCGGGTCCAGCGAAGCTCGTGTGCATCGACGAGACGGCCTCTCATGCGACGCTGAATGACGGCGAGCTCGCGGGCAACAGCAACTCGGGCTGGAGCCATGCCTCGCGGTTTGGCGACGTTCATGCCCCACGCTCTGAGGCCCGACCATTTTCTTGTTAAGCACGAGCAGCCAATAAGCCGCGTTTGTAGAGAGCCGTGCTGGCCAGTTGGTACTGCATCGGCTACAAGCTGCCAGTCCTGCGCGCGGCAGCTCAGCTGCTTGAAGGCGCCAGCCTCGCTGACCGCAAGAGCATTGCGCCAAATGCGCTCGGCATCCTCGCCCTGCCCTGCAAAGGGCCAAGGAACGGCAGAGCCCTAGGCAAGTCCAATTATGTCAACGCGGACCTGATCGCACTCTTCGTTGCCATGACCGCAGCCGGAATCCTGCCGAACGAATTCGTGGAGATATGGAACAAGAATTCCGGCGCCCGGATTTCACCCTATGTCACCCTCGGCGATGGCGGTTCACGATGCTGCATCCATAGCCGAAGCTGCGGCTCGCACCTGTCAGCCCGACGGCCCGATTATTATCTGCAAGGAAGCCGCGGATCGTCGCCTTCGATCGGGATAATCACCTACGCGACCGCCTGAGTTACTCCGTCGATCTTGACACAGACGGCCGCCCAAGCAGCATTGAATTGGCCTTCGGCAAAGTGTTTCCCGCCAGCGCCAGCGCTCACCAGCGCTCGAACGCTCGATCCGGTCACAGTGTCAGCGTTCGTCGATCGGTGGCTTGGCAGCAAGGCCGAGCCTAGCTCGTTGGCCATCGGCGAAATTCTCGGCGGGAGACTGTGTCTTGAACCGGAGAGCGGTCAGTTTGCCGTCCTCGATAATATGAACGAACCATCCCTCACCGCAACGCTTGACGCGCACGTCATTAGGTTCGCCAGCCACCATTGCTGCCCCCTCATTTCGTTGCACAGAGTGAGACTGGAAGTCGTTCCCGTGTGTCGGAAAAACACGGGATCTTACGTCACGTCAGGCACGGATTTTGCGAAGCCGGTGCTTGGTCGATTTCCAGCGATTCATGTCCGGAACGTCCGTGCGCGGAACTCGCGCTCGGATCGATTTAGATGCGCAGATTTTTGTATTTCAAATTCGGCTTCATCATCCACAGCAAACGAGCATAGGAACGCGTATTAAGTCCGAGTAGCTCTGCAAAAGCCCGCTGCTCAGGTGCCTCAGCGCCATCACGCGGCACTCCGAGATGTTTTATAGCTCCGGACCGTTCCTAACGATCAGGGTGCCGGTTGGCCACTCGCTCATCGAGTGTCCAATCGGCACAACTACGACCAGCACGTCCTCGTCTCGCGTGGGCGGCAGGTCGAGATACACATCTGCGAGAGTGGACCGCACGCGAACGCCCGACACAATCGCCGCCAGGCCGTCTCTGCAGAACCTCTCCATATGGTTCCGCATCGCGTGCCGAACGGTGCCGAAAGCGAATGGAACTCCAAGCTGCCGCAATATTGGATATAAAACGCGCATTGAATGACCGATCCCTTGTCCCTCAAGATCCGCACGCACCCCGTACAACCCCAGGTCAGCCACCAGGAGCTCGACCTCGTCAACCTTGATGAACCGGCGTAGTATGCCGATATGAGCCGCTACGCCGTGCGCGTCGTAGCTGATTGCGCGGAGCTCCGGCCTCGCACCGGCCCAGCTACGGCCGCCTTCGAATGGCTCTGAGTTGAAGGCCCCAGTCCGTCCGTAGGTCTTTCGGAAAAACTCGGAGAGTTCGACATGGTCGGCCTGTTGCAAGTCACTTTCCCAGCACAACCTCCACCGCACGTCAGAGCACATGGAAAGACCTCATCTTTGTTGCTGTTTTGTTGGGAAGCGCCTGGCAGAGGGACGCTTGTCGCATCGAGCTGGCTCGATGTAGCTTGCGCAGGTCACCGAAGAACTAGCCACAACGAACACGCGTCTCCGCTGCGTTCCGAGTACACCGGAAGGCGTACACCGGAAAAATACTGCTCGTAACCAATACAAACATCGACAGTTACCTTTGGCTTACATATTTGAGGTCTTGCTATGCAACATTCTGCGGGATTGGCAAAATCGTTTGTTTCGATGAATGCATTCCACGCGATGGATGAGAAAGGAATGCGTTTCAAAGAGTTTGTCCTAAATCTCCGCCCAAGGCGGCCTGATCACGAGGCTTCGACCCGGCCAGTTAACCGACCCGCTCGGCCCAGACCACTATCTGGGTGGGAACCTTCGGGGCCTACTGAACTTTTCACGCTAAATCATTGCCATACCACCGTTCACATGAACGGTCTGGCCGGTAATGTAGGCGGCCTCGTTCGAAGCCAGGTAGACCACAGCCGAGGCGACTTCCACGCCGGTGCCCATGCGCCTGGTCGGAATGGTGGCCATGATCGCTTCTTTCTGCTTGTCGTTCAGCTTGTCGGTCATAGCGGATTCGATAAAGCCCGGCGCCACGCAGTTCACTGTCACGCCGCGTGTTGCGATCTCATGCGCCAGCGATTTGGACACGCCGATCATGCCAGCCTTTGAGGCGCAATAGTTCGCCTGGCCGGGATTGCCGGTCACGCCGGACACGGAGGTGATGTTGATGATGCGGCCGTTGCGGCGGCGCATCATCGAATGGGTCAGTTCGCGTGTGAGCCGGAACATGGCGGTCAGGTTGACCTCGAGGACCGCGTCCCAGTCGTCGTCCGACATGCGGATAAAAAGCCCGTCCTTGGTGATGCCGGCATTGTTGACCAGTATGTCGACGCCTTCGAGATCGGCTTCCGCCTTTGCGCCCAGCGCCTTGACCTCGTCGCGGTTCGAGAGGTTCGCCGGAAACAGTTTTGTGCGCCCGCCAAGCTCGGCAGCCAACGCATCGAGCTTTTCGACACGCGTGCCGTGCAGGCCGACGGTCGCGCCGTGCGCGTGCAGCGCCCGTGCTACGGCCTCGCCGATTCCACCGCTTGCTCCGGTGACGAGCGCCTTGCGGCCGGTCAGATCGAACATTGTTATCGATTTCCCTTTCTAAGGACTGGCTTCGCATGGAAGCGGCCATTGGCGGCCCTGCGTGCCTCCAGACAGTGTCGGGTAAAAGCTTTGGACAAACCTCGAGCCGAACTGAAGGACCTCGCTTAACCTTCCGGGTAGCGGTAGGTCCGCCGCTTCAACAGTTGAGAATTTTGCAAAAACGAGGTCCGGTTCGTCGACCTTCCGCCGCCACTTGGCGCATTCACGAGGCGGTCCAAGGGACGTCCTTCACAACCGTGATCCGGCAAGGATTGGATGTGAGAGATAGAGTTACTTGCATCTCGCATGGCTTTTACACCTGCTTGAACGCCAGAACTGCGTTCATGCCGCCCATGGCGAAGGCGTTGCTCAGTGCCACGCGCACCTTGCGTTCGCGCGCCATATTGGGCGTGACGTCGAGATCGCAATCGGGGTCTGGCTCGCGATAATTGGCGGTCGGCGGCACGATGCCCTCCTGGATCGCCATCACGCAGGCGATCATTTCAAGTGCGCTCGCTGCGCCGAGGCAATGCGCGTGCATGGACTTGGTGGACGAGACAGACATCGAATGGGCATAGTCTCCAAAGACGCGCTTGATCGCCGCCGTCTCGGTTCGGTCGTTGGCCTTGGTGCCGGTGCCGTGGGCGTTGAGGTAATCGACGTCCTCGGCATTCAGCCCGGCGTCGGCAAGGCAAGCGCGCATCGCGGCCTCCGGCCCCTCGATGGACGGCGCGACGATGTGGAAGGCATCGCCGGAAAGGCCGATGCCTGCAATCTCGGCAAGCATTGTGGCACCGCGCGCCGCGGCATGCTCATAGCTTTCCAGCACGGCCATGCCCGCACCCTCACCTATCACCACTCCCTTCCTGTCGGCGGAGAAGGGCCGGCAAGTATCCGGAGCGAGGGCGCGCATTGCCTCCCATGCCTTCAGCTGAACGCATACGAGTGGCGCTTCGGCGCCTCCAGCAAGCATCACGTCGGCTCGGCCGAGCCTGATCTGATCCGCCGCCGAAGCGATCGCATGGTTGGCTGATGCGCATGCAGACGCGATGGCAAAGACCGGGCCGCGCAGGCCGAGGCTCATGCTGACCTGGCTGGCAGCGGCGCTCGGCAATCCCTTTGGTGCAGCGTAGAGGCCAGTACGCTTCGCGCCGTCCAAATAGAGGGCGCGGTAGGTTTCTTCGACCGTTCCCCAGCCCCAACCGCAGACGCCTACTGTCGCGCCGAAGCGATACGGATTTCCCTCGTCGCAGGAAAGTCCGGCGTGTTGCATCGCTTCGCGCGCTGCAAGCACAGCGAGCAGGCTGAGGCGGTCCATGGAGACGAGCTGGGTGCGGCCGATGTCGTGCTTCGGCAGCTCCTTTATCTCGGTGCCGACAGTGCCCTTCATCTCATGAAGCTCGGAAGTTACCATCGGGCGGATGGCGGAGCGGCCTTCGCGCATCTCTTTCCAGATAGAGGCGGCGTTGTTGCCCAGGCCGCAAAGCCCGCCCATCCCAGTAATGACGACTCGCCTATCCAATCAGACCTCCTTCGCGAGCAAACCGCGAACGGCTTCCACCATGTCGCCGACATTGTTGAGGTTCGACCAGGCGTCGGCCGAGTTCATGTCGATCTTGATGTCATAGGCCTGCTCCACATCCCAGAGGAGATCCGCCAAACCCAGGGAATCGACTCCGAGCGAGGCTAGTTCGGTGGCAGTCGTTATTTCGCCGATATTGGACACGCTCTCGCCGCTTTCCGATTCGAGGCGGTTCTTGATCGTGGCAATGATTTCCGTTGCGAGTTGATCAGCCATTCTGTTTTTTTCCATAATGATGCCTTTTGACGTGGGCGCGGCGCCAGGCCTTTGCCGGTCACGTCGCGACGTCACACGACAAGGGTTCGGGCGATCGGGGCGTGTGAGGTGCTTCCAATGCGAGATTCCGAAAGATTGATAAAATCGTTTGTTTCGATAAGACGCATCCGCCTTGTGGATAGAAATACATTCCGATGAACCGGCAAGCCCTCGTCATAAATCCCGCATGCCCCCTCCCAGGCAAAAGCTCGGCACGTCTCGGGGCGAGTAGATGCTCAGCGCCCGACTTGCTCTCTACGGCGCGACGAACCGCGCCGGCGGTCGCGGAAGGCACAAAAGTTAACCATCCGCAGGGTGGATTCATCCTGTGGGTCGAGCTCCGAACACCGTCGATTCGCTGAACTCTTTCAGGGTTGCATCGCCCGGAATATCGCGATCGCCCACCCTGTTGTCTTGACTAGCGCCGCGCCACGGTTTATCTCACCGCCACGTTAGCACTCGCCTTTGCTGAGTGCTAACTGCAGGTCCGCACAGCCGGGCTTTGTACGTGTCCGGCGCCGCCGGATGGTGTTTTCACCACTCTCATCGAGGAAGAAAAAATGGCAAAGTCGAAGTTCCGCCCGCTTCATGACCGCGTGGTCGTTCGCCGGGTCGAAT
>NZ_JBVVQW010000042.1:0-6763 GCF_055811655.1 Mesorhizobium sp. WSM4809
TCGCTACAGCGCTATCGAGGGCGCGCTCGCGAACGGCTTCACTACCGCCGAGCTACACCACCTGTGGGGACACGACCTGCAGCGATGTTGGAGAATCCAGTTGATCTGCGTAGAGAAATCGCTGGCATAGGAAATCGCATCCGAGCGCGACCGCGTAGCGTCGATGAGGAGAGCCGAATCCGCCCTCGCCCTTTGGCAACGTCCGGTGGCGATACTGAGATAATGCACGCCGTCTGGCGCTTCCGCCAATGCATGCGGCTTGGGGGCCTCGGATGAAGGGCGTTCCGGTCTTGTTCGCGCGCATCGACCGAGCTGGCAACGTCACGAAGCGCAGGGTAGCGGATCAGAGACGTCTCCGTGCGCGACCAGCATGCCTGCACCCGCAGTTGCTCCAGGCGAAGCGCTTTTTCGGCATCACATCTAAAATTTGTTCGAAGCCGAGCCATCGCACGGCGCTCGGGGCCTCAAATGCCTTTGCGCCAATTAGCCTCTGCGAGTTCAAACTGGCTCTCGATCGTATCGGAGGAACCTGATTTCGCATGAGCTCCCCCTTGCATCTGAGCGAGCCGAAGAATTCGTTCTGAAGACCGATCGGCCCCCGAGTTCTGGCAGTTCCTGAACGGGTTGCGCGCGAGAATCTGCTAGTCGAGCTGATCGTCAACAAACGAGCATGCAGAACGACGATGCCGGAACTGGCTTCATCAAAAGCTTCAACGGCTGTCCTGCGATGAACTGCTCAAACGAGACGCTGTTTACTTGGCGGGCTCAACCGCCATCGTCAGGTAACATTCTTCCGTGAGGCAACAGGGGGGGCACTCTCTCATTCGGCCGATATCTTTTCAACGCACATTCATGTGCTTACCGCGTGCTGAGCGCGCTGACACCGACTTTGCAAACGTTGACCGATGATTGGACGCAAACAGGCAAGACGAGCAATGCATTGCTACGGGGTTGGCTTCGCACTTACAAAGACAGCATACGACGGGAAGTTGGATTATTTTGAAATATTGCCACGCACAAAAGGCGGCCTCCTGCCTCGTCAAGATGAGGCACGACTTGCCGGCCTCACTTCCCAAGCCGCTGTGGAACGTCAGATCCTCTCCGAGTCCAGGCGATAGGCGCCAGTCTCATCATGAACCTCGTGCCCCGCCAAGGGAGGTACAAAAACGCAGGCCAATACCAATTCGGTCTCGGCACACAGCAGGTGGACGTCATGCTTATCGAGTGCGTAAATGATGCCCGGTCGAACTACATGAACCTCATCCGCCCCCGAATCCTCGATAGTACCTGTTCCAGAGATGCAGTAGACGGCCTCAAGGTGGTTCCGATAGTGCATCTTGAGCCGGGCGCCCGGGTGGATTCTAGTGATATGGAAGGAGAAGCCCATCGCATCGTTCTTGAGCAGCAACCGCACGCTTTCCCAGCTCGTCGTCTGGACCCGCCGGGCTGTAAGTTCCTCCTCATTGAAATCCCTGACGATCATGATTCACCTACCCTCTAATGCTGCCGTGCTCACAGAGCTGCCCATCACTCTATCGATAGCGTCCTGGAGGATATCGAGGCCTTGGCTAAGCTGATCCTCGTCAATGACGAGAGGTGGCAGACACTTCACGACCTCGTCCTTTGGACCGGCGGCCTCGAGAATGAGGCCATTCTGAAAGGCGGTGCTGATGACCTGACCAGCAACTTCGCCAGACTTCAAATCGATGCCTCGCATCATACCACGACCTTTAACTGATACTCGACATGGGTCGTACTTCTGCGCGATATTATCAAGGCGGCTCTTCAGCAGATTGGCTTTCTCCCCGATGGACGCTGCCAAGCTGTCTGTTCGCCAGAAGTGCTCTAGGGCTGCCCGGGCGGTAACGAAAGCATGGCAATTGCCGCGGAACGTGCCGGTGTGCTCTCCCGGCTCCCACATATCCAGTAGTCGATCAATTAGGACGACAGCCATAGGTAAACCATAGCCCGATATCGATTTGGCCATTGTGACTATGTCTGGACGGAGCCCCGCTGCTTCGAAGCTAAAGAATGCACCGGTCCGGCCAACTCCCGCCTGAATGTCATCGACGATCAGCAGAGCTCCGTGTCTGCGCGCAATGGCCGCCACCTTGCGCAGCCACTCCGTGCCTGCGACATTTAGGCCGCCTTCGCCCTGCACTGTTTCGACAATCACCGCAGCCGGCGCGTCCGCACCGCTGGAAGGATCCGAGAGCAGCTGATCAAGGTAGTCGGCGGTGTCTACACTGGATCCGAGATAGCCGTCATAGGGTAGCCGCGTCACGCCGCCCATCAGCTGACCAGCGGCTGCGCGGTGATATTTGCTACCCGTGCAAGACAGAGCGCCAAGGCTCAGGCCATGAAAGCCGTTGGTGAACGCTATGATGTTGGACCGACCAGTAATCTTGCGCGCTAGCTTGAGAGCAGCCTCGACGGCATTAGCTCCGGTTGGACCGGGAAACTGAACGATGTAGTCGAGTTGTCGCGGTCTGAGAATCGTCTCATGCAATTCCCGCAAGAAAGACTCCTTGGCTTCACTATACAGATCGAGACTATGCGTAATGCCGTCGCCAGCAATGTAATCTGCGAGCGCGCTCTTCAGCTCGGGGGGATTGTGACCATAGTTTAAACTTGAGCAGCCCATGAGAAAATCGAGATAGGTTGTCCCATCTCGCGCAAACAACTGAGCCCCCCGCGCTTTCGAGAAAACTGCCGGTGCCCGACGGGAGTAACTCCGCACTTCGGACTCAAGATGGTCGAAAATCGCGAATTCGTCCCCCCCATCTGGTGCACTTCGGTCGTTCATATTTGCCTCCATTTTTTCGGTTGGCAGGTCGGCGGGCGTGCCCGCAGGGCTGATGGAGCGTACGATGGGGCCGATGGCTATCGTGTACTCGCTCTCACGCTGTCCCTTAAAGTGGATATCGCGGTCGAAGCGCATAGCCTGCCGGATTGGTGCGCGCAGATCCCGAGCCACGTTTGCGAAGAACAACTTGGACGCATTGTTGCTGAGCATCACCGTGGCCTCAATGTGCGTCACGCTCTCGCACAATGGCCTGTTCAGGGCTGCGATGATCAGCCCTTTGCCTACCCCTATGTTGCGTACCTCAGGATGCACAGCAATCTGCCAGATGAAGAGTGTCGATTGCTCCCTCGGGCGCCGATAAGTCGCCAGCCAGCCAACCACCTCATCCGCTCGCTCCGCAAGCACACATGTGTCGGCGAAATCAGTGCAGAGCAGGAGCTCGCAGTAAAGCGAGTTGCGGTCTAGTTGCGGGCACTTCGCGATGAGTTCCCATACATCGGCTGCATGAAGCTCGGTCGGTCTTCGAAATGTCACTCGCGGCAACTGGACGTTCCGTGGAAACGAGAAGCTCTGGCTATCACCGACCATTCGAAGTCCTCCAGGCGACCATCGCTGCCGCCTCGTCGCTTTCTCAAAGAGGGCTTCTCAAAAATCATGCCAATTGCGCGGAGGGGACCTTAGAGAGATTTTCCTGTGAAGCAGGCAGCCATGCCTACAAACAATGTGTCGCGGATTCGACTGAGACGACAGTAGGTGTCGGTTCCCCGACGTTTTCTCAGAAATGGCGACGGGGCTCACCAACGGGACTGGTATCGGATCGTCTTGCGATGGGTCCGACGAAAGAGCAACGAGCAACGGCTTTGATATGCCCGGCAAGCTGCCGAACGCCGAGTTGGAGCGCGCCGGATCCGCGTAACGTGCGCCTGTTCCAAAGTCCCGGGGGCGCTCTCAACCGAGCAGCGCATGGCATCAATGTCGATGCGAACGCCGCCTCTCGAGCGACGGATGTCGCCGCCCGTTTTCTCGCTCACCTACGCGGGATGCGAGCCGGGAGAGTCGAATGAGCGCTGAGCCCGATGCACCACAACCGCGACGCTGACGCGCGCCGCTTGGCGCTTGGCGCATGAAGCGACCGCCACACAGGCTATGTCAAAAAGACTGCGGCAGATCAAATTCCTCGCCGAGCGGCGTTCCCGAGGATTTTATCTGTCGCTTTCTCAGAGCGCGATCTGGACACTGGCGAGAAGCTGGAAGCGCGACCCGGCGCCACTGTGCATCGCGGGTCCAGAAAATCCGCGAGATGCGTGGTTTCGTTGAGGTGGCCGACGCTCGCGAGCGCGAGAAGGCTGAAGCTCTCAAGGAGGTCGCGGTTCAACAACGCAGTCCTGCTGGTGATCGCTCGACATCGCCGCCTGGTCGAAATGGGCGAGACCAAGGCACCTTGGCTCCTTCAGCGCTTAGAAATTGACCGGTTGCCGAGCGCCCGTGTCCCGATCTTGCAATTCCTCTGTACCCAGCCGACTACCAATATTGCATTCATGGATACGTCGAGACCGACATACCGCTTTATGACTGCCATCCGTTCGACGGCTAGACCCGGTGTCGATCGTGAGCCCGTTCTTCATCCTAACGGGGAACAGCCAGCTGGCCAGATGTTCGAGCATGCCACATCTTAGATGGCCACCGCTCCCGCGATTGCGTCATGTTCGTTCTGCGTGAAGACCGTCGTAATAAGCCCTTAGCCGACATTTTACAAAATCTTTGCGACTAAAGATCGCTGATATTGGTACCTTCACCGCAAGTGTGAGGTCAGGCAAGGAAAAGAGCTAACGCCGATTCACGCTCAGACCACCGCGCGGCACGAACCGTTGGAGTCGGCAGCAATGGCAAGAAGAGCACTCATCCTCGTTGAAGGTCATAGGCGCATGGGTCTGCAATATATCCAAGCTGCCCAGCGTCTTGGTGTGCATCCAATAATCCTGTGTGCCGATCCATCTCGCTACGACTATCTCGCAGCAGAAGGCATTGAGGCAATCCAAGTCAACACAGACAAACTCGAGGCCCTGATCCACAAATCTTCCCGGTTATGTGCTACCTATGACATTGCTGGCATCACCGGCCTTTCAGACGTCGAGGAGGCGGTCTATGCGACAGCTGCCAAGCTTTGCCGGCATTTCGACCTACCGGGACCAAACCCCGCATCGATTGAACAATGCTGCGACAAATTCACTCAGCGTCAGCTCCTCAAGGAGGCAAGCGTTCCAATACCGGCTTATCGCCTGGCGTCGAATGCGACAGAAGTAGAAAGCTCTGCCGCTCTGATCGGATGGCCCGTAGTTCTTAAGCCAGCCGTAGGCAGCGGGAGCGTCGGCGTTCGGTTGTGCCGCAACGTTGATGAATTGGCCGAGCATACGACGTATTTACTAGACGGGGGCCGCAATTCGCCGTCTCCGCCGCGGATACTCGTCGAAGAGTTCGCACAAGGCCCGCTTTATTGGGCCGACATAATGGGACATCAGATCATTGGAATTGGCATTGCTGAGTTCGGCCCTCCACCGCATTTCGTCTATCGTCAGTTCCTGATTCCCGCCCCTCTGAATGCGAACGAGTATGAGCGTATCGCCGACGTTTCGCTGAGCTGTTTGCGAGCTCTGGGCCTTGGCTGGGGGCCGACGGGCATAGAATTCCGATGGACGAAGCGTGGCCCAGTCGTCATTGAAGTCAATCCGCGGCTTCATGGCGCGCCCACGCCCCAACTGATTCAGCTGGCTTACGGACTCGATCTCATCACCGAGCACATCAAGCTTGTCATCGGGGATGAATGCGATTTGCGCGGAAGGCATTCGCAGACTGCGGCCACGCGGTTCCTAAATCCTGATCGCGATGGCACCCTCGATTGGATTGATGGCGAGAGCCAGGCCGCTGCTATACCTGGTGTCGCCGAGATCAAGTTTTATGTTGAACCCAAAACGCCGATCGTGAGGAAAGGCGATTCCCGGGATACTATCGGACATGTCACCGCCGTTTCACCCACCCGCGCTGAGACCGAGGCTATACTTCAGCGGGCCGTCGAGTCGATCGATTGGGTGATCACTCCATTTTCAACGCTAGGTGTTTGACCCCAGGCTTGGATAGTTCATCTTGTCGTCCGAATCAAAGGATGCACTATGGGCAGGTTCTGCATGGGAGCGCCACAACGACAGAGGCGCGAAGTGGAAGAAGCGGAGTTCGACCGCCGATCTGCCCAAACCGGTCCTACCCGACGAAAAGCAGGGTAACGCCAGCGGGAACATCGAGTGGCTCAACGATATCGCCGACCGAAACTAGCCAGGCAGGGTCGTGAGAGCAACACCGTTTCGATCAAGAAGCTGAAGCCGAGGATCATCTCATCCAGGGGTCGACAAAATCCAGCGCCACAAAAAGAGCGGTCAGCAGTGCAGATGCTGTGACCGTAACGAAACTAGCCGGCGACCATGACCCTGCGACGGTTGAAATTGTCAGCGATGTCCCGACGAAAACAGATAGAATGAAGGCGGGGAGCGTCCACGGTGCGGTATCAGCGCGACGGAACTCAACGTCCGCCATCAGCCAACTGATGGCAACATTCTGCAGACCAGCCGAGGCCGGAAAGTTGCTTGACGAGCCAGATGGAATGAAACCTTGGATTCCTGAGCGGCGGCAAATGCGCCTGGCGGAATTGGATCGGCGTCAGCGCCCGCGATACTGGCAGAACTCGCGGCGCGGGGCGACAGACAGCCAGTTCTCTTGTGCAACCAACTTTAGGGCTCGGCATTGGACCGGGATGTGGCATTTGAACTCTCTCGAGAGCGATTCTGTTGCTTCAGGCCGCCTAATTTAACCATCCTCCCTCACGGTGAGTCGATTGCAAGTCTGATGATTCCGACATCGTTCTCAATGTCGATCTCTGTTCCAAATGGCTCGGAGAGCTTCTGCAGA
>NZ_JBVVQW010000043.1:0-5398 GCF_055811655.1 Mesorhizobium sp. WSM4809
CCCGGCGGACAAGAAAACTGTCACCCATCTAATCAGTCCATTCTGTTACCTATCTATCCGGTTCGGACACCGGCATCTTCTCCCCGTATAGTGACGGGGAGAAGGACGCCGTCGCTGACGATTTCGCCAATCGGCGACCTTGCAGGGCGAACGCCGGCGTCGCCATTGCCCCTTTCTCCCCGTCACTATACGGGGAGAAATGTCCGGCAGGACAATGAGGGGCGGCGCGCCCTTCGAAAATGATCCGGGAAGTGGGGATCGGAGCGAGGTCGCTCTTCACAGCCCATTGTCAATCGAAGAACGCCTCGACCACGTTGCGCTTGCCGAGCATGAAGGCGTCAGCGACATGCTGCAGCGGCGCCAGATCGACATCGGAGGTGCCGGCGCGGACGATCTCGGCGAAGCGCTTGTAGAGCATCGGGTACTCGGCCTCCGGCTCGTCATGAACCACCTTGCCGTCGATGGCGAGCTTCGAACCGCCGCCCGACAGCACCATCGCGCCCTTGTCGGTGTCGGCCAGGATGTCCCAGCTTTGCGGGCCTGTCTGCAGCCAGTCGAGGTCCATCGTCACCGGCAACCCGTTCGAGGTGCGGAAGGCGACGCGCGCGGCAACCGGGGAGGCGCGGTTTTCGGGAAAATCCAGCACCGCCGAGGTGATGAACATCGCCGGCAGGATATGGGTGGCAATCGACAGCGCGTTGATGCCGGGATCGAAGACGCCGAAACCGCCGGGAGCCCAGATCCATTCCTGGTTCGGGTGCCAGCGCCGCACGTCTTCCTTCCAGTTGATGGCGGCCGACCTGATCTTGGCCTTGTCGAGGAAGGCGCGTGCGGCCTCTACGGCCGGCGCATAGCGCGAGTGCCAGCTGGCGAACAGCGAGACGCCGTTCTGCGCGGCCAATATCTTGAGGTCCTCGACCTCGCTGACCGTGGCGCCAGGCGGCTTCTCCAGGAAGACATGCTTCTTGGCCATCAGCGCGGTGCGCGCCGCATCGTAGCGGAACTGCGGCGGCATGCAGAGCGACACGGCCTCGAGCTCGGGCACCGCATCGAGCATGGCTTCGATGTGAGGGAAATTCGGGATGTCATCCACCTTGCCGTGACGGCTGGCAGCCGCGATGAGGCGATAGTCCTGGTCTTTCGCCAGGGCCGGCAGATGCTGGTCGCGGACGATCTTGCCAACGCCGACGATGCCTATCTTGATGGGCTGGGACACGGCCGCTCCGTCTGTTTGATGATGGTGATGGTTTCTTACCAGAACACTTGCCCCGGGCAAGCCGAAGCCGAGAAGCCTAGCTCGGCCTTCCTTGAGGCGGCAGTGCACATTTTTGTCGGCTGGGAAGGCCTCGGTCGCCGATTCGTCTCGGCAGTCGATTCGAAAGCTGGACCGGGTTCGGGTTCAGATCGGCACGTCGAAGGTGACGATCGACACTTCGCCTTCGAGCGCGCCCTGGAAAGCGGAGATATGCGGCTCTTCGTCGGGGATGCCGTCCATGTCGCCGATCTGGTCGAGTTCGGCCTCGGCGTACCCTTCGGCGGCAAGCGATTCGAGTGCCCGGCGCACCGCCGAATCGTCGTCTGGCGCCACCAGCATGACGTGGACGCCTTCCGGTTTGCCGCCTTTTTTCTTCCACACCCGGCCGGTGATGATGGTGACCGGGCGTTCTTCATTGTCGTTCACGGGCCGATTCCTCTTGGCAGCGGGTGGGCGGGCGAGGGGGTTTTGACTGCTCATGCGGCCTTTTCGCATGAAGCAAGGCCGCGCAACAGCGCAAACCCATTCACTTTGCCTGAAGGCTTGTCACTTTCTTCCTCGCTCTTGCAAAAATGCGAAAGAAAATTACATGCGGTTTTCGCATGGCTGCCAAGCCTTGGTCGGCGCGCAATATTTAGTGCTCCGGGCTTGACGGTCCGCGGTCTTACGAGTAGAAGCCGCCCAGTCAGAACCGATGTGAGGCTCTCCCTTCCGAAGCGACACGCTTTGGAGTTTGCCTCAAACAGGGTTCGTTTTACGAGCGAAAAGACATTTCCGGCGTGCACGAAGCGGCTTCCGCTTCCTCTGCCTTTTGTTCGGGCAAGACCGCGAGGCGCGGTTTATGGCCCGAATTTGCGTATGGAAATGACGCTTTGAGCGGCCCTGACCGGGCGAGACACGGAATTGAGAGACAAGAGGGTTTAATGCCTACCGTCAACCAGCTGATCCGCAAGCCGCGCATTGCGCCGGTGAAGCGCAACAAGGTCCCGGCCATGCAGCAGAACCCGCAGAAGCGGGGCGTCTGCACGCGCGTCTATACAACGACGCCGAAGAAGCCGAACTCGGCGCTGCGCAAGGTGGCCAAGATCCGCCTGACCAATGGTTTTGAAGTGATCGGGTACATCCCCGGCGAAGGCCACAACCTTCAGGAACACTCCGTGGTGATGATCCGCGGCGGCCGCGTCAAGGATCTTCCGGGCGTTCGCTACCACATCATCCGCGGCGTGCTCGACACGCAGGGTGTGAAGAACCGCAAGCAGCGCCGTTCGAAGTACGGCGCCAAGCGTCCGAAGTAAGGGGCGTCCGAAGTAAGATTTTCCGGCCTTGGCGCTCCTTGGGTGCGTCGGGTTATGAGATTGAGAGACAAAAGCCATGTCGCGTCGTCACAGTGCAGAAAAGCGTGAGATCAATCCGGACCCGAAGTTCGGCGATCTGATCGTCACCAAGTTCATGAACGCCGTCATGTATGACGGCAAGAAGTCGGTCGCCGAGACCATCGTCTACGGCGCGCTCGACCAGGTTCAGTCGAAGACCAAGCAGGAGCCGGTCACCGTCTTCCATCAGGCGCTCGACAATGTCGCGCCTCATGTTGAAGTGCGTTCGCGTCGTGTCGGTGGCGCCACCTACCAGGTTCCGGTTGATGTGCGCCCCGAGCGCCGCCAGGCATTGGCCATTCGCTGGCTGATCGCTGCGGCCCGCAATCGCAACGAGACCACGATGGTCGACCGCCTCTCCGGCGAGCTGATGGACGCGGCCAACAACCGCGGCACGGCTGTCAAGAAGCGTGAAGACACCCACAAGATGGCTGAAGCCAACCGCGCTTTCGCGCACTACCGCTGGTAAAGCGCGAACGAGACTGAGAGGCAGCTACGATGGCCCGCGAATACAAAATCGAAGACTACCGCAATTTCGGTATCATGGCGCATATTGACGCCGGCAAGACGACGACTACCGAGCGCGTCCTCTACTACACGGGCAAGTCGCACAAGATCGGCGAAGTCCACGACGGCGCTGCCACCATGGATTGGATGGAGCAGGAGCAGGAGCGCGGCATCACGATCACCTCCGCCGCGACCACGACCTTCTGGAAGGCTCGTGACGGCAAGATGCACCGCTTCAACATCATCGACACCCCCGGCCATGTCGACTTCACCATCGAAGTCGAGCGTTCGCTGCGCGTGCTCGACGGCGCCATCGCGCTGCTCGATGCCAATGCCGGCGTTGAGCCGCAGACCGAGACCGTCTGGCGCCAGGCCGACAAGTACCGCGTTCCGCGCATGATCTTCTGCAACAAGATGGACAAGATCGGCGCCGACTTCTACCGCTCGGTCGAGATGATCGGTTCGCGCCTCGGTGCGCATGCCGTTGTCATGCAGCTGCCGATCGGCGCCGAGACCGAGTTCAAGGGCGTCGTCGACCTCGTCGAGATGAACGCGCTTGTCTGGCGCGACGAGACGCTGGGCGCTGCCTGGGATGTCGTCGAGATCCCGGACGACCTCAAGGCTCGTGCCGAAGAATACCGCGAGAAGATGATCGAGGCCGCCGTCGAAATGGACGAGACGGCGCTTGAAAATTACCTCGAAGGCAAGATGCCGTCGAATGACGAGATCCGCGCGCTGATCCGCAAGGGCACCATCGCGGTCAAGTTCTACCCGATGTTCTGTGGCTCGGCCTTTAAGAACAAGGGCGTGCAGCCGCTGCTCGACGCCGTCGTCGAATATCTGCCGTCGCCGGCCGATGTTCCCGCCATCAAGGGTGTCGATGCCAAGACCGACGCCGAGATCGAGCGTCACGCCGACGACAACGAGCCTCTGTCGATGCTCGCCTTCAAGATCATGAACGACCCGTTCGTCGGTTCGCTGACCTTTGCCCGCATCTATTCGGGCAGGCTCACCAAGGGCATCTCGGTCGACAACACCGTGAAGGGCAAGAAAGAGCGCATCGGCCGCATGCTGCAGATGCATGCGAACTCGCGCGCCGATGTCGAAGAGGCTTTTGCCGGCGACATCGTTGCTCTTGCCGGTCTCAAGGACACGACCACCGGCGACACGCTGAGCGATCCGCTGCATCCGGTCATTCTCGAGCGCATGGAATTCCCCGATCCGGTCATCCAGATCGCCATCGAGCCGAAGACCAAGAACGACCAGGAAAAGATGGGCCTCGCCCTTCACCGCTTGGCCGCCGAGGATCCGTCCTTCCGTGTCAAGACCGACGAGGAAAGCGGCCAGACCATCATTTCCGGCATGGGCGAACTTCACCTGGACATCATCGTCGACCGCATGCGTCGCGAGTTCAAGGTCGAGGCCAATGTCGGCGCACCGCAGGTGGCTTATCGCGAGACGATCACCCGCAGGCACGAGCAGGACTACACGCACAAGAAGCAGACCGGCGGTACCGGTCAGTTCGCTCGCGTCAAGATCGTCTTCGAGCCGAACCCGGACAGCAGCGAGTTCGAGTTCGAGACCAAGATCGTCGGCGGCGCCGTGCCGAAGGAATACATCCCCGGTGTCGAAAAGGGCATCAACAGCGTCATGACCTCGGGTCCGTTCGCGGGCTTCCCGATGATCGGCGTCAAGGCGACGCTGATCGACGGCGCTTACCACGATGTCGACTCCAGCGTTCTGGCCTTCGAAATCGCCGGCCGCGCCTGCTTCCGTGAAGCCGCACCCAAGCTTGGCGTGCAGCTGCTCGAGCCGATCATGAAGGTCGAAGTGGTGACGCCGGAAGATTACGTCGGCAGCGTCATCGGCGATCTGAACGGTCGTCGTGGCCAGATCCAGGGCCAGGAAGCGCGCGGCGTCGCCGTCGTCATCAACGCGATGGTGCCGCTCGCCAACATGTTCAAGTATGTCGACAACCTGCGCTCGATGAGCCAGGGCCGTGCGGCCTACACCATGCAGTTCGATCACTATGAGCCGGTTCCGACCGCAGTGGCTCAGGAAGTCCAGAAGAAATACGCCTAAGGGTTTCTTAGCCACCGGGTCACGCTCCTTGCGCGGTGCCGGATCTGAAGAGCGAATAACAATTTCCCCTTAGCGGGTAGAATAGACGGAGAACGATTATGGCCAAAGGTAAATTCGAGCGTAACAAGCCTCACGTGAACATCGGCACGATTGGCCACGTCGACCATGGCAAGACGTCGCT
>NZ_JBVVQW010000044.1:0-4760 GCF_055811655.1 Mesorhizobium sp. WSM4809
GCGCGCTGATCTGCCCGGCTCTTGCCGGACAGCGCGGCGACCAAGCCGTCAGCTACACCACTCCCTGGGACACGATCTCGCTGCATTCGAGCCTATTGGGGTTTCATGCTGCGTATGTGAGAGAATGGATTGCATCCAACGCACCATTCCGCCGGTTAGGGGCAAGAATTCAGTCGATCACCACCGACGTGGTGAATTGTCTGGGCGCGCAACGTCTTCAGCCAGAATCGTCCATTACCTGGGCTCCCGAGCTGGCGCCTGATGGTGCCGGTCACCTGCGTTTGCAGGACAAGGTCTTGAAGCGGGCTGCTTTAGACGTGCAGTTTTCAGATGGCATTTGCAGATCGGCGCCTTGAAGCAGGCGGAAATCGACGCCGTCATCGGGCGAGCGCGCTTCCGCACCTCCGAAGCGCCCGAGATGTGTAGGATCGGACTACAGCACTATTTCCCGGAGCGCCGATGTTGCCGTACCAGAAATACAGGATGGCGTGTACCTGCCTCGCGACCTCCTCCGTCGTGTTGCAGGCTGTGCTAATTTGGTCCGGGTCGTGAAGCGTCCAGAGCGAAGATGCTGGGTCCAACTAGGGTGATTGGGGGCCTCACTGCTTCAGTCTTCCACGGCTCCTTTGAGCTCGCACAGAGATCGACCAGGCGCTACCGGCTGAGTTCGCCGAGTCGAGTTCTTCGAAAATGTCGACGTGAGACACAGCGCTAGCAGAGCAACAGCGCTGTTCTCCAATGGTTCTCTCATTTGGCACGACACATGCAAGGCTATCCGCAAACGTGGTGCGGCAGGAAATGGGGAGAAATCATTCCATGATCACGCTCGCGAACATGTGGTCGCTGCCGCCAAAAAATGATCTTATGCGCGCCGAACGGGAAAATTTGCGCCCTTTTCCTGACATCACTCTTCGGTATCCGCGTGACCGCGTTCGATCCGACCTCACGAAAAAAAATGATGCACCAAATCACACTGAGGATACGGAATACAAGCATCTCATCTATGAGGTGGACACCGAACAGGTCTGTTGGCTTACGCAGAACCGGCCTGATGTGATTAACTTTATGAACGACCGCATGCTCGCAACTTAGGGCGGGTCTACATCGCACTGACCGTGATAACATGTGAATGTAGTTGTTATCCGAGGTGCTGGCTGCGGATTCTGCGGCGGTCATCATCTCGAAGAGGAACAATCGGACAATGGCTCGTCCATTACGAATATCGCCTTAGATTTATTCGCCGGTTCGAGGAATTCACAACTGGGTTATCGGAAAGGGTCATAGCGTCTGTCATAAGTATGCCATCGACTAGGGGTCGAACTTTCACTCTTTCGCGATGAGTCCATCGTCACTTCGGACACTCGGATGGGCTACGGCCAGGTTCGCTACGCCAGCCATTGCATGTTTATGCCCTCGCTTGTGAACGTAAAGGCAACGAAGGATTTTCTGCTGACCGGCCGGGAAGTTTCCGGCACCGAAGCCATGGGATTGGGGCTGGCCCGAGGTTGTGGCCCCTGAGGAACTACACGAAGCCACCCGTCGGAAAGGAGCGCCATGGCGCAAAAGCCGCGCGAAATGCAGCGGATGATGTATCTCAACGGCATTTAAGAATTGCAAGCGATGCGACGGACTACCACCGAGCTGGTTGTAGGATCCAACCCGTCCCTGAGCAGGTACGCAAGTGCGTTCTGCGAGTGTGAGAGGCTTCTTCGTAAGGGAACGTTCGGTGGCTATGTAGCGCGGCGAAGCCTGTGAGCGTGATCAGATTCCTCGGAAAGATTCCGAGAACGAGGCACGGAGCGACCACAGGCGTCACGCTCGGCGCCCGCAATCGCTCAGATCGCGACGGGTAACATGAAAATAGCCCGGCCTGTGGCCGCGGCTTGCTGGAGCTGCAAGCCGCTTCGACGGCCAATTCCGCGTCCACAATGCCGGACGAGTCAGGCTGCGTTTGCGAAAGAGCCAGAGTTACTAAAGCTGGGTAGACTAGGACCACTAAAGGAGCGCAGTTTCCATGAAGATCATCGCTATCACGACGTGGCAACTCGATCTGCCTCTTGCAAGGCCGTATCGGCTGTCGGGTGGCCGCCTGAAGTTCGAAACACTCGACAGTACCTTCGTTCGAGTTGATACCAATGCGGACGTGTCTGGTTGGGGGGAAGGCTGCCCTTGGGGCAACACCTATTTACCCGGCCATGGCCCAGGGATCAGGGCGGGCATAACGACATTAGCGCCCTCATTGCTGGGGCAGGACCCGAGATCCCTTGAAGCGATCAATCGGGCAATGGATATAGCGCTTCCCGGTCACCTGTATGTGAAATCGGCGATCGATATGGCGTGCTGGGACATCTTGGGAAAAGTCACCGGGCTTCCGCTATGGCGATTATTCGGTGGAGCTGAGGCAGAGCCGGTTGCAGTTAACTCTTCGATTTCCACCGGCACTAGCGACGAGATGATCGCACTCATAAGAGATGCATATTCACAGGGCTATCGTTCACACTCAGCCAAGGTAGGAGGTAGCGATCCCACCGCGGACATTACGCGAATTAAGGCGATTGAAGCGGCGCTAAAACCGGACGAGAAGGTTACCTACGACGTGAACCGAGCTTGGCTGCCAGCGGTTGCAATCCAGGTGCTGAACAACGTGTCCGTTCGTGGTTGGATCGAGCAGCCTTGCGACACCCTGCAGCAATGCGCCCAGATTGCTCGACGAATAAAACAGCCAATCATGCTCGATGAGTGCCTCCATACTTTTGAGGACCACCTGCAGGCTTGGCGCTTGGGTGCCTGCGAGGGCGTCAAGGTGAAGCCCAACCGAGTGGGCGGTCTGACCAAGGCCCGGCAGATACGGGATTTCGGTGTCTCGGTGGGATGGCAGATGCACGTTGAGGACCTAGGCGGTTCGGCATTGGCAGATACTGCGGCAATTCATCTCGCATCATCGACCCCTGCCGACAACAGGTTGGCCAGCTGGCTCTGCCATCATCACCTTGCGGTCGACCCCGTCCGCGGCCAAGGAGCCAGGAACATCGATGGTTTTGCTGCGCCGCCGACTGCGCCTGGACTTGGCGTCGAGCCGGACGTCGCCGCACTTGGGATCCCGGCATCGATTTTCAAGTACAAGGAGGCATTATGACCCCCGAAGATGACCCGGCATGGTGGATTCGATAAACTCGAGTTACGATCGGATTGGCCGGCCACGGAACCTGCTCTTGGACAACTTGGGGCTGCGGCCTGGATAGCACGGCGCCGAGGGAGCATGGTACTCAGACACTGTTGAACAGGGCGCTGGTCCCCTGCGCCTACTCGATCCTGTGTCGACGTGAACGTCATATGAGGTTAGCTTGACCACGTCAGCCTGGACACGGCCAACCGATTTGCGGATATCAACATCAAGATGAGGCAGGAGGCGTTTGAGGTCCATCAGGTGCCTTCGACTTTCTTTCGCGGGGACCGCACCGTGTGGCCGGGATGGTCAGCATCACTGCGGCTCGTGGTACAAAGTCGCGCGGGACCGGCGCTGGAGCGCCGCACCGGCCATAAACCAGATGTAGCCCTATTCATCGTTGTGTCACGCGCGGTATCCTGCCACAACAGCGTCAACGTCACGCCCGTGCGCTTCACCTCGCGCGAGATGATAGACCAATCGGGCTAGACCGGCGAAACAAGAAGCCGCTCGCGCGATGCGTGGTCGGATGATCGGCGCGGCAGCGGTCTGAGATGCCAGCCTGACGCGCCCGCAACAAATAGGTCGAAACCGAAGTCTTCAGACTTCAGCCGCTTCCCACACTGAGCACCGAGAGGCGTAGGATTCATAGGTCTTCACCTCGTTCGTCTCGCTTGGATTTTCTCAATCGACGATGAAAGGGGCAAAATGCTAAGGAGGGGCGAAAGACGACGGTATTTGAACCCAAATTGGGAAAGCGGAGATCACTATTCCGTAATACTCAAATCGGGTCTCTGCAAATTTGTTTAGCTGAATCCGCCCGCGAATTTTCTGAGACTCGAGGGATAGCTCGACGACGAGGCCAACTAAGGCGGATTCGTCCATGGTATTCGGTTGGTCATAGCCGCTGCAGGCTTTCCTCTCCCCATCGATTTGCCAGATTGTGTAGTTTAGCGAACTTTGAGCCGCATTTGTCGTATATATTAAACCAAGACTGCGCAGTGCAACGATTTATAATATATATTTTATCTTTGTCGCCATGCTCTGGGTGTATAGCTACTTAATAGGCAGACTAGATCTCTGCCTTCGTCAAATCGTGGCTTGTAAAAGGAAGTCCCGTGTCCAATGTAGATTCTCGGGGAAGTGATGTGCGTATCACCCGCCTCCAAAAAACCGAACGGATCGGATTCGTTGGTAGCGGAAGCATGGGACGACCGATGATCGCCAAGCTTTTGAAAGCCGGCTATCCGGTAAACGTCTATGACGTTGATCCCGCAGCCGCGGGAGACGTGGTCGAAAAGGGAGCCCGGTGGCATGATGCACCACGCGAAGCGGCCCGCGATTGCGAAATTGTGATCACCTGCCTGCCGCTGCCGTATGACGTGTTTGACAACATGACAGGCGAGCAAGGCGCGTTGGCCGGAATGGCACCCGGGAGCGTGTGGATCGATATGTCCACGACCGACTACCACAAGACGGTCGAGATCGCCCGTCGGGCGGCAGCAATTGGGGTGGACTCGCTAGAAGCACCCGCGAGCAACTTGTCCCACATGGGGGTCGATTTCGCCAATGTCAGCTTCTTCGTCGGCGGGCC
>NZ_JBVVQW010000045.1:0-4598 GCF_055811655.1 Mesorhizobium sp. WSM4809
AGGATGAGGTAGCCGCCTTCGCGAAAGCCGATATCGGCGTCGGCGCCGAACTCTTCCTTCAGCCGCCGGAACAGCTTTAGCGTGAACTGCGACAGGCGGATGTTTTCCGGGATCGAGAATTGCTGGCGGATCGAGGCCATGGACAGCGTCGTTGCCGCATGCGCGAATTGCGGATCACGCTCGACCAGCGCGATCGTGCCGGAAAACCCTTGCTCGCGCAGATAGTAGGCGACCGAGGAGCCGACGATGGCTCCGCCGATGATGACGATGTCGTAGCGCATGTTCTCTCCGATCCGGCCGATAGTGTCCTTCACGCCACCGGCAGAATGATCTCGAAGCGCGTGCCGCGTTCGCTGTCAACCAGCGCGATCATACCATCATGCGCTTTCAGGAGGGCCAGCACGATGCCAAGCCCCATGCCGGTGCCGCCCTGCTCGCGCCGCGTGGTGAAGAACGGCTCGAAAATGCGCGCCCGGTTGCTGGGCGAAATGCCGGCGCCGTCGTCGCTGACCAGGATGCTTGCCTTACCGTCGGCGCTCGTAGCGGAGACCCACACCTGCGTCGCGCCGTGCCTGGCCGAATTGTCGATGAGATTGGCCAGCACGATAGCCGCGTTCTCGGCCGATATGCGCAATCTGATGTCGCCGCCGGCCCCGATTCTAACCGCCAGCCTGTTGTCGACGGGCAGCAGCGCCAGCGCCGCACCGATCGATGTGCTTTCGCCGCTGGGTGCAAGATTTTCGGCCTTCGCCAGATCGAGCAGCCGCCGTACCAGCAGGTTGAGCCGTCCCGCATCAGTGACAATATTGTTGGAGAAGCGCCGCCGCTCTTCATCATCCATCGCCGCACCGGAATCACGCAGCAGTTCCGCCGCGCCCTGGATGGCCGTCAGCGGCGATTTGAGCTCGTGCGAGACATGGGTAGCGAAAGTCTGGATTGAGTCCGAGCGCGCCTGAAGCTTCTCGGCCATATCGAGGAAGGCCGCGGACAGCTCCGCCATCTCTCGCGTGCCGTGATGGTCGAGCGGCCGGATCGCCGTGCGGTCGCCGGCGGCGATGCGCTCGGTACGGTCGATCAGCGCATAGATCGGTCGGCTGACGGTGCGCAGGAAGATGAGGCCGATGAGCAGCGTGCCGCCGATTATGGCAATCGCCGCCAACGTCACCTTGCCGCGTTCGCCATAGAGATGTTTGATGATGTTGTTCGGCGTCCGCGACACATAGACCACGCCGGCGACCTGGCCGCCGACAGCGACCGGCAGGGCGACGAAGACACGCACCTTGGTGCCGCGGCTGACCGAATAGAGCGGTGGCGTCGGCTGGTCGGGAATGCGCAGCCTGAGCGCGCTGGCATAGTGACCGGCAAGTGCTGTGCGCACCTCTTCGGCCGCACTGAGCGACTGGCCGACCTCGCCGCGCCCGGCAATGACGACGCCCCGGGGATCGAGCAGCCGGAAGCCGGCCAGCGTGGTTTTCTGCGTGGCGTCGAGAATACCGGACAGGCGCGCACCGATCGCCGCGAAGGCAGGATCGGCGGTGGCAGCGATCGCCGCCGGCCGGGTCGGCAGCACATAGTCGGAGGCGAGATCGAGTTGCGGCTCGATCGGCTTGTACAGCGGGCCCGGATTGACGCTTCGGCTTGAATCCCCGCCTGGCCCCGGCATCGGCGCGCCGAGCTTGTCCGCCGCAATGCCGGCGTCGCGCACATCCTGCGCATAGATGGCGGCGATGGCCGCCCCTTGCGCGATCAGCTCCGCTTCGGTCTGGCGGATCAGCTGGTTCTCGTAGAGGCGGAAGAAGAACAAGCCGACCAATGGCAGGGCCATCACCATGATCAGGATGGCGACGACGACCGTGGCAAGCCGTGGCCGCCACTTGCGGCCGATCCATTTGCCCGAAGTCGTCAGCCGCATCGGCCGAGCCGGAAGCCGACGCCATGCACCGTCTCGATAACGTCAGGGCAACCCACTGCTGCCAGCTTGGCGCGGATGTTGCGGATGTGGCTGTCGACGGTGCGGCCGGCGACATGGATGTTTGCGGCATAGGCGCTGGCCATCACCGCGTCGCGGTCGAGCACATGCGCGGGCCGCGCCAGGAATCCCTTCAGGATCGAGAATTCGATCCCCGTCAGGGCAAGCGCCTTGCCGTCGAAGCTGGCAGCGTGACTGGCCGGCGCCAGAGCCAATTTGCCATGCGAAAACTGCCTGTTGTCGACCGGCTCGGACGCCGCCGGGCGGGCGCGCCGCAGGATGACGTTGACGCGGGCGACCAGTTCGCGCGGGCTGAATGGTTTCGTCACATAGTCGTCGCCGCCCATTTCGAGCCCGAGGATGCGGTCGATCTCCTCGTCGCGCGCGGACAGGAACAGCACCGGCACATCGGATGTGTGCCGCAGCCGCCGGCAGACCTCCAGCCCGTCCATCTCCGGCATGCCGATGTCGAGCACGACAAGATCCGGCGCCCGGCGGCCGATCGCCTGCAGGGCGGCGGCACCGTCGGCCACGCCTGTCGTTTTCATGCCGGCCTTTTCCAGCGCAAAGCAGATCACCTCGCGGATGTGCGGGTCATCGTCGGCGACGAGGATGTGATGCGGCATGGATCAGCGGCCCGGCATGGAAGGTTCGATAGCGGAGGGAATCACGAACGGCCCCTTGGAGTCGAGATATCGAAGCAGCCGCCAGTCGCGAAAGCTCCAGGCCCGCCAGTTCTGCTGGATAGTTCGATACCAGATTTCGTCGCTGCCGCGCACGCCAGCCAGTTCGCGGACAGTGCCGGCGGCCGCCGTCTTGCCCTGCTGCTCGAGGAAGCGATCAAGTGCGGGAAACGCGCCCGGACCGAGCGAGTGAAGATACCAGGCGTCTAGGGGAATGCCCTGGCCGGTCATTTCGAGGGAATGGTCGACATTGTAGTTGGCGATCGTCGCTGCAAAATTGATGAAACAGCCGGCATAAAGCGTCAGGGATAACGTCAGAAGATTGGCGGAGAGCAGCCATTCGTTGGATTTTCTAAGCGCGATGCGGGCAATGATCAGGGCAAGGCCTGCTGCGACCAGCCCCATCCAGACAAAGGCGGCGACGCGCCAGTAGGTCAATGCATAGATGCCGACATAGAGGTCGAGCCGCAGGATCGACGAAATGACCAGCATGATATTCTGCGCCACCCAGGCATAGACCAGCCGGCGGATAAGCGGATCGGCCGATGTCTCGCTGCCTGGCCGCAGCGCCGCCAGCACGAAGCCGGCGGCAAGCAGCGCGGTGACGATCAGGGGATAGGCGCCACGATGCGCGTAGGAGGCGTAGCTCAGCCCGTCGGGAAGGGCGGCCCCGCCCCACAGATAGGTGGCGTCGAGCGCCGTCTGCAGCGCAAACAGGATGTTGAAGACGATCAGGGCGCGCAGGATGGCGGCCTTGCCGAACAGGATGTCTTCGATGGTGGTGGCGGTTTTGTCGGCTTGAGCGCTGACGGCCGGCGCCGCGCGCGGGATGCGGCGAACCAGGCGCGGCAGGCGCGGTCGCAGAAAAGCCCAGACAGCGGCGAGCACGAACAGCCAGAAGGCAATCCGCGCCAGCTGGATAAGATCGAGCAGCCTCATGAGGTCGATCAGCGACAGCCAGTAGTCGATCACCGGATTGGCGGCGCCGAACAGCGCCAGGAAGACCGCGCCCAGCGTCAGCGGCATCACCCAGACAGCGATCGCCGCCAGCCGGATGCGCCGCCGGCCGAACCGCCGCGCCGTCCTGCGCCAGCGGACGAAATCATTGGCGAAGCGGAACGGCGCCGCCAGCCCGAACAGCACGATCTGCCCGGCAATACGGGCGATGCTGTGCCGCAGCCGCCCGCTCAGCGAAAGGGCAAAGACGGTCAGCGCCGCCAGCGCGATCGAAACCGACAGGGTGCTGACGTTTTCAGCCAGCGGCAGCAGCGCGACAAGCAAGGCGATGGGCTTGAGCCAGACGCGACCGTCGCTGAAAGCCGCCGGATGCACGGCGACAACCGCGGCGGCAATCAGCAGGGCAAACAGGAAAACCGTGATGCCGGCGGGCTGGCCGTAGAACAGGAAATCCGCAAGTGCTGCCAGGAGGATGGCGACACCGAAGCGGCTGCAATAGCTCGGCGCGGCGCAGAGCAACGCTGTCATGATCGGGCTTTCCTGATGGCGTCCCGCCGGGTTGCCGGCGGGCTCTTGCGGACAAAGGGAATGAGGGTTGCGACGGGACACGCGCGCGGCGCATCGGCCAGCCACCAGCCTTCGCGGCGCAGCCGGCAAGGCAGGGACCATCGGGGTTCTGCTCGCTTTTGCATGCCGCTTGTTTGTCAGGCGGGCGGGGAGAGGATGGGGCGGATCGGAGGAGGTTTTCCGCAGGCCTGTGCAGTTTTCGCGCAGGGGCGCGAAGAGGGGCGCCGAGCTTCCACCTCCCCCTTGTGGGGGGTCGGACCGCAGGTCCGGGTGGGGGTCCGGCGCCGCGGGGGCCCCCCCCCCCCCCCGCGGGCGCCCCCCCCCCCCCCCCCCCCCCGCGCGGGCCCCCCCGCCGCCCCCCCCGCCCCCCCCCCCCCCCCCCCCCCCCCGCCCCCCGCCCCCCCCCCCCCCACCCCCCCCGG
>NZ_JBVVQW010000046.1:0-4416 GCF_055811655.1 Mesorhizobium sp. WSM4809
GTTGCAATCGAACCGACCGCGTCATAGGCACTAACCTCGATGACCCCATGATCACCGTGTGAATGATCTACCATAGGCGTTTCTTTCATCTCTTTGTTGAGCCGTGGCAAGAAATGGCACTCATATCAGCAATGCGTTGCGGCTCGTCGACCGCGCTTTTCAACTAGCTGACAGCGAGCGAAGGATTTGCCGCTGCAGAGGGCTCGCTCGAGATTTCTGTCGCCGGAGCGCGCACATGACAGGCGACGACCCGCCCGTCTGCCGTCGGCACCAAAGGCGGCACGACGACGCGGCAACGCTCGACTGCTAGCGGACAGCGCGGATGAAACGCGCAGCCGTTTGGCGGATTGATGGGGCTAGGCACCTCGCCCTCGACGGGCGCTTCAAGCCGAAGTCGGGTTGGATCCGGAACCGGGGCAGCCGCGAGCAGCGCCTCGGTGTATGGGTGTACGGGCTTGGCGAAGAGCGCATCGCATGGAGCAAGCTCGACAATTCGGCCCAAATACATGACCGCAACACGGTGACCGATATGCTCCACCACGCCAAGGTCGTGTGAGATAAAAATAAAGGCGATGCCCATTTGCTGCTGCAGATCCGTCAACAAGTTCAGGATTTGTGCCTGCACGGACACATCAAGCGCTGAGACCGCCTCGTCGGCGATGATAAGCGAGGGCTCAAGAGCAAGGGCCCGCGCAATCCCGAGTCGCTGCCGCTGGCCGCCCGACAACTCCGACGGAAGCCTGTCCATCATCTCGGGCGACATACCGACCTTTCGCAGAAGCTCCGCAGCACGCGCCTTTCGCTGCTTCCGGCTGAGGCGCTCAAAATTCTCAACGGGTTCGGTGATGATCTGCCCGGCGGTGAGGCGCGGGTTCAACGACGAATAAGGATCCTGGAACACCATCTGCATGCGCCGGCGCCACGCGCGAACCGCATTCTTGTTGAGACCCGCAATGTCGGTGCCGTTGATCATTACGCGACCAGCCGTCGGTTCGGTGAGCCGCATTAGGAGCCGCGCGACGGTGGACTTTCCGCAGCCGGATTCGCCAACGATGCAGAGCGTCTCGCCCGCCTCAACCGAGAAGGATACATCCTCCACCGCCCGCACCACCGGGATAGTCTTCTTCAAGATTCCCGCGCCGAGCGGATAATGCTTGGTCAGATTCTCGACTTTCAGCAGAGGACTACTCATGAGCACACTACCTCTTCGGCGCGCCAGCAGGCAGCGGCATGGCCGTACCCGACATCAAGCATGACGGGCGTCTTCTCTCGGCAAATATCTATCGCGAACGGGCAGCGAGGCGCGAAACTGCATCCGACGATCGGCTCCCGTAGGCTGGGCACGATACCAGCAATTTCCGGCAGGCGGTCTCGGCGGCCACGCCGCGGATCGGGCACCGAGCGCATGAGACCCAAAGTGTATGGATGCGCAGGGCGCGCGAACAAATCGATTACACTCGCTTGCTCCACGATACGGCCAGCATACATGACGATCACGCGTTGGCATGTCTCGGCTACAACGCCAAGATCATGTGTGATGAACATCACCGCCGTTCCCGTCCGCTCTTTTAGATCCACGATCAGCCGCAGGATCTGCGCCTGAATGGTGACGTCGAGCGCAGTTGTAGGCTCGTCTGCAATCAAAAGTTCCGGTGAGCACGCGAGCGCCATGGCAATCATGGCACGCTGTCGCATGCCACCTGACATTTCGTGGGGATAGTTGTTGACCCGGCGCTCGGGGTCCGCGATGCGGACGAGACGGAGCATCTCTTGCGCCTTAGCCATCGCTTCTGAACGGGAGGCTCTCGTATGTATCTGCACTGCTTCAGCGATCTGTCGACCGACGGTGTAAACCGGGTTCAGGCTCGTCATTGGCTCCTGGAAGACCATGGCGATCTGGTCACCGCGGACTTTTCGCATCTCACGGTCGGAGAGTTTCAAGAGATCTCGTCCGCGAAAACGGATCTCGCCGCCGACGGTCTTGGCGGTCATTTTCGGCAGCAGGCGAAGAATGGAAAGAGCGGTGACGCTCTTGCCGCAGCCGGATTCGCCGACGACTCCGAGCGTTTCACCGCCCTTTACCTGGAAGCTGATGCTGTCCACGGCCCGGGTGACGCCCTCTTCTCCGTAGAAGTGGGTCTCCAGGCCTCGAACATCGAGAAGCACGTCATTCACTATGGGTCCATGCATTGCAAGTCAGCGCCTCCGTTTCACACGAGGGTCGAACAGATCCCGCAAACCATCCCCGAGCAGGTTTACGGCAAGGACCATGACGGCAAGGCAAATGCCGGGAGCAAAAATGGTCAACGGGGCTATGGCGAGATACAAGCGAGAGCTTGAGATCATGTTGCCCCAGCTCGGAATCTCGGGGGGCACGCCCACGCCGAGAAAGCTCAGCCCGGCCTCTGTCAGAATCGCATCTGCGCAGACAATGGCACTCTGCACCATAAGCGCCGGAATGGTGCTCGGCAGGATATGCCGCCACAGCACCTTCGGCAGACGCGCACCGCCGCATAGAGCGGCCTCGACGTAAGGACGCTCACGAACACTCATAACCACCGAACGAACCAGCCGCGTGACGCTTGGCACCTGGACGATCGTGATGGCAAGGATCAGGATCCCAATTCCGGGGCCAGTCAGCGAAATAAGGGCGATAGCAAGCAGAATCGTCGGGATCGACATCAGGCCGTCCATGACCCGCATCACGATACTATCGAAGGCGCGGCTGTAGCCGGCCATGACACCGACCAGAAGACCGCCCAGAGCCGCCCCTGCCCCCGAAGTCAGCCCGACCATAAGCGATATTCGGGCACCGAAGATGGTTCGGGCAAACACGTCACGGCCAAGATTATCGGTGCCGAACCAGAACTCCGCAGAAGGCGGTTGGAGCCGTTTAAATGGATCCATGCTCAGAGGATCGCCAGCGTAAAGCGGGGCAGCGAGTGCTAGAACGATCAGTATCGCCAAGAGGCCGCCGCCGATCACGACCAGGGGATGGCGCCTTGCCAGACGGGGAACCTCAGATAGCTGCAGGCCCGTCGGAACGGTTTCAATTGGTGCGGAGAGGAGTGTCATATCAGTACCGGATGCGAGGATCGACCAGGGTGTAGGAAAGATCGACCGCCAGATTGATTAAGACGTACAGGCCCGAAACGAGGATGAGCACGCCTTGAATGATAGGGTAATCACGGTTGTTGATCGCATCGACCACCAAGCGACCCACGCCAGGTATGTTGAAAACCGTTTCCGTGATGACAACACCCCCAATCAGACCTGCGAAACTTAACCCGATCACGGTGAGAATTGGGGCACCTGCATTCTTCAAAGCATGGTGGAAAAGCATGGAATAGGATGATGCACCCTTGGCCGCGGCTGTTCGCATGTAGTCTTCCGACAGGACCTCGAGCATGCTCGCTCGCGAAATCCGGGCGATGAACGCAATATATCCAAGACTTAAAGTGAGCGTCGGTAGGATCAGGTGCAAAAACCATGGCCCAAGTCCTTGGCCAATGGTCCGGTATCCTTGCACCGGCAGCCAATGCATGCTGATCGCGAACAAGTATATGAGAAAAAAGCCGACAACAAACACCGGTACGGAAAAACCAAGTGTCGCGAATGCCGTGAGGACGCGATCAACAACGCCGCCGGCTCGCCATGCGGCAAGAATGCCGACGGAGACACCGAACGAGACCGAAAGAATCATCGTTAGGATCGAAAGTGAGATGGTGGGTTCCAGCCGCTGAGAGATGAGTTCGAGAACCGGTCGTCCAGCAAAAATCGACGTCCCCAAATCCCCTCCGAGAATGCCGAAGGACCAACGCACAAACTGAACTGGCAGTGGGTCGTTCAAGCCCAGTTGCTCGCGAATGCCGGCGACAATCTCCTCAGTAGCCGACTTGCCCGCAATGATCGCCGCTGGGTCGCCGGGAGCCAGCCTGAGAAGCAGGAAGACGAAGATCCCGACCATCGCCATGACAGCGATGGCCGAAACCATTCTGCGAAGGATGTAGCCGGCCATGTCCCTCAGACCTTCTGCATGTTCCACATCGGGACGAAATCTGGTGCGCCGATGAGACCGGTGAGCGCCTTGCGGCGCGCGATTGGCTGAAAATATTCGCCCATCAGAACCGTACCAACGTAGTCCCAGTACAACCGCTGCATGCTGCGGGCTAGGTCCTTGCGTTCTTCGAGCGTGTCAACTTCTGTCCATTTGGCCCGAAGAGCCTCATACTCGTCACTCTTCGGCCAGCCGTACCAGGCCTCCTCGCCATTCGCGAACATGGCTACGTTGGTATGCGGCTGGCTGTGTGAGTAGTCGGACTCGGCCGAGATGAAGATACTCCAGCCGCCGTCCTCGATGGGACCCTTTTTCGCCCGGCGCGCGACAACTCCACCCCAGTCGCTCGGTGCAAGCTC
>NZ_JBVVQW010000047.1:0-3630 GCF_055811655.1 Mesorhizobium sp. WSM4809
GCGCTGATCTGCCCGGCTCTTGCCGGACAGCGCGGCGACCAAGCCGTCAGCTACACCACTCCCTGGGACACGATCTCAAGTGCCGTCGTTGAGGGTTGTAGAATCGCTCCGTGTAATCGAATACATCCGCCCTGGCGTCATCCCTAGTGCTGTAGACCTTGAGCGGTGCGCTCGGTTTTCAGCGCCGAGAAGAAGTCGGCGATCCACTTCCGGTTCGGCGCTGCAGCCTCGAAGGAGCGGCCGAGGAGGTTGTCCGACACGGCCGCCCGCTGGCCGGGGTCTTTCGGTAGACCACGACGCCGCAGCCGCAGGCAGCCCGTTCTCACGCTTCAGCCGTTCCACTCGATGTAGGCCGCAGCAGAGACCTCCGCCAGCACGTCGTGCTAGACGCGCCGGCCACCATAGGTGCGGTCGCTGCTCTTCGAAGCTTCGATTAATCGCCGTCACCAGCACCTCATCATGGCGGGAGCGGGCGCTGGGCGTGCGGTTGAGCCAGGCCCGGAAGCCCGAGCGAGAACATTCAGCGCGTTGCATAGCCATGTCACCGGCCAGATGCTCCGGTGCTTCGCGATGAAGGCGGACCTCATATCACTTCCCCCGCGAAGAAGGCTGCGGCCTTTTTTAGGATGTCGCGCTGCGGCCTACAGCCTCGCGACTTCCTTGCGAAGTTGGTCGATGTGCTGCGGCTTCATCTGCCCATGGTGGGAAAAGGCATGCTGCGAAACACCGCTCGCCTCGCGGATCCATTTACGCACGGTAAGACCGTTGTCCGCCTCTGCCGGTGAGGTGGCTCGCCCTACACAGCGCGTCCGAGGGTTGCTCGGGCGGGCCGAGCCGATCCTCGCCGGCAGAGGCGGACATACGGTCTTACTACGCAGCACGTTCTCATGGAGATCAAGCTGCGCGGCTTTGATAGTAATTCCACAGTGTCCAACTCATTTCTGCGCAAAGGCACTCGCCCTTGCCGAAATTCACCGGGAACCAGAGGAAACCGCCGCGAAGCGGGCGTAAAGATCGATTAACGTCGCAAAACTTGAGGCCGAGGGGATATCGAAAGCAATGAACGTCAGAGACACATGCATCGGGGCTCCGGTGAGGTGCGCTTTTTTTCGGCTTCGATATCAACGCATATCAATCGGCACTGCACCTAACTAGGCGAGAAACTTGATGTTGAGAAATTCGAAACCGGTCTGGCAGCAAGTCGATGATCATAAGACTAGGTTCCATGAGCTAAGTGACAGGATCTGGGACAACCCCGAGCTAAACTATCAGGAACTCTTTGCCGCGACTGAGCATGGCCGCGCGCTCACCGCGGAAGGCTTTGCGGTGACGGAAGGATTGGCGAATATCCCAACTGCGATCATGGGCGAGGCGGGCAACGGTGGACCAATAATAGCGATACTTGGGGAGTACGACGCGTTGCCTGGGTTGAGCCAAGAGGCGGGTCTGGCAGAGGAGCGGCCTCTCTTGTCAGGCGGTTGTGGGCACGGTTGCGGCCATAACATGCTTGGCTCGGCATCCCTGTTGGCCGCCGTGGCTGTGAAGAACTGGCTCACCGAAGCCGGGTTGCCAGGGCGAGTTCGGTATTACGGCTGTCCCGCCGAAGAGAGCGGATCTGGAAAGAGCTTTTTGGTCCGTGCTGGTGCGTTTGACGACGTGGATGTGGCAATTAGTTGGCATCCCAATATTTTCACAGGCGTAATGCCTGCTGCTTCACTTGCGTGCGTAGAGATGGAATTCACTTTTCATGGCCGAGCAGCTCATGCTGCAGTGGCGCATCAAGGACGAAGTGCGCTCGACGCCGTGGAACTCATGAGCGTGGGGGTGAACTATATGCGGGAGCACATGTCTTCCTCGGCTCGTGTCCATTACGCTCTCATCGACGGTGGAGGTCTCGCGCCAAATGTGGTGCAGTCGCGTGCCGTTGTCCGACACCTTATTCGTGCGCCTACACTCGACGAAATGTGGGGCCTCGTTGAACGAGTGAAGAAAATTGCCGAGGGCGCGGCCCTAATGACTGAGACCGCGATGCACGTAAATCAGCTTGCTGGCGAGGCGAACTTGGTCGGGAATGCACCGTTAGAAGAAGCGATGCAGGCGAATCTGGAGCAGCTAGGAGCCCCCGCTTTTGACAGCTTTGACAATGAATTCGCTGCAAAAATACAACAGACGCTGACCCCAGACGAAATCCATTGGTACTATCGCAGTTATGGGCTCCCAGTTAGATCGGAACCTCTGAGCGAGCAGATCTACGATCTGGATGCCTCCCGCGCAGATCCGATGGGATCCACCGACGTAGGCACCGTGAGCTGGGTAGTCCCGACAGTGCAGTGCGATGTGGCGTGTTTTGCTGTGGGAACGCCATTCCATTCGTGGCAGCTCGTCGCTCAATGTAAATCTCCGGCCGCACACAAAGGACTCACGCTTGCAGCAAAGGCCATGGCGGGAGTTGCTGCCGATGTCCTTTCAAATCCAACTCTTCTGTCGGCGGCAAAGGACGCGTTCAAACGGTTTCGCGATGAAAACCCCTTCACCAACCCGATCGAGATGGATGCAAAACCGCCTCTCCAAATGGGGGGCAAACAGCAAAAACTCTAGGTGGTTTAATCATCGAACATGTTGAGCATGCGGGATTTCCTTCCATTGCGGGCTCGATCCTCAGCGAAGTCGTAGGACCAGACATGATTGGGATACTCCGGCCGAAGCCGGATACACGAACCGTCATTCCGCCAGAGAGCCAGATCACCAACGTTTCGGTTGCTTTGACCTTCAGCCATTCAAGCTGACCGAGAACCGGGCACGCCCGTCGTTCGGGAACGCCAAGTTCAGCACAACATGATCCACACAAGCGCGCGACGTGCGGGCTTTAATTAAGAAGTTTCCTGCCAGCTTCCGCCAGGATCATCTTGCCCAGAATCGGGTCGGAGACAGCGCGCCGAAGCCGCGCTTCTCCATCTCAAGTTCTTCAGCCGCTTGACCGGCTCGCTCTTCATACCCCGTATTCCGACCGCCACGGTAGTATGTGACTTCCGTCACACACGTTTTGCTCGATCACCTCTGCCGGCGATTTGGCGATGCGAACACTCAGAACGTCAACCTGCCGCAGTTCGTAACGATCTCTTCCGCACTGTGTCTCCTTCTTACCTTTCTTCAGTCCTCCATCGGCTCGAAGGCCATACCTCGGGGAGGACCACTTTTCAGGGGCAGGCCATTGCGCTCCCCATACAAGCTGGCGCGTATCATCTGAGCTATGATCTAAAAGGGCGGGCTTTCAGAACAGGGCTGATCGGCGTCAGCGCGGTTGCAACGAACCTTGGCGACCTTTCCCGGTTAGGCACAGTGTGAACATCCAACCCTGCAACATGAACAGGCGGCCATGCAACGACGAATGCAGAATTCCTGCGGGATCTAAAGAAAAGATCCTGTTCTATGCACCGTGAGGGGACGAATTGCGGAAAAGCTGAAGAGAACCTGCATAAGAATGATCCTGTCATCTGAGAGGAAGTCGAACCTGGTGAATCGCTCCAGACTCTCTCGGCGTTCATGAATAAACGACATGGGTCATCCGTGCGATCGGCTCAAAGGGGAACTGAGACATGACAATCTCTCGACGTGACCTCATCAAGGCGG
>NZ_JBVVQW010000048.1:0-2149 GCF_055811655.1 Mesorhizobium sp. WSM4809
TGGGTTGGCGTCAACAACCAAACCCTACCGGAAAGCGCCGATGACCACCGCAAAGCCGCTCGCTCGCTACAGCGCTACCGAGGGCGCGCTCGCGAACGGCTTCACTACCGCCGAGCTACACCACCTGTGGGGACACGACCATTTGTCGTACCTTATTGCTGCGGCATGCGATTCGGAACAGCGGTGAAGCTACTAGCTTTGATAGGCTCATTCTTCGCTGCGATCCGATAAATCAGCGCAAGCGTTTTGGGAGTGCAAATCGAACAATGTAAGGACTCGGCGAGATCTGCGGGCGCATGTGTACGTCCATTGGACAAGCCCCAAGAAGCGCACTTGTTCTTCTACCCACTTGTGAAGGCGAAGTTATGAGCAGAGTTACTGGCAGATCACGTGAAATGAATGATTTCGACTCACTGGAATCGAACCTGCGGTTGCACTCCCGTTCTCTCCCGGTTTTCTTTAGCAGAGCGCGGGGTTCCCTCATATTAACGGATAGTGGTCGGAAAATCATTGATTTCCTCGCTGGCGCTCTCAATTATGGCCACAACAATCACAAGATCCGAGCGGACATCATAGAGTACCTAGAGTCGGATGCCGTGGTCCATGAGCTTGACATGGCGACCCCTGCAAAACTCAACTTCATTGAAACCTTCAACTCGGTTATACTTCAGCACCGCGCTCTCAATTACCGGCTCCATTTCACCGGGCCAACAGGCGCGGATGCCATCCAGGCGGCTTTAACGCTCTCCCGCAAAGTCACAGGACGTAAAAACATCGTTTCATTCGCGAATGGATACCATGGCCTGAGTTTGGAAGCGGTTGCTGCAACCGGTAGCCGTTTTCAACCCACAGCCAGCGGGCTTTCTTTGGCTGGCGTAACTATTCTGCCCTATGATGGCTATTTTGGTACAGTTGTTGATACGGCCGATTACGCGAGAAAGGTATTGATGGACAAACGCAGTGGAATCGATTGTCCGGCGGCCATTATCGTCGAATGTGTACAGGGCGACGGAGGTATGAACGCAGCACGTAAGGAGTGGTTGCGATCAATTGAAGCAATCGCAAAAGACAATGAAGCCCTTTTCATCATCAACGATGTTCACATGGGCTGCGGCCGTACAGGCGAGTTTTTTAGCTTCGAGTTTGCGGGGTTGTCGCCAGACATTATCGTATTATCGGATTCGTTAAGTGGATACGGTCTTCCCCTTTCCGTATTGCTGGTAAACGATGAGATTGACGCACGGCCGAGGGGAGAACACACTGACACGTTTATTGGCAATAGTCTTGCCTTTGCATCGGCAGCTGCAGCTATAAATATTTATTGGCGGGATAGTACTTTCGCCGATTGCGTCAAGCGTATAGGCGAAATCATGCGGCACCGACTTGAAGTCATTTCTCTCAAGTACGAAGGCGGCTTTGCTGTTCGAGGGCGGGGCATGGCGTTGGGCTTTGATTGCCGAATGGCAGGACTCGCAGAAGCGACTGCACGCGCGGCATTTGATAAGGGATTGTTGATCGAGCGATGCGATCCCGCTGATGAAGTCATAACATTTTTGCCTGCACTTACAGTCGACACTGAACTACTAAATGAAGGTCTCGAGATATTCGAAGAATCTTTGGCTGAAGCACTGAAACAGACTCCGAGCGGCCGTTTCAGGCCGCCCTGCCGGACGCTGCCTGCTGTTCAGTCCGCATCGCAGCCGATCTGACAGCACCGATGGGACCCGCCGCAGTACAGTTTTGCCTACATCTTGGGACGGCTGGACAGACATTTTGTGTTCCAGGTGTTGCTCGGCCGTGCCTCCTTGGCGCGCTATTCTCCGGTTGCCATTCAGCATGATCCGCCACGATCCGAGCTCGCTTGATCGACTGCATCGAGAGATCGTTTGCGGCGGTTGATTGGGCGCGCCGGGTTCGCGTTCCGAGACGGGCGGATGTATTCTACCGCCGAGCGGAAGCCTTTCGGGACGCGCCGAGAGGGACTGTTATGGCGCAGGCTTTTGGGATTCAGAATTGTTCTTCGTGCGAGGATTGAAGCCAAATGCCACTGGGAAACCACAAAAGGCTTTGAACCTATGGTAGATCATTCACACGGTGATCATGGGGTCATCGAGGTTAGTGCCTATGACGCGGTCGGTTCGATTGCAAC
>NZ_JBVVQW010000049.1:0-1387 GCF_055811655.1 Mesorhizobium sp. WSM4809
CGATTGCAAGTCTGATGATTCCGACATCGTTCTCAATGTCGATCTCTGTTCCAAATGGCTCGGAGAGCTTCTGCAGATGTTCCAGAATGGCTTTGGCTTGCGACGGGGAAGCGAGACTTGGCACCCCCCGGTTGGCAAACCTCTTCGAGTAGCCGAGTTCGACTGGATAGAGGCGCAATTCGGCAATCTGGTTCTGCTCAAAGCGACAAACTGTTATAACGCTTTCATAAAAGGTCGTCTCGGAGAACGCGTCTAAAAATCCCTCTGCCGTAGGATATCCTCTGGCTTCTTCATCGACTGTCACCTCGGCATCCGTGGCGACCCTTGGGTCCTTCCCGTAGCTGGCGTACATATCAGCGCCCACCGGCGTACGGAGAGGGTCGAACATGAAATTTCCCAGACTGTAAAAGATCGGCCGCCCCTTGTAGATTTCGATGCCGCGCAACTGATGCGGTCCATGCGCGATGTACGCATCCGCTCCGGCGTCAATCAGCTTGTGCGCAAATGCCCTTTCGTAGTCAGCCGGTTCCTGGCTCCAATTCCCTGGCTCGTGGCCATGGTTCGTGGCAATACAAAAATCGGAGAACTGCTTTCCCTGGCGAAGATTTCGCAAAATGTTTCCGACGTCGCGAAGGTCTGGCTCGTAGCTGTAGCCGGCCTTCTCGCCCGCTTTGTATATAGTTCCGGAGAGAACGACCCGATTTGGATCGCCAACGCCAGACCTGTAGTCGGGCAATGCCTCACGTATCTCCCTCAAGCTCTCGAGCTTCTCTGGCGGAACTACGATCGTCTGCTTAAGACGAAGGCTGTTGACTCCAGGTCTGCCTGGTGCCTCTCCAGCCGGATCGCATGCACGAGCCATAGGCTCGAACGTTGTCGCAAACGACAGCAATGCCACGCGACCGCGTGCGGTCTCTAGAAAGCGAGCGGCGCCAGCTTGTGCCAGGTTTTCGCCAACACCTGCATAGATTATCCCGCTCTGATCGAGCACCTGGCAGGTCTCGCGCATGCCTTCCAGACCCCAATCAAACGTGTGATTGTTGGCGTAGCTCACAATGTTAAAGCCCATCGCCTTCAAATCAGGTCCAAGCTCTGGCACGCCAAGGTGATAGGCGCCGCCGTACTCAGCCTGAGGACTTCCATTGAACGATCGGATATCGAAAATGCTGGTTTCCATGTTGCCAAACGTGACGTCAGCGTCACGCAGGATGTTGACGACGTCGCCAAAGCCGGGATTGTGGCTTTTGGTCAGTGCCCGCGTCACGATGAGATCGCCAACCGCGACCATCGTGAAGCCGTCCGCAACGTTCGTTGCAATCGAACCGACCGCGTCATAGGCACTAACCTCGATGACCCCATGATCACCGTGTGAATGATCTACCATAGG
>NZ_JBVVQW010000050.1:0-1356 GCF_055811655.1 Mesorhizobium sp. WSM4809
TGGCAGCTAACGCCGGCGGGGCGGCGGCCTGAACTCCGGCGTGCCCAGAGCCGGCCGCTGCCAAAGCGTCCGCCACGATCCTGCCTGACGCGGGCTCCGCATCGCGAACCCGTTCCAGCGCCAAGCGGAGATAATCGTTGCCTGGAAACAACACCTCGGCGAATTCGATTCGCGAATGATGATCCAGCCCAGAGATCGTCCGGCCCCGCCTCTCAAGCGCCTCAGAAAATCTGCGAAGACTACGACCATAGACACCACGGGTGCTTGGGGCCAAGCTGCTGTCACTGGTCACTTGTTCCAAGACATGCGCATCTGCCTTTGAAGGCACCGTCACTGGCCACCGGCCAGTGACTGAATAGCCCGGCTCATGATACGCACGCAGGACGTTCAACGCCGCCTTTATATCCCCGTTTTTCGGGAAGAAAGCATCGACGTGATCCACCAGGGATTGGTGATTTCTTAGATCAGTCGCTTGGCCGCGGGCGCCGAGATCACTCGCTAATCGGCGAAGCACATTCGAGTATATTCGGAGCGTCTGCGCGCTATGGTGTTGCTGAGCCGCAGCGTGGGCAATCGCCTTATCAATAACGTCCCTGTGTTCGTCGGACAGATGGGGATAGCCGGTAGCACCGCCGCCAGCAGTAGCTGAATAGCCCGGCTCGTTATACGCACGCAGGACGTTCAACGCCGTCTTCATGCCGTCGTTTTTCGGAAAGAAAGCATTGACGTGATCGACCAGGGATTGGTGATTTTTTAGATCAGTCGCTTGGCCACGAGCGCCGAGATCATTCGCCAATCGGCGAAGTGCATACGTGTGTTTTCGGACCGTGCTCTCGCTATATTTTTGCTGAGCCGCAGCGTGGGCGATCGCTTTATCAATAAGGTCCCGGTGTTCGTCGGACAGATGGGGATAGCCTGTAGCACGGGCGCCACGCGCGACAGCTTCGGCTCGGCGCGGCTCGGCCACGTGATGCTGCTCAAAGCTCGCTTGCCGGGCTTGGCCCGCATCCGGCAAGGGGTCACGGTGGTCCAGGGAAGGGAGTATCACGTCTGGGACGGGTTGAGTCCCATGGGAGAACCCTTTGGGGACGGCGAATGAGACGTTTATGGGGTCTTCGATCGCAGCGGGGGGCTCAGGCCTTGCGGAGGGCGCGGCCTGCGCATGCAGCCTTCCGATGTGACCGGCCCCCGTCCCTTGAAACGGTACCCCATCCAATGGCAATTCACCGAACTGCTGCATGGGGGCGCGCATCGGCACGCGGCCGCCTGAATTGCCGATTTCGCTCAGCTGCCGCCCGATTGCGAGGGTTTGCGTACTCTCAGTCCTCTGCCTTTTCACAGGCCGCAACAGGGCTG
>NZ_JBVVQW010000051.1:0-1289 GCF_055811655.1 Mesorhizobium sp. WSM4809
GGTTTTCCGGGCCTTTTCGGCCATCTCCTCGGAGAGGTCGATCCCGTCAATCAACTGGAAGCCGAGGCGTTTCAGTTCCACGCCAACGAGACCTGTTCCGCACCCAGCGTCCAAGATTGCGATGGCTGCTCGCTTATTGGCCAAATACGCTGTCTGCACAGTGCCCGCCAATTCCGCAACGATCGTCGGCCCGCAGTATCCATCGCGACCGACATCCAACTCGTAGGAATTGGCCCATCCGCGATAGAAGTGGACCAAGCTGCCGGCGTCGCCGTCGAGGGCATGGGAATCCTTGATGCGCTTTCGTGCCGCTTGCGCCAATGCCGTCTGCTGATCGAGCGTCATGACAGTTCCTCCATTTGGGGGCAGATGAGATGCGGCATCGTCAGCGGCGAAATGGCACCGGCTAGATGCACAAGCCGCTCACTGCTGTATTGCTGAGCATGGCTATCCGACCATGCGGAGGCGCCCACGCTCCAGGTGATAACGTCGTGGATCAAGACATCGCTCAGGCCCATGCCACGTCCAAGATCAAACGCCTCGTCAAGGATCAGGCGATTGACGTGGGTGAGCTCGTCGACCAGAGACTTGAGCAAGCGGATCTGGATGTCAGTGAGCGGGACGTCGTCGAGCGGGAACACATGCTCACGCTTGGGTTTGATCCTTCCGATATAATCGGTCAGGAATTCCTGGTCTTGCGGATGCGCGGGGTGGGCACCGTATTTGGATGGCGCGCGATAGCCCGGCACTTGCAGTCCAACGCCGAAGGCCACCTCCGCCAGCGCGACGACTTGCAGATGGCTGCCGTGTCGGTTGAACTTCCGTCCCGCCTCGCTATAGCGCTTTTCGATCGCGCGCCCGATCGGCAATTCTACGCCGAGTTCGTCCGCCAGTTGGACCGTCAAGCCCATATCCTTCACCGCGATCTCCAGAGTGCACGAGCGATCGTAGCTGCCATCCAGGAGAAACGGGACGAATTGCTCGATTGCAACGGAGTTTGCGGACGACGCGACAAACTTATGCCACGCCTGCTGCGCTGGAACGCCCTCTCGCACGCTTTGGCAGAGCGCGTGGCCGCTCGCCACGGCTGCCGTATAGAAGAGTAGGTTCGTCAGTAGTTTGGCTGACTGGCCCTGACCGATGTCTCCGACATGGAAGGAGACAGCTCCGATGGTTTGCAACACCCTCTCAGAACGCACATAGGCTTCGGATGGCCCGCCGACGAAGAAGCTGACATTGGCGAAATCGACCCCCATGTGGGACAAGTTGCTCGCGGGTGCTTCTAGCGA
>NZ_JBVVQW010000052.1:0-1208 GCF_055811655.1 Mesorhizobium sp. WSM4809
AGGATCTTGCCGGCAACGATCGATGCTTCCGCACCGGCGTTGGCCGCGATCTGGCGGGCCGGAGCCTGCAGCGCACGACGCACGATGTTGATGCCGGCGGCCTGGTCGGAGTTGACGCCGACCGCGTTGATGCTCAGCGAAGCGCGCAGCAGTGCGACGCCGCCGCCGGGAACGATGCCTTCTTCGACGGCCGCGCGGGTCGCGTTGAGGGCGTCATCGACGCGGTCCTTCTTTTCCTTGACTTCGACTTCCGTCGCACCGCCGACGCGGATCACCGCAACGCCGCCGGCGAGCTTCGCCAGACGTTCCTGCAGCTTCTCCTTGTCGTAGTCCGAAGTGGTCTCTTCGATCTGCTGCTTGATCTGGGCGACGCGGCCCTGGATCTCTTCCTTCTTGCCGGCGCCGTCGACGATGGTGGTGTTCTCCTTGGAGATCGACACCTTCTTGGCGCGGCCGAGCATGTTGAGGCCGACGTTCTCGAGCTTGATGCCGAGGTCTTCCGAGATGACCTGGCCACCGGTGAGGATGGCGATGTCTTCCAGCATGGCCTTGCGGCGATCGCCGAAGCCCGGCGCCTTGACGGCGGCGATCTTCAGGCCGCCACGCAGCTTGTTGACGACCAGCGTGGCCAGAGCCTCGCCTTCGACGTCTTCCGAGATGATGAGCAGCGGCTTCGAGGTCTGCACGACGGCTTCGAGAACCGGCAGCATGGCCTGGAGGTTGGAAAGCTTCTTCTCGTGCAGGAGGATGTAGACGTCCTCGAGTTCGGCAACCATCTTGTCGGCGTTGGTGACGAAGTAGGGCGAGAGGTAGCCGCGGTCGAACTGCATGCCTTCGACGACTTCGAGTTCGGTCTCGGCGGTCTTGGCTTCCTCAACCGTGATGACGCCTTCGTTGCCGACCTTCTGCATCGCTTCAGCGATCATCTTGCCGACCGACTCGTCGCCGTTGCCGGCGATCGTGCCGACCTGGGCAACCTCTTCCGAGGTCTTTATCTTCTTGGCGTTCTTGATCAGCGTCGCAACGACGTCGGTTACCGCGAGGTCGATGCCGCGCTTCAGATCCATCGGGTTCATGCCGGCGGCAACCGCCTTGTGGCCTTCCTGGACGATCGACTGCGCCAGAACGGTCGCGGTCGTGGTGCCGTCGCCGGCGATGTCGTTGGTCTTCGAAGCAACTTCGCGGACCATCTGCGCGCCCATGTTCTC
>NZ_JBVVQW010000053.1:0-1207 GCF_055811655.1 Mesorhizobium sp. WSM4809
GGCGACATCGCGACAAAGTTCCTTGCTGCGGTGCTGGCGCAGCCCAAGGTCAAGAAGCTCCTGTCCACGGATCACTTCTCGGTCGACGGGACGCTGATCGAGGCCTGGGCGTCGATGAAAAGCGTCAAACCGAAAGACGGCTCGGGCGAGCCGCCAACTCAAGGCGGCGGGCGCAACGCTGAAGCGGATTTCCATGGCCAGAAGCGGTCGAACGATACGCATGCCTCGACCACCGATCCTGACGCCAGGCTCTATCGCAAGGGTAAAGGCAAGGAGACGAAGCTGTGCTTCATCGGGCATGGGTTGATGGAGAACCGCCACGGCCTGCTGGTCGATGCCTGCCTGACGCTGGCCGACGGACATGCTGAGCGAGTGGCGGCCTTGCACATGATCGAGCCGCGCGCCGACCGGCCGCAGGCGATCACGCTTGGCGCCGACAAGGCCTATGACGCGGAGGACTTCATCAATGAGTTGCGCTCGCTGAAGGTGACGCCGCACGTGGCGCAGAATACCAGCGGCCGCAGCTCAGCGATCGACGGCCGGACGACGCGGCACGGCGGCTATGCCGTCAGCCAGCGTATTCGCAAGCGCATTGAGGAGGCGTTCGGCTGGATCAAGACGGTTGCCGGTCAGCGCCAAACCAAGTTGCGCGGCCGGGACCGCGTCGGATGGGGCTTCACCTTCGCTGCCGCCGCCTACAATCTGGTGCGGCTGCCGAAGCTCATCGCTGGGACCAGCTGACATGGCCAAGGTTCCAGCCATAGCCAAGGCCTTTGCCGGTCGATGGCGTATCGTCGAAATGGATGTCTGGGACAATGATTTCCTCGATCTCGTCGAAGAGGCGCATCTGACGTTCAAAGGCGCGGCGGACGGCGAGATCGGCTTCGGCGCCCTCAAAGGCTTCCTTGATGTCCGCTACGGCGCGCGAGACGGCTCGGCCTGCGCGGAATTCTCGTGGGAGGGTCACGACGAAAGCGATCCCGCTTGCGGTCGCGGATGGGCGATGATCGGCACCGCGGGTCGCCTCGTCGGGCCACTTCTACATCCACAATGCCGACGATTCAGGCTTCGTCTGCGAGCGCGCCTGACTTCTTCAACAGCCTGCTAGGTCAGGGGTTCTCAGGATTAGCCTCGGGCTGGCGAACCTTCGTATTGTGGCGGACATTGCGTGGCCCGGCGGTGTGCTGGGAGCCATCGTCGGCACGCT
>NZ_JBVVQW010000054.1:0-1205 GCF_055811655.1 Mesorhizobium sp. WSM4809
GGCGACATCGCGACAAAGTTCCTTGCTGCGGTGCTGGCGCAGCCCAAGGTCAAGAAGCTCCTGTCCACGGATCACTTGTCGGTCGACGGCACGCTGATCGAGGCCTGGGCTTCGATGAAGAGGGTCAAGCCGAAGGACGGTTCGGGCGAAGGCCCGGGGAATGGCTTGGGCGAGCCGCCGATTCAGGGCGGCGGACGTAACGCGGAAGCGAATTTCCATGGCCAGAAGCGGTCGAACGATACGCATGCCTCGACCACTGATCCTGACGCCAGACTCTACCGCAAGGGTAAAGGCAAGGAGACGAAGCTGTGCTTCATCGGGCATGGGCTGATGGAGAACCGCCACGGCCTGCTGGTCGATGCCTGCCTGACGCTGGCTGACGGACATGCCGAGCGGGTGGCGGCCGTGCATATGATCGAACTGCGTGCTGATCGTCCGCGAACAATCACGCTCGGCGCCGACAAGGCCTATGACGCGGAGGACTTCATCAATGAGTTGCGTTCGATGAGGTGACGCCGCATGTGGCGCAGAACACGAACGGGCGAAGTTCGGCGATCGATCGCCGCACCACCCGGCACGGCGGCTATGCCGTCAGCCAGTGCATCCGCAAGCGCATCGAGGAGGCGTTCGGCTGGATCAAGACGATCGCCGGGCAGGAGAAGACCAAGTTACGCGGCCGCGACCGCGTCGGGTGGGCCTTCACCTTCGCGGCCGCCGCCTACAATCTGGTGCGATTGCCGAAGCTGCTGGCGGTCCCGACATGACGGCGCCCGCAGGCTGCCAACTGATCGGCCGCTGGCGGATCGTCGAAGCCGATCTGTGGGATCGCGGTTACCTGAACCTCAGCGGCCCCGCCATGATCACGATCGGCGGCGACAACAACGGCGAGATCGCCTTTGGTGCCCTGCAAGCCGGCCTCGATCTGAGCTACAGCCCCTCGATAGTTCACTTCACATGGGGCGGATGTGACGAGATGGACGAAGTCACAGGAGATGGCCATGCCGAATTGCTCGACGACGGCTCGATCGAGATCACATTCGCCTACCACAATGGCGACGAGGCCATCCTCAAGGCAATACGGCAGACTTCTTCAACAGCCTGCTAGGTCAGGGGTTCTCAGGAGTTAGTCTCGGGCTGGCGAACCTTCGTATTGTGGCGGACATTGCGTGGCCCGGCGGTGTGCTGGGAGCCATCGTCGGCACGCT
>NZ_JBVVQW010000055.1:0-1163 GCF_055811655.1 Mesorhizobium sp. WSM4809
AAAGGTAAATTCGAGCGTAACAAGCCTCACGTGAACATCGGCACGATTGGCCACGTCGACCATGGCAAGACGTCGCTGACGGCGGCGATCACCAAGTATTTTGGCGAATACAAGCGCTACGACCAGATCGACGCTGCTCCTGAGGAAAAGGCGCGCGGCATCACGATCTCGACGGCGCATGTCGAATACGAGACGGCTGCCCGCCACTACGCTCACGTCGACTGCCCCGGCCACGCCGACTATGTGAAGAACATGATCACCGGCGCCGCGCAGATGGACGGCGCGATCCTGGTCGTGTCGGCCGCCGACGGCCCGATGCCGCAGACCCGCGAGCACATCCTGCTGGCGCGTCAGGTCGGCGTGCCGTCGATCGTGGTGTTCCTCAACAAGGTCGACCAGGTCGACGACGCCGAGCTGCTCGAACTGGTCGAGCTCGAGGTTCGCGAGCTTCTGACCAAGAACGAGTTCCCCGGCGACGACATTCCGATCGTCAAGGGTTCGGCTCTGGCTGCGCTGGAAGATTCCGACAAGAAGATCGGTGAAGACGCGATCCGCGAGCTGATGGCTGCGGTCGATGCCTACATCCCGACGCCGGTTCGTCCGCTCGACAAGCCGTTCCTGATGCCGATCGAAGACGTGTTCTCGATCTCGGGCCGTGGCACGGTCGTGACCGGCCGCGTCGAGCGCGGCGTGGTCAAGGTCGGCGAGGAGCTGGAGATTATCGGCATCCGTCCGACGACCAAGACGACCTGCACGGGCGTGGAAATGTTCCGCAAGCTGCTCGATCAGGGCCAGGCCGGCGACAACATCGGCGCGCTGCTGCGCGGCGTTGATCGTGAAGGTGTCGAGCGCGGCCAGGTTCTGGCCAAGCCCGGTACGGTGAAGCCGCACAAGAAGTTCGTGGCCGAAGCCTACATCCTGACCAAGGACGAAGGTGGCCGTCACACGCCGTTCTTCACCAACTACCGTCCGCAGTTCTACTTCCGCACGACGGACGTGACCGGCATCGTGTCGCTGCCGGAAGGCACCGAGATGGTGATGCCGGGCGACAACATCACGGTCGATGTCGAGCTGATCGTGCCGATCGCCATGGAAGAGAAGCTGCGCTTCGCTATCCGTGAAGGCGGCCGCACCGTCGGTGCCGGCATCGTCGTCACCATCAA
>NZ_JBVVQW010000056.1:0-1049 GCF_055811655.1 Mesorhizobium sp. WSM4809
AAGTGATCCGTGGACAGGAGCTTCTTGACCTTGGGCTGCGCCAGCACCGCAGCAAGGAACTTTGTCGCGATGTCGCCCTCCAGCAGCCGGTCACGGTTTTTGGAGAACACAGAATGATCCCAGGCCGCATCGTCAACGCCAATCCCGACGAACCAGCGGAACAGAAGGTCGTATTCCAGCCGCTCCATCAACAGCCGCTCCGAGCGGATCGAATAGAAAGCCTGCAAAAGCATCGCCCGCAGCAGCTTCTCCGGCGGGATCGAGGGCCGCCTGATCGGCGAATACAGCGCTGCAAACTCACGCTCCAGCGCCGACAGGCTTCATTCACAATCGTCCGAATCGCCCGTAACGGATGATTGCGCCGCACCCGCGCCTCAAGGTCAACATAGCTGAACAGTTCGCCAGTTCGATCGTCGCCCCCGCGCACTCGTCACCTCCGAATCCCTTCGGAACCAGTGAATCATCGCTGCGGTCCGGTGGCGAGTGCCTTTTTCAACAGCCTGCTAGAGAGAGTGGAAAAAGCACCAAGAATACGAGCCACATTAGGGCGCCTATTGCGAAGCCGACTACTCCGGTGATCCAGGCGGCCGTCATACCCCGCGCTGTCAGGAAAAAATATGCGGGAATCCCAAATGCCAGAGTGCCGCCGTAGCTCAGGAATGCAGCGATGACCATCATCGTCAGCCGCCATCCCAGAGCGAGATGGCCAGCAAACGACCAAACCAGGACAAACAGCGGAACCGCTAAAGGCGCACGAAAAATGCGACGGTGCGGCGCTGCATGGATTGCCTCACTTGAGTTTGTTTGTTGATGATCGCCAGGCGATTGCCGTTGGCGTCGTAGGTATAGCGCAGCGTCGGACCGGTCTCGACTTTGCTGGTGGCCAGTTGGTTCTTGCCACCGCGATCTCTAATCAGCAGCGCGCCCAGATGCTGACGATCAATCGAAGAAACGGAGAGGAATATTCCTGTGCGCATGCGCCAGACTCGCATGCGCAGTCACAAAAGGGAATCCCAAGCCGGACTCTTATGTCAGGCGTAAACCACTAG
>NZ_JBVVQW010000057.1:0-989 GCF_055811655.1 Mesorhizobium sp. WSM4809
TGTCAGACACCTATCGCGATGTTCCGTTGGTCGATCTGACCACCTCCTCCGATGCTCCGATCGGAGCTTTTCCGTCAAGCTCGTCCAACCTTCCCGCGGGCGCGGTGCTCGGGGCCACCGAACTGCTGAGCGACGCCCATATCCATAGGGATTACGAATTCCTCGAGCAGCAGCTGCAGCAGGTCGATCCAGCGCTCGCCGCTCGAACGCGGCTGGTGGATCCGTCGGTATCCCATCTGCTGCGCCACATGGAGCAGCAAGACGCGCGAGGTACATTGCAGTCGATTTATAATCGAAACGCCGGCCCACCCGACTTCCTGTTCGTGCCAGTGAACGATGGCACTCCTGGCAACCGCGGCACCCATTGGTCGCTGCTGCTCGTAGATCGCCGCGACCCGCAAAGAACGGTCGCCTATCACTACGACTCCATTCATCAGCAAAATCGACAGGGATACAACAACGCGCCTGCACTGGAGCTCGCAACAAGACTGGACGCGACCACCCTGGTGACACCCGCCATGGCGCAGCAGAACAACGGTGTTGATTGCGGCGTCTTCGTGGTGGACGGCACGCGCGAGCTGGTTCTTCGATTGGCGAACGAAGAGCGGCCAGGCCCGCAGCTGCCGTTGCACCTCGACTACCTCGTCGCCGATCGGCAGGCGCTGCAAAACCGACTGAGGCAGGGGCGCTTGCCGCACGAGCTTGCCGCAATCCCCGCGGATGCATTTGCAGCAGCCGGGTCGCAGGTACAACACGCCGTCTTGCAAGAGCAGCAAGCCCGACAAGTCGCGCCAGCCCCGTTTGACCGGCACTTGGGCCAGACGCGCGAGGCCCAGGACGAGCTGATGAGTACACTTGACAGGAACAACCGCGTGAACAGCGGGGGCGCCATCATAAACAATGAACATCACACAGCCCTGTTGCGGCCTGTGAAAAGGCAGAGGACTGAGAGTACGCAAACCCTCGCAATCGGGCGGCAGCTGAGCGAA
>NZ_JBVVQW010000058.1:0-866 GCF_055811655.1 Mesorhizobium sp. WSM4809
AAGCGGCATGGACTTGTGGGGCGTAAGCGCAGGCGCTGGAAGGCGGCCGGCAACGGTCCATGGCCGGAGCCCGAGGGGCCGAACGCGCTGTGGACGGGCGATCACAAGGGCTGGTTCCGGACTGGCGACGGGTGGCGCTGCGAGCCGCTGACGGTGATGGATGGGGCGTGCCGCTATCTTCTGGCGCTCGAAGCGACGGGTTCGACGGCGGACGCCGAGGCCTGGCCGGTGTTTGAGCGCCTGTTTGAAGAGCATGGGCTGCCGGATCGGTTCAGAAGCGACAATGGCCCACCCTTCGCATCGCCTGGCGTCACGGGTCTGACGCCGCTTGCGGCGCGCTTCATCAAGCTTGGCATCGCTCTTGAGCGCATCCAGCCGGGCAAGCCGCAGCAGAACGGGCGCCATGAGCGCTTCCACCTGACCATGCTGCCGATGGCCAAGGCACCGGAGGCCGACAGGGCGGCTCAAGCTCAGGCTTTCGAGGCCTTCCGGCGCAGCTACAATGAGGAGCGCCCGCACGAGGCGCTTGGCATGGGCACCCCGGCGCAGCATTACCGTCCCTCGACCCGTCCCATGCCTAAGACGATTCCCGAGCCGGACTATCCGGCCGAGGCGGCGGTGCGCAGCGTGCGCCAGAACGGCGCCGTCAAATGGCAGGGCGCAGAGATCTACGTCTCGGCCACGCTGGCAGGCGAGCCGATTGCCATCGAAGAGACTGAGAACGGCCAATGGGCGGTGCGCTTCCATGCCCATCCGCTCGGCTTCATCGACCACAAGCACAGGAAACTGGTTCGCCGCAGCGCCGCGCCAACCCAACCGCTTGGCGCTGCCGCGAACCCATCATAAGGGGGAAAACTGTTACCTAT
>NZ_JBVVQW010000059.1:0-863 GCF_055811655.1 Mesorhizobium sp. WSM4809
AAGCTGTTCCGGCGGCTGAAGGAAGAGTTCGGCGCCGACGCCGATATCGGCTTTCGCGAAGGCGGCTACCTCATCCTTGCCGGCGAGAACGGCTTGCCGATCCTCAAGAGCAATCACGAGGCGCAGATGGCTGAGGGCGCCGACATCGTGCTCGAGGATGCCGACCAGCTTACGCGCCGGTTCCCGTGGCTGTCGACCGAGGGCATTTCAGCCGGCGCCTATGGCCGCACCGGCGAAGGCTGGTTCGACGCGGATGCGATGCTGACGCTGTTCCGCAAGGCGCTGCGGCAGAAGAAAGTCGATTTCATCACCGCCGATGTCACCGCCATCGCGCGCGATGGCAATCGCGTCACCGGCGTGAGCCTCGGCAATGGCGAGACGCTGGAGGCTGGCATCGTCGTCAACGCCGCCGGCCCGAACGCCGGCAAGGTGGCTGCCATGGCCGGGCTTGAGCTGCCGGTCGAGCCGCGCAAGCGCAATGTCTTCGTCTTCGAGGCGCGCGAGAAATATGCCGATATGCCGCTGCTGGTCGATCCCTCCGGCATCTATGTCCGTCCGGAAGGCTCGGTCTACCTCACCGGCGGCGCCGAACCGGAGGAAGGCGACTGCGCACCCGATCCCGGTGACTTCGAGGTAAACTGGCCGCTGTTCGAAGAGGTGATCTGGCCGGTGCTGGCGACCCGCATTCCCGCCTTCGAGGCAATCAAGCCGACCCGCGCCTGGGCCGGCCACTACGACTACAACACGCTCGACCAGAACGCGGTGATCGGCCCGCATCCCGAAGTCGGCAATTTCCTGTTCGCCAACGGATTCTCCGGCCATGGCCTGCAGCAGGCGCCGGCGGTCGGCAAGGCGCTGGCCGA
>NZ_JBVVQW010000060.1:0-714 GCF_055811655.1 Mesorhizobium sp. WSM4809
GACATGGGTCATCCGTGCGATCGGCTCAAAGGGGAACTGAGACATGACAATCTCTCGACGTGACCTCATCAAGGCGGGCCTGGCCGCCGGAACGGCTATATCGATCCCGTCCGTCCTGCGAGCACAGACTGCGCCGGTCGCCGCACGGACGGTCCGCATGGTCAAGGGCGACCTGACCGTCTTTGATCCGATTGTTACGACAGCTGACATCACTCAGGACCACGGCCTCGCAATTTACGACACGCTGTTCGCACTCGACTCCAACTTCATGCCGCAGCCGCAAATGGTGGGGAAGTGGGGTGTTTCCGAGGACAAGAAGACCTATACGTTCGAGCTTCGGGACGGGTTGGGCTGGCATGATGGCACCCCCGTCACTGCAGCGGACTGCGTCGCGTCGATCCGTCGCTGGGGCCAGGTGGGCGCTGGACAGTTGCTCATGGAGCGCGCCCGCGACATCTCGAGGAGGGACGACAAAACCTTCGCGATCGCGCTTAAGGATCCCTTCGGACTTTTGATCGACATATTTGCGGCATCGTCGTCGAACCTGTTCATCATGCGCGAGAAAGACGCCAGCCGGCCAGCAACGGAGCAGGTGACCGCGAATATCGGTTCGGGACCCTTCAAGTTCAATGAAGCGCTTGCAAAGCCCGGCGCAAGCTTCACCTATGATCGCAATGAGAGATACATACCGCGCAAGGAGCCGCCCAGCGGATT
>NZ_JBVVQW010000061.1:0-689 GCF_055811655.1 Mesorhizobium sp. WSM4809
TCGACGATGTCGACCAGGATGGAGCCGGTGGTGGTGTTGCCGTGGGCGTCGGTCACCGTATAGGTGAAGCTGTCCTTGTCCTGCTCGGTGGTGATGCCATTGTTGGTCGTCACACCGTCATAGGTCTGGGTCAGCGTGTAGGTGTAGGTGCCGTTGGCGTTGAGCACCAGATTGCCGTAGCTGCCGCTGGCCGGCGAGGTCAGCGTATAGGTGTACGGGCCGGTGCCGCCGGCCGGCGTGATCGCGCCGTTGAAGATCTCGCTGTTGCCGGCTGCGTCGCTGCCCGTCGCAAGGCCCTTCTCGCTGACCAGCGCATCGGTGTCGGATGCCGTCACCGTCACATTGTTGACGGTGATGTCCAGCGTCACCGTCGAGGTGTCGCCGTCGCCGTCGGTGATGGTGTAGACGAAGTGATCGACCGCGTTGGTGGTCACCGCGTTGGGATTGGCCGTGTAGGTGTAGGCGCCGTTGGTGCCCAGGACCAGCGTGCCGTACTGGCCCGCGATCCCGGCTCCGCCGAGATTGCCGCTAACCGGGTTCGAGACGTTCGAACCGGTTGCCACGCCCGTCACCGCGCCGCCAGGTGCAGCACCGTCGGCACCCAGAACGTCCGCCGTCCCGTCCGTCAGCACGTTGCCCGAGGCCTGCGCGCCTTCCGACACGCTGTTGGTGTTGGCATGCGCCGTCGG
>NZ_JBVVQW010000062.1:0-676 GCF_055811655.1 Mesorhizobium sp. WSM4809
TCGAAGAACGAAGCGGCTAAGGCCATTGCCGCCATTGATGGCCAGTCCGTCTTCCGCCTCGTGCACGACACATTTCATCACACGCTCGCCGGGGAGCCATTCTTCTCCTGCGAACTGACTGGTCTCGTGCACATTTCAAGCGTGAACGATCCGATCCACTGGATCTACCCGGATCGCGTCCTAGTCGGTTCCGACAATGGCAGCCAGATCCGGGCGCTGCTTGATGGCGGCTATGGGGGACCCTTCTCATTCGCACCGTTTTTCGACGCAGCCGACCCGCAGGACGACCTCGCAGGCGCGCTTGCCGCGAGCATTGATCTCGTCCGACGCGGGCTATTGACGCGAGTGGCGGCGTGAGACGCGGTATCAATCAGGGCTTGCGACCCTTTTTGGCGTCCTGCGGAGAAGTCATTCGAGACGCCTCCTGCAACAATATCTCTCGCATCCAGATGCTTGCCACATCACTGTTGTGAAGGGCGGGCCATTGCAGCGCCTCGGTAAATGCGGGAAGCGGCAGCGGAAGTTCGATGATCTTTAGTGGGAAGGTTTCTTAAAATGCTCAACCAGCCGGGAGGGCATGGTCGCTATACGGGCTGTGCCTGAGACCATCGGCGGGATCATGCCAAAGGCCTGCACGATAACCTCGACACGTCTCTTGAGGCCATGCTCAAGCAAA
>NZ_JBVVQW010000063.1:0-669 GCF_055811655.1 Mesorhizobium sp. WSM4809
GAGGCCGAGCCGATCTGGACGGAGTTCCTGCGCAAGCTGACCCGTCGCGGCCTGCGCGGCGTCAAGCTCGTCGTCTCCGATGCCCCATGAAGGCATCAAGGCGGCCGTCACCAAGGTGCTGTGCGCCACCTGGCAGCGCTGCCGCGTCCACTTCATGAGGAACGTACTGGCCCATGCCGGCAAGAGCGGCCGCAGGGTCGTCTCCGCCTTCATCGCCACCGCCTTCGCCCAGGAAACGCCCGAGTCCGCGTCCGTACAATGGCGCGCCGTCGCCGACCAGATCCGGCCCAAGGTGCCGAAGCTGGCGACAATCATGGACGACGCCGAGCCCGACGTGCTCGCCTACATGATCTTCCCGAAGGAACATCGCGCCAAACTGCACTCGACCAATCCGATCGAGCGCCTCAACGGCGAGATCAAGCGGCGCACCGAGGTTGTCGGCATCTTCCCCAACGACGACGCCATCGTCCGCCTCGTCGGCGCGATCCTGCTCGAACAGAACGATGAATGGGCCGTGCAGCGCGCCAGATATATGACTCTGGAAACGATAAGCCAGATGAGCGATGATCCCCTGATCAGCCTGCCAGCCGTGGCGCGCTGATCTGCCCGGCTCTTGCCGGACAGCGCGGCGACCAAGCCGTCAGCTACACCACTCCCTGGGACACGATC
>NZ_JBVVQW010000064.1:0-561 GCF_055811655.1 Mesorhizobium sp. WSM4809
GGCGGGATCATCATCCCCGACACGGCAAAGGAAAAGCCGCAGGAAGGCGAGATCATCGCTGTCGGCTCCGGCGCTCGTGACGAAGCTGGCAAGCTGGTCCCGCTGGACGTCAAGGCCGGCGACCGCATCCTGTTCGGCAAGTGGTCGGGCACCGAAGTCAAGCTCAATGGCGAAGACCTTCTGATCATGAAGGAATCCGACATCATGGGCATCATCGGCTGATATCAGGCCTTTCCCCGTCAACTGAATTCCCGGGCTCGATCAAAGCCCCTGCCAGGAGCTAAAAATGGCTGCCAAAGACGTAAAATTCTCCCGTGATGCCCGCGAGCGCATGCTGCGCGGCGTCAACATCCTCGCCGACGCGGTGAAGGTCACGCTCGGCCCCAAGGGCCGCAACGTCGTCATCGACAAGTCGTTCGGCGCCCCGCGCATCACCAAGGACGGCGTCACCGTCGCCAAGGAAATCGAGCTTGAAGACAAGTTCGAGAACATGGGCGCGCAGATGGTCCGCGAAGTTGCTTCGAAGACCAACGACATCGCCGGCGACGGCACCACGACCGC
>NZ_JBVVQW010000065.1:0-544 GCF_055811655.1 Mesorhizobium sp. WSM4809
TATGGCGAGAAGAACCCGTTGCGGCTCGCTCAACGCAACGGTTACCGCGAGCGGGATTGGGAGACGCGGGCCGGCACCGTCGAGTTGCGCATTCCCAAGCTTAGGAAGGGCTCCTACTTCCCCGGCTTCCTCGAGCCGCGCCGCATGGCCGAGAAGGCGCTGACCGCCGTCATTCAGAAAGCTTATGTGCAAGGCATCTCGACACGCTCGGTTGACGACCTGGTCAAGGCTATGGGGATGAGCGGCATCTCCAAGAGCGAAGTCAGCCGGCTGTGCGAGGGATCGACGGCAAGGTCAAGGCGTTCCTTGAAAGACCCATCGAGGGCGATTGGCCCTATCTGTGGATCGACGCCACCTACCTGAAGGTGCGCCGCGGCGGCCGCATCGTCTCGGTCGCCGTCATCATCGCCGTCGGCGTCAACGCGGACGGCCGGCGCGAGGTGCTGGGCATGGAGATCGGCACCTCGGAGGCCGAGCCGATCTGGACGGAGTTCCTGCGCAAGCTGACCCGTCGCGGCCTGCGCGGCGTCAAGCTCGTCGTCTC
>NZ_JBVVQW010000066.1:0-514 GCF_055811655.1 Mesorhizobium sp. WSM4809
CAGACGAACGGTTTGGGCTGTTGGTTGTAGTCGGCAAGAAAGCGGTTGATGGCGGCCTGGAGGTCGACGACGGAATGGAAGACGCCGCGCTTGAGGCGTCGTCTGGACAACTTAGCGAAAAAACCCTCGACCGCGTTGAGCCACGAACTGGAGGTTGGCGTGAAGTGGAAGGTGAAACGCTGATTGCGGTCGAGCCAGGCCCGCACCTTGGGGTGCTTATGGGCGGCATAGTTGTCGAGGATGACGTGGACGTGCTTGCCGGCCGGCACTTCGGCATCGATGGCCTTGAGAAAGCGGATGAACTCCTGATGCCTGTGCAAAACGGAAAAGGAAATTCCTGTACGCATGCGCCGGACTCCGATCACACGCGGGCAGCATTCGGCACGCTGATGAGGGGCTAAGACGGCTGTCGATCCGGTCGGGCGATCACCCAAAACAGCGTGCCGACGATGGCTCCCAGCACACCGCCGGGCCACGCAATGTCCGCCACAATACGAAGGTTCGCCAGCCCGAG
>NZ_JBVVQW010000067.1:0-453 GCF_055811655.1 Mesorhizobium sp. WSM4809
GAGTAGGGGAGTAGGGGAGTAGGGGAGTAGGGACGGATGACCGAAAAAACAGGGTCCTACAAGGACTTGCTTGTTTGGGAGCAGGCGATGGATCTTGCGGTGGCGGTCTACGGTGCTACTAAATCCTGGCCCAAAGAAGAACTTTATGGGCTGACCAGCCAAGTGCGGCGCTCTGCAACGTCGGTGCCGGCAAACATAGCCGAGGGGTATGGCAGGGAAATTCGAGGCTCCTATCTGCAATTTCTCCGTATTGCCCAAGGATCATTGAAGGAGCTGGAAACTCAGCTTCTGATTGCTGAACGTATTGGCATCGCGCCGAAAGCGACGTCCGGCCCATTGTTGGCGAGTACCGAAAGTGTGGGAAAGCTTCTTCGGCTTCTCATCCGTAAACTTGCAGCCGAATAGCCTCCCCTATTCCCCTACTCCCCTACTCCCTGCGCGCATCATGCCTTA
>NZ_JBVVQW010000068.1:0-448 GCF_055811655.1 Mesorhizobium sp. WSM4809
CCATGAGCGTGATCCACATACCAATAAATTCGTCCCAGACAATGCTGCCATGATCGTGCACACCCATGTCTTTCGCCGTTTGATGACAAAGATAGACGCCGATACAGATCCCCAGCATCACCACCAGCGAGTAGAGCTGCCAGGGCAAAAAGGTCATCAGATACCAGAACGGAATCGCTGCCAGCGAGCCCATCGTCCCAGGAACGATCGGGCTTAATCCACTTCCGAATCCGACAGCAAGTAGATGCCACGGATTACTCATCTTCAGGCGACTTTTCGCGACATCTTTATGGCGTGGCAAAATGGTCATATCCTTTCCAGTCTAATGTAACAGGTTCGCCGTCACGAATAAAACAAAGCCCTTCGATATCGGCGGTCATTTGCCCGATACAGGTAAACGGTACGCCCAGGTGTCCGAGAGCCACATCCAGCGCGCCACGGTTCAGTT
>NZ_JBVVQW010000069.1:0-380 GCF_055811655.1 Mesorhizobium sp. WSM4809
CTTGCAAAGCCCGGCGCAAGCTTCACCTATGATCGCAATGAGAGATACATACCGCGCAAGGAGCCGCCCAGCGGATTAGCCGGTGGGAAGATCGTCAACGTCGATCGTGTCGTTTGGGAGAATATCCGTGACCAGCAGACGGCTCTTGCCGCCCTACAAGCGGGTGAGATTGATTACTTCGAATCGCCATCCGTGGATCTGCTCTCGGTGATCGAGAGCGATCCCGATCTTGTAGTGAAAAATCTGAAGTCCGGCCAAGACATGTACCTGCGAATGAACTGTCTGCAGAAGCCCTTCGATAGTGTAAAGGCGCGCCAGGCGATGCTTCACCTCATCGATCAGCAGGCGTTTATGCGGGCCGCGTTCGGTGACCCGAAATA
>NZ_JBVVQW010000070.1:0-368 GCF_055811655.1 Mesorhizobium sp. WSM4809
GAGAACATGGGCGCGCAGATGGTCCGCGAAGTTGCTTCGAAGACCAACGACATCGCCGGCGACGGCACCACGACCGCAACCGTTCTGGCACAGTCGATCGTCCAGGAAGGCCACAAGGCCGTTGCCGCCGGCATGAACCCGATGGACCTGAAGCGCGGCATCGATCTGGCCGTGACCGAAGTCGTCGGCGCGCTCGGCAAGGCTGCCAAGAAGATCAAGACTTCCGAGGAAGTCGCCCAGGTCGGCACGATCTCGGCCAATGGCGACGAGTCGGTCGGCAAGATGATCGCGGAAGCGATGCAGAAGGTCGGCAACGAAGGCGTCATCACGGTTGAGGAAGCCAAGACCGCCGAGACCGAACTCGAAGT
>NZ_JBVVQW010000071.1:0-337 GCF_055811655.1 Mesorhizobium sp. WSM4809
CCCCTCGCTGCCATCGAGAACTCCATAGACGTCTCATTCGCCGTCCCCAAAGGCTTCTCCCATGGGACTCAACGCGTCCCAGACGCAATGCTCTCTTCCTTGGACCACCATGGCCTCTTGCCGGATGCGGAAAACCCGAAATGGAACTACGAGATCAAAGGTCACGGCTACACCGCCGAGAGGCCGGAAGGACGCAACGACTTTTGGCTCGTCCATCGCGGTCGGATGAGGGAAGCTGCAGCGGCAGCACTACCGGCAATGGTTCCAGAACCCGCCTCGCCAGCGACCGCCAGGCTGTCAGACACCTATCGCGATGTTCCGTTGGTCGATCTGACCA
>NZ_JBVVQW010000072.1:0-310 GCF_055811655.1 Mesorhizobium sp. WSM4809
TCCAGACGACGCACCTCACCTTCAAAGGACGAAGCCTCCGCATAGCTCTTGCGGGTGCTTACGATGATGAATCCGTTGGGACGCGTGACGCGAGCCAGTTCGCGCAGTGCGTCCGGTCGGATGTGACCGACCGTGAAGACGCCGCAGCAAACCGTAATGTCGTAGATCGCACTGGAGCAGTCGGAGAGGGGCCCGTTAAGGTCGACCTTGGCTTGGATGTGCCGGTAGGCGCGGGTTTTCCGGGCCTTTTCGGCCATCTCCTCGGAGAGGTCGATCCCGTCAATCAACTGGAAGCCGAGGCGTTTCAGTT
>NZ_JBVVQW010000073.1:0-278 GCF_055811655.1 Mesorhizobium sp. WSM4809
GTAATGGGTTAAGTGATAACAGATGTCTGGAAATATAGGGGCAAATCCAATAAACAATTGGAATTTACTTCCATTGATCTGTTTACTCAGTGGTTGTCACTTTTATCGAGAAAGGTTTGCAGAACGCGGGTTTTTTTATAAGGTTCCTGATGTACTAAGGGATTATTTATCAGCTATACCGCTGGAAATAAATGAAAAGGCACGATACAAACCCGGCATCGCTAACTATCACAATATCATCACATGTGGTTTTTCAACGTTGTTACCCTATATAAGGC
>NZ_JBVVQW010000074.1:0-273 GCF_055811655.1 Mesorhizobium sp. WSM4809
GGCCTGACCGATCGCGAACTGCGTACCAATAATTCACAACTGACGGCAGGTCAACGGTTGTACCAACAGCTTGGCCTTACCGGCGCACGCGGTGAAGCCGAAGCGGGTTATCCACTGGTGATCAATCACGCCTTGCCGCATTACCTCACTCTGCTGGATCAGGGGTTAGATCCTGAACTGGCATTGCTCGATACCTTGCTCCTACTGATGGCGATCAACGGCGATACCAACGTTGCATCGCGCGGTGGCGAGGGGGGCCTGCGCTGGCTACAG
>NZ_JBVVQW010000075.1:0-267 GCF_055811655.1 Mesorhizobium sp. WSM4809
GGTCGGGCCAAGGCCGCCGGATCTGGAAGACCTTCTGCGGCGCGGCCAGGATCGCCTCCAGCAGATCATGCCGGGCGGCTATTTCTCCGGCATTGGCATTACGTTGATCGTGCTGCTCATCATCGCGTTCTGGCTGCTGTCGGGCGTCTTCCGGGTGCAGTCCGAAGAGCTCGGCGTCGTGCTGCGCTTCGGCAAGCATGTGCGCACCGTCGAGCCCGGCCTGAACTATCATCTGCCCTATCCGATCGAGACCGTGCTGCTGCCAAA
>NZ_JBVVQW010000076.1:0-264 GCF_055811655.1 Mesorhizobium sp. WSM4809
GGCCAAACCGAAAACAGCGGGCATCAAACGTCCAGTCGTTAAGATGGAAAAAACGGCGGAAAAAGGCGGTCGCCCGGCGTCCAACGGTAAGCGTTTTACCTCGCCGGGGCGTAAAAAGAAGGGGCGCTGATTAACGCCTCAGACTGATGAAAACGGCCCAAAAGTGCCCGGACAGTCCCCTCGCCCCTTCGGGAAAAGGGTTAGGGTGAGGGGAAAATTGTGTTCACACTGACGAGTGAAAATCTCAGGCGTTGATTGTGGATT
>NZ_JBVVQW010000077.1:0-264 GCF_055811655.1 Mesorhizobium sp. WSM4809
AATCAGTGTTTACCCGCCATCAGGCTGAGCATAATTCTCATCATGAAATATGTTTCCTGGTTTGTGGCTTGTAACTGGTCACTTCTGAAGTCGATCTGGAGAGGCTTGTTGATGTTGGTGGTTTCAGGATGATGTTTCACTTAGTTTGTTTGCCGTATCGCCCGGCGAATGGCTGTGATTGAGGAAGGTTTAAGTCGTAGTGACCAAAGCTATATTTACCAACGAATGTAGATGAAAAAATCATCTCCTGCGTTCCCCCATATC
>NZ_JBVVQW010000078.1:0-259 GCF_055811655.1 Mesorhizobium sp. WSM4809
ATCTCGTGCTGAAACCGGGGCATTTGAACGGCCGGGGGGCGGGGGCGCAGGGTGGGGGGCCCCGGGGGGGGGCCCCGGGGCGGGGGGGGGGGGGGGGGGGGGGGGGGGGGCGGCGCCCCCCCCCGGGGGGGGGGGGGGGGGGGCGCCCCCCCCCCCCCCCCCGGCGGGGGGGGGGGGGGGGGGGGGGGGGGCAGGGGGGGGGGGGGGGGGGGGGGGTGTGGGGGGGGGGGGGGGGGGCCCGGGCCGCCGGCGGCGACGG
>NZ_JBVVQW010000079.1:0-259 GCF_055811655.1 Mesorhizobium sp. WSM4809
GAGCGGCAGCCTTCAGATACCAGTACATCGCTTGCTTATAGTCCTGGTCCACCCCTTCGCCAGCGTTATAATCCCATGCAATTTGAAACTGGGCGTGCCGATTACCCTGCTGTGCGCTTTTCAAATACCAGAATGCGGCGAGTGTCTTGTTTTGAGCAACGCCTTTTCCGTCTTCATAAAGATCGGCCAGATTGTTTTGCGCGTCACTATGGCCTTGTAATGCAGCTTGTTTGTACCAGAAAAATGCCAGCGCATAGTC
>NZ_JBVVQW010000080.1:0-257 GCF_055811655.1 Mesorhizobium sp. WSM4809
ATCCTCAATATTGTCTTTTCTTGCTTGGTCATTAAATTGTTGGGAGTACCAGCCAGCTTCAGCCTCAACTCTATCTAGCACCTCATTAACTTTCTTGTCGATGTGGGCTTCTACAACTTGAACAACTGCCTCGATTTCTTTGTAGCTAAGTAGTTTACCTAGCTCTAGTGCTTCATCACTTGTTTTAATCCGCATTAGTTTTCTATTGAGTCCCTTGTCATCATCTGGTTTAGTTGTCATACATTCTCCGTATATCT
>NZ_JBVVQW010000081.1:0-255 GCF_055811655.1 Mesorhizobium sp. WSM4809
AGGTAAGCGCAGAGGATGCAAGCGTAGCAGCCAGCGATGAACCAGTACATTATCCGCTCCAATTTTGTTGAGCGGGTGGGTTCTATAACGTTTTGAGTTTGTTGTATTTTTCACTAAATCGCTAATGCGCTCGTTCTATTGATTGCATTACACAGCGCGCGCAATCAGATTGCCTAAGTAGATCGATTGTGAAAATCTCATAATGGATTTTGATATCGCTTTTTGAAAAAAGATTTCGCAAATGGACCTAGCATT
>NZ_JBVVQW010000082.1:0-254 GCF_055811655.1 Mesorhizobium sp. WSM4809
GTTACAGGTCGCTATCCAGAATGTCACGCAAGAACAGACGCAACGTAACGCCGCACTTAACGAAATGCGCCAGCGTTATAAAGAAAAGACGCAGCAACTTGCCGATGTGAAAACCATTTGCGAGCAGGAAGCGCGCATCAAAACGCTGGAAGCTCAACGTGCACAGTTACAGGCGGGTCAGCCTTGCCCACTTTGTGGTTCCACCAGCCACCCGGCGGTCGAGGCGTATCAGGCGCTGGAGCCTGGCGTTAATC
>NZ_JBVVQW010000083.1:0-252 GCF_055811655.1 Mesorhizobium sp. WSM4809
GTGATGATCAGGTAAAGCAGCGCGGCGATGCCGAAGGACTCGAACGTCATGTAGGTCGCCGAGTTCGCGTCGCGGGCCCCCTTGAGAATGTCCGGCACGGTAGCGGTGAAGGCCACCGTGGTGGAGTGCAGCATCAGGATCACTTCATTGCTGTAGAAGGGGAGTGATCGGCGCAATACCGATGGCATTATCACGTGGGCGTAGAGCTTGAAGCCGCTGAGGCCATAGGCCTTGGCCGCCTCGATCTCACCG
>NZ_JBVVQW010000084.1:0-251 GCF_055811655.1 Mesorhizobium sp. WSM4809
TACCCAGATTCATCAACAGCAAAAGGAGTGTCCGTCACAAAAGGCGGGTTGTTTATTGGATTGTGAAGCGCAAACGGAAGCCCAAATTTTCTATATGAACTATCGTTGACAGTTAAATCAACATTAAAACCAGTCCACACAAAAGAACTGCCCGCCCCGGCCGGTATGGTGGCGTTTAATATAACGCCTGACGATCCGTCAGCAACATTCCCCGCGTTCACCGTTAACTCGCTATTCATCACATAAGCATC
>NZ_JBVVQW010000085.1:0-251 GCF_055811655.1 Mesorhizobium sp. WSM4809
GCACCCAGCCTACCCGCGGGGGTGAGGGGCAGAGAAAGATATTAGAGGCGCCCAGCAGGCACCCCGCCCAGGGAGGCACCCGCGCGCCCCACGGGCCGAGGCGGGCGGGGCCGCCCGCGCCGCCAAGCGCACGCGGGCGGCCGGGAACACGGCCCGCGGGACCCCGCCGGGCCACAGCCGCAACCCCCCAGCGAACCTGTTCGCCGGCGATCAGCGCGCTTGCGCGCGCCGGCTACCAGTATCGCTATGAG
>NZ_JBVVQW010000086.1:0-249 GCF_055811655.1 Mesorhizobium sp. WSM4809
GGGCCGCGCCAGTTGTTAATACCCCCCCCCGCCACGCGGGTCATCTTCGCCCCTCATTGGGCGCGGGCCGCCGGGCAAATCCCCGCGGCAAAACCCCGGCCCCCCCCCCCCCGCCCCCCCCCCGCGGCGCCCAGTCGCCCACCCCCCCCCCCCCCCCCCCCCGGTGAGCCCCCGACCCCCTCACCCGCCGGCGCGACCCGCTGCCCCTCCCCTTAGCCGGGCCCATTACACCGGGGTGGAGGAATGCGG
>NZ_JBVVQW010000087.1:0-243 GCF_055811655.1 Mesorhizobium sp. WSM4809
GCCCAGCACGCCCAGTTTGCCCAGAGACAGTTCACGAACCATTGCGGCATTTTCACCGATACCACCAGTGAATACAACAGCGTCCAGACGACCATCCATCAGCGCAGTGTAGGCACCGATGTATTTCGCCAGGCGGTGGCAGTAAACGTCCATTGCGCGCTTCGCGTCTTCTTTCGTCGCGTAGTTGTCTTCAACATAGCGGCAGTCGCTGGTCACTTCGGTCAGACCCAGCAGGCCAGACTC
>NZ_JBVVQW010000088.1:0-240 GCF_055811655.1 Mesorhizobium sp. WSM4809
GAAGGGACGCCGGTATTTCTTGTGGGCGGTAAACCTGAAGTGCTGGCGCAAACTGAAGCTAAACTGCGCAACCAGTGGAATGTGAATATCGTTGGCAGTCAGGATGGTTATTTTAAACCCGAGCAGCGTCAGGCGCTGTTTGAACGCATTCATGCCAGCGGTGCGCAAATCGTCACCGTTGCGATGGGATCGCCAAAGCAGGAGATCATCATGCGCGACTGCCGTCTGGTACATCCAGAT
>NZ_JBVVQW010000089.1:0-240 GCF_055811655.1 Mesorhizobium sp. WSM4809
GTAGTTAATCTAGCCATATCTGTAACCATCGGATAGTACTTTGCAACATCCTTTTCCGCTTTTGATCGATTAAATTGCACCGCTTCAATAATTACTGGTTTCTTTCTATATTTCATCTTTCTACCACCTCTTCCTCTGGCACAGCAAATGGCCAGTATCTTTCATCAATTGCTTTGATTTCTTGTTCGGTAAAACTTACTTGCTCGTAGTTACCTATAACATTTTCATTATTTGATAAAT
>NZ_JBVVQW010000090.1:0-239 GCF_055811655.1 Mesorhizobium sp. WSM4809
GTATCCGGATGACTCCACCTACTCCGGGCGTGAGCTGCGCCTGCGTCAGGAATACTTCCTGGTTTCCTCGACCATTCAGGACATTTTAAGCCGCCATTATCAGTTGCATAAAACCTACGATAACCTGGCGGATAAAATCGCGATTCATCTCAATGATACCCATCCGGTACTGTCGATTCCTGAGATGATGCGTCTGCTGATCGATGAGCACCAATTTAGCTGGGACGACGCGTTTGAGG
>NZ_JBVVQW010000091.1:0-238 GCF_055811655.1 Mesorhizobium sp. WSM4809
TCCGCAGGCTTTGTAGTCTGCGATCCTGCCAGCAAATATTCTTTGCGAGTCGTTACGCAATAATCACAGAGGAAACTATTTTATTCACGCGTTAGCGATAGACTGCATTCAGGGCGAAAGGAGGTAAGCCGATGATTTCAGCGGGACGCTGAAACGGGAAAGCCTCTCCCGGAGAAGAGGGCTTTTAATAAGGAAAGGGTTATGATGAAGCACGTCATCATACTGGTGATACTCTTAG
>NZ_JBVVQW010000092.1:0-238 GCF_055811655.1 Mesorhizobium sp. WSM4809
GGGGGGGGGCTCCCTTTTGGGGGGTTGTTGGTTGGTGGGGGGGGGGTGTGGCGGGTGGGTGGTCGGTTGGGGTGGGTGCAAATTGGGGGGGGGGGGGGGGGGGGTTTGGGGGGGTTTTTTTATACCACAACCGCCCGTTGCCGGGGGCATGGGGGTGGTATGGGCAATTGCGCCCTTTTTTTACCCCGGGCGCCGGCGGGGGGGGGGGGTGGGGGCGGGGGGGAAACCCAAAGGGCGG
>NZ_JBVVQW010000093.1:0-236 GCF_055811655.1 Mesorhizobium sp. WSM4809
GATCATTGCCTGCGGCAGCGGGGGGGGGGGGCGCGGGGGCGGGGGGGCGGGGGGGCGGGGGGGGGGGGGGGGGGGGGGCCCGGGCGGGGGGGGGGGGCGGGGGGGGGGGGGGGGGGGGGGGGGCGCGGGGGCGGGGGGGGGGGGGGGGGGGGCGCGGCGCGGGGGCGGGGCGGGGGGGGGGGGCGGCGCGGGCGGGGGGGGGGGGGGGGGGTGGGTGGGGGGGGGGGGGGGGCGGG
>NZ_JBVVQW010000094.1:0-235 GCF_055811655.1 Mesorhizobium sp. WSM4809
GGAAACCCGGCTACGCGGTAACCAGCGTTCTAACGGAATACTGAGATTCAAAGAGAGTGCGCGGTCATTATTTTGATCAGTGTAGCGGCTGTATTGATAATTCAGGCTGTCCCCAACTCCCCATTGCTGGCCGGAAACCCCAACAGAGATATTCCTGTTTTTATCGTTATTGCCCCAATAGTCTTGCTGCGAACCGGAGGCATACAGACTTACCCCATCAAATATTGTCTGGCTG
>NZ_JBVVQW010000095.1:0-234 GCF_055811655.1 Mesorhizobium sp. WSM4809
GTCTGAAGGACAAATCGACACGCTGCGTGACGAAGTTGCCAAATTTGTCGTTGAAGGTGATCTGCGCCGTGAAATCAGCATGAGCATCAAGCGCCTGATGGATCTTGGTTGCTATCGCGGTTTGCGTCATCGTCGTGGTCTCCCGGTTCGCGGTCAGCGTACCAAGACCAACGCACGTACCCGTAAGGGTCCGCGCAAACCGATCAAGAAATAATCGGGGTGATTGAATAATGG
>NZ_JBVVQW010000096.1:0-229 GCF_055811655.1 Mesorhizobium sp. WSM4809
CCATTACCGCGGTGTGCCCCCGGGGGGGGGGGGGGGGGGGGGGGCCGGGGGGGGGGGGGGGGCGGCGGGGGGGGGGGGGGGTGGGGGGGGGGGGGGGGGGGGGGGGGGGGGGGGGGGGCGGGGGGGGGGGGGGGGGGGGGGGGGGGGGGGGGGGGGCCCCCCGGCGGGGGGGGGGGGGGGCGGGCGGGGGGGGGGGCGGGCCCCCCCCCCGCGCGGGGCGGGGGGGCGG
>NZ_JBVVQW010000097.1:0-216 GCF_055811655.1 Mesorhizobium sp. WSM4809
GCCGCGAACCCATCATAAGGGGGAAAACTGTTACCTATCTATCCGGTTCAAACTGTTACCCATCTATCGGCTGGACAGCAGTAATTACCGGTTTCGCCAATCTCCAACGTTGCAAGACAGGCGACGAGGTTACCGCGAGCCCCTTCTCCCCGTCACTATACGGGGAGTCGAGGCGTGGTCCGCGCAGCGGACGAAAAGCCAACTGCTTGGCTTTTC